>DATMQZ010000001.1:0-108437 GCA_035566575.1 Edaphobacter sp.
GGCTCGAACCACGAACTCCACACGCTGATCCTGAACACCCACAAGCCTCCACGACATCCGCACCTCACCGGACCGGAAACGGTCAGGTGTAAAGGATGTCCTGATAACAACCTGTAAAGCATGTCATGAGACTGAACAGTCTTATCGCGACATGAGTGGGCAATCGCGCAAAGCGCGATCCGTCCTCCTCGGAATCCCCTCACAATGATTGTTTCTCCCCAGCCACACTCACCATAAACCCACCCCAATTCTGCTAGCATCAAGGTTTGGCCCCCATAATGACTAGCACCAGCACAGAAGCCCCTATCCGCGTCCGCATAGCCCCCTCACCCACCGGCGACCCCCACGTCGGCACCGCCTACATCGGCCTGCTCAACTACATCTACGCCCGCCAGCGCAACGGCAAATTTGTCCTCCGCATCGAGGACACCGACCGCACCCGCTTCGTCCCCACCTCCGAGCAGATGATCTTCGACTCCCTCCGCTGGCTCGGCCTCACCTGGGACGAAGGCCCCGACGTCGGCGGCCCCCATGGCCCCTACCGCCAGTCCGAGCGCACAGAAATCTATCGCGAGCACGCCGACATCCTCCTCGCCAACGGCACCGCCTACCGCTGCTTCTGCACCCCAGAAGAGCTCGAAGCCGTCCGCAAGCAGCAGATCGCCGCCAAGCTCCCACCACGCTACCCGGGCACCTGCCGCAATCTCTCGCAAGACCAAATCGCCGCCAACCAGGCAGCCAACAAGCCCCACACCATCCGCCTCGCCATCCCTCCGCACGGCAACGACACCACCGCCTCCACCACATTCCGCGACGAGCTCCGTGGCGAGATCACCTTCGACCACAGCAACGTCGACGACCAGGTCCTCATGAAGTCCGACGGCTTCCCCACCTATCACCTCGCCAACGTCGTCGACGACCACCTCATGCAGATCACCGACGTCATCCGCGCCGAAGAGTGGATCTCCTCGACCCCGAAACACGTCCTCCTCTACAAAGCCTTCGGCTGGCAACAGCCGCGCTTCTGGCACATGCCGCTCCTGCGCAACATCGACAAGTCAAAAATCTCCAAGCGCAAAAATCCCGTCTCCCTCATCTACTACCAGCAGGCCGGCTTCCTCCCCGAAGCCATCATCAACTTCCTCGGTCTCATGGGCGGCGGCATGCCCGCCGACATCAACAACGGCACTGAGCAATTCACGCTCTCAGAAATGGTCGAGCACTTCGTCTTCACCAACATCCGCCTCGGCGGCCCCGTCTTCGACCTCACCAAGCTCAAGTGGCTCAACGGCGAATACCTCCGCAAGCTCACCCCCGACCAGTTCTACGCCGAGCTACGCAGCACCGTTCTCTCCGACGACTACCTCCGCCACATCGCTCCACTCATCCAAACCCGCATCGAAACCCTCGGCCAATTCGGCGACCTAACCACCTTCTTCTTCCGCGACGACGTCCTCCCCACACAAGAGGTCTTCCTCCCAAAGAAGCGCACCCTCGAAGAAACGTTAGCCTTCGCCACCGATCAACTAGCCACCCTCGAAGCCACCGACTGGACCCACGAAGCACTCGAGCCCGCACTCAAAAAACTAGGCGAAGAAAAATCCTGGTCCGTCAAAGAAAACTTCATGCTCCTCCGAGCCATCATCACTGGCAGCACCATGTCCCCACCACTCCTAGAGAGCATGGTAGTCTTCGGCAAAGCCCGCAGCCTAGACCGCGTCCGCCGCTTTCTAGACGCCCAGAAGAAACAGGCCACAGCAAAGAAGTAATATCCTCGAGATGAGCAGAATAGAAAAATCGGCGACGCAATCTATCAACACCCATTTTGATCGGAAGATCTGGCATAGGTTTTATATCTTGCAAGTTCTTGTCTTCTCTGTTTTTTTACTTTTCATTCCTATCGTTGGCTTCGCGACAAAATGGCTTGGCAAAAATTCGTTCCTTCCAATCACCCTGCTCTACGGTGTAACTTATTTGGGAATCGGGTACCTATGCGGAAACTGGAAGTGTCCGAACTGCGCTAAGTCGTTTTTGAGAAACGAAAGAACGACAGTCAGCATGGCTTTTCGTTTGCATTGCGCCAACTGTGGAATCAGGCTTGGTTCCGTAAAAAGTTAACTAAACCGCTTGTGCCCCATTCATAGCGAAGCGACTGATTTATCGTTTTTCTTCCGGTGCAGCATCCACTCACACCGCAGCCGGATCACGCCCACCATCAGCGTGAAATCTATTCGCCCCACGAGCCCTGGCCTTCGCAGCCTCTTCTTCCCTATCCTTCGGCGGCGCAGTCGTCTCCAGCTAATACAAAAGCCGGGTGCCCCATTCATGGCGCAGTCTTTTCGCGACATGAGTGGGCAATCGCGCGAAGCGCGATCCGCTTTGCGTTGTGAAATCAGACTCGGGATCGCCCCGAGTTGAATCTCCTCCACCCGAAGGCCTAAAATCCAATCCACCACAACCGTGGGAGGTTCCCATGCCCCACTACGAATACCTCTGCAAAGCCTGCAACAAAACCTTCACCAAGACCCTGCACATCGTCGAGCACGACACAGAAAAGACCACTTGCCCGCACTGCGGCAGCCGCGACATAGAACAGAGCTGGTCCACCTTCTCCGCCGTCACCTCCCGGAAGAGTGCCTGAACTCAGCGGCACACGAGGCGCCATGCACTTCAGCAAATTCTCCTTCGGCACCCTCCAGATCGACGACAGCACCTACATGTACGACGTCGTAATCGACCGCGGAGAAGTCCGCAAACGAAAGAAAGCACCTTCCCAAAGATTCCGCGACGAGTTCGGACACACGCCCCTGTCCATCGAAGAAAAGATCCCCTGGAAGTGCAAGCTTCTCGTGATCGGCACAGGAGCGCACGGTCAGTTGCCCGTGATGAAGGAAGTGAAGCGCGAAGCCGAGCGCCGTCACGTCAAACTGGTCGTCGTACCGACCAGCAAAGCTCTCAGCCTCGTAGAAAAAGAGTCCAAAGCGAACGCCATTCTCCACGTCACCTGCTAGAAGATGCCGGGTGCCCCATCCCCATGGCACGGCCTCATCGCGACATGAGTGGGCAATCGTGCGAAGCGCGATCGCTTTGCTTACGTGCACGGCTTCAGCTGTGCTGCCACTGCCTCGCCACGAAGAGGTGCTTTCCGCTCTGCCGAAGGCCGGAACGAAGCCCGCAGGGCGAAGCGACTGATCTATTGTTCTTTTCCACCGAAGCACTCACACCGCAGCCGGATCACGCCCACCATCACTATGAAATCTATTCGCCCCACGAGCCTTGGCCTTCGCAGCCTCTTCTTCCCTATCCTTCGGAGGCGCAGTCGTCTCCAGCGAATACAAAAGCTTCGCCGAAACCTGAGCAACCTCATCCACCGCCGCTAGAAAAGCCTCTTCATTAGCCTTCGACGGCTTATTGAACCCGCTGATCTTCCTCACAAACTGCAGCGAAGCCCCACGAATCTCATCCTCAGAGACCGGCGGATCAAAGTTGAAAAGTGTTTTGATATTCCGACACATCTCTCACACTCCCCCTCTAAACTTTGAGTGCAATCTTAAACTCACCCCCAGCTTTACTCAAATTCGACAGCCCCATCCACAAACATTCGATATAGTTTTCATGCACATCCAACGGCAACTCTCCGAAGCAGGAGCACCATGCCAACCACGCACCTCTCCCGCCGCAATTTCCTCCGCTCAGTCGGAGCAATCGCGTGCGCTTCCCCACTCTCCCGCATCATCAACCAGGCCGACAGCCCCGCCGACTACACCCTCACCATCGCCACCACGCCCATCGAGCTCGCCCCCAACCGCATCATCTCCACCACCACCTACAACGGCCAGTTCCCCGGACCACTCCTGCGCCTCAAGCAAGGCCAACGCGTCATTGTAGATATCCATAACGCAACCGACACTCCCGAGCAGCTCCACTGGCACGGCCAATTCCTCCCCACCGACACCGACGGAGCCGCCGAAGAAGGCACACCCTTCATCCCGCCCCACGGTAGCCGCAGAATCTCCTTCATCCCCGGCCCCTCCGGCTTCCGCTTCTATCACACACACGTCCGCGCCGGAGCCGATCTCGCCGCCGGCCAATATAGCGGTCTCGTCGGCCCCGTCTACATCGAACCAACCCACAACACCGGCGACTACGACCGCGAAGTCTTCCTCACCCTCAAAGAATTCCAACCCACCCTAAGCCGCGGCGGCGACATGGCAATGGACTTTCTCTCCCCATCCCAAACAGTCCGCGCGCTCAAACAAGCCGGCGAAACCAAAATGAACGCCTCCCTAGCCAAAGGAACACCACACGGCTACGAGGTCGGCTACGACGCCTTCACCATCAACGGCCGCATGCTCGGTCACAGCGAACCCATCCGCGTCAAACAAGGCGAGCGTGTCCTCTTCCACATCCTCAACGGCAGCGCCGGAGAGATCCGCAGCCTCGCCCTTCCCGGCCACACCTTCACCATCCTCGCCATGGACGGTAACCCGCTCCCCCGCCCCGTCCACGCACCCGGCCTCTGGCTAGGCACCGCCGAGCGCATCTCCGCCATCGTCCAAATGAACCACCCCGGCGTCTGGATCATGGGCGACCTCGCCGACGACGACCGCCACCACGGCATGGGCATCGTAGTAGAGTACGCCGGCTACAAAGGCAAGCCCCAATGGCTCCCACCCCGTCCCTTCAAGTGGAACTACGCCCACTTCGGCAACCCCAGCCCTTCATCCGCACAGCCTGACGAAACCTTCGACATGCTCTTCGAAAAACAAAACGCCGCCCTCGAAGGCTTCAATCAATGGACTATCAACGGCATAGCCTATCCCACGCATCAAATGATGGCCGAACCCTCCTTCCACCTCCATCAGGGCAAGCGCTACCGCATCCGAATGCGCAATGCCACCGACGACATCCATCCCATCCACCTCCACCGCCACAGCTTCGAACTCACACGAATCGCCGGCCTGCCCACCTCCGGCGTCATCAAAGACGTCGTCATGGTCGGCGGCTATCAAGAGGCCGAGATCGATTTCACCGCCGACAACCCCGGCCTAACCCTCTTCCACTGCCACCAGCAACTCCACATGGACTTCGGTTTCATGACCCTGTTCGACTACATCTAATAGCTTGACGCGACACAACGAGCAATCCATCATCAGGCAATGAAACTCATCTTCATCTTCGGCCTGCCCGCCACCGGCAAGCTGACCGTTGCAAAACAGTTGGAGGCCATCACCGGCTACAAACTCTTCCACAACCACCTCGTCGTCGACCTGCTTCTCCCGGTCTTCGATTTCGGCACTCCACCCTTCGTCCAACTGCGCGAACAGATCTGGCTCTCCGTCTTCGACCAAGCCTGCCAGGCGCACCTTCCGGGCCTGATCTTCACCTTCGCCCCCGAAAAGACCGTATGCCCTACCTTCATCGAGCGGACCGTGACCACAGTGACAATGCGAGGCGGCCAAGTGCACTTCGTCGAGTTGGTATGCCCCCTCTCAGAGCTAACAAACCGCATGGAGAATTCCTTCCGACGCGAATACCAGAAACTAGCCTCGGTCGAACTCTTCCATCAACTGAACGCCGTCGGAACCTTCAATACACCCACAATGCCTCAACCCGCGCTATCCATCGATACCAGCCGCTACACCCCCTCCGAGGCAGCAAACCAAATCGCCCGCACCCTATAAACCCGCTGACACACCGACTGATCCATTGTTTTTTTGCTCCAGTCACACGACTCTTCTCTGGAACAATGACCTCACATGCAAATCGCCGACCACCTCAAAGCCCTCGAAGAATCCCTCCTCGACCCCGCCAACCGCCGCAACCCCGCATTCGTCTCCACCCTCCTCACCGACGACTTCCTCGAATTTGGCAGCTCCGGCCGCACCTTCGACAAAGCCGCCATCCTAGAAGACCTCCGCAACGAGCCACCGCACCCCGCAGCGCGTCTCAGCGACTTCGCCATCCGCCCCCTCACCCCCGAAGTCATGCTCGTAACCTACCGCACCACACGCCACGACTCATCCGGCCACATCATCCATCAAGCCCAACGAAGCTCCATCTGGACCAACCGCGACAACCGCTGGCAAATCACCTTCCACCAGGGCACCCCAATCCCCTTGAAATAAATTTCTCCAAGCCGTCACGTCGCCGTCACCCTCCCGTCACCTCCCCGCAACAAACACGGCCTACATTCTCGCTGAGCACCATACATCACTCAGCGAGGTTTCTCCCCTTGTCCACAGACCGTCGCACCTTCCTGCAACTTCTCTCCGCATCCGCCCTCACCGCAACTTTCCCCGCCAGCATCGCCCGCGCATTAGAAATCCCAGCCAACAACCGCACCGGCTCCATCAACGACGTCGAGCACATCGTCGTCATGATGCAGGAGAACCGCTCCTTCGATCACTACTTCGGCACCCTTCGCGGCGTCCGCGGCTTCGGCGACCCCCGCGCCGTCACCCTCCCCTCCGGCAATCCCGTCTGGTATCAGCCCAACGGCGGCAACAGCTACGTTCTCCCCTTCCACCCCGGCGCGCCCAACCTCGGCCTCCAATTCCTGCAAGACCTCGCGCACGATTGGACCACCACCCACGCCGCATGGAACGAGGGCAACAACGACCAGTGGGTCCCTCAAAAAGGCACCACCACCATGGCCCACCTCACCCGCAGCGACATCCCTTTCCACTATGCCCTCGCCGACGCCTTCACCGTCTGCGACGCCTATCACTGCTCCCTCCTCGGCCCCACCGACCCCAACCGCTACCACATGTGGACTGGCTGGGTTGGCAACGACGGCAAAAACGGCGGCCCTGTCATCGATAACGCCGAAGCCGGCTACGACTGGTGCACCTACCCCGAACTTCTCCAAAAAGCAGGCGTCTCCTGGAAGATATTTCAGGACATCGGCGAAGGCCTCGACGCCAGCGGCTTCTGGGGATGGACCGGCGACAACCCCTACATCGGCAACTACGGCGACAACTCGCTCCTCTACTTCCACCAGTATCAGAACGCACCGCAAAGCTCTCCGCTCGCCGAAAAGGCCCGCACCGGCACAAACATCCTAAAATCAGGCACTCTCTTCGATATCTTCAAGCAGGACGTAAGCAGCGGCAAACTCCCGCAGGTCTCCTGGCTAGTCGCCCCCGAATCCTACACCGAGCACCCCAACTGGCCCGCAAACTACGGCGCATGGTACGTCTCGCAGGTCCTCGACATCCTCACCGCGAACCCCGAAGTCTGGAGCAAGACCGCCTTCTTCCTCATGTACGACGAGAACGACGGCTTCTTCGACCACATGCCTCCGCCCGTCCCACCGCAGTCACGCGCCCAAGGCAAATCCACCATCCCCACCACCAACGAAATCTTCGAGGGCAACTCCGAGTACCCCGCCGGTCCCTACGGCCTCGGCCTCCGCGTCCCCATGGTCGTCATCTCCCCCTGGAGCAAGGGCGGCTGGGTCAACTCCGAGGTCTTCGACCACACCTCACTCATCCAGTTCATCGAAAAACGCTTCGGCATCAAGGAGCCCAACATCACCAAGTGGCGTCGCGCCGTCACCGGAGACCTCACCTCCGCCTTCAACTTCAAATCGCCCAATGACGCGTCCGTCCCACTTCCCAGCACCGTAGCCTACATCCCACCCGACAACGCACGTCACCCCGACTACGTTCCCACCCCACCCACCGAGCAAGCCGTCCCCGCTCAAGAACTAGGCATCCGCCCCGCCCGCGCCGTCCCCTACGTCCTCAACGTACAAGCCCGGCCCGATTTCCTGGACCACTCCATCCGCATCGACTTCGGCAACACCGGCAAATCCACCGCGGTCTATCACGTCCGTTCCGGCAACACGGAAACTGGCCCATGGACCTACACCGTTGAGCCCGGAGCCGAACTCTCCGATCTCTGGAAGCTCGCCGCGAGCCAGAATGCCTACGACCTCTCCGTCTACGGCCCCAACGGCTTCTTCCGCTCCTTCCTCGGCAGCACCGCAAGCAGCGAAAAAGCCAACCTCGACATCACCACCCTCTACGACGCCGTCCGCTCCGGCATCACCCTCGAGATCGTCAACCGGGGCGAAGCCTGCGACCTCACCATCTTTGACGCCTATACCACCGACACCACCACCCACCATCTGAGACAGGGCGAGGATCTTTCAAAGCACTGGCATCTCAGACACTCCCACGGCTGGTACGACTTCATCATCAAGGTCAGCTCCGATACCAGCTTCCAACGCCGCATCGCAGGACACGTAGAAACCGGAGAAGACAGCATGACCGACCCAGCCATCGGCGCGCCCGTAGAACAATCCCAAAAACAATCCACAAGTTTTCCACAGGAAACCTTGTCAAGCCCCGTCCTGGCCTAAACCATTGCAACCAAAAGCGATATCAATTGCAAAAGAGTTTTACTCCACTAGCTATAATTGAAATAGATGGAAAGAAAAGGCCTCGGTCACCAGACCGAGGCCCTTCTATTTTCCATAAACCCTTTAGAAAGACGATTTTACCCGCAACCCATTTATTATGACTATTTTACGCGAACAAAACGGGTCAAGTTATTGATTGCATTGGTTTTACCCAAGACACCCCCCGGGGGGGGTTTACCCGACCTCCCTCTCCCGTCGTCTTCCCGAGCGCAGTGGAGGACCCTGGGATTTCGCCGTGTTGAGGCATCAGGTTATGGGTCGCGGTACTCGCGGCGCTTGAGTTCGCAGAGCGCCTGTTCGTGCCCTTGAATGGCAGCCTGACGAGTCCAGTGGCGAGACTGGGTATAGTTGTGCTCGACACCCTGGCCGATGGCGTAAAGGTGGCCGAGTTGGAACTGGGCTTCGGCGTTGCCCTGCTCAGCGGCCTTGCGATACCACGTGGCGGCTTGCGTATAGCTGAGCGGAACACCCTGGCCAATGTAATAGAGGTCAGCCAGCTTCTGCTGGGCTTCGGGAAAGTTCTGCGTGGCGGCCAGGCGATACCAGTAGGCAGCTTCGGTGTCGCTTTGCGGGACGCCTTCGCCTTTGCGATACATGAGGCCAAGATTGAATTGCGCCCAGGCAAGGTTACTGTGGGCAGCGCGCTGGCACCATGCGAAAGCCTCAGGGAAGTTATTGGCTGTGTAGTAGCGGAAGCTTAGGTTGGCCTGCGCGTAGGCGTGGCCCTGCTCGGCGGCCTTGCGCTCCCAGTAGGCAGCTTGGGTATCGTCTTGAGGCACACCCTGCCCCGCGTCGTACATCGTGCTGAGCAGGTACTGCGATTCAGCGTGGCCTTGCTCGGCGGCGAGTCGAAAGCTGGCTGCGGCTTCAGTGAAGTTGCGGGCGTTGTAGTCAGTGACAGCCTGCCGGTAATGCGGGTTGGAGGCTGCGTTAGCAGCGTCGCGGCGGCCGCGGGCGATGATGCTGGAGCGCGTGGAATGCAGCGACAGCGAGGCGCCAGTCGGAATGTGTTGCAAGCCGCCTTTGGCTTTATCTTCCATGTGCGCTGATCTGGCGGTCTACGAGCTCGAAGCGGCGCCGGGCATCGGCAATCTGCTCGCGGAGGTTCGTGGCGAGCTCGGTAAGAAGGTCGCGGTGTTCGCGAGCGGCAGCTTCGGCGTCGCGATGCAGTTGGCCAATCTCGCCGCTGAGCAGCGTGTGCCGCTCCGCATCGAGGGTGGCGATGTCGCGCTCGGCGTGCTGGATCTGGCGCGTGATGCGAAGAAGCTCAGCGACAGCGCCTTCGCCGGCAATAGAGGCGTTGATCTCGCGATGATCGTCAAGGAGACGCTGCAGCGTTTCGGTGTCACCACGGCTGTAGGCCTCGTTGGCGCGGGCCATCAGCAGGGTGAAGTGCTTCTGCTCGGCGTCGTCGCGCGCGAAGTCGGGGTGGATGCGCTTGGCGACGTCTCGGAAGAGAGTCTTAAGGCTGGGCGGTGGATCGAACTCTTCGGCTTCGTGCGCATCCCCATATGCGGCATCATGGGTCTCCTGCGCACGCTGGCGAGTCTCCTCGGCTCGTCGGCGGGCGGAGTCGGAATCGTAGAGGTCGACTTCGCGTTCGGCGATCCGCGCTTCGAGATCGTCGAGTTCTGCGTAGAGGACGCCGACCTGACGAAGGTATCGGCCTTCGAAGGTCTTGAGCTGGGCACGGATTTGGGCAAGCTCAGATTCACGCTCGGCGAGCGTGGTCCGAACAGTAGCAAGTTGCTCGCGTTTGTCGAGGAGGGCGGCGTCGTTCGCGGTTTGCTGGAGGATGATTTCGGCAGGCATGCGGCTTCCCGGGAAGGGAAGTTCTAGTTTAGCGGAGCGGAGTTCTGCTCTCCGCAGATGAGTGCGCCTTTGCTATGGTGATTTTGCAAAAGGGGATACTACCCATTCCGGAACATCTGCTTAATCCCCCGCAAAGCCTGTCGTGTCCGCTCCTCGTTCTCGATCAACGAAAACCGAACATGCCCATCACCATGTTCCCCAAACCCAACACCGGGACTCACAGCAACCTTGGCCTCAGCCAGCAGCTTCTTTGAAAACTCAACCGACCCCAGCGCCCTGTACTGCTCCGGAATCTTGGCCCACGCAAACATCGTGGCCTTCGGCAGTTCCACCGGCCAACCCAGCTTATTCAACCCCGGCACCAGCACATCACGCCGAGCCTTATAGTTGTCGCGAATCTCAGCAACGCAATCCTGTGGTCCTTCCAGCGCAGCAATCGAGGCCACCTGGATCGGCGTAAACGTCCCATAGTCGAAGTAGCTCTTGATCCGTCCCAGTGCCGCAACCAGCTTCTTGTTCCCTACCATGAAGCCCACGCGCCAGCCCGGCATGTTGTAGCTCTTCGAAAGAGTAAAGAACTCAACCGCAATATCCTTCGCACCCGGAACCTCAAGAATGCTAGGAGCACGATAGCCATCGAACACGATATCGGCATAAGCCAGATCGTGCACGATATAGATCCCCAACTCCTTGCAAAGAGCAACAACCCTCTCAAAGAAAGCGAGGTCGACACACTGAGTCGTAGGATTCGCCGGAAAGTTCAAAATAAGCAGCTTCGGCCGAGGCTCCATCCTCGGCAGCTCATACTCCAGCGCAGCCAGCACCTGGTCCGCGCAAGCATCCGGAACCGGAATGCTCTGCACCTTCGAGCCCGCAATCACCGGCCCGAAGATATGAATCGGATAGCTAGGATTTGGCACCGCCACAGTATCCGCATCGTCGAGCACAGCAAGGCAAAGATGCGCGATCCCTTCTTTCGAACCGATCGTCACAATCGCCTCGGTCTCCTGATCGAGATCAACGTTGTACCGAGTCTTGTACCAATTGCAGATCGCCCTGCGCAGCCGCGGAATCCCACGCGAAAGCGAGTAGCGATGCGTCACCGTCTTCTGTGCCGCCTCAATCAGCTTGTCGACGATTGCCTTCGGAGTCGCTCCATCGGGATTGCCCATCCCGAAGTCGATAATGTCTTCACCGCGCTTGCGGGCCGCAGCCTTCAGCTCGCTTGTAATGTTGAACACATACGCCGGCAGTCGTGTCAGCCTTCTAAACTCGTCCATCGCGTCCTGCTTTGCCCCCAAAAACAATCGTCTCAATCCATAATGCCATCACGGAAATCGCCAAAAAGAAATCAACAACATGAAAGTCCGCGCTGTTCCTTAATCGGCATCACCCAAACGGATCACTTCGCCGTAACCATCACCTGAACCGGCAAGCTCTTCGGCGGATAACATGCCGCATTGTCGCAAGCCTGATATCGCAGCGATCCATCGATCGTATGCATTCCCGCCGAAGCCACCACAGGCAGCTTCACCACGAACTCGCCCGTATAAACATCCAGCTTCTCCGTAGGATCGAAGCTGAAGCTATAACTCGTTCCCGCCGGATACACCGCCGCTCCGGCCTTCACCCCATCCGCAGCCTTCACAGTAATCGCCGTAGGAATCAGCAGCTCAGACTTCGGCGTATGCGAGTTCACATGGAACCCTTCATCCACCTTGAACCGCAGCTCCACAACGCTCGACTTGCCTGCAGCCACATTCTGCGGCTCAGCCACATAGCTCACATGTCCCTTAGGCTTCGCAGGAGCATCGAAGCTCCCAACTTGCATCCCCAAAGCTCCAGCCATCAATCCCGCAAGCATCCACCCAGAGCGCATCACCGCCCTCCAGTCGAAGCAACAGCAGTCTTCTCGGCAGGAGCAGGCGCTCCCGAAGCAATCGTCTTCTTGATGTGCGCCTCAATCTCATCCTTCGATCCCAAGCCCGCAGTCTCCTCGACAACAACGCCATTCCGGTCCACATAGAACGACATCGGCAGAACATCAAGCCCACCGTAAGCAGTCTGAACCTTCCCATCCGTCAGCAGGATCGGATAACTCACGCCAGCCTTCTTCGCCACCTTGCCAATAGCTTCCTTGCCAGCATCCACATCATCGGCCAACCCAAGGATCTCAAACCCCTGCGAAGCATACTGCTTCCTGAACTCCTCAAACCAGGGCATCTCTACCTTGCAAGGACCGCACCATGTAGCCCAGAAGTTCACCAGCACAGGCCTTCCTTTATAGTCAGCCAGCGAAACCTTCTTCCCATCCAGATTGGTCAGCACAAACCCCGGCGCAGCCTTCCCGCGCAGATGATAGCCCTCAACCGGAGACGCATCCCCGCCAGCCGTAGCCGTTCCAGCATCTGTCCCAGCAGACTTCTCCGGAACCAGCACAATGCGGCTCTCCTGAGCCCGCTGCATCGCCAGCCGCCGCTCCCGCAGGTTATGCCAACCTGCCCACAGCAGCAGCGAGATCCCAACCACCATCACACCAAGAACCAACACACTTCGCTTCACGGCAAACATCCTTCCGCGCAAACGCACGCATCTCCAGTTTAGCCGTAAACCCACCCTAAACGCTCCGAAACGCCAAACCTCTCTGCTAGCATCGACATGGCCGAGCACTCATGTCCGACAACACCTCCATTCCGGCAGATCCTCTCCTCCCCTCCGACTTCATACGCATTGAAGCCGCCGCCCTCAACGACCTCGCTCAACGTCTCGACGGCCCCATGCTCGCCTCCTTCACTCACGCCGTCAATCTCGTCCTCCGATCTGCCATCACCCAGAACCGCGTCATCGTCACCGGCATCGGAAAAAGCGGCATCATCGCCCGCAAGATCGCCGCCACCCTCCGCTCCACCGGAACACCCGCTCACTACCTCCACCCCGCCGACGCCATCCACGGCGACCTCGGCATGCTCTCCCGCGGCGACACTGTTCTCGCCCTCTCCTCCAGCGGCGAAACCGAAGAGCTACTCTATCTCCTTCCCGTCCTCAAACGCCTGGCCGATAAGCTCATCGCCTTCTGCGGCTGCGCCACCTCCACTCTCGCGCAAGCAAGCGACATCGTCCTCGACACCAGCGTCGACACCGAAGCCTGCCCCCTCAACCTCGCCCCCACCGCCTCCACGACGGTCATGCTCGCCCTCGGCGACGCCCTCGCCCTCGAGGTAAGCCGACGTCGCGGCTGGAAAGCCGAAGACTTCGCCGAACTCCACCCCGGAGGCCGCCTCGGCAAGCGCCTCGCCCGCGTCCACGACCTCATGCACTCTGGCGAAGCACTCCCCCAGGTCTCCCCCACCACCCCAATGCCGCAGGTCATCTACGAGATGTCCCGCAAGAAGCTGGGCATGACCACCGTCCTCTCCACCGGCACAGACGCCGGCCAACTCCTCGGCATGATCTCCGACGGCGACCTCCGCCGCCTCCTCGAACGCGACGGCCCTCACGCCCTCGAGCGCACCGCCAGCGAAATCATGAACCCACACCCCCTCACCATCGACGGCAGAGCCTTCGCCTCCGCCGCTCTCGCCCTCATGGAAGAGAGAAAAATCACCTCGCTGATCGTCACAACCCCCAACGGCCACGCCGAAGGCGTCCTCCACCTGCACGATCTCTGGACCCTCGAACTCATCTGAAAGTACATCCTGTCAACGCCGACTGTTCCGTAGCAGGCAACGTAACGGATTAGCTTCCGACAAGTAACCGGAGTGCCTGTTTCTTTTGGCAGGGGCAACGGACGGCGCAGAGAGGTAACCTCGGTGTCATCCGCGTGGTTTACGATGTTCGCGACTACCCGCACCTGCGCGTATCATGGCCGCACGAGAGCCTTGGAGGTATCCATGGCACAAGCAAACGAACAACGTAGACTTAAAGAAGCCAGCGAAAACCTCGTCCCGTGGAAGAAGTGGGGACCCTACCTGAGTGAACGGCAGTGGGGGACGGTGCGAGAGGATTACAGCGCGAACGGAGACGCCTGGGACTATTTCACGCACGATCAGGCACGGTCGAGAGCGTATCGCTGGGGTGAAGACGGTCTGGCGGGAATCTGCGATGACCATCAGGTGTTGTGCTTCGCGATTGCCATGTGGAATGGCAAGGACCCCATTCTGAAAGAACGGCTGTTTGGGTTGACGAACAGCGAGGGCAACCACGGCGAGGATGTGAAGGAATACTACTTCTACCTCGACAGTACGCCGACTCACTCCTACATGAAGTATTTGTACAAGTATCCGCAGGCGGCTTACCCCTATAACGATCTAGTGAAGACGAACCGGGAGCGTGGGCGCGGTAACCCCGAGTACGAGCTATTGGATACGGGTGTGTTTAACGAAGACCGCTACTTCGACGTGTTTGTCGAATACGCAAAGGCAGGTGCGGAGAACCTGGAGATTAAGGTCAGCGTAGCCAACCGCGGGCCGGAGACGGCGACGCTGCATCTATTGCCGACGCTGTGGTTTCGAAATACGTGGATGTGGTCGGATGCAGGCAGTAAGCCGGTACTGAAGGGACGGAAGAAGGATGGGTTCAGCGTGATCTCGGCCCACCATACTGACCCGATCTTTCAGGAGTCGCTGGCTGACTACGCCTTGTACTGCGAGGGGAATGCGCCGCTGCTGTTTACCGAGAACGAGAGTAACAATGAGAAATTGTTTGGGACGGCGAACGCTTCGCCTTATGTGAAGGATGCGTTCCATACTCTTCTGGTCGATGGCAAGAAAGAGGCGGTCAATCCCGCAATGCAGGGTACGAAGGCGGCTCCTCACTACACGCTGAATGTTGGGGCGGGAAAGACGGAGATTGTGCGACTGCATCTGGGACTGGCCGCGACAGAACTGGAGGCGAGGCCGTTTAAACACTTCGACGACGTGTTTGCCGAGCGGCTCAAGGAGGCAAATGAGTTCTACGACGGGATCACGCCGGCAAAGGTGAAGGCGGATCCGGATCGCGCGATGGTGCTGCGCCAGGCAATGGCCGGAATGCTGTGGAGCAAACAGTATTTCTACTACGACCTGAATGTCTGGCTGAGAGAGCATAATGTGGGGCCGACAAGTTCGCCCGAGCTCAGACAGAAGGTACGGAACGGTGAGTGGTTCCACATGTACAACAACGACATTATTTCGATGCCGGATAAGTGGGAGTATCCGTGGTATGCGGCGTGGGATCTGGCCTTCCACATGCTCGCATTCCAGGTGGTGGATTCGGATTTTGCGAAGGAACAGCTGATGCTCATCCTGCGAAACGATTATCAACATCCGAATGGTCAGATGCCGGCGTATGAATGGAACTTCGGCGATACGAATCCGCCAGTGCATGCATATGCCACGATGCAGATTTACATGAGCGACAAGGAACGGAACGGTGGCAAGGGAGACCTGGAATTTTTAACCTATGCGTTTTCCAAACTGCTGGTGAACTTTACATGGTGGCTGAATAGAAAGGACCGCGCAGGGAACAATCTGTTTGAGGGCGGCTTTCTGGGCCTGGACAATATTGGAGTGTTCGACCGGAGCGCGCCCCTGCCGGGCGGTGGGCACCTGGAGCAGGCAGACGGAACGGCATGGATGGTGTTCTTCAGCCAGCAAATGCTGCGAATTGCAGTGGAACTGGCACTGAACTATCCGGTCTTCGAGGAGTTCGTTATCAAGTTCTTTGAGCACACGATGTGGATCGCCGGGGCGATGGACCAGATGGGGAAGGCGCAGGAAACCATGTGGGACGAAGAGGATGGCTTCTTCTACGATGTCCTGCGAATGCCGAATGGCGAGGCGTTTCGAATGAAGGTTCGATCGATGGTGGGACTACTTCCATTGACGGCAGTGGCGATCTTTGAGGAAGATCTGCGGGAGAAGCTACCGACGTTCAGCAAGCATGCAAGGGACTTTCTGATGAGGCATCCGGAGCTGGCGGCGAACCTGCACATGCCTACAACTCCGGGATTGGCGGGGAGACGGTTACTGTCGACAGTGAACGAAGACAAGCTGAGGAGAATTCTGACAAAGATGCTGGACGAGAAAGAATTCTTTGGCCCGCATGGAATTCGTGCCCTGTCACTCTACCATCGGGAGCATCCGTTCGAGTTCGACATGAACGGCCAGAAGTATTCGGTTGGATATCTTCCGGGAGATTCAGACAGTGGGATGTTCGGAGGTAATTCGAACTGGAGGGGCCCGGTGTGGATGCCGGTGAACCTCCTGCTATATGTATCGCTGATGCGGCTCGGAGCGTACTACGGCGACACGTTCAAGATCGAGTGCCCGACGGGCTCCGGGAATCTGATGACTCTGTTCAACGTAGCCAAGGAGCTGGGAGAGCGGCTAATCGGAACCTTCGTCAAAGATAGCTCCGGCAGGCGGCCTGTGTTTGGAGACGCGGAGAAGTTTCAAACGGACCCGTATTGGCGCGACAATGTGCTCTTCTTCGAGTACTTCCACGGCGATACGGGGGCTGGCGTGGGTGCCAGCCATCAGACCGGATGGACGGGATGCATAGCCCGGATTATTCAGGGGAACGGAGCTTTCGATGAGAAGGATATTCTGGAGCGTGATGTCGAACGACGCGGGATCAGGCTTGGGCAAGGCCAGAGCGCTGAGGAGATTAGCAGTACGGTGATCGCGAAATAGAGAGAGGAGTTACATCCCGGCAATCGGGAAGATAACTCATTCCACGGGCGGCGGCAATAACTTGACTTAACCACCCGCAGAACAGCCCCATCTCTTCGAATGAGTTCCTTGGTCTACTGCTCTTGAGCTACTACAAGTACAAACCTATAACCCTTGCTTTGAATACTTTAGAACCTAAGGTACGGGGGAGGGGGTACCTACTCATCTACCGACTTCCCATGCACAGACTCATCCGGAAGTTAGAATAACTAGATAACCAAAAAGCCCTCGCTCGAAGAGCCGGAAGGTCCTACAAACTCAATGCATCGCTGGTCGCAACTCTTTATCCCCACCCTTCGTGAAGCCCCCGCAGACGCCGAAGTCGCCAGCCACAAGCTCCTCCTCCGAGCCGGTTACATCCGCCAGCTTGGCGCCGGCATCTACAGTTATCTCCCCCTCGGCAATCGCTCCATCAACAAGATCATCGCCATCGTCCGCGAAGAGATGGACAAGATCGGCCAGGAGTTTCTCCTCCCCGCTCTCAACCCGCGCGAGATATGGGAAGAGTCCGGCCGCTGGTCCGTCATGGGCGACAACATGTTCCGCCTCAAGGACCGCAAGGGCGCCGAACTCTGCCTCGCCATGACTCACGAAGAGATCATGACCTCCATCGCGCGCAACGAGCTCCGCAGCTACAAGCAACTCCCCCAGATCTGGTATCAGATCCAGACCAAGTTCCGTGACGAGCCCCGTCCCAAGTCCGGCCTCCTCCGCGTCCGTCAGTTCATCATGAAGGACGCCTATTCCTTCGACATCGACGAAGCCGGTCTCGACGCCAGCTACGCAAAGCATCACGACGCCTACGTCCGCATCTTCAACCGCTGCGGCCTTGAGTTCGTCGCCGTCGAAGCCGACTCCGGAGCCATGGGCGGATCAGGCTCTCAGGAGTTCATGGTCTACACCGAGGCCGGCGAAGACCTCATCGCCAGCAGCGCCTCCGGCTACGCCGCCAACATCGAGAAGGCCACCAGCCGCCTCGCTCCCGTCGAAGACCTCGCCCCCACAGGCGACGGCAATCCCGAACTCGTCCACACGCCAGGCCAGCGCACCATAGAAGAGGTCGGTGTCTTCCTCAACACGCAACCCCACCACCAGATCAAGACCATGGCCTACATGGCGGACCTCCCCGAAGCCGACCACGCCAAGCTGGGCAAATCCCGCGCCGTCGTTGTCTTCCTGCGTGGCGACCACTCCCTCAACGAGGCCAAGCTCCTCCTCATCGCCGGCGGAGAACTCCGCCCGATGACGCCCGAAGAACTCCAGGCCACCTTCAATGCTCCCGCAGGCTACCTCGGCCCCATCGGCATCGAAGCCGCCCCGCACCCAAAGAAGCCCGGCCCCCTCGTCATCCTCGACAAAGCCCTCGAAGGCCGCACCAACCTCATCGCCGGCGCCAACAAAGAGGAGTACCACCTGCGCAACGTCACACCAACCCGCGACTTCAAGCCCACGCTGATCGCCGACGTCCGCAACATCCTCGAAGGCGAAGGCTGCCCTATCGACGGCAGCCCTCTGCGCCTCGGCAAAGCCGTCGAGATCGGCCACATCTTCAAGCTCGGCTACAAATACTCCAAATCCATGGGCGCCTCCGTCCTCAACCGCGACGGCAAGGAAGTCACGCCCATCATGGGCAGCTACGGCATCGGCATCGAGCGCATCCTAACCGCCGCCATCGAATCCTCCGCCGCAGCCAACGACGGCTCCGCCTACGCCCTCTACCCATCCATCGCCCCCTTCCAGGTCGTCGTCACCATCACCAACATAGGCGATGCCACCCTCCTCGCCGCCGGTGAAAAGGTAGCCGCCGACTTGACCGCCGCTGGTCTCGACGTCCTCCTCGACGAGCGCGACGAGCGCGCAGGCGTCAAGTTCAAGGACGCCGACCTCACCGGCATCCCCTATAGAATCAATATAGGACGCGGAGTAGCTGAAGGTAAGGTTGAACTTGTCGACCGCCTGCAAAAAATCAACCAGGACGTCGCTATAAATCAGATAGCATCCACCGTAGCCGATCAGATAACATCCGCGGTGCAAACTCAGCTCCCCACAGCTGCCATCTAACCGTCAAAACGAAAGAGTCCTTTTTGCCAGTCAAGCTCAAATACGGCAGCACCCGCGGCACAGCAAAATCACATGACCTCCGCAACCGTCTCCTTCGCGGAGCCCTCATTGTGTGTCTCGCGGGAGTCCTCATCTTTGCTGCCGTCTTTGGCTACTTTTACTACCACTACCAGCGGGTCGTAGACGACCGCCTCGCCGCCGGTCCCATCTTCGCCAGCGTCTCGCAGATCTACGCCGCCCCACGCGAAGTCCGCCCGGGCCAGAAACTCTCCGCCGCCACCATCGCCGCCGACCTTCGTCAGGCCGGGTACAACGGCAACCCCGAACTCGGCACCTTCCAGCTCAACGGCAACAACGTCTTCATCAAGCCCGGCGCTCAGAGCTTCCACACCACAGACGGCGCCACCATCTCCACCGAGGACGGAGTCGTCAAAAGCATCACTGCGGAAAACGGCGCAGCCCTCAGCGCCTACGAGCTCGAGCCCCAGCTCATCACCGCGCTCTCCGAAGACAAGAACCGCACCAAGCGCCGCCTCGTCTCTTTCGACGAAATCCCCCCGCACCTCGTCAAGGCTGTCCTCGCCATCGAGGACCGTGACTTCTTCAACCACGGCGGCATCAACTATCTCCGCACCGCCAAGTGCGCCGTTATGGACGTCGTCTCCCGGCATATGTCTTGCGGAGGATCCACGCTCACCCAGCAACTGGCCCGCGGCTTCTTTCTCAGTCCGGAAAAGCGCGTCACCCGCAAGCTCCGCGAGATCATCATCAGCTTCCAGCTCGAAGCCCGCTTCAACAAGAAGCAGATCTTCGAGATGTACGCTAACCAGATCAACCTCGGCCAGCGCGGCAGCTTCGCCATCAACGGCTTCGGCGAAGCCTCCCAGACCTACTTCGGCAAAGATCTCCGCCAGCTCAATCTTGCCGAGTCCGCGCTTCTTGCGGGCATGATCCAGCGCCCCAACTACTTCTCTCCCTATAAGCACCCCGAGCGCGCGATGGAGCGCCGCAACCTCGTCCTCGACTCCATGGTCGAAACCGGTGCCATCACCCACGCCGAAGCCAGCCGCGCCAAGGCTGAGCCCCTTCGCCTCGCTCCCCCCAACGTCGACGCCAGCGAAGCCCCCTACTTCGTCGATCTCGTCCACGATCAGCTCGTCCAGCGCATCGGCGATCAGGGCCTCGCCCACCAAAGCCTTCGCATCTACACCTCGCTCGACCCCGAACTCCAGCGCGCCGCCTCCGAGGCCGTCGAGATCGGCATGAAAAACGTCGACGAGATGATCCGCAAGCTGCACGGCAAGAACACCGCCGCCCCTATCAACTACCCACAAGTCTCCCTCGTCGCCCTTAATCCTCACACCGGCCAGGTCCTTGCTCTCGTCGGAGGCCGCAACTACGGCGTCTCCCAGCTTAACCACGCAGTCGCCGAGCGGCCCACAGGCTCCATCTTCAAGCCCTTCGTCTATGCCGCCGCCTACAACACCTCGCTCAATGGCACCGACCTCGACGGCAACGGTGTCTTCACCGCCCTCACACCCCTGAACGACGACCCCACCACATTCACCTTCGACAACGGCCGCCAGACGTACAGCCCTGGCAACTTCGAAAAGGGTGAGTATCCCGGCATGGTCACCGCAGTCCAGGCCATCGCACACTCGCTCAACATCGCGACCATCAACCTGGCCCAGATGGTCGGCTTTGAGAACGTAGCCGCCCTCGCCCGTAGTGCCGGCATCACCAACGCCCGCGCCACGCCATCCGTCGCCATCGGCACCTACAACGCCACGCCCATCGACATGGCCGGTGCCTACACTGTCTTCGCCAACGGCGGTGTTCACCTCAAGCCTTGGATGCTCGCCAGCGTCCGCAACGCCAATGGTGACATCGTCGCCGACTACGCCCCCGAAGCCAAGCAGGTACTCGACCCACGCGTCGCCTCCCTCACCCAGTCCCTGATGGAAAACGTCATGACCTTCGGCACCGGCGCCGCCGCTCGACGGCACGGCTTCACCGCACCTGCCGCCGGCAAGACAGGAACCTCCCACGACGTCTGGTTCGCCGGCTACTCCTCGAATCTCCTGTGCGTGGTATGGGTAGGAAACGACGATTACACAGATATCTCGCGTGGGCTAACACGCCAACTCCAGGGAGCCGACGCCGCCGCACCCATCTGGGCCGAGTTCATGAATCGCGCCATCAAGCTCCCCCAGTACTCCGACGTCAAATCCTTCTCCGCGCCCGAAGGCGTCACCACCGCCCGCATCGACAAGACCACGAACCTCCTCGCCGACTCCACCTGCCCCAGCAACGCTTTCTACGCAGCCTTCCTCGACGGCACCGCTCCCGTCAACACCTGCAGCCAGATGTCGGAAAGCCCCCAAAACTTCATCCAGAAGCTATTCGGCATAGGTGGTCACTCCACTCCCGAACCCGGCATCCCGGCAGCAACACCACCCACAACGACTCCCAACACTCCACCCGACGGAGCCGCTGCCGAGCCAGCACAACCCACCCAACCCAAGAAGAAAAACTTCTTCCAAAAAATCTTCGGCGGCGGCAACGACAAAAACAAACAACAGACACAGCCAACACAACCGCCGCCACAGTAATAGCCGCACCAACTCACACAAAGCCCGCAAAAGAATTGCCATCCTTCGCGCTCAGCGAAAGACCTGTATCAGTCTTGGCTTTTCCCCTCCACCCCAGCCAAAACAGCACGGGTGCCCCATTCATGGCGCAGTCTCATCGCGACATGAGTGGGAATCTAACCTCTCCCCCGCTAGCTTTGCCGTTGCCGTTGCTTTTGCTGTTGCATTGGCTTTTGCTGTTGAGTTGTTTTTGCCGTTGCAGTAGCTTTTGTTCTTGCTTTTGTCTTTGCTCGTCATTCTGAGCGAAGCGAAGAACCCCTGTATTTGTTTTTACCGTTGCTGTTGTTCTTGTTCTTGCAGTTGTCGTTCTTGTTGTCATCCCGCAGGGATCTGCTTTTCGCTCATTCTCCGCCGGCCCCGATACGGCCCCGAAGGCCCGCCCAATGCAGGATTGTCTCGATGGGTGAATCTACATCTCCGGCTGACACCCTGGACACCAATACGTAGACCGAGCCTGCACCCCCTGCTTCCGCATCATCACCACCGCCCCACACCGCCGACACTCCCGTCCCTGCCGTCGATACACCCAAAGCCTCTCTTCCTTATTCATCGCGCGAGTCGTCCTGCGATTTCCCGCATACGTCACAATCTCCTCACCCTTTCCATCGACCACATTGGCCTTCATGTACCGATGCGCAAAATCCACCATCCTCTCCATCTCCTGCTCCGTAATCGTCCGCATCGCACGAAACGGGTTCACTCCCGCAGCAAACGCCACCTCGCTCTTATAAACATTTCCCAGTCCAGCCATCACCCGTTGATTCAGCAACACCACCCCAATCTCCGCATCAGGATTCTCCCGCCCATAATCCGCCAGCCGAGCCACACCACCCTCAACCGTAAACTCATCCGACAAAATATCCGGCCCAAGTTTAGGCACCTGCGAACTCCGCTCTAACGACCGAGCAGTATGAAACTCCGCAATCGGCACATTGAACGCCACCGCCTCCCATCCCACATCGATCGGGTACCCAACCCTTCTCAAAAACGCGGCTGGTGGGATATCGTTTGCGGAAGCAAACGACCGTTCTTCCTCCATGCCTGGTTGCATCGAAGAAGAAGATTCAGCCCCAACGCGAATCACCACCCGCATAGCCCGCGTCGGCATACGCCACCTCTCCCCCACCCGATACAGATGCCAGCTCCCGCTCATCAACATATGCGTCACAAGAATCAGATCGCCGCTGAAGTAGATCAGCAACCACTTCCCCCGCGACTCCACCTTCTCCACCACCCGTCCCACCAGCGGCGAATCATCATTCACCCGAGCCAGCTTCGCCAGCCCAGTCTCAAACCCAATCACCACCTTCCCACCAATCGCCCGCTGCAAAGCCCGCGCCGCCCGATAGATCGTATCTCCTTCAGGCATTTTTGCTCCTTGTGAGTGACTTTTCTATACGGTGCTCACAACGCAAATCTAATACCCCTCTACTTCGAAGGTATTATGATTTCTCCTTGAGCTGCATTTCATGCGGTTTAGCAGAGGCAAATTGACTACCATAGCTACATCGAAGAGAACGCTATTAATATTGGCATTCTTGTGTTCTGTTTTCTCTCCCCGCAGCGTACCTGCGCAGAGCACTGAGACGAAAAAAGAATGGCACTTTCCGATGGGCAAAGGTGAGACAGTCATCACACTGTTCACGTTCCCGAGCGAGAGCGGAAAACCGTTTACGAGTATTGAGATCTACTTAACTCAGGACGCAAGCCCTTCGCTGGCTGAAGAAGCGCGTTTCTTCAGAAACGTCTTGGATGGTATGCCGAAAGGAACCAACCTCTCGTTCATACAACATCGATTGAGTGAGCCAGAAGCACGCGCGCGACTAGCTAATTACGCCGCTAGATCAAAAGAATGGAAGAGAACCGTTAGGACGAGAAATGTATCTGTGGTCTATCCTTTAGTGTCTACGTTCCTCAATAAAAGCGACGCCTACCACGAGTGGAGTCAGGTCTTTCGATCGCACGGACTGCGTCTCTATGTTGTAGGTGTCGAAAAGCTCATCCTTGAGCCCTTCGCAAAGACAGGTGCAGCTTGTCCAACAGAAACGAACTGCCATGATCTCGTAGTTCCGGAAGACGCAATGATCCAAATGAACATTGTCCCTGTTGCCACTAATTAATTCGACACTTGATTTGTTCTTCCAATGGTTCCCGCAAACTTCTTCCGCACATTGAACCCCATAGGCGCAGCCGCAAATCCAGCCTCCAACAAAAACTTCCCCATCGGATGCTCTGCCACCGGCACTCCATTCACCGTAGCGATCAACATTCCGGCCCTCACATCTCCGTCATCACTCCGTTCCTGCACCCGCTCCACAAAAAACTCCGCAAGCGATCTCCCCACCTGCGAACGCTGCGGCTCCTCCTCCGGCAGAAACACCTGCACATTCGGATTCCCCCGCCGCAGATAAGCCACCAGCGCACCATTGCAAAGAATCACCCTCGCCCCCACACTCCGCGTCAGCGACGACCCCGCATCCGGAGCGGCGGGCCACCGCAACAACGCCCCGTAAGGATTAGCCGGATCGGTAGCCGCCAACTGCAGCATCTCCGACTTATCTCCCTCCGAAACCCTCAACGACCGCAACAGATCCACCGCCGCAGGCATAGCAAACTGCGTAGCCCCAAGATCCGCAGCAAAATACCCGCGACGAATCCTCCCACTCTCTTCCATCGCCTTCAGCACATCGTAGACAGCCGAAAACCCTCCCTGCAGATTCTCCGCATGCGCCGTCTCGCGAAACACCACGCCATACCGCGTCAACAACTGCTGTGCCATCGCATGACTCCACTCCGTCCCCGACCGCCCCACATCGAATGCCGCTGCCTGCAACGCCCACCGTCCCTGTCCCGTCGGTGGAGTCGTCCGTCGTGACCGGAACGCCACTCCTTGTTTATGCACCTTCCGCGCAGGCCGACTCGAAGACCCAGATGACCGCTCACAGTAAGCACGCAACGCCGCCACGCCATCGTTCGTTACCATGCCCTTCCAAACCAACCCCCACAAAGCATCCAGCGTCTCCCCCGGATACCCACCACCCACACCCTCATGCAAATCCTGAAAGAAAGAAGCCCCACGCCCCTGAAGATAAGCCACTATCTCCGCTTCCTTCTCAGAAAGCTCAGGCACCGCCCGTGGCGGCCACAGCGCTGAAAGCTTCTCCGCCAGATAAAGCCCAATCCGCCCATCTCGCTCACCCAGCGGCTCAAACCCAACCCACACCACCTCACCCGCAGTAATCAACAGATCCAAATCGCTAGCCTTATACCCCACCAAACGAGTGGGCAAAATCTCCGTCTCCAAAATCGAAGCCGGTATCGGCGCACCCTGCAAATTCTCAATCACATCCAGCAGCGCATCCAGCCCGCGCCTCGGCTGCACGACACCCTGCCACCGCGTAAACAACCGAGCCAGCGTCCTCTGCTCAACCGGCTCAACCTCCTTCCGCAACCGCGCCAGCGACTTCCGCCGAATCGTCCGCAGCACCTCCTCATCACACCACTCGCGATGAACCCCACCCGGCCGAAACCCACCCTCCACCACTCTCCCCATCTGCACCAGCCGTTGCAGCACCGCCTCTACAATCTCAGCCGAAAGCCCAAACCACCCCGCCGCCTCCAACGTAGTAAACGGCCCATGCGTCCGCGCAAACCGCCGCAGCAAATCCACCACAGCATCCGGCGCCACCGTCAAAAAAGCACTCGGCAACCCCGGCGGCAACGGCACACCCAACGCATCCCGATACCGCGCCGCATCCTCCACCGCAATCAACCTCTTCTCACCCGCAATCCCCACCTCCAGCACCCGCCGCGCCTTCATCAACCGCGCCACACTCTCCGCCACCTCATCCAAAGCACAACGCACCCGCAACTCTTCCGGCGTCAAATCCCCAATCCGGAGCAGCAGATCATGCACCCCATCCATCGTCCTGACCTTGTACTCAGAGACCAGCCCCTGCAACTGCTGCTCGGTCTCCTCAATCGCCCCAACATCCAGCAACTCCCGAAGATCGGCATCGCCCATCAACTCCCGCAACTGATCCTGATCAATCGAAAGCGCCTGCGCCCTCCTCTCCGCCAGCGGAGCATCCCCGTCATAGATATAGTTCGCCACATAACTAAACAGCAGCGCCGAAGCAAACGGACTAGGCGTCCGCGAGTCCACTGTATGCACCCGCAATGACCTGTTCCCAATACTCCCCAGCGTCTCCATCAGCGCAGGCATATCAAACACATCCCGCAGACACTCCCGATAAGCCTCCAGCAAAATCGGAAACGAAGGATACCGGCTAGCCACACTCAACAGGTCATAAGCACGCTTCCTCTGCTGCCACAGCGGAGCCCTCCCATCCGCCCTCCGTCGCGGCAACAACAAAGCCCGCGCAGCACTCTCCCGAAACTTCGCCGCAAACAAAGCCGTCGACCCGAGCTGCCGCAGTACCAACTCCGCCGCCTCCCCCGCCTCCAACAAAATCGGCTCTATCGAAGGAGCCTCATCCGTCTCCGGAAAACGCAGCACAAAACCATCTTCACTCCACATTGTCTCCACATCTTGTCCACCATTTGCACGCACTTTTGCGGTCACAGCCATGGCCCAGGGAGCATGAATCCTGCTTCCAAATGGCGTCAAAACGCACACCCGCCAATCCCCCAACTCATCCCTAACTCGTTCAATAACAATGTTTTGGTCATCCGGCACCACCACAGTAGCCAACTCCTGATCCGCCAGATACCGCAACACATTCTCCGCCGCCAAAGGATCCAAATCATGTTCCCGCGTCAACCTCGCAACTGCCACATTCCGCGGCACTTCACGCAACTCCCGCACCAGCGCGCCGATCCTTCGCCCAAACTCCAACGGCCTCCCCGCCCCATCCCCATGCCAGAACGGCATCTTCCCCGCCTCACCCGGCGCAGGCGATACCAGCACCCTGTCATGCGTAATCTCTTCAATCCGCCACGCCGAAGCCCCCAACAGAAATGTCTCTCCCGTCCTGCTCTCAAACACCATCTCCTCATCCAGCTCACCCACCCGCACAGGCTTCGATCTCTCCCCCGCCAGAAAAACCCCATACGATCCGCGATCAGGAATCGTCCCCCCGTTCAAGATCGCAATCCGCTTCACCCCAGCCCGAGGCGTAATCCAATTTCTCGTCCTGTCCCACGTAATCCTCGGCCGCAAATCCGCAAACTCATCCGACGGATACCTTCCCGCCAGCATATCCAGCACTCCATCGAAACCTCCCTGGCTCAATCCAGCAAACGGGCCCGCACTCCGCACCAGCGCAAACAGCGCCGCATAACTAATACCCGGGCTCTCATCCTCTTCACTCCCACGCCTGCTTCTTCTCTCCGCGTCCTGCACACTCAACGGCGGATGCGCCACCACCGCCACCATCTGCTGCGCCAACACATCCAGCGGATTCCGCAGAAACCGCGTCGACTCCACATGCCCCTCATGCATCGCCCGCGTCACCGCCGCACAAGCAACCAAATCCGCCCTGTACTTCGGAAAAATAATCCCATTCGAAGGCGCACCCACCTGATGCCCCGCCCTTCCAATCCGCTGCATCCCGCTAGCCACGCTAGGCGGAGCCTCAATCTGAATCACCAGATCGATCGCCCCCATATCGATCCCCAACTCCAGCGAAGAAGTAGCCACCAAAGCCTTGATCTGCCCAGCCTTCAGCAACTCCTCAATCTCTGACCTCTGCGTGGCCGCTAGCGATCCATGATGCGCCCGCGCCAGTGGCTCTCCCGCCAACTCATTCAACGCACCAGCCAACCTCTCAGCCACCCGCCGCGCATTCACAAAGATCAGCGTAGAAGTCCGCTCCCGAATAATCTCCAGCAACCGCGGATAGATCGACTGCCAAATCGAAGTTCGCTTCGGCCCCTGCGAAGCCGGCCCACTAGGCTGCTCTTCGATCTGTCCAAGCCGAGCCATATCCTCCACCGGAACCTCCACCCGCAACTCCAGCGTCTTCCGTGCCCCCGCATTCACCACCGTCACCGGGCGATATCGAACTCCCGCTCCCCCATCACCAGATTCATCATCATCCACAACCGCAGCCAAAACTCCTTCAGCCTCATCTCTCTTCCCTACTACCTGCCCCTCCGCCCCACCCAGAAATCTCGCCACCTCCTCCAACGGCCGTTGCGTAGCTGACAACCCAATCCGCTGCACCCGCCTGCCTGTCAGCGCCTCCAGCCGCTCCAGCGACAACGCCATATGAGCCCCACGCTTGGTAGGCACCAGCGCATGAATCTCATCGATGATCACCGTCTCTACACTCCGCAGCGCCTCGCCCGCCTCCGAAGTCAGCAGCAGATACAAGCTCTCCGGAGTCGTAATCAAAATGTCCGCTGGATGCTTCCTGAACCGCGCCCGCTCTTTCTGCGGAGTATCTCCAGTCCGCACACTGATCTCAGGCATGCGCACCGTGAGCCCCTCACGCTGCGCCATATTCGCAATCCCCACCAGCGGCGAACGCAGGTTTCTCTCCACATCCACCGCCAGTGCCTTCAGCGGAGAGACATACACCACCCTGCACCCAAGCTCCACCTCAGGAGCAGTCCGCATCATCAATTTATCGATACACCACAGAAACGCCGTCAGCGTCTTGCCCGTGCCCGTCGGCGCAAGAATCAGTGTCGACTCCCCACGCGCAATCGCTGGCCATCCCTCCACCTGCGGAGCCGTAGGCCCGTCAAACACCGCACGAAACCACTTCGCCGTTATCGGATGAAACAGCGACAGCGCAGCCTCACCCGCGCCTTCGAAACTATTCTCGATCGCCGCAACCTTGCTCTTCTCTGTAACCCTGGGCATCGTATCGAACTCTCAGCAGCATAGCCAGCCGCACATCGATAGGATGCACCCCGAGTCCCTTAAAGCTAAACAGTTTTCGCCACTTCCCCTTTACCGGCAGGACGGTAGAAATATGACTGAGATGCAAACTCAACATCAAAGAGATTCGTCGAATCCTCTGCCTGCTCCGCATTCCCCAACACCAGATACCCCCCACGCCCCATATGCCTGTAAACATGCTGAAAAACGGCCCTTCGATCCTCTTGGGGAAAATAAAGCAGAACATTTCTTAGCAGCACCAAATCAAACACGGGCAGTCCCGGCAACGGCGCACACAAATTTGCACAATGAAACTCACACATCGCACGGATCGCCGCAGACACCTCCCACTCCTCTCCCTCGCGATGCATGTACTTCAACAGCATCCGCGCCGGCAATCCACGATTCACTTCAAGCCTCCGGTATCTGCCCTTCCGAGCATAGTCGACCACCTGCCGTGAAATATCCGTCCCAATAATCTTCACGTCCCACCCCGCAAGCGACGGAAAGTACTCTGCAATCAGCATCGCCAGACTATAAGCCTCCTGCCCGGTAGAACTAGCCGCACTCCACAACCGCAGCCGCCGCTCGCTCCTCCGTTGTTCGATCAACCGCGGCAGAATCACCTCTCGCAACATCTCAAACGGCTTCAGATCCCGAAAGAAGCTCGTCTCATTGATCGTCATCGCTTCTGCGACAGCACGATGCAGATGCACCGGTCTCTCCGCCTTCAGTATGTTGACGAAGTCCTCCAGATTCGCCGCTCCAGCCATCCGCGCAATCGGTGTCAGCCGCGTATCGAATAGCGCATTCCGTGATGGATCAATCAAATTCGCCGACTGCGCCAACACAAGCTCCCGTAAATACGTATAGTCCGACTCAGTACAAGCCATGCATCACCTCCCGCCGCATGTTCAACGCATCAGACGTATGCAGCCCAGCCTCCGGCTTCATTGTCCGACCCTCTCTCACCCTCTGCTCCAACTCGCCCGCCAATGCCCAAAGTGGCAATGTCATGCTCGCAATTCCCGCCTCAGCCACTCGTCCAGGCATCCCCCAAACAGCAGAGGTCGCCTCGTCCTGCGCAAGCACCATCCCACCCCGTTGATGAATTGCTCGTGCTCCCTCCAGCCCGTCCGACCCCATTCCCGTCATCATCAGCGCAAGTGCTCCCGCCCCATACACACGCGCAGCCGAATGAAACAGATAATCAACCGAAGGCCTGCAGTGATTCAGCAGCTCGCGTTGATGCAGCCTTATCCTGCTCGATCGCAACCCCTCCGGATCGCCCAGCATCATTCTTCGCGGAGCCACCTCCATATGCGCGTCTCCCGGTGCCAACCACACCGTCCCAGGCCGAATCACCGCATCTTCATATGCCTCCAACACATGCAGTGCACAGCACTTATCCAACCTCTCCGCCAACGCTCCCGTAAACAGCTTCGGCATATGCTGCACAATCAAAATCGGCACGGCAAAGTCCTTTGGCAGCTTTGGCAACAGATTCTCCAACGCCGACGGTCCACCCGTCGATAGCCCAATCACAATCACCTCAACCCTTGCACTGGATCTGCTTTGTCCATTCACCGAAGATGCAGGAAAGTTGCTCCGCGCTCGATCTCCAGCCTCTTTCCTCGCAGGTCCCTTCGCCAGAGCCGCAATCTTCGGCAATAACTGCATTGAAAGCGACTGCAACGCCTCCACAAAATTCCGCTGCGCTGCCGGCTTCATCACGTAGTCCGAAGCCCCACGCGCCAGCGCCTCCAGCGTCGATCTGGCTCCATGCTCCGTGTGCGCGCTGCACATAATCACCGGCAGCTGCGAACTATCACGCTGAAGTCTCTCCAGAACATCCAGCCCATTCAGTCGAGGCATCTCCAGGTCCAGCACCAGCACATCGGGGCGCAGCGCGTTCACTGCCTCCAGGCACTCCACACCATCGCGAGCAACACCGCACAACTCCATCGGCGGAAGCTCACTCAATCGGTCTTCAGCATGCGCCGCAAATAAATTCCGCATGATGCCGCGCATAACCGCAGAATCATCCGCTGCAAGAACGCGGAGTGACCGTCCCATCAAAGCTCTCATACCTCTATCCTTTTATTGCTTCTCTGGTTAGGCTGCTGCAGCAAATCCGAGCAGAATCATCTTTTCGCGCAGGCTCTCCGGCGTAAATGGCTTCATCAGAAACTCGTCGGCCCCATTGTCCAGCGCCTTTGTGATAAACGAGTTATCCGCCTCCGTCGTCACCATCATCACCTTCATCTCTGGATTCAACCGCGCCTCTCGCAGCGCCTTCACACACGCCAGCCCATCCATTACCGGCATATTCACGTCCAGCAACATCAAATCGAACGACTGCTCTGCCGAAAGCACCGCCAAAGCATCGTTCCCATCAACAGCCTCAGCGCACACAATGCCCATCCGCCCCAGCAGGTGCCGCAGATACTCCCGAATAAAGCTCGAATCGTCGACGATCAGCGCTCTCATGCCTGCTCTCCATTCATCCTGTCTTTGAACAGCCCTGCCTCAGCCAGCCGCGATGGCCGCAGCTTCTGCGGATCGAGCTGCACCATCAATCCCGTCTCCATCTTGTAAGCACCATCAAACAACCACTTACCCCGCGACTCCAACGTGCACGGGTTCGCCTCCAGCATGTTGCGATTCACCGTAACCACACCGCCCACCGCATCCACCACCAACCCAAATCGCTCGTCGCCGTCCTCATCTTCCAGCACCAGCACACAACTCGCCTCAGTATGCTCACCCATCCCCAGCAGCGCACGAAAGTCCACCGTCGTCAGCACCTCACCGCGATACGGCACCACGCCTCCAATGAACGCCGGAGCCATCGGCACCCGTTGCAGATCGCGATTGCCCAGCACCTCGCGAATCTTTCTCGTATCAATCCCGAAGCTCTCACTCCCCGCAAACATCGAGCACAGTGACACCGCGTCATCTTCATTCAAAATCTCGTTCACCGCATCCCGTTCCTGAATCTTCATGCGACCTCCTTCCACGCTGGCGCAGCCTTCACGCTGAACTCGCGATGCACCATCGTCAGCTTTTCCTTCACCAGGGCAAGCTCCATCTCACCTGTGACAGCGTCTTTATCGATCAGCGTTCCACCGGACACATCCAGCACACGCCGAACTACCATGCCTGTGCGTTGCATTTCTCCCTTACCCGAGCCGCCGCAGATCAGCACCGTAACCGAAGCCTCTCCTCCGCGTTCCTGTATCTCTTCCAACTCCATCAACACACGGCCATCATCCCGCAGCGGGAGCAGCTCGCCACGATACTGCAGCAGAGGCCGTCCGCCCGCATACTCAATCTGCGTCAACGGCACGCTCTCAATTCGCTCCACCGCATCCAGCGGCAGCGCTGTCCGTTCCCGTGCGCGAGCCTCAAATACCAGCAACGACACCTCGGCTCCTTCCGTATTCCCGTCCAACACCTCAACCTCTTCAGTCACTTCCTCCACAGGCTTCACACCCGCGCGAGCAGCCGTCGCTCCAATATCGAGAATCAATGCCAGCATTCCACTGCCTAGCACCGTTGCTCCGGAGAACAGCCCAATCTCCTTCAGCACAGCCGACAGCGGCTTCACCACAATCTCCTCCGGCGCCAGCAGGTCATCGACGACCAGCCCATACCTGCATCCTTCCGCCTCCAGCACAGCCATGTAGAACCCATGCCTGTCCTCGCCACTACGCGTCTCCAGGCCAAGCAACCGATCCAGCCAAACCACAGGCAGCAGCCGCTCCCGCAGCCGATACAACTCCGCCGCACCCATGCGCTCTACGGCTTTCGCCTCGTCACGCTTCGGCACATACACCAGCTCCACCAAAGCACTCTGCGGCAACGCGAAGCTCTGCCCTCCGCTGCGAACCACCAGTGCCGGCACAATCGCCAACGTCAACGGCACACGCAGCCGCAGCGTCGTCCCAACCCCAACCTTCGATTCCAACTCAACGCTTCCGCCAACCTTCTCCACATTGGCGCGAACCACATCCATCCCAACGCCGCGACCCGAAACCGTCGTCACCGCCGCAGCCGTCGAAAATCCCGGCAGAAAGATAAGCTGCAGCGCTTCTCTCTCGGTCATGTCCGCAGCCTGTTCCTGCGTAACCAGCCCGCGCTCTATCGCCTTCGCCAGCACGCGCTCTATCGCAATCCCCGCGCCATCATCCGCAAGCTCAATCACCACCGATCCACTCTGATGAAACGCCCTAAGCCTGAGACATCCCTCCGACGGCTTGCCAGCCATCACCCGCACATTAGGCGGTTCAATCCCATGATCGACAGCATTCCTCACAGCATGCGTCAGCGGATCCTTGATCGCCTCCAGCAGACTCTTATCCAGCCCGGTCTCCTGCCCCGAAAACTCAATCCGCACTTCACGCCCGCAAGTCTGCGCAAGATCCCGCACCATCCTGGGAAACTTCCCGAACAGATTTCCCACCGGCTGCATCCGCGCCTGCATCACCGTCTCGCGCAAGTCAGCCGTCACACTATCCAACCGTCTCGCCAACTCCGGAAAATTCGTCGCCTCTACCCCGCTCTGCAGCATCTGGTTGCGCGTCAGCACCAGCTCGCCCACCAGATTCATCATCCGGTTCAACACCTCAACATCGATGCGCAGCGTCTTATCACTCAACGCCGCAACACCAGCCGCCATCGTGGCAGGCACAGCAGCAATTTGTTGTGCCGCAGCAACTGGAGCCGAGCCTGTAGCAACGGCAACAACAGTCCCTTCCACATTCAACGCCGCAAGCTCCGCAATCAGCGCAGAGTCCTCATCGCCCACCCGAGTCCCCTCGCTGCCCGTGGCTTCAATCAGCGCCAGAATCGACCGCAGCCCATCCATCAGGCGCAGCAACCCGCTGATCAGGTCCGACGTCACTGTCAGCTTTCCCTCACGCAGCGACCCCAGCAGATGCTCTCCCGCATGAGCCAGCTTCTCCAGCCGCTCAAACCCAAGAAACCCCGTCGTCCCTTTGATCGTATGCACCGAGCGGAAGATCTCTCCCACCAGTTGCGCACTATCTCCGGGCCGTGTCTCAAGCTCAGTCAGGCACCGTTCCATCCGGTCCAGCCCTTCCTGGCTCTCTGCAATAAATTCTTTAGTCAGGTCGTCCACACACCTCTTATCGGGCGCATCCCCTTAAGCATTAGCCTCCGCCACTTGATATCCCTCCACGCACCCGATAGCCTCAAACTCATGTCGTCCAAAAACCATCCCAGCGACCTCACGTCATCGCAAATCGCTGACCTCCAGCAACAAGCCACCACCGTCGCGCACCACGCCTACGCCCCCTACAGCAACTTCCGCGTCGGAGCCGCCGTCCTCCTCAACAACGGCGCCATCATCACCGGCTGCAACGTAGAAAACGCCTCCTACCGCCTCACCACCTGCGCCGAACAGACCGCCATCGCCGCCGCCGTCAGCCTCCACGGCCCCGCAATCCGCATCCGCGCCATCGCCATCGCCAACCTCAACAACACCGCCAGCCAACCCTGCGGAGCCTGCCGCCAAACCATCCGCGAGTTCAGCACCCCCGACACCGTCATCCTCTTCCCCTCTGAAAACGGCACCATCGCGCAAGCCACCATGGCCGACCTCCTCCCCGCGGCCTTCCTGTTAAACAAATGATCCATCCCATAGACGTCATCCTCCACAAGCGCGACGGCCTCCCCCTCACCGACGCCGAAATCCAATCCTTCATCCGAGCCATCGTCGACCGCACACCCGAGCATCAGCTAGTCACCGACGCCCAGATCGCCAGCTTCCTCATGGCCGTCTTCCAACGCGGCCTCAATCAGCACGAACTCGCCGCCCTCACCACCGCCATGCGCTTCTCCGGCGAAACCTTCGACGCCACCCCGCTCCACACCTTCACCATCGACAAGCACTCCACCGGCGGCGTAGGCGACAAGACCTCCATCCTCATCGCCCCCATCCTCGCCGCCGCTGGCCTAGCCGCGCCCACACCTGACGGCATCCCCAGCATCTGCGTCCCCATGATCTCTGGCCGCTCGCTCGGCCACACCGGAGGCACACTCGACAAGCTCGAGACCATCCCCGGCTTCAACACCCAACTCAACCTCACCCAACTCCTCGACACCCTCAAACATTGCGGAGCCGCCCTCATCGGCCAAACCCCACGCATCGTCCCCGCCGACCGAATCCTCTACGCCCTCCGCGACCACACCGGCACCGTCGAATCCCCTTTCCTCATCACCGCCAGCATCATGAGCAAGAAGCTCGCCGAGTCGCTCGACGCTTTAGTCCTCGACGTCAAAGTCGGCTCCGGCGCCTTCATGCCCACCTACGAAAAATCCAAATTCCTAGCCGAGCTCATGGCCCAAACCGGCGAAGCCTCCGGCACCCGCACCGTAGCCCTCCTCACCAGCATGGACGAGCCTCTCGGCCGCTTCTCCGGCAACTGGATCGAAGTATGGGAGTGCATCGACATCATGAAGCAGCACCGCCACCACATGTCTGCCGACCTAATCGAACTCACAAACATTCTCTCCGGATGGATGCTTTACCTAGCTGATCACGCCATTACGCCAGAAGACGGCGCTGTACTCTCTAACGAGTACCTCCGCTCCGGCGAAGCCTACAAAGCATGGCTGAAAATCGTCACCGCACAGGGCGGAGACACGACCCTCTTCGAAGACCCTGCCGCCCACCACAAACCCACCGCCACCCGAACCATCACCGCCACACAAGACGGCTACCTCACCTCCATGGACTGCAAGCAAGTAGGCTGGGCCGTTCAGCGCCTCGGAGCAGGCCGAGCCAAACCCGGCGACCCCGTCAGCGCCCACGCCGGCATCGAAATGCACGCCAAGCTAGGCGACCGCATCACCGAAGGCCAACCCCTCGCCACCCTCTTCAGCGAAGACCCCACCCTCCTCGACGAACCCGAACAAATGCTCCGCGAAACGTTACAAATTACCACCGCCGCAGCAACCAAACAATCTCTCATCCGCGAAGTCATTGCCCGCTGACATCAGCCATCAGGGCTGCATGGCATTCAAATGCGAGCGCAACTCATCCGGGTGATAACAATGTGCCAAGGCCGTCTCCCGCGAAATACGACCGTTCCTTACCAGTTCGGCCAGCGATTGATCCATCGTTATCATGCCTTCACCGCGCCCCGTCGAGATAAGCGAACGAATCTGGTGATCCTGGCCGGTACGAATCAGGTTGCGGATCGCAGTTGTTGCCACCATAATCTCTACCGCCGGATACCGCCCCGTGCGATCAATCGCAGGAACAAGCTGCTGCGCGATCACAGCCAGCAGTGCCAACGATAGTTGCTGACGAATCTGGGGCTGATTGCTCGCCGGAAAGCTATCCAAAATACGTGACATCGTCTGGGCAGCATCGTTCGTGTGCAACGACGATAAGACCAGATGCCCAGTCTCAGCCGCCGTCAACGCGGCGGCCATGGTCTCACTATCACGCATCTCTCCTACCAGAATCACATCGGGATTCTGGCGCAAAACAGCACGGACCGCATGGGCAAAACTCGGCGTGTCGTGGCCAACCTCAATCTGCTCCACGATAGAGCTCCGGTTAACGTGCTGGTACTCAACAGGGTCTTCAATCGTAATAATGTGATCTCGCCTGCGCGCGTTGATCCGGTCGATGAGAGCAGCCATGGTAGAAGTCTTGCCGCATCCGGTCGGCCCGGTCAGTAGCACTAATCCTTGTCGGCGTTCGGTCAATCGCGCCAACACAGAAGGCAGGTATAGCGATTCGATCGTAGGAATCTGGGCACGCAATAGCCGGATGCTCGCTGCGAGAGTACCTCGCTGATAATGGAAATTGGCCCGGAACCTCCCCGTCGATCCGGAGACGAAACAGCAGTCCAGCGCTCTCTTACTTTCAAGTTCACTGCCCTGCTCCGTAGTCAAAAGCGGCAAAAGCAAGCTACGGATATCTTCCGGCGTCAGTACCTTGCCGATAGCAGGTGTAAGGGATCCATTAACCCGCAGAGTGATTGCAGACCCAGCCACAAGGATAATGTCCGAAGCGTTCTGCTCGGCAGCCAGCCCAAGCAACGTATCAAGCGAGGTCTTTTTATCAGTCTTCAATCCGGGCTTGGTGCGATTCAACTCATCGACAAGCCGCGATAAATCACTCTCGTATACTGACACCAGACCTCCGACGATTTGCGACGGCCAAAGGCCACCGCTTGGATTCGCAGGCTGGCCCGTTTTCAAGGGCGCTCCCTGTTCCACCGTACTTTATTGCCTTTAGACGTAGACGGGCAAAATTAAGTAACGCCTTCAATTCGTCACATCAAGACCGAAAAACAAAAAATGCTAGCCGGCGAAATCCGCGAGGTCGTCACCCTTTAGCACAGCCGTTCAATGGCTGGTGATAATCAACTCTCCATAGGTTGTCTGGCACATCCCGTAGATCGCCCCCGACTTGCAGGCCCCAGCGGAGTACCTGTAGCACCCAGGCGTCTTTGCCACAACCGTAACATCCTTGGCCGACCCGCCAATAATCGCCCCTTCCGGATCAAACGCGGCTATCGGCCCAACATCAATGACGAAGCCGGTATTCTTCTCCGAACTCTTCCAGATCACCTGCGTACCAAGCTTCACGCAGAACAGCGAACCACTCTTTGCGCCCGGAATACTCGGTGTAGAAGAAGCCGAATTAGCAGTCCGTTTCACATCCACAGTACACGGCTCAGAAGCGGATCCACACGTATTGCTCGCAGTGCAAAGCTTCTCCGGGTGGGCTTCCTTACAAGCGTAGCCGCTGCTCTTCGACTGCGCCATGGCAGACGCCACCACAACGATGGGGATCGCCAGCACAACGCACCGCCTTGCAAAGTATCCGTAGTTCATCAGACACACCTCGCAAAATTGCTTTTTAAAACAGGAAGCGTACGGACAGACGGAACCCTTCATCCTTGATGAACTTCACTCGCCGAACTAGTTCTCACCTTTAGTTCCAGGCCAATCAAGAATCCCGCTAAGTCTCCACGCGTTCTGACGCAGTTCAAATTGGAGCTGTCCCTCTTTGTCGATGATCAGCTGTGCTGCCGGATACAAAATGCCCGTACTCTTGCCCTTGTCCTGATCGTTCAGGTCGAACTCACCCGCCGTCAGGTTGTACGCCTGTGATTGGGTGTCGGCCCATGCTTCGCCAAACCTAATCTGGCGATTGGTGACGAAGCGGATCTTCCGTCCCGTCGGAGTCGGAATCTGCCGAATGAAGCTGAGGTCATAACCCAGAGTCCCGGTAATTGCTATTCGACCTACCGCAGGCATCTTGGTCAGAGCATTCACCAATCCCTGATTCTGGCCTTTCATAAACGCATCCACCAGAGACTGCTTGGCCTCCGGCGGCGAAAACTCATAAATCATGACCTTAATTCCGATGTTCTGGCCCATCTGTGTGCCGGTGCCGAATGCCTGGGCTTCAATAGTCTCGTATTTCTCTCTCGCTAAACCCACAGAAGCCGCGATCGATAGAAGAACCACAACCAGCGCGCCTTTTGCTGCAAGCAATAGAAATTTCGCCGCTTTGGTCATATCTTCTCTCCAGTCTTGCGGTGCTGGCCCTCACCTGCATCATTCCATTTTCTGCGGAGGATTATAGGCTCCCTAATCCAACCCGGCATATCAGAGCTACCATTCGCGCGAGAAATGAATCTCTAGAATGGACGCAGGAATCCGTCGCAACAGGAGGCACGATGTCTGCCCAGCAAACCGAGCCCATCAGAAAGACCGAAAAGCAAAAGATGCTCTCCGGCGAACTCTACAACGCCCAGGACCCCACCCTCATCGCCGAACGCCTCCACGCCGCCGCTCTCCTGCACAAATACAACTCCACCCCGCACCACCCTGCTACCCACCCGCCCCTCCTCAGCGAAATCCTCGCCTCCTGCGGCGAACACTCCACCATCCGCCCACCCTTCTTCTGCGACTACGGCTACAACATTCACCTCGGCTCCGGAGTCTTCCTCAACTTCAACTGCGTCCTCCTCGACGTCAATCTCATCGAGATCGGCGACCGCACCCAGATCGGCCCCGCCGTCCAAATCTACGCCGCCGACCACCCTCGCGACCCCGAAGCCCGCCTCTGCAACCTCGAGTGTGGCAAACCAGTCCGCATTGGCCGCAACGTCTGGATCGGCGGAGGCTCCATCATCCTCCCCGGCGTCACCATCGGCGACGGCGCCATTATCGGAGCCGGCTCCGTAGTCACCCACGACATCCCGCCCGGCATCACAGTCATCGGCAACCCAGCCCACAAAAAAGAAGCGCCAGCCAAATAACCCGGCCAGCGCCTCCCATATTGCATTTCAAAAGCTACGACTTGAGGAACGCCAACAGGTCGGCATTGATCGTCTCGGCCTGTGTAGTCGGCATGCCATGCGGGAAGTCCTTGTAAGTGATCAAGGTTCCGTTCTTCAACAACTTCGCGGACTGCGGCCCCGCAGCAACATAGGGAACGATCTGGTCGTCTTCGCTATGCATCACCAACACCGGAACGGTGATCTTCTTCAGGTCTTCCGTGAAATCGGTCTGCGAAAAGGCCACAATGCCGTCATAGTGCGCCTTCGCGCCCCCCATCATGCCCTGACGCCACCAGTTCTGGATGACGGCCTCCGAAGATTTCGCGCCCGGACGGTTATAGCCATAGAAAGGTCCGACAGGCAGGTCGCGATAGAACTGCGAACGATTGGCAGCAAGTTGCGCCTGCAGCCCATCAAACACTTCCTTGGGCAGACCAAGCGGGTTGGCCGCCGTCTTCACCATCAGCGGCGGCACCGCGCTGATCAGCGCTGCCTTCGACACGCGGCTTTCGCCATGCCGCCCCAGATAGCGCGTGACCTCACCGCCGCCGGTCGAATGGCCGACATGAATAGCATCCTTCAAGTCGAGATGAGCCGTAAGAGCGGCCAGGTCATCGGCGTAATGGTCCATATCGTGGCCATCAGCGACCTGGCTGGACCGTCCATGGCCACGGCGGTCATGAGCGATCACACGATAGCCGTGCCGCAGGAAGAACAGCATCTGATTGTCCCAATCATCGGCCGACAGCGGCCAGCCATGGCTGAACACAATAGGCTGTCCGGTTCCCCAATCCTTGTAATAGATCTCAACGCCATCCTTCGTCTTGATATAGCTCATGACTTGGTTCTCCTCATTTTGTTAGGTTTTCATCTTCGCTAAATTCCCGCCGTGCGTCCGGTCATTGTCTCACGCACCGCTTTGATGCAACGACCCCTCAGAAAGGCTTACATAAATTAACCTTCCTTTAAATCCGTTAGGTAACCCGGCTTTCATGCCATTACACTCAAACCATAGTCATATCTCTGTAACAAGCGTCGGAGCACAACCCTTTGGCACGTTTCACCGGTCTTCTCGGTCTCATCACCTTTCTCTCGCTCGCTTACGCCTTCTCCACAAACCGCCGCGCCATCAAGTGGCGCACGGTAGCGTGGGGGCTCGGCCTTCAAATCGTCTTCGCTCTCATCGTCCTCAAATCCACGGTAGGCCAGCGCATCTTCACCGCCGCTGGCACCGGCATCAACAAACTCCTCGCCAACTCTATCGCGGGCTCCTCCATGGTCTTCGGCCCACTCGGCGACAACACTCCGCTCGCCGTCTTCGCCTTCAAAGTTCTCCCCACCATCATCTTTATCTCTGCTTTCTTCGCCGTCCTCTATCACATCGGATTCATGCAGCTCGTCATCCGAGCCTTCGCCTGGATCATGCAGAAGACCATGGGCATCTCCGGCGCAGAATCAACCAACGTCGCCGCCAGCATCTTCATGGGCCAGACCGAAGCCCCCCTCACCATCCGGCCCTTCCTCGCCGAAGCCACCTACTCCGAGCTCATGACCATCATGACCTCCGGCATGGCCCACGTCTCCGGCGGCATCATGGCCGCTTATATCGCCTACGGCATCCACGCCTCGGATCTCCTCGCCGCCGTCATTATGACCGCTCCCGGAACCATCCTCATCTCGAAGATGCTCGTCCCCGAGACCGAAGTCCCCGCCACCGCCGGCATCGTCAAGATGCCGCCCAGCGAGGAGCACAAGGAAGAAAACTTCATTGGCGCCATCGCCCGCGGCACCATCGACGGCGGCTCCCTAGCCTTCAACGTCGCCATCATGCTCATCAGCTTCCTCGCACTCGTCAGCCTCGCCAACGGCATGATGGGCGGCATTCACAACTTCCTCGCTCCCCACAACATTCCCTTCCCCACCAGCCTCAACGCCATCCTCGGCTTCTTCTTCGCGCCCGTGGCCTGGCTCATCGGCATCCCTTGGCACGAGTCCCGACTAGTCGGCAATCTCCTCGGCACCCGCACCGTCCTCAACGAGCTAGTCGCCTACACCAACCTCGGAGCCCAGCAACATCTTCTCTCCCCTCGCAGCTTCACCATCACCACCTTCGCCCTCTGCGGCTTCGCCAACCTAAGCTCCATCGGCATCCAGATCGGCGGCATAGGAGCCCTCGTCCCCAACCGCCGCAACGACCTCGCCCGCCTTGGTCTCCGAGCCATGCTAGCCGGAACCATGGCCAACCTCATGTCCGCCAGCATCGTCTCCATGCTCATCCGTTAAAGTCGATTCGTAATCACAGCGAAAAATATCGAGAGGATCTCATCGTAGGTGAACCTTCGCTACCCACATTTCCGCTCCCTCCACTTTGCAATTTTTCTTGTGGCGTTCATGGCTCCTGCACTTTGCGCACAAGATTCGACACCATCGACGGCTACGTTGTCTGATCAATCTGGAACTTCAGATCTTTCTGCAGGTAAAGTCCGGGAAGCTCTCGCCAGCCAACAAGCACTCATCGCGGCCCATCCACAAGACCCTGCGAACTACGTGAATTTGGCCTACACGCTGATGGACGCTGGCATGGGAGATCTGGCGCTTGAAGAAGCACTCAAAGCAACCTTAATTGCCCCGCAATCTTCTTTTGCCTACAGCGCACAAGGTTGGGTCCTTCACCATAACTCGATCGGTGTGGACTATGGAAAGGGTTATGACTATAAAGCTTCAATAACAGCCTATCGCAAAGCGATCGAACTCGATCCCAACGATCTCGATGTACGCCAGAGTCTCGCGAACAACTTCGAGTTCAATGAAGATGGCATCCACTATGCCCCGGACTCCCATCTGGCCGACGCGATTGAAATTTACCGCTACGTCAAAGCTCACCAGAGGATAGTTGAGCCGACAGTGGAAGATAACCTCTTAATCGATCTGTTTTACTCAGGTCAGTTCAAGGAGGTCGTCGATGAGACTGCGGCTCTCTCTCCAACTCCCGTCCGCGATGGTGTCGCCATCGCAGCGATTGCGGCGTCTCAGGGAACGGCAATGGCCATAGCACGCGCCTATCAGATCTCCGGAGATCCCCAACGACGGAGTGCCGCTTTAGATTTCGCAGCCGAAGGACTCTGGAATATGCGGCTCTACCCGCAGGCTGCTGACTTGCTCACCGCTGGCCTTCAAGAACAGGGCGACTCCAGTTCGACCCTCAGTAAAATTCAGATCTTCCGCTCGCTCAAACCTTTTCATGGCGATTATCTGCCTGCCACCGATCCCAGAAGCCCTGTACAGCAACTCGCATCCAGTGTAATAACCGGGAACCTGACCGAAGCGATTGCCTCCGCTACCGTTTCGCGGCACGCCTTTGCCGATGAAAATGAGTGGCAGAGCTTTCTCAAAAAGTCCCGCGAGGCGGCCGGCACGGTGCGCGCTTTGTCCATCAAGACCGGCCTTCCTCTGGTCGTCATGCAGGATATTGTCCTTGGAACCATGAAGATTATTGCAGAGCCCGGCGGTGGATCTGGTTATCGCATTGTCGTGCAGACGCTGGGGTCGGCGCCAAAGCGTTCCTTCGTCGTCAAGGAAGCCGGCGTCTTCAAAGTCGTCGCGGGCGATAGTGACTCAACCGCTATTGGCAACGAAGCCCTGTATCTGCTTCACCACGGAGAGGAGGCCGAAGCCCGCTCTCTCCTCGACTGGAGACGTGATCAAGTTGAGAAACGAGGGGGCGACGATCCCCTCAGTGGGGTTCTCTTTACCCAGTTCTGGACCAGTGGCCAGAGCAAAGGGGCGGACGCAATCGAAACCGCAGCCGCATCACTGTTGACTGAAAGCAAAAGCTCCCTCGCTCTTCTGCCGCGCCTCGTCGCGATGCGCGATAAAGCAACCCCGGGTCAGGCTCGCACGAATCTGGAACTTCTGCTTGCTCACATTTACCTCCATGCAGAAGACGGCCCGAACGCAAAGCTGCTCACTCAAAAATTGCTCAAGCAATACCCTGACTCGGCTACAGCCGTTCGTCTTGCCGGTCAAGCCGATCGTCTCGTCAAAGACTGGTCTGCATGGACCTCCATGTTGGACAGCCGCCTCGCAAAGAGACCGAATGATCGCAACTTACTTGAGCAGAAAGCTGAAGAAGCGGAAGCGGAGGGCGACTTCATTCGCGCCCGGAAGAGTCTTCGCCTCCTCCTCGATAGCGGTCATGCCCTGGCCGACGACTACAACACATACGCATGGCTCAGTCTCTTTAAGGGAACAGCGGATACGCAGGCGATCGAAGCTGCGCAGCAAGCCAACCTGCTCACCCAAAATATGAGCCTCGCAGTCCTCCACACTCTCGCATGTGTCTATGCCGCACAAGGCAGAACAACGGAAGCCCGACAGCTTCTTCTTCAAGCCATGTCGAGCGGCAATCTTGTCGAACCCAACGGCCAAATCTGGTACGGCTTTGGTCTCATTTATGAGCAGTATGGCGTTCCCAACGCCGCCATCGCTGCCTACAAACGTGTCGAAAAACCGGAAGGTGCTATCAGCCCAATCGATACATTTGTCCTCGCCCAGACTCGCCTTAAAGCGCTCCATGCGAACTAGGCTCATGTATCGCATCTGCTCTAAATTAAGTCGTTTTGTCCCGTGGTCTTTTGCCCTGACAACCGCTCAAACTCAGCGCGTCGAGAGTCTATCTTTTTCGAAACTCTAGCCGCCCATGCTCTGAACACGTAAGATGGCGAGCATGAAAATTGAAACGATTTCAGATCGCACAATCGCATCCCTGAATCGCCGCACCTTCCTCAAGACCACCGCCCTAGCCGCCGCAGCCACCCGATTTCAGCCCTTCGCAGCCGCCCAGACAGCGGCCAACGACCACATCCAGTTCGCCCTCATCGGCGCCGGAATCCAGGGCCAGGGCGACACCGCCACCGCCCTCCGTGTCCCCGGTGTCAAACTCGTAGCCGTAGCCGACTGCTACGACGGCCGTCTCGCCCGCACCAAAGAGCTATGGGGCGGCCCTTCCGGGAACGACCTCTTCACCACCCGCGACTACAAAGAAATCCTCGCCCGCAAAGACATCGACGCCGTCATCATCGCCACACCCGACCACTGGCACAAGCAAGCCGCCGTCGATGCCCTGAACGCAGGCAAAGACGTCTACCTCGAAAAACCCATGATCCACGTCTACGCCGACGGCCCAGAGATCATAGCCGCCGCTCGCTCCACAAATAAAATCCTCCAGGTCGGCAGCCAGCGCGTCAGCTCCATCATCTACGCCAAAGCCAAAGAGCTCCTCGCCGCCGGAGCCATCGGCAAACTCAACATGGTCTCCGCCCATTGGGACCGCAACTCCTCCATCGGCGCCTGGAACTACTCCATCCCCCTCGACGCCAGCACCGACACCTGCGACTGGCCGCGCTTCCTCGGCACCGCCCCCAAAATCCCATGGAACGCGGAGCACTTCTTCCAGTGGCGCAAATGGAAGGCCTACGGCAGCGGAGTCGCCGGCGACCTCTTCGTCCATCTCTTCAGCGGCACCCACTTCATCACCGGATCCACTGGCCCCACCCACGCCATGGCCACCGGAGGCCTGCGTTTCTGGAAAGACGGCCGCGACGCTCCCGACGTCCTGCTCGCCCTCTTCGACTATCCCGAGGGCTTCAACCTCAGCCTCCGCGTCAACTTCGTCAACGGCGGCGAAGAGAGCGAAGGCTTCCTCTTCACCGGCTCCGAAGGCACCATGGAGATCGCCGGCAACTCTGTCACCGTCAACCGCACGCCTCTCGAAAAAGAACCCGGGTACACCGTCAGCACCTTCACCACCGAGATGCAGCGACTCTACCTCGAGCAGTACCGCAAAAAATTCCCCCTAGACCCACCACCCTCCGGCCCGCCCTACCTCGGAGTCCAGAAGTTCGTCGCCCCCAAAGGCTACAGCGACAGCTACGACCACTTCTACAACTTCTTCGCCTCCGTACGCTCCCGCAAACCCGTCGTCGAAGACGCCACCTTCGGCTTCCGCGCCGCCGGAGCCGCCCTGCTCAGCAACCTCAGCATGGAACACGGCAGCGTCATCAAGTGGGATCCCAACGCCATGAAAGTTACCTAATAACTCGCAGCGTTTTTAAAGTCGTCATTCTGAGCGCAGCGAAGAATCCCTGTATTTCGCCGTTGCTTATTCTTAACAACATCCCATCGCACCAGAGGCCCCAATGCGAATCATCATCCCCACCCTCCTCCTCTGCCTCGCAACCATCGCCCAAGCACAGGACCCCGCCCACGCCACCGAGTTCCGCAAGCCCACACCCGGCCCTGGTCCCGAGGGCATAATGCAGCCCACCTTCATCGCTCACCGTCTCGGCACCGACCACGCCGAAGGCATCACCACCCTCGACATGAACAACGATGGCTTCCCCGACATCCTTAGCGGAGCCTACTGGTACGAAAATCCCGGCGCCCACGGCGGCGACTGGAAGCAACACCAATACCGCACCGTCGGCACCCACAACGAGTTCATCTCCGACTGCGGCGAATGGACCGTCGACGTCAACCACGACGGCAACCCCGACGTCGTCACCACCGGCTGGATCAGTAATGGCCTCTGGTGGTACGAGAACCCCGGCAAAGCCACCTCCGCCACCGCCATGTGGCAGCGGCACTTCATCACCGACAGCTACGACACCGAAGGCGGCGTCATGGCCGACATCAACGGCGACGGCAAGCCCGACATCGCCCTCGCCCACTACAACCACTCCGGCATCCTCTGGGTCGACTTCTCCGGCCCCATCCCGCGCATCCATCACGTCGGCGGCAAAGACGAAGACGGCCACGGCATAGGAGTCGGCGACATCAACGGCGACGGCAAAGCCGACATTCTCACCCCTTACGGCTGGTTCGAGAACATCGATGCAGACAACGACAAGTGGCAGTGGCATCCCGACTGGCACCTCGGCGACGCCGGCTTCCCCATCCTCGCCTACGACGTCAACAACGACGGCCGCGCCGACATCATCTACGGCCAGGGCCACAGCTACGGTCTCTACTGGCTCGAGCAGGGCGGCACACCCGACCACCGCACCTTCACCCGCCACACCATCGACGAGTCCTTCTCACAATCCCACGCCCTCAAGCTAGCTGACATCGACGGCGACGGCAAACCCGAGCTCATCACCGGCAAGCGCTACCGCGGCCATTCCGGTGATGACCCCGGCTCCTACGATCCCCTCGTCATCTACGCCTACAAAATTGATCGCGAAACCGCCGCCTTCACCCGCATCCCAATCTCCATGAACGGCACCGCGAGCATCGGCACTCAGATCATCGCCGAAGACCTCGACCACGACGGCGACATCGACCTCGCCACAGCAGGCAAACTAGGAGCCCACTTCCTCGAAAACCTTAGGATCGACAACGTCCCCAAAGCCACCCGCGAAGCCCAGCAACCCATCGAGCGCAAATGGCCCTTCCCCGGCGAAGGCCAGGAAGTCCCACAGGAGGACGGCCCCAAAAACTAGGGCGTCCCCAGATCAAGTCACTGATCAAGTTCAGGGCGTACTCAGAGACGGCAAGCATGTTTCTGAGTACCTGCCTTTGGATCACTTCCGAGTTGACCGTGACTCGCGCAGGAGAGCATGGCCCTGCGTTCCATCGGGACGGGATCACGGCCAATCCTCCGTTGTTCAAGGCTCCGGCTATTCACCGCACGTGGGCATGACTGGCCAAGATCGTACCTCAGTGCTCAAACACCGGAGCAGCCGTACCGTCCGACCATCTGGTGACCGGCACCAGAAACACGGTCATTTCCTCCGCGCCCTTGAATGCTATAACCGGCGAGCCCGGCAAGCCTGCGCCCCAGGCTGTAGGGTCCGTGAGTGGTGCGAAAAACATCAGGTGGGGATGCCAGTGCCCGCCAAGGTCGCTCAAGTACCCTTGCTTGGACAGCATGTAGCACATCGCGCCTGGTTCAATCGCCGGCAATTCCTTCTTGTCCAAAGCGGCTTTGATATCCGCGACCATCTGGACTTTTGATTTTGTAGCCAACATCACGTCGGTTTTCCTGATCGTGCGTGGCAGGTAGGACCGCACGGCGGCCGGGTTGAGGCAGATCGGTGCTCGCCCCTTGGGATTCCAAAAATCGGGATCGTCGATTGGGGCCATCCAGGATCGCTCTACCATGCACACGAAACCGTTTTTGCCCTTGACCACGGTTTCGTAACCATGCCGTCCGAGGATCATGACGTCGGCATCCTGTGAGATGGATTCGGGGGCCGCGGTGCGCGCCAGGGCTATCTCGGCATCTCTCTCCATCAGATACTGGTCAAGCGGGGCCATGTTCGGATACGGTGTTTTGGCGTCCTGTGCTGGCACCTGCCACGCCGCTGCCACCACGACAACCAGCGCGAAGCTTCTTAGTGCGATGTCCCTGAGACTCTGTCGCTTCATTGTTGCCTCCTGAAATAGGGGATTCTTCTTCTGAGAAAAACAGGATGGGCCCGCCATGCCGTTGCAGCTCCCCCGGGCCGCTTGGAGATATACGTTGATATCAATACAATTAACCACATGTCAACAGTTGCGAACCCCTCTTTTGAGACCACACACCTGGTCCGCGACTCTTGCCTCTGTCTTCATTTGCAGCGTGCCGCAAGGGCTCTGGCACGGCGCTTCGATGATGCGCTCCGCCCACTAGGCCTGACAAACGGACAATTCTCCCTAATGATGTCCCTGAATCGCCCGGAGCCGCCTGGTATGGCGGCAGTGGCCGCGCTACTCGCAATGGATCGGACCACCTTGACGGCGGCTCTCAAGCCCTTACAGCGCCGCGCTCTGGTCAACATCACGGCGGACCCGACCGACCGCCGCGCCCGGCTCTTGACGCTGACGCCAAACGGGCGAAGATTGCTCGCGCAAGCCGTTCCCATCTGGCAGAGTACCCACCTCGCGGTTGAGGGTCTTCTCTGCGATCACGACCCCGATCGTCTCCGGAACAATCTACGCGCACTCTCCTGACCCCAAATTTCCTGTCAAGCCCCCCAGCACTGCAAAACTCACCCCTTCCATCAACAAAACCCGCGCCAATCCAGCCGATTCAAACCGCAAAATAAATCCCAGAAGTCTGCATAATCACCCCAACCAACTCGCTAGACTGTTAATAGAGGGTTTTCTTACGCAGACGGAGCAGGCTATAAACTTCAGCACAGCGTAAGTACGAGCCTAAAGCACCTATTTTGAATACTTTGCATACTTAAGACGGGGGAGGGGGTACCTCCTCAAAGCACAGGAGCGCAGGACGACAGAATGAGCGATCTCTACATACAGGCCCAGTCCGCCGCAGACCACATCCGCAGCAAGACGCCCATCCAGCCAAAGTTAGCCATCATCCTCGGCTCCGGCCTCGGCAACTTCGCCTCGCAGGTAGAGAACGCCACCACCATCCCCTACGCCGAAATCCCGCACTTCCCCCAATCCACCGTCGAAGGCCACTCAGGAAAACTCGTCCTCGGCACCATCGCCGGAGTCCCCATCGCTGTCATGCAAGGCCGCGTCCACGCCTACGAGGGCTACGCAATGGCCCAGGTCACCTTCCCCACCCGCGTTCTCGGCCTCCTCGGCGTCCGCCAGCTCATCGTCACCAACGCCGCCGGCGGCATCAACACCCGCTACGGCCAGGGAGCCATCGTAGCCATCTCCGACCACATCAACCTCACCGGAACCAACGCCGCCCTGGGTCCCAACGAACCCCGCTTCGGCCTCCTCCCAGCCACAGGCCAGCGCTTCTTCGACATGTCCACCGCCTACTCCCCCACCCTGCGCAAACTGGCCATAGCCGAAGCGACAAAACAAAACTGGACCCTCAATGAAGGCGTCTACCTCGCCGTCCTCGGCCCAAGCTACGAAACCCCTGCAGAAATCCGCGCCTTCCGCACCCTCGGCGCCGACCTCGTAGGCATGTCCACCGTCCACGAAGTCATCATCGCCCGCCACATGGGCATCGAAATCCTCGGCCTCTCCGTAGTCACCAACATGGCCGCCGGAGTCCTCGACGAGCCCATCAATCACGAAGAAGTCATGGAAATAGGCCGCCGCATCGAAGGCCAATTCACCAACCTCTTAACCGCCCTCATCTCCCAACTCGCAACAACCACATAACGAAAAATCGGATATCCATCTTCATAACGAAAATCGGGTGCCCCATCTTCGCGACGGTTTTATCGTCGCTAAGGTGGGCAATCGCGCGGAAGCGCGATCCGCTCTCATCCCCCCAACGAACACCTTCAATAAAGTCGAGAAACCCATGCAAGACCAACCCGCCCAACAGCTCCTCCTCCCGCAACGCCCACTCATTCTCGGCATAGCAGGCTGTTCCGGCTCCGGAAAAACCACCCTCGCCCGCGAGCTCACCGCCCAGCTCAACGCCACCCTGCTCCCCCTCGACTTCTACTACCGCTGCCTAAGCCACCTCCCCCCCGCCGACCGCGCCCTGCAAAACTTCGACCACCCCGACTCCCTCGAGCACACCCTCCTCGCCCAACACGTCAACACTCTCGCCGAAGGCCGCGCCATCGAACGCCCCATCTACGACTTCTCCACACACACCCGCGTCCCCAACCGCACAGAAACCATCACCCCAACGCAAGTCCTAATCGTAGAAGGCATCCTCGCCCTCCACTACGAGCCTCTCCGCAACCTCTACGACTTCAGCATCTACGTCAACGCCCCCAACCAGATCTGCCTCAATCGTCGCATCTACCGCGACATGCGCGAGCGCGGCCGCACCGAAGCGAGCGTCCGCGCCCAGTTCGAAGCCACCGCCAAGCCCATGGCCGACCTCTACGTCATCCCCTCCGCCACCCACGCCACCATCACCGTAGAAGGCACTGACGCCCTCGACTGGTCCATCGAGCAGGTCCTACGGCGCCTCCACCAGCTCGGCCTCACGCACCTCCTCCACGCCTGACCCCGCATACATCTCCATCACCGCCCCCCGTGCCCCCTCCGACAAAACAAATCGATCCCCCCGCTCCCTCACCTCACGCCCAAAACAAATCTCAACCCTGATCCCCTTCAACCCGAGCAACCGCCAGAGATGCGGCGCAAGCAAAGCATCGCCCCACCAGCAAACATCCTCCTCCACCGATCCACCCGCATCCTCCAGCGAATACCGCAAAGCCGCCACCCGCAACGGCACCCCCTCATTCAGCGCCGAGTGAAACAGCCCGCGCCGAAACGGCAACACACCCGATCCATCCGTAGTAGTCCCCTCCGGAAAGAACAGCACCGGCAACCCACTTCTATAAGCCTCCGCCATAGCCGCATTCACCCCCGGATACGTCGAAGGCCCACCGCCACGCTTCACATACACCGTCCCCGCCCGCAAAGTCAGCCACCCAACCAAAGGCCACCCACGTACCTCCGACTTTGCCACCATCACAAACGGTCTCACCGCCGAGTACAGCACGATATCCAGATAGCTCAGATGGTTCGACACCACAGCCCCGTACGCCGGAAGCTCCCCAACAACCCTCACCTCAACCCCAATCGCCCGCACAATCCGCTGGCACCACCCATGAATCCACACAGCCCCCGCCACCCCCACCCCAGGCCGCCGCACCCACCAATCCACCACTGCGGCCAGCAGTAGGATCACTACCCAAATCAGTTTGAACAGAGACCGTACAAATCTCACCTAGCAACCCTCAAGAAATCTAGCCGCCACCCGCGGATGCAGTGTCTGCAAATCCAGCAGCGTCAAAAAATCAATCGTCTTGAACTCCCGATCGATCGCCGGCGCGCTACATATCTTCGCCCCAATCGTCAGATAAGCACGCAGCAGCTTTGGAGCCCGTTCTTCCGCCATCTTCACCGCAGGCGCAGGCAACGCAAACGCAGGCGTAGCCACCGTCCGCAGCTTCGGCTCAACCATGCAGTTCTTCAGCGACGCATACACCGCATGACCCATCTCCGGATCCTGCGATGTCAACGAGCAGCATCCCATCATGTACCGTCCTCCATTCACCAGCGCATACCGCGCAATCCCACGCCACAGCAAATGCAGCACCTCGGGCGACCGATGAGTTCGATGGATACACGCCCGCCCTAGCTCTACAATCTGACTGCGCATCGCCCCGTACGGAGCAAAGCAAAACTCCTGCTCGCTGTAATACCCAAAATATGCCCCTGCAACATCACCCATCTGCAACCGGTACGTCCCCACAATCTCGCCCGTCGCACGCTCTTCCACAATCAGGTGATCGCACACGTCGTCGAAGTGGTCTTTGTCATACCCATCCACATAGGCCGACTCCAACCCCTCATTCATCTCCAGGTTGAACACCATAAAACGCAATCGATACGCCGCAGCCCGTTCCTGTTCGGTCAAAGCCAGGCGAGCCAAATACGCTCCCGCCTCCAGCCTGATGTCCCGCTTAGACGGCAGTTGCGGCGCTAACGCTCGATTCGGTAGAAGTACAGCGGGCGATGACGCAGGTGCTGTAAGCATCGACTCTCCTCCCAACAGTCCAGGATTTGTTGTGTTCGATGTCAGTCTGCGTCGTCTGTTGTTACAGCATGTTCACGCCAAGTGAACATTTGTTGAATCACAAATGGTGCAACTCTTGAGTACTCCCACCTGGCTCAAGATCGCTACGCCGTAATTACCTTATGCTCCCGAACGCCACCCAGCGTAGCAACCGCAGCCCGAGCCTCAATCGCCGCGTGCTTCCTATGTGTCACATTCTCCGAAAATGCAATAGGGTGTTCGGCAAACCGCACCTCTACCTGCATCCCCCGCAACCCAAGAAGTTTGAAGATATGCGGCAGCATCTTCGCATCGCCCCACCAACAGACGTCATTCGCCACACTCACATCAGCCCCATTCTCTTTCGTCAGAGTGTACTCAATATGTGCCGCTGTAATTGGGGCACCACCCTCCAACACCTGCGCAAGCAGCCCGCTATGGAACTTCAGCAATCCGCTGCCATTGCTCGTCGTACCTTCGGGGAAAAACACAACCGGAAGCCCCGCATCGACCACAGCCTGCATCCCTTTGCGCGCCTTCATCGCAGAACCGCCATGCCCTCGCGCAACATAAACCGCTCCCGACATCGTGGTCATCCACCCAAGAACCGGCACCGACGCAATCTCCGCCTTCGAGACAAAAACGCAAGGATGCACCGCCGCAAACACCACAATATCCACATAGCTCAGATGGTTCGAGATCACCGCTCCGCGCGCCGGAAATCCTCCCACAACATCCACATCAATTTTCAGTCCCTTCAACGCAGCCGCACTGAACCGGTGCAGCCAGTCCGCTCTTTCCTCTCGCGTCGCTGGCTGCTTCACCAGCAGTTCCGTTCCGTATCGAACGAAGTAGCCCGCCAAATGAATGCTTCGCGCTAACGCCCTGAAAAAACTCACCAGATCAACCTCGTCTTCCAACCAAACCGCCCTACTCTAAGCAAACCCTTTCCCGGCAGTCTATCCTGTCAAGAGTGAACCAGAGTGAAACCATCCCCGCAGGTATCGAACCAGCTTCCACGACCATCCATCACAACTGGCTCTACCGGCGTGTCGCCCTGCCCGTCTTCGCGCTTCTCCGTCTCGGAGCCACCCCAGAGAAACTCGCCTGGAGCATCGCCGTCGGCCTCCTTATCGGTGTAAACCCCATTCTTGGCAGCACAACCATTCTTTGCCTTGCAGTGGCCTTTCTCTTCCGTCTCAACGTAGCAGCCTCGCAGATCGGAAACCACATCGTCTACCCGCTCGAACTCCTTCTCGTAATTCCATTCATGCGACTCGGGAGCTTTGTATTCCGAACCGAACCGATACCGCTCTCGCCAACGGCTCTTCTCGATTCGGCTCGCACCAACCCCATCGCACTCACACGTCAACTCTGGCATTGGGAGTGGCACGCCTTCATCGTCTGGGCTTGCCTCGCAGTCATCACAATCCCGCTCATCGCCTTGGCCCTCACCCCGCTGCTCCGCAAGCTCCTTCTCCGAGTCGAGCGCCATCAATACCCCATCATCTCCAGCACATAACTGCTACCCAAAAATAACGGCGAGACCGAAGTCCCGCCCTATCGCTTCTCAAGTCTCACCGATTCTGTGGAGACTAACTCGCCCCATGAAACTCCTGCACTGGATCAGCGCTCTTGACCCACGCCGTATAAATCATGTCGCGCAGTTGAATTGCACCTGCCGCCAACCGCTCTTCGGTAAACGCCTTGCCCTCCTGCGTTCCGGCACCGGTGAAACCACCAGCCTTCTCAATCTGGTAAGTCTTCTCCACCAACGTGCCCGAATGTCGCAGATAATCCAGATAGTCGGCCCACTCATCCGTCAGCACCTTAGGTTGAACCGCAGCTACCAATGGCGCAACATCAGACGGTTTCACATTAGCGCTCACGAAAACTGATTCAAACTGCGAGTGAATCTTATGTTCGGTCGTATACGCATTCGGATTCGGTCCCGTCCAGCCGTTGTACTGAATCGTGACATGCAGCGGCTGCGACCCATCAGCCACATAGTGCCCCAGCCACCCAGCGTAATAAAGGATCGCAGTCTCAGCCGGCTTCGTATCCTCTCCCGCAGCCAACAGTTTCCGATACTCCCTCATCCCCACCTTCAGCCGCTCGAAAACTTCCTCGGTTACATACGGCTGTAATCCCACCTTCTCCGGGGTCAACGGTATATCAGGATGCGCCGCCTGCGCCTTCTCGAGTGCACGAATAAAGTCATACCGCTTCTTCGGCAACGGCCCCACCAGGTCCGCCCATTCCAAATCGATAAAGTGCTCCGGAGCCTGCGCGGCAACCAAATCCTCTTCCGCCTTATTCCGCCACCGGTCCGGCTCCGGCCCCAGATACTCCATCGTATCCAGCGCATTGCCATTCCGCAGAAACGCCGGAACATCCTTCGGCAGATTCGCCGCTGCCAACCGGTTAATCATCTTGTGCCCATCCGAACCCCACGCCAAGGAAGGCTGCACCATCATCACAGGCACCATCGCTGCTGCCACTACAAAACGCACCACACCGCCGATCTTCGTCATAGATTCAGTATATCGACGGGATATTTCGCCACGATCACACCACAACCATCGCGCCTTCCACCGCAACGCTCCCAAACACCCGCCTGTAGCGCGCAATCTCATCTGCCGGTCCAGTCGACTTCCGCACATTATCCGAGAGCTTCACCGCTGGCCGCCCTTCCACGGTCATCAACTTGCACACCAGGCTGATCGGATCCAGATCGCTCTCCCCTCGCGGATGACATCCACGAAAATCATTCGTCAGCAGCGTCCCCCATCCAGCGCTCAAGCGTATCCTCCCATTGAAATACTCATGCAGCCGCAGAATCTCATCGACATCCAAACCATCAGACGCAATCAGCCGTTTCCTCCGCGGATCTCTCCCGCGCTCCTCAAGCCACTGAATGTACTCATCCACCGCAATAAGTGGGTCCTTCGAGTCACACCTCTGCCCAGTCCAATCCGCCACCCAATCCGGAGCCCCAGCCAGAAACTGCGTCGTACCAAAAGTATCCGGAAGCATAATCAGCAACTCACCGCCATAGCTCTTCTGCCAAAGCTCCAGCACACGATACTGCGAAGCATGAAGCGCCTCATCATCATTGGCCAACGCAGCAAGCGCCATAGGCAACTCATGAGCATTCGTTCCCATCGCCTCCAGGTCATGCTTGTAAGCAAGAAATGTATTCGACGTACCCGAAAGACTCTTACCCAGCGCACCTCGCATCGCCTCGACCACATACTCCTGCCACAAAAAACTATGTCGCCTCCGCGTCCCAAACTCCGAGATGCTGACTCCAGGCTCCTTGCGCAGCTTTTCAATCTTGTCCCAAAGCTTCGTCTTCGCCCGCGCATATAAAACATCCAGCTCTAATTCACTGAGCCGCCCCAGAGCCGCCCGCGTCTTCATCTCGCTGACCAGCGCCAGCCCATACACCTCCCACATCGTCACTTCAGTCCAAAGCCCAAAGAAGCACAGAACCAACTGCCCGTCCCGCTCTACAACCTCATACTCCGACAGCCGAAAATCATGCTCCAGCCAATCCAGAAATGCCGGCTCAAAGATGCTCCGCGTCCCATAGAACGTGTTGCCCGCCAGCCAGATTAGTTCGCTCTTCCTAAACCGCAGCCCACGCACATGCTCCATCTGGTCTTTGAGTATGTCGATCGGAACATGCTCCGCCAGCCGTACCGACACCGTCCGGTTCGTCGTCTCCGAGCTCACATGAACCTGCGGAAAGTTCTTCCAGATAAACTGCAGCATCAATAGCTTGTAAAAATCCGTATCCAGCAGCGACCGTACTATCGGGTCGAGTTTCCAGTTATGGTTGTGGGCCCGCTCCGCAAAGTTCACATTCATGTCAACCAGTCTCGCCCCGCTAATCAACCGAAAGCAACTAGTTCGAGTCGAACCGGGCGCGCAAATCGAGTCTTCCCAATCTTCTGTACATCGAATCAACAAACGAGTCATCATGAACAACGCACGTAGCCTCCCAGGGAGATCGCTTGCAGCCTGAATCCTTGAAACCAGAACCCCGAGCCATCCAACAGGACTCCGACCGGCACGCCGAAACAGTTCCTTTCCCCGAGCGCGGCTGTCCCGAATGCCCCTACTTGCGCCTCTTCAAGTCCACCGTCTACGTCAGCGACCACGAACAGAGCCTCAAGTTCTACGTCGAGCGGTTGGGCTTCTCTGTCGTCGCCGACGTCGCCTACACTCTCGATGGCCGCTGGGTCGCCATCGCTCCTCCCGACGGCTCCGCCCTCCTCGCCCTCGTCGCACCCCGCCCCGGCACCGAGAAAGCCCGGCTCATCGGTCGCGCAACCCAGATCGGCTTCATCTCCGAAGACATCAACAGCACCTACGATCTCTGGCGTACCCGTGGCGTCCACTTTCAACATCCACCTCAGCAGACCATCTTCGGAGTCACCTTAGCCATCTTCCAGGACATCGACGGCAACACCTTCGAGCTCATCGGCTCCGATCAGTTCACCCGCGAGATGGAGCAGCAACGCCAAAAAGCCTCCGACCGCATCGAGTCCGAACGACGTACCGCTCAGGAGCTTGAAATCGCCAAGCAGGTCCAGGCCCGTCTCTTCCCTCAGTGCCAGCCCTCGCTCAAAACCCTCGACTACGCCGGCCTCTGTATCCAGGCCCGTCACGTCGGCGGCGATTACTACGACTTCCTCGCATTAGGCAATGAGCGCCTCGGCCTCGTCATCGGTGACATCGCCGGCAAAGGCATCGCCGCCGCACTCCTGATGGCAAACCTGCAGGCCAACCTGCGCAGCCAGTTCACCCTCGCCCGCGAGCAGCCCCAGCTCTTCTTACAATCCGTGAACCGCCTCTTTTACGAGAACACGATCGACAGCGCCTATGCCACGGTCTTCTTTGCCGACTATGACGACACCGCGCAACGGCTTCGATACGTAAACTGCGGGCATCTTTCGGCGATTCTGCTGCGGCGTAATGGCACAGTCGAACTGCTTCATTCAACAGGTACAGTCCTCGGACTCTTCGAGGAATGGCACTCTCCCATCGTCGACTGCCAACTCTCAGAAGGCGACATCCTGGCTCTTTACACCGACGGCGTGACCGAGTCCTTCAATGAAACCGGAGAAGAGTTCGGCGAAGAACTGCTTATCGAGGCTCTCCGGCAAAATGCAGATCTGCCCGCCCAGCAACTCCTCACCGCTGTCGTCGAACAGATACAAAGCTTTAGCTCAGCCGAGCAGCACGACGACATCACCCTCATCATCGCCAGATGCACGGGCACGGATTGAAAGCCGTCCCCCGCCGACCTGAAATTCTTTAGCAAAATTCACATAAAACCCGCTCCAGCACAGTACAAAACGCTGGTATCCTATAGGAGCCATGCCTACAAAAAAAGAACTACTCGACCGCCCCATCCAGCACCTCGACATCAAGCAGCACAATGTTGTCGCACTCGTCGACGCCATGAGAACCATGGCGTACAGTTCGCGTGACACTGCCCGCGCCGCCGACATCTACGAGATGATGCTCCACGACACCGACTGCGGCGTCATCCTCTGCCTCGCCGGATCGCTCATCTCCGCCGGCCTTCAGAAGATTCTTATCGACCTCGTACGCAACAACATGGTCGACGCTATCGTCTCCACCGGCGCCAACATCGTCGATCAGGACTTCTTTGAAGCCCTTGGCTTCAACCACTACATGGCCGACGACGAGTTCAAGTACGGGGCGCACGACGCCATGCTTCGCGAACTCGCCATCGATCGCATCTACGACACCTTCATCGACGAGGACGAGCTCCGCATCTGCGACGAGACCATCCACCAGATCACCAACTCCCTCGAGCCCCGCCCTTACAGCTCCCGCGAGTTTATCCGGGAAATGGGCGCCTATCTCGTCAAGAAGGGCAGAACCCCTCAAGCCGGCGCGCGCGACTCCATCGTCCTCGCCGCCTACGAGAAGAACATCCCCATCTTTTGTCCCGCATTCTCCGACTGCTCCGCCGGCTTCGGCTTCGTCGCCCACCAGCACGCCCGCCAGGGCAAGCCGATGGTCTCCATCGACTCCGCCAAGGACTTCTACGAGATCACTCAGCTCAAGATCGCCAACCCCACCACCGGCGTCCTCATGATCGGCGGCGGCGTTCCCAAGAACTTCGCACAGGACATCGTCGTAGCCGCCGAGATCCTCGGCATCGACGCTCCCATGCACAAGTACGCGATCCAGATCACCGTGGCCGACTCCCGCGACGGCGCCCTCTCAGGCTCAACCCTCAAGGAAGCCAGCAGCTGGGGCAAGGTCGATCTCACCTACGAGCAAATGGTTTTCTCCGAAGCCACCCTCGCTCTTCCGCTCGTAGCCGGCTACAGCTTCCACAAGAACGCCTACGTCACCCGCAAGGGCAAAAACTGGGCAACCATTCTGGATCAGGTACCCGTTACCGCCTAACACTTTCGTCACCACAACTCAGGCCGTCTTTCTTCTCTGGAAAGACGGCCTCTTCTATTTAAGTCCTCCAACACCGTCAGCCACGACCCTTCCTGTTTAGTTTCTTGATGTTGTCATCGCGGATAACCCACCTCCGTGTTATTGCCGCTAAAACTTTTTTTCTGTCATTGTTAGCCTGCAACCAAAATCTCTACCTTATTGATAGGACACGCTTTCCTGTCATCAACCTTAACCTAAGTTTCATTCGTCTTCTCCATGAATATGACACCTAAAACCCTGTAAGTACTGAAGGAAATTCGCTTAGCGGCTTTATCGACCAACATTCTGACTTACTTCGAACGCAGCTTGTAGCTAGTTACTGCCTTTAGTTACCCCCAAGGTTATCCAACGAATGCATACATTAGCGGTTTTAGGCTTTCTCCCCCTGCTTTTTTCCTCTGCGGTGCTGTTCTTTGCCCTCATTCGCTGCCGACGGACGGCTACCGGTCTCGCGGAGCAACTGACGCACGCGCGCGAGCAGCAGCATCAGGACAAGATTCAGCTCACGGAACGCTCCCAGCTCGACCTGCTTAAAGACGAGTTCATCTCCACCGTCTCGCACGAGCTCCGCACCCCGCTGACCAGCATTCGTGGCGCCTTGGGCCTTCTCTCCTCCGGAGTCATCGGCGACGTCGATGCCAAAGCCCTCAATCTCCTCCGTATCGCCGTCACCAACACCGACCGCCTCATCCGGCTCATCAACGACATTCTCGACCTCGAGCGTATGGAATCCGGCCGCGCCCCCCTGCAGGTTCGCCGCTGCTCTTTGCGCGACCTCGCCCATCAGGCCATCGAGACCATGACCCCCATGGCCGACTCTCATACCGTCCATCTCGAACTCGTCCCATCCGCCTTCTCCGAGGCCGCCACTTCCGAGGCTCTCTTCTTCGATGGCGACTCTGACCGCATCCTCCAGGTCCTGACCAACCTTCTCTCCAACGCCATCAAGTTCTCCCCAACCGCTTCGACTGTAAGGGTCCACACCGACGCGACGGTCGAATCCATCCTTCTCAAGGTCGTCGACGAAGGTCGCGGCATCCCCTCTGAAAAACTCGACAGTATCTTCGACCGCTTCCAGCAGGTCGAGCCCTCCGACGCCCGCCAGAAGGGAGGCACCGGTCTCGGCCTCGCCATCTGCCGCAGCATCGTGCAGCAGCACAGCGGCTCCATCTGGGCCCAGCGCAACCTCGGCGTCGGCACCACACTTTACGTCATGCTTCCCCGCACCGCGCGCTCCACCGATATTCCCGCTCCCTCAACGTTGCCCGCAGCAGTGGCAGCTCGCAGCGAGAGTGCCATCCTGGTCTGCGACGATGACCCCTGCATCCGTACGATCGTCTCCGAACATCTGGGCCGTCAGGGCTATACCGTCATTGAAGCCGAATCCGGAGATCAAGCGCTCATCATCGCTGCCGAGCGCCAGGTTGAGGCCATTCTCCTGGACCTCTACATGCCCGGCCTTAGCGGTTGGGAGACCCTCCAGCGTCTCCGCAACAATCCCGCAACAGCCAATATTCCGGTCGTCGTCCTTAGCGTTCTCTCCTCTTCCCTGCGTCCGCAGCTAACCGGCGACGCACAGGGTTGGGTACAGAAACCCTTCAACGAAAACCTCCTCTTCGCCGAACTCGGCCGAGTCCTCCATCACGGAGATGGTCCCGCATATGTCCTGCTGGTCGAGGATGACGAAGACCTCGCCAGTGTCCTCACTGCCAGTTTTCAGGACGCTGCCGTCCATATCGATCACGCCGCGACCCTCCAACAAGCCATCCGGCAATGCCTCACACGCCGCCCAGACCTCCTCATCCTCGACCTCACCCTCCCAGACGGCAACGGCTTCGCGCTCGTCGAGTGGCTCCGTCAGCAGCCCGCGCTCCGTACGCTTCCTCTGGTCGTCTACTCCGGCCGCGAGGTCACCGACGTCGACATGGCAAAGCTACGTCTCGGCCCGACTGAATTCCTTACCAAAGCAAAGGTCCAGCCCCGGGAAGTTGAAGAACTGGTCGTCTCCATGGTCGAACGCATCCGCTCCAAATTTGCCGATCTGGTCGTGGCCGAGCCCGTCGCTTAGGAAGAAACTTCCAAGTTACCTCCAATAGTTTCCGTCGCATGAGAGAATAAGCACGCTCATGCGACGCATTCTCATCATCGACGACGAAGACGACATCCGCGAAGTAGCCGCACTCTCTCTTGAGGCCATGGCCGGCTGGCATATCCTCACAGCCAACTCAGGTGCCAGCGGAATCGAAATTGCCGAGGCGGAACAGCCCGATGCAATCCTCATGGACGTCATGATGCCCGACGTCGACGGCCCAACCACCTTCCGCAAGATGCAGCAGAACCCCGCCATTGCACACATTCCCGTGCTTCTTCTCACCGCTAAGGTCCAGGGTGTCGACCAGCGCCGCTTCGCCGGCCTGGGAGTAGCGGCAATCCTCTTCAAACCCTTCGACCCCCTCACCCTGGCCGAACAAATCTCCGAGGTGCTCGGATGGAGCTCACTCCCGGCTCAGCCAGACATCTCACGTCAATCACGCTGAACACGCCCCACTAAACTTCCTTCAAGGTCCCTCCCCATGGCCGATAAGACTAAGACTGATTCTCCCAACGAAGACATCCGTATCATGCTCGCTGAACTCTGGCAGCGCCACCTCCCTGCTCTGCATGAGCGTTTGAACCTCCTCGACCGCACAGCCGAAGAGGCCGCCTCCGGCATTCTTCCCGAACCCTCGCGCGAAGAAGCCCAAGCCATCGCTCACAAGCTCGCCGGCAATCTCGGCATGTTCGGCCACAACAAGGCCGGAGACATCGCCAGCCAGATGGAGCAAATCCTCAAGGCCCCCACCGCCGAAACCCTCCCCGAACTCGCCCCGCTGGCGCAATCGCTCCGCCTGCAGCTCGCGCCCAGCCTTTAACGTCCCTGTTGCCGTTGCCTTTCCTGTTGCTGTTGCTTTTGTTTGTCATCGCATAGGGATCTGCGGTTGCCTTTCCTCTTTTCGCCCCATGCAACAAAAGCATCCCCTGATGCGCCGCAACTCGCGGCACTCAGAAATACGCCAATCGAGAGCCGTCCTGAACGAACACTGAGAAACGTTCTTTTCCCGCCAACAAATTTCCGAGCCACCTAGTCGCAAGCCAGCGCCGTCCAAACCCCCACGGCCGTATCACTGGCCCCCGTAATATTCAGATCAACAAAACTCCCCGCCGCCACCGCAACGCTTCCCGTCGCCGTACAACTCGATCCAGCTGCCACGGAACACGTCAGCGCCGTATCCGACATCGCACCCGGCACCCCTTGCCGCAGCTTCACATTGAGAGTGTTCGTCGACTGCGAGTACACCACCAGCCGCGTAGCCGTACACCCCGCCGGAACCCACGTCAGCACACCAGCCCCTTCCGTCGCGCTCGAGTTCGCATTGTTCACCGAGTAATAGAAAAAATTGAACGAGACCGCGTGATACATCGAAGCAAACGGAATCCCACTCGTCCCGCCGCCACCACCAGTGCCATTCGCACCCGGAGCACCCTGCGGAATCGTAAAGTTCAGCACCGCCGCATTCGCCGTCCCACTATTCGTCACGGCAGCCTGCGTCCCTGCAGCCGCCGTTGTCACACTCCCCACACTCACCGTGGCCGCCGCGCCAGTAGGCCCCGAAGGTCCCGCGCTTCCAGCCTGAGCAAGAACGCCCCACAACACCGGATTCAAATCCGGCTGCGACCCCAAACTAGTCGCCAGCGCCAGATAGGTCGACCCACCAAAGCTCACCGCATCATTCGCAACGTATCCCGTCCCTGCCACCCAGGCGCCCTTGTAGCTCACCCCCGGCACTCCCGCAGGTCCTTGCGGCCCAACAACGCCAGCGACTCCCGCAGCGCCCGCACTACCCGCCTGCGCCAGCACCGCCCACTGCGCCGGACTCGAATCAGGCTCTCGCCCCACATTCGCAACCAGCGCGATATAGCTCGTCCCGCCTAAGCTCACCGCATCACCCACAGCATAGGACTGCCCCACCAGCCACCCACCTCGAAAGCTTACCGGCGGCCCTTGCGCTCCCGTAGCCCCAGTCGCTCCTGTCGCCCCGGCCGGCCCCGCAGGCCCAGTCGCTCCCGTTGCCCCTGCCGGCCCCTGAATCCCCTGCCCTGCCAGCACCGCCCACTGCGTCGGACTCAGCGACGGCGTATTCCCCACATTTCCCCCCACCAACGAAATGTACGTAGCCCCGCCATAGCTCACCGCATCATTCAGCCCATAGTTCCTTCCAGAGACATAGTTCCCCGTATAGTTCGCCACCGCCGGCCCTTGAGCCCCAGTAGCTCCCGTCGGACCAACCGGCCCCATCACACCCTGCAATCCCTGAGGTCCCTGGGCACCCGTCGGCCCAGTTGCTCCCTGAGGTCCCGTTGCTCCCGTAGCTCCGGCCGCCGCAAACAAGGCCCACTTCCCTGGGCTCTGGTCAGGCGTATTCCCCACGTTGTTCGCAACCAGCGAAACATACCCAGCCCCACCATACAAAACACCATCCGCCAGCCCATAATTCACCACCGACGAGTACGCTCCCTGAAACGACAGCCCCACTGGCCCTGCCACTCCCTGCGGCCCCATCGGGCCCTGCAATCCCTGCGCGCCCGTTGCTCCCGTCAATCCCTGAGCCCCGGCCTGCCCTGCAATTCCCTGCAATCCCTGCGGCCCCTGCTCCCCCGGAGGCCCCACCGATCCCGGCAGCCCTTGAGGTCCCGTCGCTCCCTGTGGCCCCTGCGCTCCCGTGGCCCCCGTCGGCCCTCGCGGAGACAACACCCCCCACTGCGAAGGACTGGCATCCGGCGTATTCCCTACATTGCTCACCAGCAGCGACGTATAACTAGTCCCCTGCCACAGCACCACATCTCCCAGCGCATAATTCGTTCCCGAAGCATAAGCCCCCCTGTACACCATCCCCGGCGATCCCTGACTACCGGTCGCGCCCGTTGCGCCAACAGGCCCAGCAGGTCCACTCGGCCCAACTGGCCCCTGCGGACCCATCGCTCCTGTAGCTCCTGTAGCTCCAACCGCGGCCTGCGCCAGCACTCCCCACTGCGACGAGCTAAGCGACGGCGTATTCCCCACATTCCCCGCCATCAGCGAGATATAGCTCGAGCCCTTATACGTCACAAGATCATTCACTGCATAGTTCGTACCCGACGCATACTCACCCCGATAAGCCAAACCAGACCCATTCCCTGCCGGACCAGCCGGACCCATCGGGCCTACTGGGCCAGTCGCGCCTGTAGGACCAGTTGGCCCGGTAGCTCCAGTTGCTCCCGTAGGCCCCGCCGGTCCTGCTGGTCCTACAGCCCCCACCGACACCAGCGTCACGTCCAGCTCCGGAGCATGGCCCGTCAGATCATTCTCTTTGCTATCAAACTGCACCGTCGCCGTTCCCGCCGTCAGCGCCACCCCAAAGTTCGTAGCCGGAGCCGTAATCCATCCCTGCACCAGCGCCGTCACATCCACCGTCACGTACACCCCTGCCTGATTCACCGAGAACACCTGCGAAGCACTCCCAAGCGAAGGAAGAGTCGCGTAAGTCACGCTATATTCTCCCCACGCCGCACCCGGTGTCTGTACGCTCACCAATCCCGCCGTATCCGCGCGATTGCAATACAGTCGCAGCACCGCACGCGACACCTGCGTCGCCGTTGTCCCCGTCGGCAGAACCCCCAGATCAAACTGCAGCAGCGCCGTATACCCGCCGCCCACATTCAAATTCGAAATAGCCCCACTATTCACTGCAGGCAGCGCACTGTTCACATGCGCGTCGGCTACCAGCGTCGCCTCCACTGCAAACGCAGGCGACGCCATGGCCGTGAACGCTGCCAACCCTACCCAAATTGGCAACCTTCTTCGCCTTGCCAGGCCCATCCATACCCTCAGAACCGCCACTCCCCACCATGTGTTCGCACATGGCGGGAAGTAAGGCCCTATTCAACGATCGAAACTCTACGGTGCACGTTGCCGCTGACCATGGACTGGCCACGCGTTTATTCATTGTTCCTAACAGAAACTGGGAGCAGTACCGTTTTAGGACAAACGCTCCCAAAACACAACCATATTTTGTAGCCACTTCTACGACTTCCGCGTCACTGCATCAACAACCCCTCGTTGATTCCCTCTCGAACCCGCATCCCATATAGTGCAAGAGTCGACGTATTCCTCATCAAGGACATCCAAAGAACATGACCGATCCAGTTCCCGCCAACCAGCCCGGCCAACTCCCTTCACCCGAATCCCTCGTCAACGTTCCCCGCCTCATCACCGCCTTCTACGCACTCCACCCCGACGCCAACATCCCATCCCAACGCGTCGCCTTCGGAACCTCCGGCCATCGCGGCAACGCCTTCAACACCGCCTTCAACGACGACCACATCGCCGCCATCACCCAGGCCATCGTCGAGTACCGCGCCACCCAGAACACCACCGGCCCCCTCTTCCTCGCGCAGGACACCCACGCTCTCTCCGAGCCAGCCTTCGCCACCGCGCTCGAGGTCCTCGCCGCCAACAACATCGAGGTCATGGTCGACGCCAACCTCGCCTACACCCCAACACCCGCGCTCTCTCACGCCATCCTGACCTACAACGCGCAGCGCAAAGACGCCCTCGCCGACGGCATCGTCATCACGCCCTCTCACAACCCACCCGAAGACGGCGGCTTCAAATACAACCCACCCAACGGCGGCCCAGCAGACACCACCGCCACCAAGTGGATCGAGAACCGCGCCAACGACATCATCGCCGCCGGTCTCAAGGACCTGAAGCGCATCCCCTACAGCCGTGCCCTCGCCGCCTCCACCACCCACCGCTACGACTACATCACCGCCTACGTCGACGACCTCGCCAACGTCATCGACTTCGACGTGCTCAAAGGCACTACCCTCAAGCTGGCCGTCGACCCGCTCGGCGGAGCAGGCGTCCACTACTGGCCCCGCATCGCCGAAAAGTACAACCTCCCGATAGGGATCCTCAACCGCACCGTAGACCCCACCTTCCGCTTCATGACCTGCGACTGGGACGGCCGCATCCGCATGGACTGCTCCAGCCCCTACGCCATGGCCTCCATGATCGCAAATCGGGCCAAGTACGACGTAGCCTTTGCCGCCGATACCGACCACGACCGCCACGGTATCGTCACCCGCACCTCCGGCCTGCTCAACCCCAACCACTACCTCGCCGTCTGCATCCAATACCTCTTCACCCACCGCCCGCAATGGGGAGCCAACACCGCCATCGGCAAAACCCTGGTCTCCTCCAGCATCATCGACCGAGTAGCCAAGGGCCTCAAGCGCCCCCTCCTCGAAGTCCCCGTAGGCTTCAAATGGTTCGTCGACGGCCTCATCGACGGCACCCTCGGCTTCGTAGGCGAAGAGTCCGCCGGAGCCACCTTCCTCCGCCGCAACGGCCAGGTCTGGACCACCGACAAAGACGGCCTCATCCCCGGCCTCCTCGCCGCCGAGATGACCGCACGCATCGGCTGCGACCCAGGCAAACAATACCGCGACCTCACCGCAAAATACGGCGAACCGGTCTACCAACGCATCGACGCCGCAGCCACCAAAGACCAGAAAGCCAAACTCGCAAAACTCTCACCAGCCCAGGTCACAGCAAAAGAGCTCGCCGGCGAACCCATCACCGCCATCCTCACCGAAGCCCCCGGCAACAAAGCCTCCATAGGCGGCCTCAAAGTAACCACCGAAAACGGCTGGTTCGCCGCACGCCCCTCCGGCACCGAAGACGTCTACAAAATCTACGCCGAATCCTTCAAAGGCGAATCCCACCTCAAACAAATCCAAACCGAAGCCCAATCCCTGGTCTCCGCCGCCATAGCCTGAAGGGTTTCGCCAAGACAACAAAATCGGGTGCCCCATCCTTCGCGTCTTATGCGAAGGGTGGGGTATCGTGCGAAGCACGACCGTACTCTTTTCCCAGGCCAAACCGGGTGCCCATCCTAGCGCCTAATCGTCACTCAAACAATGCATAATAAACAACTTATCAAAGGACCTTCAAAATTCCCCAGCAAAATCACATGTCAAGCCTAGAAACCACCTAACCCTATCCCCATCAATAACATCCATATTGCAAAAGGGTTATCTCCAATCCCATACAATTAAATTAGATCGAAAAAAGCCCCGGCAAAAACCGGAGCTTTCGCCATTAACCCATAAACCCTTTAGAAAGACGATTTTACCCGCAACCCCTTTAGAATGACTATTTTACAAAACCAGTATCGAGTCAACTCTATGAATATAAACCACTTACCCAATCAATCGGGGGAGGGGGCCTAGTGCAATCGCAGTCCAGCCGAAACAATCCGCGGAGCCCCAAGCGTAAGCAGAGGAGTCCTGCCCGCCTGGAACCGATCACCACCAACATTCTGCACAGAGCCGTAAACCAGCAGATTCCGCCACAGACGATGCTCGGCATACAAATCCACCTGCGCATAGCCATCCAGCTTGAACTGGTTCGCCGTGTCGTCATACTGCCTCCCGCTAGCCCGCAGAGCCACGCTAAACACGCCAAGCGACTCTTTCTCAAACCGAGCCTGCACCGAAGCACTGTTCCGAGGCACCTGCGGCGTCCACAGCCCCACCAGCGCAGGATTGGCCTGATACTTCGTCACCGTCGAAACCGCAAACTGGTACCCACCAGTCAACATCAAAAACGAAGCCGCCTTGATCTCCGCCTCGGTAGTAATTCCCTTACTGGTCAACTGCCCAAGATTCTCCCGCTGCAAAATCTGCGAGTTAGCCGTCGTTCTCAAAGCAACCGCAGCCACAGGCCGATTCACCTGAGTCCAGAAATAACTCGTCCTCACCGACCCCAACCGCGAAAGGTTCACCAATCCGCCAAACTCAAACCCGGTAGCCCGTTCCGATCTCAAATTCGGATTCGGCAAAGTAATCTGCTGTCCAACTTGTCCAGTCCGATAAAGCTCATTCAAACTCGGCCCACGAAACGCGCGAAATGCAGAACCACTCAGCGAAACGCCCTTTCCAACCTGCTTCACCACGCCAAGCCGAGGATTGAACACCGTCTCAGAAATATCAGGCAGCACCGGATTCACAGCCGCACCAACCTGCTTCGCATCGAAGGTATCGAACCAATCTCCGCGCGAAGAAAAAGCAATCGACCAAGTCGAAGGCTGCCAAAGCGCCTCGCCATAAATCCCCGTCCCACGCTGCCGAGCACTCGTACTAACAGTCGGCTTCAAAACACCATTGCTCACACCCGTTTCGTTATCAGTCCCGCGCGTATCCAAAACATCGCTTCCCGCAACCAGCGTCAGATCCCGATAACCGCGAGCCCACTGCACAGCGCCACCAATCTGCTGCGTAGGAACCCGCTGCAGATTCGTCAGCTTCTCCGTTGCTCTCCCCGGAGCCACCGAAGAGAAGCTCTGCCGATAGTTCTGCGCCGTCCCATACAACCGCAGCATCACGCGCCCAACATCGCCCGACGAATAATCTCCTCCGCCAACATACCGCCAGATGCGCGTAGCATTCGTCTGCAGCGGAGTTCCATTGCTCCGTGCCTCATTCAGCAGATTCCCCCGCACAAACGCATCGCTTCCTATCCCAAAGCTGCGCCGAATCTCCACCCTTCCGCTCTGGTAATTTACATTCGAAGCCACATCCACAGGCCCGCGAACCTCTGGCGCAGTTAGCACATATCCATCAGTCCGGAAGAAGCTCGCTGCCGCAAGTCCACTCCAATCGCGCTCCCCACCAGAAACCAGACCATTCAGCGTCGAAGTCGCCTCATTCGCTCCCGCAACATCCACCGCATATTCCAAACCCTCCGACGGAACTGCCGGAAGCACATCGATCACGCCACCAATCGCACTCGATCCATACAGATCCGAAGCTCCACCACGCATCAACTCCACCTCGCGCTGCGCCAGCACAGGAATCTCGTTCCAGTGAATCCATCCACCAAACCCATCGTTCAGCGGAACCTGATCGCTCAGCACCAGCGTCCGACTCGCCGCCGTCGATCCCAACCCGCGCAACGAAGTCCCCTGCGAAGTAGGATTCGACACCCACGAGTTCGTCCTCCGGAACAACTGAAACCCCGCAACCTGCCGCAGCCGATCATCCAGCACAAACCCTGGAGCCTCCTGCAACTGCTGCTGCGACATCGTCCTCACACTGCTCGCACTCGACTCAAGCGGCAACGGAATCCGCGAAGCCGTAACCTGCACCTCTTCCGTCGCTCCCTTCACTGCCAACACAACCGTTAACTCCGAACCATCCCCAATCGCCTGAACCACGCTACTGAACCCAACTCGCTCCACCTCTACCCGAGCTCGAGCGTCTCCAACCACCTCCGCACATCCACTAGCATCCGTCATCACCGCCTGCGCTGGTCCAACCTGCAACGCGACCCTCGCACCGACAATCGGATCACCACGCTGATCTCTTACACACACCCGCACCGTTCGCCCTGCCGCGAACATCGGCAAACATCCAAGCAGCAACACCAGAATCGCAACTCTAGCAGAAGCCCTCATCCCTACATCCTACCGTTGTATCGTGTCAGTGACGTCAACTCGCCATCGTGTTACTCTTCCGCCGAAAGCATCGTTCACCATGTCAACAACCCGAAGAGCCTTCTGTTCCTCAGCCGCCGCACTTCTCCTCACCCGCCGAGTCACGGCTCAAGCCCCACAGCCAGCCGCCAAATCCACCACGCGCCCCGATGTAGCAGCCATCGATCACGACCGCATCATCGCCGCGGCAACACGCTATCTCACCCAACCCGCAACCCCCCTCACCACACTCCCCGCAAAGCGCAGCCCCGGAACCCCACACGACTTCTACTCCGAGGCCGAAGACTATTGGCCCGACGCAGCCTCACCAAACGGTCCATACATTCAGCGCTCCGGTTCACCCAACCCCGAAGCCTTCACCGCTCATCGCGACGCCCTCCTCAACCTGAGCCTTTACGTCCCCGCGCTCACGGCCGCCTTCGTCCTCACCAAAGACGACAAATACGCCAAGCAGGCAATCACTCATCTCCATGCATGGTTCATCGATCCCGCAACCAGCATGACGCCCAGTCTCCAGGACGCCCAGGTCATCCCACCATCAAACACAGGCCGCCCCGAAGGCCTCGTCGAAGCCGTACATCTCGCCGAAGTCGCCCAATCGATCCCGTTCCTCACCAACTCCGAATCCCTCTCCGAAACCGATCTCGCCACCATCCAGAAATGGTTCACCGACTACCTCGACTGGCTCAATACCTCCCGCCTCGCCGGTCTCGCCCGCGACCAGAAGAGCCACCACGGCAGCTCCTGGCTCCTTCAGGCCTCCGCCTCTGCCGCCCTAAACACCAAAGACGATCGCCCTCTCACCGTACTCCGCCACCAGTTCAGAACCACCACCATCCGCGCCCAAATCCAAGCCGATGGCGGCTTCTTACACGAACTAACCACACCCAATCCCTATCGCATGTCCCTCTTCAACCTCGACATGCTCGCCGCCATCTGTGTGCTGCTCTCCACCCGCTTCGAGAGCGTATGGGACTACGAGCTACAGGACGGCCCCGGCATGCGCGTCGCCATCGCGCGTCACTTCCCCTTCGTCCTCAACCGTGGCACTTGGCCCTACCGTGCAGACGCCACCCACTTCAACGATCTGCCCATCCGTCCGCCCAGCCTGCTCTTCGCCGCCCGCGCTTACAGCCGCCCCGAATACGCTGACCTCTGGAAGACGCTTCCACCCGACACCACAATCCCAGAGCTTCAGCGCACCTTCCCTATCCGTCAGCCTCTCCTCTGGGTCGTCCGCTCCCACCCATAGAAAAGCAAAGAGGCGCAGCGAAAGCCACGCCCCTTATGCATCCACATCCGCAACCTCAGTTCTTCGACTGAAACTCCTTAACGATCGCAAGATATTTCTTCGCACTCTCTGTCACCAACTCAGGCTTTCCTTCAGCCATTGCCTTAGCATTCACAAGGTCTGAGCCGACTCCAAGCGCAAACGCACCCGCGTGCAGAAACTCCGCTGCAGTAGCCAGCGAAACCCCACCGGTCGGAATCATCTCCACGTGCGGCAGTGGTCCTTTGAGTGCGGTGAGATACTTCGCCCCACCCATCGCGCTCGCGGGAAACACCTTCACTACATCCGCCCCAGCCTGCCATGCCGTCACAATCTCCGTCGGCGTCAACGCACCCGGCAGCACCGCAATCGAGTAGCGATGGCACATCTCAATCGTCTGCAGATTCAGCGCCGGACTCACCACAAACTGCGCGCCCTCCAGAATGCACATCCGTGCCGTCTCCGCATCCAGCACAGTTCCCGCACCGATCAAAATATCCGGCCGTTGTTCCGCAAGCCGACGCATCACCTGAATCGCTCCCGGCACCGTCATTGTGATCTCAAGCACCGTAACTCCACCAGCGGCAATCGCCTCCGCCAGCGCCAACGCCTTATCCACAGACTCTGCCCGCAACACCGGCACCAGCCCAATCTCTTTCAAATTCCTCAGTACATCAATCTTCTGCATCATCTCTCCTTGTTTGCTATTCCTACCCTGCTTTACCGCTGAACGCGAGCGCCGCCGCCCTTCATCACGCGCTGCACCTCATCGAATGTCGCCATCGTCGTATCGCCCGGCGTGGTCATCGCCAGCGCACCATGCGCACACCCGCAGTTCACGGCCCAGTCCGCGCCCTTCTCATTCAGAAAGCCGTAGATCAACCCGGAAGCAAACGAGTCGCCACCACCCACACGATCAAAGATCTCCAGTTCAGGCATAGGCCGAGCCTCATGGAACGCGCCTTCGTAGTAGCACACCGCTCCCCAGTCATTTACGCTCGCTGTCTTCGCATGGCGCAGTGTAGTCGCTACAGCTCTGAAGTTCGGGAATGTCGCCACTGCCTTCTCAATCATCCTGCGAAAGTTGCCCGAATCCAGCTCGCCCAAATCTTCGCCGACGCCCTCAATCTCAAATCCCAGCGCTGCCGTAAAGTCCTCTTCATTGCCGATCATCACATCCACATACGAAGCCAGCTCGCGATTCACCTCCGTCGCACGAGCCTTGCCGCCAATCGACTTCCACAGCGAGTCCCGATAGTTCAAGTCATAGCTGATCATCACGCCATGCTTGCGCGCAGCAACCATCGCCTCTTTCGCAACCTCAGGCGTCGACTCGCTCAACGCACAGAAGATTCCGCCCGTATGAAACCACCGCGAGCCCTCCTTGCCAAAGATCTCGTCCCAGTCAATCTGCCCCGGCTTCAACTGACTCACCGCCGTGTTGCCGCGATCAGAACATCCAAGCGCAGCCCGAACACCAAACCCGCGCTCAGTAAAGTTCAAGCCATTGCGAGTCGTTCGTCCAACACCGTCATATTTCGTCCACAACACATGCGACTGGTCCACCCCGCCCTGCAACATCAGGTCTTCCAACAACCGCCCCACAGGATTGTCCGCCAGCGCAGTCACAATGGCACTCTTCAACCCAAAGCAGCGCCGCAACCCGCGAGCCACGTTGTACTCTCCGCCGCCCTCCCATACGCTGAACTGACGCGTCGTCGCCACCCGTACATCACCCGGATCGAGCCGCAACATTACTTCACCAAGGCTTACCAAATCCCACTTGCACTCTTCTTTTTTACGAATCACAAGACTGTTCTTCACTTCACCTGCCGTCATCTATCTCAGCTCCGCGATGGCAACACCATCCATGTCGTCGTACGCCTGATTTTCTCCGCCCATACCCCAGCAGAAACCGTAGTGCTTCGTGCCCACACCGGCATGAATCGACCATCCCGGCGAAACCACAACTTCCTTATCCGCAATCACCAGATGGCTCGTTGCATCCGGAGGCCCCATCAGATGCAGCACCCGATGCGCCGGGTCCACATCAAAGTAGAAGTAAACTTCGCTGCGTCGCATATGCGTATGCGGCGGCATCGTGTTCCAGTTGCTTCCCGGCGACAGGAACGTAAAGCCCATCACCAACTGGCAACTCTTGATGCCCTCTTTATAAATCGCTTTGTAAATCGTTCGTTTGTTGCAAGTCTCAACGCTACCCAGCTCCAGCCCCTTCATATCCGCGAACTTCACCATCGCCGTCGGATACTCCGCATGCGCCGGATAGCTCAACAGATAAAAATAAGCGGGCTTCTCCGCATCGGCGCTGCTGAAGCTCACATCCTTGCTTCCTCGCCCAACATACAGACAATCCAGCTTGCCCAGCTCAAACTTCTTCCCATCCACAACAACCGAGCCAGCCCCACCGACATTCAAAATCCCAAGCTCACGCCGCTCCAAAAAATAATCTGCCCTCAGTTCCGCTTCTGTCTCCAGCTTCAAAGTCTCATCCGTAGGCACCGCTCCACCAATCACAGTGCGGTCTAAATCCACATATGCAAATTCAATCTCTCCCGGATTGAACATCTCCTCCAGAAGAAATGTCTCGCGCAGCTCTTCGGTATTCATCAGACCATACCGCACCGCATCTGCCATCTGATACAGCCTCATCGAATGTCTCCTTGATTCGCAATCCAGTATAAGAGTTCGTTAGCGAGGCACACAAAGAGTCAACGAACATCGCACAAGTTGCCCCATCCTTTTTGCCCACGTACATTGGCTTCATCATGCAAACTGCTCTCGACCTCTTCCGACTCGACAACAAAGTAGCGCTCGTCACCGGCTCAGCCAGCGGTCTTGGCGCCGCCATCGCTACCGCGCTCTCGCAGGCCGGAGCCACCGTCGCCTGCCACGGCAACCGCCGCCCCGCCGACGACACCGCCGCCGTCATCAACGCCGCAGGCGGCAAAGCCCACGCCTTCCAGGCCGATCTCTCCAACACCAGCGGAGCCGAGCATCTCTTCAACCAGGTCATCGCCACACTAGGCCGCGTCGACATCCTCATCAACAACGCTGGCACCATCCACCGCGCCGCAGCCGAAGAGGTCGAACTCGAAGACTGGAATAATGTCCTCCAGGTCAACCTCACCAGCCCCTTTCAACTCTCCCAGCTCGCCGCTCGGGACATGATCCCTCGCGGCCACGGCAAGATCATCAACATCGCCTCCCTCCTCAGCTTTCAGGGAGGAATCCGCGTCCCCGCTTACTCTGCGAGCAAAGGTGGCATCGCACAACTCACCAAAGCTCTCGCAAACGAGTGGGCGCCCAAAGGCATTCAGGTCAACGCCATCGCCCCTGGCTACTTCAGCACCACCAACACCGAAGCCCTTCAGGCCGACGAAACCCGCAACCGTCAGATCCTCGAACGCATCCCAGCCGCACGCTGGGGCCAGCCTCAAGACCTAGCCGGAGCAGCTCTTTTCCTCAGCTCCGCCGCAAGCAACTACGTCACCGGCACCATCCTCACCGTCGACGGCGGATGGATGGGCCGCTAAACCCATCCAATCCCCACAGGAGACCACCATGTCCCACAGCCAACACCAAAAAGCAGTAGAGCTTCACAACAAAGCCGCCCACGCCCACCAGGCAGCCGCAGCTTCACACGACAAAGGCGATCATCTTACCGCGCACGAACTCTCAAAGCAAGCCCACGAGCACTCCACCGAAGCCCTGAAACACTCCACCGAACTCGCAGCAAAATTCAAAGCAGGCAAAGAACTATAGCGCTTCAACATGAAAGGAGCCGGCCTCATCTCCGCAAAGTCGGCTCCTCGAAATCTATTCAATCCCCGGCAAAGCCACCCCACCCCGCGCGCTCGAGATATAAGCCGCCTCCACCACCCGCATCGTGTCGATTGCATCCTCCACACTTGTAGGCAGCACGTTCGCCTCACCCTGCACATAAGCCTGCAGCGATCCCATCGACCCCATAAACGCATCCGGAAACCAGTTCCCACTCACCGGAGCGTTACTCCATCCCGCATCCTGCACAATGTACTCCAGATTGTCTGGCCTTCCCTGGGGATAGTTCAAATTCACTCCCATCTGCGCCCGCATCGCTCCCGTCATCCCTTCCCACTGCACAAAACTACGCTGCATCTTCGAATCGAAATCATGCGAGTGATTCGAAGCAATAAGTACCCGTTTATCATCCCCATAATCAAACGTGATCACACTCTTCGTAGCCGCCAACTCCGCCGTCCGAGGGCTCTTCACCGTCTTCGCATAAACCCCCACCGGATTACCAAACCATGACCGTACCAAATCCACATAATGAATCGAGTGATAAAGAATCTCCAGCCGCGGAGCCGTCCTCAAAAAACTCCAAAGCTCCCAAGGCATGTGCACGCTGACCGAAACCTCCATATCATGCAGTTCGCCCAGCACTCCCGTCCCATGCAGCGCCCTAGCCGCCAGCATATTCGGAGCCCATCGCAACTGAAAATTAATCGCCGCCGTCAACCCTTTCTCCCGGCAAATCTTCAAAATCTCTACAGCCTCAGCCAGCGTCTCGCCCATTGGCTTCTGAATCAGCACCGCCGCCCCATTCGGCAACTGCCGCAGAATCCCTGCAATCATCTTCGCCGGCACCGCCACATCAAACACCACATCCATCGGTGCAAATCGAATCGCCTCCACAATCGAGTTCGTCGCAAACGGAATCTCAAATATCTTCGCCAACGCTCCCGCCTTTTCTCCGTCGACATCCACCAGCGCCGCCACAGGAAAACCAGCCTTCCTATACGCAGGCAGATGCGCATCATGCACAATCCCACCCGCGCCAATCACCACAATCGACCTGGCCACCTTGGGCCGCGGAGCCCGCACCTCACCCATCACCTTCAACAAATCCATCCCTGACGCCTCCAAATAATCAACTGCCATTTTACGTCGCCCACCCTACGCCCTATCCCCTACTCCCTATTCCCTGTACTTTAAGAGCAGCGATGTCCTCGCCCCTAGAACTCGCCCTGCTCTCCTGCGCCCTCCTTGGCCTCCGCCACGGCTTCGACTACGACCACCTCGCCGCCATCTCCGACATCACCAGCGTCCAGCGCACTTGGCGTGAAGGAATGCGCCTCGGCCTCCTCTACGCTCTCGGGCACGCACTCACCGTCGCCATCCTCGGCACCGCCGTCATCCTCCTCCATCTCTCTCTCCCGCACCACATGGACGCCATCGGCGAGCGACTCGTCGGAGCCACCCTCATCATCCTCGCCATCTACGTCCTCGTCAGCTTCCTCCGTCGTAAACCCGCCGGACACCACCATGTACCCCGCAGCCGCATCGCCCTCCTCATCACCGGCGCACGCCACACCGCGTGGCGCATCCGCACCTTCCGCAACCCCGATGCCCCAAAACCAGATGCATTCGCATTCCGCTACGATCGCAGCTCCGTCTTCATCATCGGCATCATCCACGGGCTCGGCGCCGAAACCCCTTCGCAACTTCTCCTCTTCCTTCTCGCCGCAAACCTAGGAGGCACCAGCAAAGGCTTCTTCGGCCTCCTCAGCTTCATCGCCGGCCTGCTCATCATGAACACCCTGATGACCGCCTCAGCCTCAGGCATCTTCGCCTCCAGCACCAACCGCCCCCGCATCCAAACTCTCGTCACCTCACTCACCGCCGCTTACAGCTTCATCATCGGAGCCATCTTTCTCTTCGGCGCCAGTGATAAACTTCCCCCGCTCGTTCGCTAATCACTATGAGCCAACAGCCACCCTTCGCCACCTACCCAAGCCTCGCAAATAAAACCGTCCTCATCACCGGAGGCGCACAAGGCATCGGAGCAGCAGCCGTCCGCCTCTTCGCCCTGCAAGGCTGCCGCGTAGCGTTCCTCGACCTCGCCCAAGCCCCCGCACTCGCACTCGCACTCGTCGAAGACCTCACCTCACGCTGCACTCACCCACCCCTCTTCGTCTCCTGCGACGTCACCAACATCCCCGCACTGCAATCCGCGATCGCCGACATCTCCGCTAAACTCACCCCTCCTACGGTCCTCATCAATAACGCCGCCAACGACGACCGCCATCGCTTCGAAGATGTCACACCCGAATACTGGGACCAGCGCATGGCCGTCAATCTTCGCCATCAGTTTTTCGCCGCCCAAGCCGTCGCCCCAGGCATGAAGTCCGCTGGCGGAGGCTCCATCATCAACATGAGTTCCATCTCCTACATCATTCCCACGCCCGACCTCAGCCTCTACAACATGGCCAAAGCCGCAATCACAGCCATGACCCGCTCTCTCGCACACGACCTCGGTCCCCACAACATTCGCGTCAACAGCATCCTCCCAGGAGCCATCCTCACCGAACGCCAGACCCGCCTCTACATGTCCCCCGCCTACGAGCAACGCGTTTTCAATGCGCAATACCTCAAGCGCCACATCCTCCCCGAAGACGTAGCCCGCCTCATGCTCTTCCTCGCCGCCGACGACAGCTCCGCCATCACCAGCCAAAGCCACATCATCGATGGAGGCTGGATCTAGCCTCATGCTCCGTATCCCTTACGCCGATCTCTACGAAGCCCTCAAAAAAGGCTCTCCTCCATCTCGGTCTAACCGAAGACCGCGCCGCCCTCTGCTCCCGCCTCTTCGCCGAAACCACCCGCGACGGGGTCTACACCCACGGCCTCAACCGCTTCCCTCGCTTCGAAGCCATGATCCGCAACGGTACCATCGACATCCACGCCAAACCCACCCTCACAGCCTCCTTCGGCTCAATCGAGCGATGGAACGGCAATCGCGGCATCGGCAATCTCAACGCCCACGCCTCCATGCAGCGTGCCATCGCGCTCGCCCAGCAAAACGGCATTGGAGCCGTAGCCCTCGCCAACACCAACCACTGGATGCGTGGCGGAACCTACGGCTGGCAGGCCGCCGAACAAGGCCTATTCAGCATCTGCTGGACAAACACCCTCGCCAACCTTCCAGCATGGGGAGCCAACACTCCCAACATCGGCAACAACCCGCTCGTCATCGCCGTCCCACGCGCAAGCGGTCCCATCGTCCTCGACATGGCCATGTCGCAGTTCTCCTACGGCACTCTCGCCGCCTACAGCAAACGCAATCAACCGCTCCCAGTCGACGGAGGTTTCGACACCGAAGGCAATCTCACCCGCGACGCCGCTGCTATCGAGACCTCACAACAAGCCCTACCCATCGGCTACTGGAAAGGCTCTGGCCTCTCCATCGTTCTCGACATGATCGCCGCCATGCTCTCAGGCGGCTTGGCCACTCACCAGATCCCCACAGATCCAACCCGCGAAACCGGCTTCTCGCAAATCTTCCTGGCCGTCGACCCCACCAACCTCTCCTCAACCGAAGAGCTAACCCACATCGCCGACAGCATCATCGACAATCTCCGCCAGGCCACTCCCTCCGACCCAAACAAACCCATCCGCTATCCCGGCGAACAGACACTCCACTTCCGCGAAGAAAATCTACGTCTAGGCGTCCCCGTCAATCCCGAAATCTGGCTACACCTCACCAGCACCCGCTGACTAAGCGCTACTTCCCTGCAACGTCCGCCGCAGCCATGTACTCCCGAGCATGCGTCATCTGCGGCATCTCGGGATCCCCACGCTTCCAAGCCTCAGCAAACTCCGCATACTCCATCCGAGCCTTCACCGCATCACCCGCAGCTTCGCTACTGCGCGCCATCCCATACAGAGGAAACCCAGACTTCGGCCTCTCCACCAACGCATCCGCATAAGCCTTATGCGCCCCGGCAAAGTCGCCCGCCCGCATCAGTGCAGCGCCCTCCGTCTCGCCCACTGGGCGAATGTAATTCGGCGGCTCACGATACCCCAACCCCTTCTCCTCCTGCGCAGCCTGCTCAAACAGAGCCTTCGCCTCCGGCAGTGTCTTCTGCGCCGCAAGAATCGCCCCTCGCAGTTCCAGCGACATAATCGACAAACTCGACAACAAAGGCGCCGCCTGCGCATCCGGCATTACCGCAACCTTCAACGGCACCGTCGGCTCCTCTTTCTTCTTCTTTGGAGCATCCTTCACCCGCTGCGACATATGCCAAAGCTCCGCATCCAGCCTCGTCGAAGCCGCCTGCGCCGCAGCCAGATCGCCCATCTCAGCAGCTCGCATCCCCGTCGCAAACTCCTTCAACTGCCCAGCCAGAAACTTCAGATTCTCCAGCCTGTCCGCCGGCTTGGCCCCTTCCACCATCTTCACCACGCCAGCCCAGTCACCCGTCCGCAGAGCCACCGGCAGCTGCGGATCAATCCGCGAAATCCCATCCCGCGGCGAATACGTGTACAGGGTCTCCGTCAACTCTCCCCGCCCGCCCGACAGCTTACCCGACAGCGCCGTAGCCTCCTTCATCTTCCCTTCTTCCATCAAATTAGCCACGCCATACATCAGATTGTGAATGTAGTTCCAGTCATCATCCACACTCACCTTCTGCTCCCGCATGTACCTCTCATCCACCGCCGTCGACTCAGCAAACCAATGCTCCGCCGCCGAATAATCTCCCACCCGATAAAAGATATGCCCCGGCATATGCACCATGTGTCCCGAAGCCGGTGCCAGGCTCGCCAGCACCGTCGCACTCCCCAGCGCCTGCTCCGGATGCAAACTCATCTCCACCGCATGAATCCAGTAATGGTTCGCCGCCGAATCATTCGGAGCCACCTTCAACACCTCCTGCAGAATCGCGATCGACTCCTTCGTTCCCTTCTTCGGCTCATCGGCCTCGTCATATCCATCGCGAACGATGCCCGACAAAAAGATCTTCGCCTGCAAATCCGCCGGATACTCCTTCACCATCCGCCGCCAGACCGCAATCTCCTTCTCGTTATCGACCTTCGCCCCCGGCTCGGCAGCCTTCGCCGCTTCATTCACCACAACTGCCGCTTCGATGTATCCCTGCTCCTGCTTCCCCAGCTTGTCCTTCAGCTTCACCGCCCCAGCCAGCGCCTTATCGGAATACCCCGTGCCGATACTGTTCCGAAACATCAAAGCCTGATAAAGCCCCCAGTAGCACATCGCACAATTCGGATCCACCCGAATCCCCTGCTCAAACGCCTTCTCCGACTCATAATCCCAAAAATCATGCAGCAGGTTCAGTCCCTGATCGAACCACATCTGCGCCTCGGGAATCGCAGTAATCGCGAGATGGCTATTCCCAATCCCCGTCATCTTCAACGGCACAGGCAACATCTCCGGCGGAGGAATCTCCTTCATCGCCCCCATGTCATGTCCCGCCATACTCATCTGCGCGACAGCCACACCCGAACCCGCAGCCATCATCATCACCAAAGCAACAGACATAAACCATCGAAGCAACATATACCGCCCTCTTTCATCGAATTACCGGATTAACCAGCCTACGCGAATCGTCTCTCCATGAGAACTCCCTTGTCTGCGGTCTCCGCAAGGACTACACTCCCCACTCAAACCCATCCCACAGTAGGAGATACCTCGCAATGGCGACCCCCAAGCTCACCACCTACTTCAAAACCTTCACCACCGACACCCTCGGCCAAATCTTCATGACCGGCATCCTCGATGTCTCTCACTACAATCAGGTCAACCTCGAAATCATCCAGTGGCCGCACGCCGCCGTCAACATGACCGTAAGCTGCGACATGGGCAAGCTCTCCGGCACCACCCTCGCCCAGGTCGTAGGCCAGTTTCCTCTCGCAACCGACGGCATCATCCACACCTTCAACGTAGTCGGACCTGAATTCAGCGTAGTTCTAACCGGAGGCGCACCCACCACCGACGTCCCCATCCAGGCCTGGCTCTTCCTCTGCTAGCATTCACTCACTCGCAAACACCCGCCCACTCCGAGTACCATCTCTCCAGATGGATCTCGCCGCCAAATCCGCCCTCCTCCACTCCACCCTCCGCGATCTAGGCAGCGTCATGGTCGCCTACTCCGGCGGCACCGACTCCGCCTACCTTGCCTACGCCGCCCACCAAGCCCTCGGCAACAAAATGCTCGCCGTCATCGCCGACTCCGCCTCTCTCCCCCGAGCCGAGCTAGCCGCCGCCCTTGCCTTCACCGCCGACCACCACATCCCCACCCACATCCTCCACACCTCCGAGCTCGAAAATCCCGACTACCAACGCAATGACGCCCAGCGCTGCTTCCACTGCAAAGACGAGCTCTTCACCCAGATGGAACAACTCCGCGCAGAAAAAAGCTTCGCCCACATCGCCTACGGCATGAACCTCGACGACCGCGGAGACTTTCGCCCCGGCCAGCAAGCCGCCGCCCAGCACCACGCCGTCGCGCCCCTCGTCACAGCCCGGCTCACCAAGCCCGAGATCCGCACCCTCGCCCACCAGTCCGGCCTCAAGCTCTGGGACAAGCCAGCCAGCGCCTGCCTCTCCTCGCGCATCGAATACGGCCGCCCCGTCACCCGCGAAAACCTCAGCCAGGTCGAGCAAGCCGAAGACGCCCTCCACACCCTCGGCTTCCCCCGCGTCCGCGTTCGCCACCACGGCAACCTCGCCCGCATCGAGATCGCCCGCGAAGATCTCCCGCGCGCCCTCTCACTCGACATCCTGGACCGCATCACCGCAGCCCTCAAACCTCTCGGCTTCCTCTACGTCACCCTCGACACCCAGGGCTACCGCTCCGGCAGCATGAACGAAGTCCTCCCCGCCGCCGCCATCACGCCAGCCACCCGCTGACAAACGAAAGCCCCGCCGCCCTATCGAGAACAGGGCCATCGTCGAATCATTACTCCGCAGGCTTAACCGCAGCCGGAGCAGCCATCTTCGGCTTCCAGAAATTCGGATCAGCCTTGATCCACTCCTCCTGCGGATAGCTCATCTTCGGGTTGAACTGAAACAGGTTCACCTGCTCCGACTCGATGCACGAAGCCGACAGTTCAGCAAGCTTCTTCATCCCGTCCCCGCCCACCGCCTCCATGAACTTCTTGTCATTGGCGAAGCCCTCATCAACCTCCGCCAGCGTCTTCATGGGAATAAAGATGGCAACCATGCCGCCGTTATTGGCCCCGAATGCGCTCTCAAAAACGGCCCACTTCGCATCGGGAACGGCCTTTTCATATCCCTCCTTGTACATCTTCGCCAAATCTTCCCACTCCTTCTCATGTCCAGGCCGAACCTGGAAGAGCAGTATCTGGAAGTACCGCATGTGGGCAATATCCACATTGGAACGAAGGCTTTGATCATCACGATAGACAAAGACATTCTGATCATAAGCTGTCAGCAGATCGCCATCCATCAGCGCCGCATGCTCCAGAGCAGCCGTCAGAGCCGTGTTCTTAGCCGTATCCTGGTTGTCCTTCTCCCACGCCGCAAACGACGGATATCCCGTCAAAAACAGCGCCCGCGATGGCCCCGACATCGACTCCACCGCAAAGTAGTGTGTCGGCCACTTCGCCGCCGTCATCGCCCGCACAAACGCGCTCTCCGATCTCTCATGCACCCCGCCCGCCCGTCCCGGCTTCAGATACTCACGCGAAATAACCAGCACCTTCGGCGGCGACGGCGGCGTCATCTCCTGCCCCACTGCTTCAACACCTGCAAGAAGACCACCAACAACGAGGCAACCAGCAACCAGCCCTGTAAATTTCTTCATAGCGAGAGCCTCCTTTAAGCTCTGTACAAATCAATTTGTGTACAAGGGAGCCCGCCGGCAGACACATCGAGCTGCACCGTAACGCAGATACCGCTCAATCGCGCCGGAAAAACAAAGGAAGGGGAACCGCCGGAATTTTACTCCTTTCAATCTCTCGTCCAGCAAAATCTGTAGCCGCAGTAGCGACCTCCACCTCACCATGAAACAATAGCCACCATGCGCATCGCCTACCTCGACTGCTTCGCCGGCATCAGTGGTGACATGTTCCTCGGAGCCCTCCTCGACGCCGGCCTCGATCCGCAAATCCTTCACGACGCCACCGCCGCCCTCAACCTCGGAGCCTCCCTCACGGTCGAAAAAGTCGATCGCAGCGGCATCTCCAGCACCAAAGTCCACGTCCTCGAACACGGCCAGCTAGCCGAAGACCACAGCCAACCTAACACCCACGACCACCTCCAAGACCACTTCCAAGACCAACGCCCCACCGAAACCCACGCCCACCACCCCAAATCCCAGCATCTCCGCAAACCCGGCCATCTTCACACCCCCGAAGAAGGGCACTCTCACACCCACGGACGCTCCCTCACCGCCATCCGCGAACTGATCCAATCCTCCAGCCTTATCCCAGAAGTCAAAGCCTTCAGCATCCAGACCTTCGAACTCCTCGGTGCCAGCGAAGCCAAAATCCACAACGTCGACATTGAAAAAATCCACTTCCACGAAGTAGGCGCAGTCGACGCCATCGTCGACATCGTAGCCGCCAGCGCAGGCATCCACGCCCTTGCCATCGACAAGTGGTTCTGCTCCCCCCTCAACATCGGCGGAGGCATGGTCGACTGCGCCCACGGCCGCTTCCCCGTCCCCGCCCCCGCCACCGCCGACCTCCTCCGCGGCTTCCCAACCTACTCCGCACACGTCGAAGAAGAGCTCGTCACGCCCACCGGAGCAGCCATTATCCGCGCTCTCGCCCCTACCTTCGTTCCACAACCTCAGATGCGCGTCCAGCAAATCGGCTACGGTGCAGGAACCCGCAACTCCAAAGGGTTCCCCAACGTCCTCCGCCTCAACATCGGCGACACAACCGACTCCACCCAAGGCTCCGTCGCCGTTCTCGAAACCGCCATCGATGACATAAGCCCACAGATCCTCGCCTACGTGACCGAAGCCGCCCTGCAACAAGGCGCACTGGACGTCATGTCCACCGCCGTCCAGATGAAGAAAGGCCGCCTCGGCACTCTCATCACCATCCTCGCCGATGACGACCACGTCCCCGTCCTCGAACAACTCCTCCTCCGCGAGACCAGCACCTTAGGCATCCGCATCCATCACGAGCGCCGCTCCTGCCTCGACCGCGCCCACACCACCGTCACCACACCCTACGGCGACATCCGCATCAAAATCGGCTCCCGCAACGGCGAAATCTTCAACGCCGCCCCCGAGTTCGAAGACTGCCGCACCGCCGCCGCCAAACACAACGTACCCATCAAAACCGTCCAACAAGCCGCCACCTCCGCCTATCTCCTCCAGACAAAGCAATGAAGATAGCACTGCCTCAAATTCGGGTGCCCCATCCTTTCGCGGCCGTATCGCGAAAGGACGGGGTATTCGCAAAGCGAACCGCTCTCCACAGACCGCCGAGACCTCTGAATAGCCAATGAACCCAACCACACTTCTTGAACTCCTCGCCGAAGTCCAACGCGGCACACTCTCACCCGAATCCGCCTCACAGCGTCTGGCCAATCTCCCCTTCGAAGACCTCGGCCACGCCCGCATCGATCACCACCGCGGACTCCGCATCGGCCTCCCCGAGGTCATCTACGCCGCCGGAAAATCCCCCTCCCAAACCGCCGAAATCTTCACGCGCATGGCCGCAACCGGCGCCGACGTCCTGGCCACCCGCGCCGATGACCCCACAGCCAAAGCCGTCATAACAGCAGTTCCCGCCGCCATCCACCACTCGCAAGCCCGAGCCATCACCCTCCGTCAGTCCAACCACCCCGAACCCAAAGGCCACATCGCCGTCGTCTGCGCTGGAACCAGCGACCTCCCCATCGCCGAGGAAGCCGCCATCACCGCCGAGCTCTTCAACACGCGCGTCACCCGTCTCTACGACGTCGGCGTAGCTGGCCTTCATCGCCTTCTCGCCGTCCGCGAACAGCTCACCACAGCCAACGCCGTCATTGTCTGCGCTGGCATGGAAGGCGCCCTGCCTTCCGTCGTAGGCGGTCTCGTAGGCGTCCCCGTCATCGCCGTCCCCACCTCAGTCGGCTACGGAGCCTCCTTCGCCGGAGCAGCCGCCCTCCTCGGCATGCTCAACTCCTGCTCTCCCAACGTCACCGTCGTCAACATCGACAACGGCTTCGGCGCCGCCTACACTGCCACCCTGATCTCAAGAATGGCACAAAGCTAATAGTTAGCTATTCATCTATACGTTTCGGGACTGCGATCTAAGAATTAATTTCTGAGTCCGCAGGTATCGCTTTCCTTTAACTGTCTTCTTCACTGGCCGCGATGACTTATCTCTATCAACGCCAACATGCGCTGAGCTGTCTGCCGAACGACTTCGACACACAATTCGATTGATCACGCCATGCTCGATAAAATGCTGCTGCCGTCCATCTGTGCCCAAGACACGAATGGAACAGTACTGAGACAGAGCCTGTAAGAAGAGCTAGTATCGGTCAGCTTGATCTTTGCGCAACATGAAATAAAGATGCACGCTAGTTAGTCTTACTGTGTAGAGAAGCAGAGAAGTCTTCATTACTTCGTCAGACGAAAGCAACAAGCACGACACACGAAATATGCGGGTTCAGGGGGTGCTGAGTGGCATGCATCAACGCTATCGCTATTCGAGAAGATAGATGGAATCAAAGAAGAGTTTGCCGAGGCAGGCTTCTCTGGATATTGTTCTTCCTTCTTTGCGCATCATCGTCTATGCACGCCTCCAGTCGCCTAAACACGGATATCGTTGTCATGAAAAACGGGGACAAGATGACATGTGAGATACGATCTCTCAATCAGGGCCAACTTACAATAAAGCAGGATTACGCTAGTTCTACCGTAGTGCTTGACTGGGAACAAGTTGATCACATACAAACCAACCAGCCGTTCGTCATCGTTAGCACAAAGGGAAATGCGTCGAGTGGTGTTCTCTCTGAATCGCATGACGATCGTATAGTCAGAGTCTCAGGAGACGAAACCAATAGCATTGCACACAATGATGTGGTCAGTATCGAGCAGACCGGCGAGACTTTTATACGTCGATTGAAAGGAAGTATCGATCTGGGAACGAGCTTCGCCAAATCTAATTCGCAGAAAAACTTAACTCTACAGAGCGATTTAACCTACCAGGCAACCACACGTTTTTTTTCTCTCTCTTCAAGCACGCAGTTCACTAGCCAGCAGAAAACAAATAATACGAGTGAAACGACGGTCAAAACTGAATACTTCAGACAACTACGCGAATCTCACTGGTATGCAGGAGGAATCGCGAATTTCCTTTCAAGCTCCGAACAACAGATTGATTTGCGAACGACCCTGGGCGCTGCGCTCGCAGTTCGTCCCATTTACACAAATAAAACGAACCTCTCTTTTATTGGAGCACTTGCATATACGGTTGAAAAAGATGCATCGAATACAACTTCAACAACAAACGCCAACAGCATCGATAGTGCCGTCGCAGTCCAGTACTCGACATTTCGCTTTGATTCAACGAGCTTTGAAACAAATCTGTGGATTTACCCGAGCCTCACTTCACCCGGGCGTGTTCGAGTGACCCTGAATCAAGATATTTATTTCAAGTTCTATAAGGATTTCTATTTTCGTGCGAGCTTCTATAACAACTATGACAACCGGCCAGTGATTGGTGCGCCGTCAAATAACCTAGGCGCGTCCTCTACTGTCGGATGGTCTTTTCGGTAGGGTGTCGATACGCAGCGTGCCAGGAATAGAACTAGACCAAGTCTGACCCAGGCATATGATTAGCAGTATCTTCAATCACTTTTACCTAGAGATCGATCACGCGCATAATTCCTCTATAGCTGTTTGAAGTATTTTTACGCACTCATCCAGTTCTGTCGTAGGTACACATTCACGTGGGCTGTGTGCCGTCAGCATCGATCCGGGCCCGATGACCACAACCTCCGCTCCCATCCTCGCAAGCCACGGCGCCTCGGTTCCGAACGCGATCGTGTTGATTGTTGTCTCTGGATGGCTTCGCACCGACTGAATTACGCGGCTATCAATTCTCGTTTCGAACCCGACATCCATTCTGAGAACTTCGATTCCGATCTCAATCCCCTCTATCGACAACCGATCAATTATCTTCTCTAGACAATCAAGGACATGACCAGGTGGCTGTTCAGGAATGGGTCTCCACTCAAGAAGAAAGGAACACTCCGAAGGAATTACGTTCTTGGCTGTGCCACCATGAATCTCGCCAACATTCAACGTCGTCCACGGTGGGGAAAAGGATTCGTTTCGGTTAAGCTTCAGTTCCTGTGCCATGATTTCGATCTCTTGAAGAAGCCGAGCGGCTGCGAAGATTGCGGAACGACCCGTTTCAGGGAAGGCGCTATGCGCCGCTTTACCCTTTATGCTCACACCAGCCAGACAATATCCTTTGCCTGCGCGGGCGGGCACGAGTGAGGTGGGCTCGCCCACGATCGCGTACTTCGCGCGAAACACGTTCTGCTCGAAGAGAAAGCGAGCCCCGCGGCAACCTATCTCCTCATCGGAGGTGAAAACGAGGCAAAGCTGGTGCTTGAGATTCGAGAGATCCATCGCAGATACAGTTGCGAGGGTACAAGCGAGAAAGCCCTTATCATCGCACGCTCCACATCCGTGGAGCTTACCTTCTCTCTCGATTAGATTTGTCGCATCAGACCATGCTGCGCTATAAGGAACCGTATCGGTATGGCATACGATAGCAAGCTCAGCATTGATCGTCCCCTCGCTGAACGTTTGTGGAGACGCGATAAGATTGACCTTTTCGATACCCGCGACGTCTTCGTAGGTCAGCAGACGCTGGTGCCAGCCAAGCGGCAGAAGAAACTTCTGTATCCACTCGATCAGTGGACGATTACTCTGGCTTGAAACACTGGAAATCGCCACAAGCTCATGAAGCAACGTCGCCGAAGGGATCATAGCTCCCCCCCAATACGTTGTTGAACGCGCTGAAAGGCCGCAATAATGTCATCCTGCATTGCATGTCGTTTTTGGTCGATGACCAATCGTCCATTGATTACAACCTCGCAGACAGCGCTACGTGACATGCTGAAGACAATGTTTGTCAGCAGTTCTTCAGATAGGCTTCCAACAATGGAACAGTCGGAAAGATCAACGGCGAAGAAATCCGCCGGTTTGCCTGGTTTCAGTAATCCTGTCTCTACATGAAGAGATCGGGCGCCCGCCTGGGTGGCAAAGTCAAAAAGGAGTGCAGGCAGCGATTCGCCTTTCCTGCCATCCAACACCGCACGCTGGAGCCGCAACAGGCGAAGGTTCGATTCTAACTCGCGGACATTTTCGAGCGCATCGGTTTGGGTATGGCTGTCTGTACCAAATGCGATTGAAACACCGGCGTCAATCAGTTCGTCAGCACGGAGAATGCCATCTCCAAGATTGCGCTCGGTAGTTGGACAAGCACCCACAGTAATCCCGGCGCGGGCCATTCGTTCAATCTCACCAGGCTGCAGGTGTATCGCATGAATAGCAGTGAAGTCTGAGGTAAGAAGGCCTAGTTGATCAAGTAAGTGAAAGGGCGTCACACCATACTCAGCTATGCAGGCGTCGATTTCGGCAGGTTGCTCTGCGACATGCATGTGCACGGGCACCGCATTAGAGTGCGCCCAATCCGATACCTCCTTCAGATACTCACGAGGCACAGCTCTAACACTGTGCGGCGCCAGGCCAAAACTTACTGTGGGAGGCATCGCGGCGATCTCACTGTTAAGACTCTCCGAATCGCGCAAGAACCTATCGACGTCTGGCTCAATAAAACGGATCTGGCCAGGGTCAGCCGGAAGCTCAAATCCCGCTCGGACGTAGGCGCACCTTAGCAGCGCAATTCTGATTCCAATGCTCTCCGCAGCGCGGATTACCTGCTTCGCCAGGAAATTTCGATCGTCGTATAGTGTTCCTTCGGAAGTGCGATGTAGATAGTGAAATTCTCCAACAGTTGTTATGCCTGCAAGCGTCATTTCAAGAAAAGCCATGCGGGCTACGTCGTAGATCTCCTCTGGACGCAACGTCAGCGCGCACTTATACATGATGTTGCGCCAGGACCAAAAATCGGGTCCAGCCCTCCGACGCGACTCTGCCTTTCCTCGAAGTACACGTTGAAATGAATGCGAGTGAATATCAACCATTCCCGGAAGGAGTGCACGACCTGGCATGCGATGAACAATAACGTCCCTCTCAGATTTTGAGACCGGCTCCACTGAGATGACGTTCCCTGAATCATCCACTTCAAGCGCATAACCTACTCTAAAACCACTATCTACATAGAGTAGGTCTGGTTGATAAGAAATGCTCATATTGATTGCCTTTGGCCTTCGATCCATACCTGACTGACCATCGTCTGTCCCATGGTGTACGGAAGATCTCTCCAGTCAGAGCTCTCGAGAACAAGAAAGTCTCCGCGCAAGCCCGCCTCGAGCCTGCCAATGTCCGTAAGACCAAGAGCCGCAGCAGCGTTGCAAGTCGAGGCTATAAGAGCTTCAGGTGCGGTTAGGCCATTAAGTCGCACGGCGAGACCCATTGCAGCCGCTGTAGAGTAGAGAGGACTAGAGCCAGGATTGAGGTCTGTTGCGATCGCCACCGCGGCTCCCGCATCGATCAGTCCGCGACCTGGCGCAGCAGGTAGACCAAGATGAAGACTCACTCCAGGCAGAATCGTCGCAATCGTCTTCGACGAACCCACTAACCTGCACTGCTGAGGGGAACATACCTCAAGGTGGTCGACGCTAAGCGCTCCCATCCGAAGACCAAGCTCAAGGCCTCCTACACGTTGAAACTGTTCCGTGTGAAGTTTGATTGCCAGTCCATTCGATTGTGCACATGTCAGAACAATTTCGGCGTCTTCGACGTTCCATGAGTGTCGCTCAACGAATATATCAACAGCGATTGCGAGACCGCGCTGAGATACCTGCGGGATCAATTCGTTACAGACCGAATCACGGTACCGATTCCGTTCGCCAGAACTTTCTGGGCAAAGGTGAATGAGCAGTGTAGGTATCAGCCGTGCTTTTGTCTGGGCCTGCAGTTGATGGATCGCCTCAAGCATTCGAATCTCCGCTTCGGGGCTATACCCATATCCTGACTTCACTTCGATGGTTGTGGCACCAGAGCGCATAAGGGCTTTGATCCGGGGCGCCGCGAGCGAGGCCATCTCCTCACGGGTCCTGCCCTCGGTTTCGCGAATGGTATGCCATATACCACCCCCTGCGGCAAGAATTTGCTCATAAGTTGCACCAGCACTGCGCGCTTCAAAGTCCGCAAGCCTGTCTCCAGCCCAAATCGCATGAGTATGCGGGTCGATGAGTCCGGGGATAACAGCACGTCCACCAAGATCAATCACTTCGTCAAACGACCCGCTCCATTCGCTTTCAAGACCAACCCAGGAAATAAGCTCTCCTTCAATTGCCATCGCCGCACGACGAATGATCCGTAGTTTCGACATCGCAGCGCCGCACTTAGGCCCGGCTCCAACGGGTGTAACGAGCTCAGAAATACCTGTCAAAAGCAATTTGCTCATCTGGTTCCGCCAATGCTGGGCATGTCGAGTCCTCGTTCAGCTGCGGTAGCCCTCGCCTTCTCGTAACCGGCATCAGCATGACGGATAACGCCCATTGCAGGATCGTTCGTTAGGCAAAGACGCAGCCGTTGCTCAGCCTCTTCGCTACCATCAGCAACCGCAACCAGACCTGCATGCTGGCTGTACCCCATACCAACGCCGCCACCGTGGTGAAAGCTCATCCACCCGGCTCCGCTCGCAATACCAGTGGCGAAGTTAAGGAGTGCCCAATCGGAGACAGCATCTGAGCCGTCCATCATCGCCTCTGTCTCTCGATAAGGGCTAGCCACTGAACCAGCATCTAAATGATCACGGCCAATGACAATCGGCGCTTTCAGTCGTCCATCCCGCACCATTTGATTGAAAAGCAATCCTGCACGATCTCGCTCGCGGTAGCCAAGCCAGCAGATTCTCGCCGGGAGCCCTTGAAATGCCACATGCTGGCCGGCCCAAGGGAGCCATTGGCTCAACCGCGAGTCATCGGGAAAGAGCTCAAGTAGCGCAGCATCTGTTGCTGCAATATCGGCGGGATCACCCGACAGTGCAACCCATCGGAAGGGGCCACGTCCCTCGCAAAACGAATCGCGAATAAAGGCCGGGACGAAGCCAGGATAATCGAATGCATTAGTGACGCCGCCGAGCTGAGCTTGAGCTCGCAAGTTATTGCCGTAGTCAAAGCAGATCGAACCACGCCGCTGCAGTTCCAGAATCGCCTGCACATGTTGAGCCATGTCTGCTCGCACGCGTTCCAGGTAGAGTTCAGGATTCTTGTTGCGTTGTACCGTAAGGTCTTCGTCTTCTTTTGCAATGGGCCAATAACCATAGAGCGGGTCGTGTGCGCTCGTCTGATCAGTAACAATATCGGGAACGAATCCCTGTCTCACGATCTGCGGCAGGATCGAAGCAGCATTTCCGAGTATGCCGATGGAGACTGCGCGACCCTCCGTACGCGCCGCTGTTGCCCGGACGATCGCGTTTTCGAGCGAAGTTGCTATCTCATCGAGATACCGTGTCTCTATTCTGCGCTCAATTCGGGTCTGATCTGCTTCGATGCAGATGCTCACGCCTCCGGCCAATTTAACCGCGAGCGGCTGTGCACCACCCATCCCACCAAGGCCAGCCGTTAGTGTGATCGTCCCCCGTAGCGATCCTTTGAAATATTTCTTCGCTGCACCTAGAAACGTCTCATACGTACCTTGAAGAATGCCTTGTGTCCCAATGTAGATCCATGAGCCAGCGGTCATCTGACCATACATCATGAGGCCTGCCCGATCCAGACGATCGAATTCATCCCAGGTCGCCCAGTGCGGAACCAAATTCGAGTTTGCTATGAGCACTCTAGGTGCAAGAGGGTGCGTCTCCAGAACCGCGACAGCCTTGCCCGATTGCACGAGAAGTGTTTCGTGATTTTCTAACCGATCAAGCGTACGGATCAGAGTATGGTAAGCATCCCAATTGCGCGCCGCCTTTCCGCGTCCTCCATAAACAATTAATTCCTCCGGCTTCTCCGCAACCGCGGGATCGAGATTATTCATTAACATGCGCTTGGCTGCTTCTTGAATCCAGCCCTGGGCCGTACGCGCGTTGCCGCGAGGTGCATGAATAGGAGTGTAGGTGCTCATGCCTGAAAAACCTCTTGTCCCCTCAGAATAGAGGGCCAGTTAGCTCTTGCAAGAAAATTATCAGCGTCGGCCATAATGCCCGACAACGCGCAATCCTCTTCCCATGCTGGACATTCGACACGAAAGGCATCGCGGGCTGCGTCTAGCAGCGGCGAAACAAACCGGTCGCCGCGAAAATCGAGAGCCCGTGTTGCCGTCAGCCATTCGACTGCTATAACCATCCGGCACAGTTCAACGGACTGCATCAGTTTCAAAGCAGATGTCATTCCCATGCTCACGAAATCTTCCTGGTTTCCACTAGTCGGAATCGAACAGGCAGAAGCAGGAGTGGCAAGAACGCGCATTTCAGCAACCAGTGCCGCGGAGGTTACTTGGGCCATCATTAGGCCGGATTCAATTCCCGGTCGGCTAGCTAAAAATGCCGGCAAACCCTCATTGAGACTGGGATTCATAAGTCTCTCCGTCCTTCGTTCTGATATCCCAGCAAGTTGGCAAAGCGCGATCGCCATCTGATCAAGTGCAAGAGCTAGCGGTGCGCCGTGAAAATTCCCACCTGAGATGAAGTCGTCTTCAAAGAGCAAAGGATTGTCAGTCGCGCTGTTCAGTTCGATGGAGAAGACGCGCTCCGCTTCTAGAAAACAATCCCACACTGCACCATGTACCTGTGGAACACACCGTAGACAATAGGCATCTTGTACCTTCGTACTGGATGTATGACGCTCAGCTCCGGCCAGCAACTCACGGAGACCTTTCGCACTTTGAATCTGTCCAGGATGCGGACGTACAGCATGAAGTCGCACGTCGTAAGCTGCCGATGTCCCTCTCAATGCCTGCAGCGTAAGTGCAGTCGCAATCTGTGCGGACTGAAAAAGACTCTTTAGATCATGGAGTTGCAAGCAACCTATCGCCAGCATCGCCTGTGTTCCATTAAGAAGCGAAATCCCTTCCTTGGCCTGAAGTTTCAGCGGCTCGAGAGAGGCGCGCCTCAGACATTCCGCAGCGGGCAGGCGCTGGCCATCATAGATTGCCTCTCCCTCACCAATCAGGACGAGCGCCATATGTGCCAAAGGGGCGAGGTCGCCACTAGCACCGACGCTCCCGCGCATCGGCACAATCGGCGTAATGTTTCTGTTCAGAAGATCGCAGAGTCGTAGCGCAACAATGGGCCGAATGCCCGAAAGTCCCATGGTCAGAATGTTGGCCCGTATTAGCATCATCGCTCGCACAACGTCTGCAGGAAGTGGGCTTCCCACACCGCAACAATGCGAGCGCACGAGGTTTACTTGCATCTGCTCTATACTTGCCTCTTCCAACCGCACATTTGCTAACAGCCCTACGCCGGTATTCAGCGCATAAACAGCATCCTCACTACCCAGCGCCGTCTCTACCTTGCTACGCGATAGCTCCATCGATAGAAGCGACTCTTCAGAGATCGAAACGACTTCTCCATCCCGTGCTACTCGAATGACCTCTTCAATGGTTAGCGTATTTCCTCGCAATTCAATCATAGGGAGCAGAATAGTTCAGAAGACAAAAAGGTAGCCATGGCATTTAGCGGCAAAAAGCATCTAAAATTAGTGAATTCAGCGAATCTCTGCCACGACAGCAGATCAATCCATCGTACTGGCCGACATATATCAACGAATCAACATCCGGCCGAAGGATCGAAAAATGTCGAACAATCGTGTCTAATTTCAAAAAGACTTTCTTCGCGAGGATGCCCCCTTGATCTCTGATGCTCTCGATTCCATCGACTACAAAATCGTGCAGTCACTCGCTTCGGATGCGAGAACCTCCTACGCAGAACTGGGACGAAAAGTCGGACTCTCTCCGTCAGCCGTTGCAGAACGTGTGCGGCAGTTGGAGAGCAATAAAACCATCTTGGGATATCGGGCTATCCTCGATGAAAAGGCATTTGGATATTCCGTCATAGCCTTTATTCGACTGACCTGCGACAACACGCACTATCGTCCATTCCTGAAATTTCTTCCCAGTCTCGATGCAGTGCAGGAGTGTCATCATATTACCGGTGGTGATGCCTTCCTTATCAAGGTCATGTTGTCTTCTATCGACCAACTGGAACCGCTTATCGAACGTCTTCTGCCCTATGGGATGCCGACCACGAGCGTGGTTCTATCGACTCCAATCTACCGTCAATCTGAAGCATGGTTGCTAAAAAATACCGACGCGAAGCTCTCCTCGAAGAAATAAATCCACCCCACCTGAGTTGGCCCTGTTCAAAGGAGGATGCAAACGCACCGTTTTCGAGAACCTTAAGACGCAGCCGGGGCGAACGATTCCGGCGATGAGCTTCTCGATCTAACGGTTGACAGCCCAATTGTAGTAGGGATTATCAGGGTCACGCCGTAAGGCTTGCGATATCTCGCGTGCCCATATCTGCCGATCGCCATTGTAAGCAGCGATTCCTGCAGCATAGAACGCCATCAGGTTTTCGCGTTCCTCAGAAATGTTTGCCAAAGACGTATCACTGCTATCAATTACAGGCGGCTTCTGACCGAAGTGCAAGTAACTCGGGCAACACACGTGTGATCTCGTCCTGTCGAGGCCACGACGAATATTCGATTCGAGGACGATCATCCGTCACGGGAAGCGCAGTGCCTGCGTAATGATCAAGTCCTTCCCTTCCCATTACCCAGGTAGCAAGAAGCGCTGCGGACGATGAGATACCGACTTCCTTGAGAGCGTCGCTTATCGCGGTTTGATTAAAGCGTTGGCTAATGCGATCCAAATTGAGCTCTATCGGCGAGAGAGAACCAATAAGTAACATCTCATGCAGTTCTGTTGTCCAAACCGTTGCGTAAGGAAAAACATCCAGAAAACTTCTCACTAATGAACGTGTGTCATCGTCATTCTGTGTTGCAATCGGTAACCATTGAGCAAACAGATCATTAGGTTGCAGCCGAGAGGCAGCCAAATGGTAGAAATCCCGAGAGTACAAGTTCACAACTCCAACCGCTGACGGAGGTGGTGGCTCAAGCGTAATGAGATCGTATCGTTGTGCATTTCGCAGGAGTTCTCGGCGCCCATCACTCAAGCGAACCTTAAGTTTCGAATCAGAGAATGCGCCAAAATTTCCATGAAAGAATGGTCCCGCACTAACCACAGTGGGCAGTAACTCTGCACAGACACGCTGATTCAGGCCTGAATATTGCAATAATGCGCCTGCCGTTATGCCAGTGCCAAATCCAATGACCAGGGCGGAGTGTGGATCGTCCTTATGGATGATGAGAGGTAAAAGGGCCTGTAAGCGCATGTATCGAAGGGATGGCATCGCATCGCCAGAGTTCGAAAATGACCATCTGCGGTCGATGTCTCTCGAAGGGAGCTCGATGTCGAAGACCAAAAAAGCCGCCAAGTCTAGCCGGTCCAGCAAATATCGAACGTATCGAATGGCCTTTCTTGCTCTGTCGATCCTTGTAATCTTTGGGGCAACTGTCTGGAAGTTATCTTCGAAAACATCTACTGCATCCGCACGAATTCTACCGACCGACTTGGCTACCCCTGCTCCCGCTAAGCCCATGACTGAGATAGCGACAGCCATGCCTACAACCCCATTATTCGCTCTGACGATACCTAATAATGTTGTGCCTACCAGCAAAACCCCACCAGGAATGGTCTGGATTCCGGGAGGTGAGTTTTCGATGGGAGCACAGGATCCTCCGGACATGGATCACGATCATGTCGGTATGCAGGCTACCACTGACTCTCGTCCCGTCCATCGCGTTTATGTGGACGGCTTCTGGATGGACAAGACTGATGTCACAAATGCTGAGTTCGCAAAGTTCGTTGCCGCGACTCACTACATCACCGAAGCTGAGCGCACGCCTAAAGCTGAAGACTTCCCGGACGCTTCACCCGAGAACCTCGTTGCTGGTTCAGTCGTCTTTGCGCCGCCTGATCATCCTGTTCAACTCAATGATCACTTCCAATGGTGGACATATATCAAAGGCGCAAACTGGCGTCATCCAAGCGGACCGGGAAGCGACATCAAGGGCAAGGAAAATTACCCAGTCGTCCACGTCTCCTATGACGACGCTCTCGCCTATGCCAGATGGGCTGGGAAACGACTCCCTACGGAAGCTGAGTGGGAATTTGCTGCTCGTGGTGGCCTTACCGGCAAGCCTTTTGTTTGGGGTGACTCTTTCCGTCCTAATGGAAAGTACATGGCCAACACGTTTCAAGGCCATTTCCCTGATAAGAACAGTGATGAAGACGGATTCGACACCACTTCACCGGTCACTAAGTTTCCTCCGAACGGCTACGGCCTCTATGACATGGCGGGCAATGTTTGGCAGTGGACCTCCGATTGGTATCGTCCGGACTACTATCGTCAACTTGCAGCCTCAGGCAGCGTCGTACGAAATCCAACCGGTCCCGACAGTTCCTTCGATCCTGCAGAACGCGGAGTAGCAAAGCGTGTGATGCGAGGAGGTTCGTTCCTTTGCACCGATCAGTACTGCTCCCGCTATATGGTAGGAACCCGTGGCAAAGGTGAGACCTCGACCGGCACCAATCACCTTGGCTTCCGCTGCGTTAAGTCGATATCCCATACCTGATTAAATCCTGCGTTTAATTTCTGCGTCCGAAAATGGCGTTTTATTGGGGATTTTGGTGGTTCGATGGTGGTTTTTTGTGGACAGCGTGTGGTGAAATGTGTGGTAAACGTGGTCTTAAAAAACACCACTTTTCAGGTTCTCAGGGCGGGCAGGTCGGCGCGGTGGCGCAACATCAGGCCGAAGAGCTTGCGGGCGTCCCAATAGCGCGGGATGTAGCGCCTGGGCTCGGAGAGCGAACGGAAGAGCCAGCCCATATAGAACTTATCGGCCCAGACCGGAATCTGGACCTGGTCGCCACTGAGGAAAGCTATCGCTGCACCAATGCAGTGGATTGCAGGCAGGTAGGAGAGATTGCGCTTAAGATACAGGCCAAGCCGCTCCTGGGTCCCGCCGCCAATGGTGACGATGATGTGCTGCGGCCGAATGCGGTTAAGTCGTTCAAGGAGAGCAGTGTCCTCGATGATCGAGCCGTAGCGTGGGGCCATGTAGACGTTCTCTTCGGGGATGGCGATTCCCTGCTTGCCCAGCCAGCGGAGATTTACCCTCGAACTGGCAGGGCCAGCCATGATCCAGAGAGTATTTCCGGGCTCGCGGACATCCGACTCGTGGAGGAGTGCGCGAAGATATTCGAGGCCTGAGAGGCGACGGATGTTTGCGCGCTGAAGGCTGTTCCAGATGAGAACCATGAAGGCTGAGTCGGTAATGGCGAGGTCGGCGTTGAGCAGCGCTTCGCGGTAGTGTGGGTTGCGGTCGATGTCTTTAAGAGCCGGGGCGGCGGGAACGACAAGAAGGCCGCCATCGCGTAGTTTCGCGATGGCGGCTCGAGCGGAGCCATCAAAAAAGTCGATCCCAAGGATGCGGTGGTAAAGAAAGGAGCCCGGTCTTTCAGACATCTCTATCTGGTGACTCCTACAAGCATCTCGCTCTCAATCCACGCATAGGTCTTGGCGAGGCCTTCGCGCAGGGTAATGGATGGCGCCCAGCCCAGCTTTTCCTGAATAAGGGTGTTATCGCTGTTGCGACCATTGACGCCCTTTGGAGCGCTGAGATTGTAGTTGCGCTTCAGCTTGACACCGGCGATCTCTTCGACGATATCGACGAGTTGATTGATCGTTACGAGCTCGTCAGAGCCTAGATTGAGGGGCTCGTGGATATCGCTCTCAAAGATCATCTGGGTGCCCTTGGTGCAATCATCGATATACATGAACGAGCGGGTCTGTTTGCCGTCGCCCCAGATCTCGATCTCATGCTTACCCGAGTGCTTGGCTTCGAGCACCTTGCGGCAGATGGCAGCAGGGGCCTTTTCGCGGCCACCATTCCATGTGCCCAGGGGACCGTAAACGTTGTGGTAGCGAGCGACACGGGCCTGAAGACCGAAGTCCTCTTCAAAGTGGCGGCACATGCGTTCGCTGAAGAGCTTCTCCCAGCCATAGCCATCTTCGGGCAAGGCGGGATAAGCGTCTGATTCCTTGAGTGCGACGACGTCGGGATTGGTTTGCTTCTCTCCGTTGTAGACGCAGGCAGAGGAGGAGAAGAAGAAACGTTCGACGCCCTTCTCGCGCGCTGCCATGAGCATATGGGTGTTGGTTAGAACGCTCAACATGCAGAGAGCTTTGTTGTTTTCAATGAAGCCCATACCGCCCATATCGGCGGCTAACTGGAAGACAGCAGTGGCACCATCGGCAGCCTCGTAAGCGCTGTCTTTGTCTTTGAGATCGAGGGAGAGGCTTTCTACGTCTTTAGACACCTGGTACCACTCCTTGAGGGGTTTGATGTCGACGGCGCGGATGACATCGACGCCATTGGCCAACAGGCTTTGGACGAGGTGGCCACCGATGAAACCACCGGCGCCGCAAACTACTGCTTTTTCTCCTTTGAGACTCATAGGCGGGAAGTGCTCCTTTTTGTTGCTGAATTTATTTCAAAAAAAACGTCATTTCAACCCGTTTCATACTCCAACGGGGTCTCGGGAGGTTTGCTTAGGTCAGAGTATAGCGGCCGCTATTCCTGATTTGGATTGCGCTTTCGTTGTAGGAGTTGCCTGGTCTGAGTCCGGTTTTAAGAGATATGGATGTAGCATTTAGACCGAGGAGGCGGCGTGGAGACGATTACGAGGAAGACAGGTTGGTCCGCTGGCGAGGCGGTGAGGCGGCAGCCGCTCGGAGCACTTGGAGTCGCGCTTTTGATCACCTTTGTTATCTGTGCTTTGCTGGCACCCTGGCTTGCTCCGCAGGATCCGGCACAGCTTGACCTGACGGGAAGACTTATGGGGCCTTCGACCGCGCATTGGTTTGGAACGGACGAGTTGGGGCGCGATATTCTTTCGCGCACTTTGTATGGAGCCCGTATCTCCCTGGTTGTGGCGGTGAGCGTGGTGGGGCTGTCCCTGGCGTTGGGACTGGTGGCTGGCGGCCTGGCGGGGTTTTATGGCGGGTGGACTGACACAGTAGTGAATATTTATGTGTCAAACGCGTTCCTTGCGCTTCCGGGCATTCTGCTGGCGATTGCGTTTGTCGCGTTCATGGGGCCTGGGCTGGTAAATGTGATTCTGGCGCTAGCGATCTCGGGCTGGGTAGGGTATGCACGGCTGGTGCGGGCGCAGGTGATGGCGGTGAAAGAGCGTGAGTTTGTAGAAGCGGCGCGGGCATTGGGGGCCTCAGATCTTCGCATCATGAGCAGGCATGTGCTGCCGAATATTCTGCAACCGTTGATTGTGCAGGCTGCGATTGGGATGGCGGGCGCGGTGCTCGCAGAGGCTACGCTGAGCTTCCTGGGGCTGGGGATTCCGCCACCGGCGGCCAGTTGGGGATCGATGCTGAACGATGCGCGGTCGCATCTGTTTGACTCGCCGCATCTGGTGTTCTTTCCTGCGATGGCGGTGATGCTTTGTGTGTTGTCCTTTAATTTTCTTGGAGATGCGCTGAGAGACTATCTGGATCCACGGATAAAGCTGGGCGCTCGGTCGTAAAGGTGTAACGGTGATCAAGATGATAAAAGCTGATAAAAAAAAGAAGATGTGGGACAAACTGCCCGCTCTAATCAGTTCTTATCAGTCTTTCTCACTTTGATCACCGTTACGCCTTTGCGGAATGAGTGATTGCCGAGCGGGTGGACTGGTTATCGGATATGCTTGGCGCTGAGGTACATGGCGTTATGCGGAAGAGCATCATTACACCGAACCCTGTGGCGGTTTCTCCGTTGGGGGAACACTGGCGCGAGTTGGAACGAATTGCACGCGTGGAGATATCGTCCGAGGCCGTAGACTTTCCGATTGAACATGCTCTGGGCAAGACCCCAACAACTGGTTGGCGCGCCGCGGAGAAGGGGCCGCAGGTGATTCGGCTATTGATCGATGAGCCTATCGCGGTGCATCGGATTCAACTGCACTTTGTCGATCGCGTGGCAGAGCGGTCGCAGGAGTTTGTGCTGCTTGCGGGCTCGGCCAAGGAGCTGCGCGAGGTGGTGCGGCAGCAGTGGAACTTCTCTCCGCATGGAACGACGGAGGAGCTGGAGGATTACGCCGTCGACCTGACCGGGGTGACTGTGGTGGAGCTGAGGATCGATCCGGACCGCAGCCACGATCCGAAACAGAGCCAGCACTTTGCCTCGCTGCAGAGCCTGAAGCTGGCCTAAACACGATGTTGATTGGGGTGATCTCGGATACACATGGGCTGATGCGGCCCGAGGCTTTGGTTGCCTTGGCCGAGGCAGAGCACATTCTGCACGCGGGCGACGTGGGGAAGCCTGCGATATTGAATGAATTGAGAAAGATTGCTCCCGTGACTGCCATCCGCGGCAATGTGGATGGCTCCGGAGAGTGTGCGGAGCTTCCGGCCACCGATGTGGTGGAGCTTGCGGGAAAACTGTTTTATCTGGTGCACTCGGTGCGCGATCTCGATATTAATCCTGTAGTGGCTGGAGTCGCGGTCGTTGTGAGCGGGCACTCGCACAAACCTTCCGTCGAGACGAAGCAGGGCGTGATGTATCTGAATCCGGGAAGCGCCGGGCCTCGGAGGTTTGCACTTCCGATCACAGTGGCGCTGGTAACTGTAAGCCCGGATAAAGTCGCGGCGAGGATCGTGGAACTTATCTAGCGTCAAACTTTACGCTATCGAGGATGGATTCGAGACGCTTGCGAACAGCTTCGATCTGCTGCGGCGTAATGTCGTGGGCGCCGCTGACTTCGCCGCCACAGAAGGTGTTGATGACAAGATCGAAGCGATAGCAGGCGTTATCGCGATGGACAGTGTAGATTTCGTTGCGTGCTTCGATGCAGCTGGTGCCGTGCTCATCGTAGCCGTGGGTGAAGGACACGCCATTGATAGATGCAGTGGTCGCGTTGCGCGGAGGCGGAGCCGAGGCCTGTGCTCTGCACTCGGCTTCGGTCGTGTGAGGTGTGACGCTGAAGTAGAAGAGAGCTCCGCTGAATGTCGATGCGGGAAATGGATTGAAGCCGATGTTGGCTACAGCACGCATCTGGGTACTGCGCGGAGCGGTTCGGGCGTCGAGGTTGAACGTGCTCAGGTCGGAGTCTTTGCGGCTGAAATTCCAACCGGCTGGGACCTGAAAAGAAACACCGTGGCGGGTGTCGTGGAAGAGATGTGCGGGCGGCGTTGTGGGCTCGGTCTGTGCGGAGGCAGAGATGGTCGCGAAGAGGGCAGCAATGAGACAGATCTTCATGGGTTCCTTGTGGTGCTTTTATTCACTCTGAATGCGTGGGTTAGCTATGGTGTAAGCGACATCAGTGAGTAAGTTTACGGCAACATAGGTCAGGCCGACAGCGAGTATACAACCTTGCACGAGAGCATAGTCGCGGTTGGAGATGGCGGACAAAGTGAGACGGCCTATGCCGGGCCAGCTGAAGATGGTTTCGGTGACGATAGCTCCTGCGAGAAGACTGCCGAACTGCAGGCCGATGATGGTCAGCACGGGAATGAGCGCGTTGCGCAATGCATGGCGATAGACGACAGCGTTCTCGGTGAGGCCCTTGGCTCGCGCGGTGCGGATATAGTCCTGTGATAGCTCTTCGAGCATTGCGGTACGGACCATTCGCGTGAGGATCGCAGCGAGAGAAAGGCCAAGCGTAACGGCGGGAAGAATGAGGTGGAGGAGGAAATCGGTTGTGCCCCCTGTGCCTGCCGTGGATACGGGGAGCCAGCCGAGCGAGATGGAGAAGACAAGTATGAGGATCGGACCGAGGGCAAAGTTAGGGAACGACAGGCCGATGAGCGAGATGACTCCGGCGGTGCGGTCCTGCCATTGATCGCGATGCAGCGCAGACCAGATACCTGCTGGAATCGAGAGCACGATGCCGATAAAAAGCGCCGCGACTGTGAGCGCGAGAGTGTACGGGTAGCGCTGGAGCACGAGGTGGGTAACCGAGTCGTGGAGTCGAAGCGACTGGCCGAGGTCGGCGTGGAGGATGCCGTGCCAGTAGTGCGCGTACTGTTGCGCGAGCGGCGCATCGAGGCCGTAGGAGTGGCGAAGGGCGTCGATGTCGGAGGCAGTGGCGCCTTCGCCCAGCATCTGCACGATGGGGTCACCGGGAACAAGATGGATCAACAGGAAGACGACCGAAACGACGACCCAAAGAACAGGCAGCGTGACGAGGATGCGGCGAAGAGGCTTCCAGAGGCGAGTTGCCTTCATGAGCTCAGTTCCCTGCTTGCTGTCTCAACAGTGCTTTGAGTTGGAGGCTCGGCGACGGTGGTTACATTCACACGGCTGATGCGACGGCCGGACATCTCGGCGACGGTGTAGCGGCGGCCTCCGTACTCAATGTTTTCTCCAATGCTGGGAATATGGCCGAGGTGCGCGAGGAGGAAGCCGGCGAGGGTCTCGATGCCGGGCTCCCGCGGGAAGGCCCAGTGGAGTTGCGTGCCGAGATCGCGCAGGGGCGTGCTGCCGTCGATGGAGGTAACGCCCGTTGTGCTGAGGAGCGAGGGGCGCGCGATGTCGAACTCATCGTCGAGCTCGCCGACGATCTGCTCGAGGAGGTCCTCTGCAGTTACGATGCCGACTGTCGAGCCGAACTCGTCGACCACGATGGCGATGTGGCGGCGACGCTCCTGGAACTCCTGCAGGAGGTCGATCGCCAGCTTGGTTTCGGGGACTACGGTAATCTCGCGCATCACCTGGCGCAGGGTCAGGACAGATTCGGCTTTGCCGCCAAAGCCGAGGGTGACGCTGCGAAAGTGCATCAGGCGGGAGATGTCTTTGGAGTAGACGATGCCGATGATGTTCTCGGGGCCTTGGGCGGGGTCGTAGACGGGCACGCGGGAGTGCTGCTCTTCGACGATGCGGGCGCTCGCCTGCTCGATGGAGAGATCGGCGGGCAGGGAGAATATCTTGCCACGTGGTGTCATGATCTCGCGGACGACGACGTGGTTCAGCTCGATGGCGCGGTGAATGATCTCTTCTTGAAACACAGGGAGCAGGCCCATGCGACGGGTAGCGGTGGCGATAAGCTTGAGCTCTTCCGGCGAGTGGACAGCGCCTTCGCCGCGTAGTGGAGCTCGGAAGAGCTTGAGCACGACGGCTGCGGAGACGTTCATCAGCTTGACGATGGGACGCGTGATGCGGATGAAGACGTCCATGGGGCCGGCGACGGCGAGGGCGATGCGCTCGGCGCGCTGCAGGGCGAGGGATTTAGGAACGAGTTCGCCGAGCAGGACTTCAAAGTAGGTGATCAGCGAGAAGGCGATGATCACCGCCATCGTGTGCGCGTAGATGGCAGCGTGCGGAGGGAGAGCATGGAGCCACCCGGCGGCGAGAGTGAGGATCGTATCGGCTACGGCGGGTTCGCCTATCCAGCCGAGGGCGAGGCCGGCGACGGTGACGCCAAGTTGCACAGCAGGAAGGAATTCGTCGATGGAGTGTTTGAGCTGAAGAGCAGTGCGCGCTCCGGGCCGGCCCAGTGAGATGAGCTGTTGGATGCGCGTCTCGCGGACGCTGACGAGCGCGAACTCGGCAGCGACGAAGAAACTGCTGGCCAGAATGAAGAAGGCCACCATCACAACGCGGAAGATCATCCACTCAAGCATCAATGCCAGTGTAATGGGTATGTGGCAGGAGGAAGCACAAAGAAAGTCCGGCCCTCTGGCCGAATCGAAGCGCAAGCGGTAAGCTGCATTCGATGAGGCCTCGCGCATATGCCCGGTGTTTACTCATTGTTGCCCTGTCCGCCACAGGATGGGGGCAACCGCCTCAGCAGACGGTTGAATCGCAGGGATTTGGGTCGGTTGTCGGTCACGTCTACTGCGCAGACACGAATGCTCCCGCACGGTTCGCCCGGGTGACGATTGAACCGGTGGAAGATTTCAAACGTGTGACCCCTGAGGCGAAGTCATCCTCTGCCCCCGCTCACTTCCCTTCCACTACATTGACGGAAACCAGACCCGATGGGAGCTTCGCGATCGAGTATGTAACCCCAGGGACGTACTACATCCTGGTCGAGTTGGCAGGTTATCTGTCACCGTTGACAGAGTTCGCCTCGGATGAAATCACGATTCCACCGGAGTTGAACGAGAAACGAATTCGCACCGCGTTGCAGCAGGTCACGGTAGTCAGGGGTCAGGCAACAAGAATGGACTTTCGTCTGGAGAGGGGTGCAGCGATAAGCGGGAGGGTTCTTTATGACGATGGAGGGTATGTTGCGGACGCTCCAGTTAGCGTCTTGCGCAAAGAGAAGGATGGTAGCTGGAAGCCGTTTTCGGATGTTGCGTTGAGCAGATTCCATGGCCAACCGGCTACTGACGATCAGGGCCACTATCGGATAGCTCCGCTAACGCCTGGCGAGTATCTGGTCTTTATCGATCTCGAACTCTTCAGTTTAAGTACAACGGGCGTGATTCTTGGGGGATCGCGTTTCCACGGAGATTCAACGAGGGCGATGCATATCTATTTTGGCGATACCGCACGGCGATCTATCGCGAAGGCTATCACTATTGGTAAAGGCGAAGACCGTTCGGACGCGGATATTACCGTGCCGATCTCAAGGCTCTATATGATCAGCGGAGTCGTAACTTCTGAGAGAGATGGACATCCGGTCAACGCAGGTTCCGTCCTTTTGTTAGATGCTCTCGATAAGAGCACGCTGACTGAATCTTCGATCAACATGTCCGATGGAAGATTCGGCATGTCGTTTGTACCGGAGGGCGATTACATATTAAAGATTTCTTCAGCGACGGATTCGATATTAAAGACCGAATACAGTGGCGGCCGCTTAATGTCCTCCCACCTGAACCCGATCCACATGTACGCGGACACCGAGCAGCCGCTGAAGGTGAGCGGCGATACCTCCGGAATCGTAGTGAAGGTGATGGAGAAGGCGGGCGATAGTGATGAAGATAAGGCGGACAGCGGCAAAGACAGTCCGCAAATTAATTATTGATCAATGGGTTGATCTGACCTCGGTGGAATATCTCGATGAAACTAGATGGACGCTCCAGATAGGCAAAACTGCACTTCGTTCCAAACGAATTCATGCTTGCAAGTAGCCAGTAAAAGATCTCGAGGCGGTATGCAGCTTCACTTGCACTTATTCGAGATGGGAATTCACTTTCTTGACAAACTCGCAACCCCCACTTGATAGTTGGGACGTTTCCTGCGGTGCTTGAAACAGTCGGAATTTCTTATCCCGGGCCCTGTTTTGCAACCTAACCAGGAGACCCTCCCCACTATGACTGAATCCGAAAAGAGAAATCTGGATCGCCTGCTGTCGAGGCGATCGTTCGTAACGACATCCACCGCAGCTGCAGCAATCGGCTTGCTTTCCGCTTGCAATTCAAAGGCGGATGAGACGAAACCGGCGGAGATTCCCGCAGCTCCGCAGGAACCGGCCATTGTGGCGCTTACAAAGGAAGCGCGCGACCAGATGACGCCTGACTCGATCATCGCGAAGCTGAAAGATGGCAACACCCGCTTCCGCGAGGGCCGAAAGATCCCAAGAGACTTTCTCGCCGAGCAAAGGGCTACAGCATCCGGACAGTATCCCGCCGCAGTGCTGCTTAGTTGCGTCGATTCACGCGCTCCGGCGGAGATTCTTTTCAACCTCGGCATGGGGGATGTCTTTAACGCACGCGTCGCAGGCAACATCGAGAATCCCGACATCCTCGGCAGTATGGAGTTCACGACGCAGCTCGCCGGAGCAAAGCTGGTGCTTGTTATGGGTCACTCGGCGTGTGGTGCCGTGGCCGGGGCGATCGCCAACGCCAAGCTGGGCAATCTCACGCAGTTGCTTGCGAAGATCCAGCCAGCCATTAAGGCGACCAAATACGAGGGCGACCGCACGGCAACCAATCCAGAGTTCGTGGATGCTGTGGCTCGCACAAACATTGACTTGACCATCGCCAACATCAGGAAAAACAGCAAGGTAATCGCCGATCTGGAGAAAGCCGGCACCATCAAGATTACCGGCGCGTTTTACGACCTGAAGACTGGTGCCGTCGAGTTCTCCGCTTGAGAGTAGTGTCTAGCGAATGACGACTGGAATGACCGAGTGAGCACCAGCTTCTTTGGAGCAGCAACAACAACGGCCTGACGGTTTTAGTCGTCGAGCCATTGTTGTGTGCGAAGCGCCAATCCTTGTGCGAGAACCGTTTGTCGTCTACCCTTCTGGTCTCACTCTTGTATTGTTCAGGAGGTTTGCGTGAAGTGGTACAACTACCTCGCATGTTTCCTTGCCGGAGCCTTTCTCATCCACATTGTCCCGCATGTACTGAACGGAATGAGTGCCGTCAATGTCATCGGTGTGCTGGTCAGTCTGGGAGGGGGTTGCCTGATGTTGTGGGCAGGCAAATTTTCGTTCCGCAATCCTTGGGCGGTTGTCCTGCTTCTTTTGGGGATTGTTTCGGTGTTGATCTTTGGCGCACTGCATCACCACTAACAACTGCAGGCGCGGGAACATCGCGAGCATACAAAATAACGGCCCGGTGATTCGTGATCGCCGGGCCGTTATTTTTTTGCGCGAAGCCTGCGCTTACGCGAGAACTTTGATGATCGACTTATCGATGGTGTCCTTTGGGACGAAGCCAACGATCTGTTCGGCCACCTTGCCGCCTTTGAAAAGAAGAAGCGCGGGAATGCCGCGGATGCCGTAACGCATCGGGGTCGCGGTGTTCGCGTCCACATCCATCTTCATGACCTTGAGCTTGCCCTGATAGTGGCTCGCGACTTCATCGACAACGGGCGCAAGCGCTCTACAGGGACCGCACCAGGCAGCCCAGAAATCTACCAGGACGGGCTGATCCGACTGGAGTACATCCTTTTCAAAGTTTGCATCATTTACATCGGTGACGAACTGACCTGCCATTTACTTTCCTCCAGATGCCCTGCTTTGAACTCTCCAAATCGCAGCGCGATCTCTAGAATAATAGATGCTTTAGGAGAATCCATAGATTCAAACGAGGAAAACGAGGCTTTAAAAGGTAAACGCCCGGACCTCTCGTAAAAGAGGTCAACGGGCGGCGTAGCAGCCCTCCCCAGAACTGCCCACTCGGCTAAGGTACGAAGGAAAATCTAAAACGTAAAGGAATCTTAGGTAACTTGTTGCGGAGTTACCTTGTTAGCCTTGTCTGAACCCCCGGAAATTCAGGCCAGAACGACAGGTGGCGCGATGGTTGTTTCGATGATTTCGAGCGAGGGATCGTCAGCCGCCCGAAGGATCAGAGCTGGAACAGCGAAAGCCGAGGCTGGATCGGCGATTACAAGCACGGATGGGCCTGCACCGCTGAGAGCCACTCCTAGAACTGCTGGATTAGCGGTCAGGGGGAGAAGTTTAGGGAGCAGCGGGCAGGCCTCCATACGGTAGGGCTGGTGGAGGCGGTCCTGCATGGCTGTGCGGAGGAGGTCGCCACGGCCAAGGGCGAAGGCTGAAACAAGCAGCGCTGTATTTTGAACGTTTGCAACGGCGTCGGCGCGAGTGTAAGTGGAAGGGAGCAGGGCTCGGGCTTTTTCAGTAGCGAGGCTTGCGGAAGGCAGAGCAAGGAACAAGTTCCAGTTTAGATTTATTCCGTATGTTGCTGTAATTACATAGCTTTCCGACATAGCCGACGCGGTCATTCCGCCCAGAAAACACGCGGCTACGTTATCTGGATGGCCTTCGCGCCGGCAGGCTTCTTCGAGGATTTGCTGGTTGGTCCAGCCTAAATTGCCGAAATGATTGGCGAGCATGACTCCCGCCAACAGGGCGGAGGCGCTCGATCCGCAGCCCATTCCGAGAGGAATTTCGTTGTGGAGCTGTAAGAAAAGTGGTGTAACCGGACGGTTAGCCGTGGTCAGGACGCTGGTGTAGGTGGACAGGATGAGGTTGTTATCCAGCGCGCCACACAGGTCGGCGTTGCGGCCTGTGGCCTCGATACGGAAGGTCGAGGCGGGGGTGGCGTCGATTGTGAGGTAAAGCGCCATTGCAAGGCCCAGGGCATCGAAGCCGGGACCTAGATTGGCGGAGGTAGCAGGGAGTTTCAGGTGGAACGGCTTCGTGTCGGTCATGCAGGCTGGGTCAGGTGGGTCAGCTTCATGTGGGACTCGAGAGCGCGGAGCACGGCGTCGGACTCGGGTTCGAGGACGATAGGGGGCTTGCGCAGTGCCGCGTGAAGCGGCTGATCGTCAGCAGAGATTCCGGCGTTCTCGGCTTCGGTGAAGAGCTCGTTGCGGTGGTAGTTGATGGTGTAGTCGGAGTCCTTGAGGGTGTGGCCGGTGAGGACGAGGACGACACGCTCTTCGCGGGTGATCTTGCCCTGGGCGACGAGCTTCTTGAGTCCGGCGAGTGTGACCGCTGATGCGGGCTCGCAACCGACGCCCTCGGCGCCGATCTGGGCCTTGGCAAGGGCGATCTCCTGCTCGCTGGCCTGCTCGCACCAGCCGCCTGTTGTGCGAAGCGCACGCAGAGCCTTGCGCCACGACGCCGGATTGCCGATGCGGATGGCGGTGGCGCGGGTATTGGCCTTGACGGGGATCAGCTCTTTGCCGCCATTCTCCTGCAGGCTGCGGTAGAGCGGATTGGCGCCTTGGGCCTGAATAATGCTGATCTTTGGGATGCGCGGGATAAGGCCGAGGTGATGCATCTCGGTGAAGCCCTTGGCGAGCGCAGAGCCGTTGGCGAGATTGCCGCCGGGGACGATGACATGCTCCGGCACCTGCCACTCGAGCTGTTCGAGGAGCTCGATGGCTGGGGTCTTCTGGCCTTCAAGACGGTAGGGATTGACCGAATTGAGCAGGTAGATGGGGAAACGGGTGACGAGATCGGTGAGGATGCGGACGCAGCCGTCGAAGTCGGTCTTGAGCTGAATGGTGAGCGCGCCGTAGTCCATGGACTGCGAGAGCTTGCCCCAGGCGATCTTGCCCTCGGGGATAAAGACGATGCTGCGCAGACCGGCCCGAGCGGCGTAGGCGGCCATAGCGGCAGATGTATTCCCTGTCGATGCGCAGGCGACCCATTCGAATCCACGCTCGGCGGCGACGGAGAGGGCGGCGGTCATGCCGGTGTCCTTGAAGGAGCCGGTAGGGTTCATCCCCTGATGCTTGGCCAGTAGCCAATCGATTCCGGCCAACTTGGCGCAGCGTGGCAGATCGTAGAGCGGAGTATTGCCCTCGCGGAGGGTTACGACGTTGTCGGGGTTGTCCACGATGGGAAGAAGGTCGCGGAAGCGCCAGACGCCGGACTGGTCCACCGCCATCGTTGACGACCGGCGCTCCTGCCAGAGCCAGCGGAGGGCGCTTGAGTTGGGGAGTTTGCTGTCGGATGCCGGAGTGTCCCCGTTGGGGATCGACGACCAGGGGTAGATAACGTCGTAGAGGCCGTTACATTCGGGGCAGCGAAAGATACTGTTGACTTCGCTTCCAGCTATCCTGATACCGCACTCTGTGCATCGGAGTTGATGTGTCGCAACTTTCATGGGTCCTTCTAGCCTACCGTAAACAATGGAGTGCGCCAAAGCTTGGCGCTACTCTTGTGTATCTCAGCTTGATTTTCTACGGGTTTCTACATGGATCGCGTGCGCTGGCGCAACAAAAGGAGCTGCGCGTCGCCGCGGCAGCGGACTTACAGCCCGTCATGCCGGCGCTCCAGAAGGCCTATGAAAATGCTACCGGTACAAAGCTGGTGGTGAGCTTCGGCTCATCCTCC
>DATMQZ010000002.1:0-20401 GCA_035566575.1 Edaphobacter sp.
CTGGCCGCGAACCTCGCCCCCGTGCATAGCGTGCCTATCGATAAGCACATCAACCTCTTCTACACAGGCCTCGCAATCATCTTCCTCTGTATCATCTCCTACATGTTCTTCAGTAAGAAGCCCCAATAAGAAGATCAGCCACATCAAACCGTGCCTGCTCTACGACGCCGCCACATAACTGCCATTTTGTTCTTGCTCTATTGTTGTCTGCTTTTTGTTTGTCATTCCGCAGCGAAGCGGAGGAATCTGCTTCTTGTTTTTTGCATTTGCTCCTGAGGTAGGTCCGGGCTTTAGCCCGGACAATAAAACGAATTCGTAATAAATTGTTTTGCGCCGAGCGAAGCGAGGCGCAAAACACGAGGGCTGAGGGTCATAATGTGCTGCGATGAGCTGCAATCAGCGTTGGACGAAAATGACTCAGGATTTTCGGTCGTCTCGAACGCTGGTGTATTTCGCGTTCGGATGGATTTGGGAGCCGGAAGCTACATTGACACAGAAACATGTGTATTTTGCGAAAGTGAAATTCCGCAGAACAGCATCGAGACTTACTTGAAGAAGACGTAGCAAACGGAGTATGCACATGCCAAGCACCATCAAAGTCGAGATCAAGCGCCAACTCACCCCGGACTCTCCTTCCACTACCGAGAAGTTCGAGATCCCCTACCGCCCGGGCATGAACATCACCTCGCTCCTCGGCGAGATCGCGCTCAATCCCGTCGACGTCACCGGCAAGCCCACCACGCCCATCACCTACGACTCCAACTGCCTCGAAGAGATCTGCGGTAGCTGCGCCATGCTCATCAACGGCAAAGCCGCCATGGCCTGCTCCGCGCTCGTAGACAAGCTCACCGGCCCCAACAAAGACCAGACCATCACCCTCGCCCCCCTCAGCAAGTTCCCCGTAGTCCGCGACCTCGCCGTCGACCGCTCCGTCCTCTTCGAAAACCTCAAGAAGGTCAAAGCCTGGGTCCCCATCGACGGCACCTACGACCTCGGCCCCGGCCCCAAGCAATTCCCCCAGACGCAGGAGCAGCGCTACCCGCTCTCGAACTGCATCTCCTGCACCATCTGCATGGAGGTCTGCCCCCAGTTCAATGACGCCACCGGCTTCGTAGGCGCCGCCACCATCGCACAAGCCAAACTCTTCAATATGGACCCCAGCGGAGCAGTCCTAAAAGAAGACCGCCTCCGCGCCCTGGCCGGAGACGGCGGCATCCAGGAATGCGGCTTCGCCCAGAACTGCGTCCAGGCCTGCCCCAAACAACTCCCCCTAACCGAAGCCATCTCCGACATGGGCCGCGACGTCTTCGTCCAACAAGTCAAAGACCTCTTCAGCCGCTAGTGATACTTCGGCGAGGCCGTGGCCTCGCCGAAAATATTTCTCCTGATTTTGCAAAAAAATCGGTGTCCTAAAAAGTGTCAACCCGCTCACCGCATCAACCAGCGATTCCACCACAATCTGTCCACAAAAACACCACATCGAACACCCATTTTTCTCAAAATACCCCCGAAAAACCACACTCCCACCACAAAACAAAAAAAGCTCGGATATTCCCAGCCAGCTCTTGCTTTTTTGTCTTTATATTCGCAGAGGCACGCAGTCTCACCAACCAAGGCGAACAAGCATAACGCCCTGACGCTCCAGCTTAAGATTGAGCGTAGCTCGCCCACCCTGCGTCGCGACTGCTGATTCCTCCAACCGTTCCAACTTCCCCGCCCGCTGCAACTCTACAAACTGCTGGGCGGAAGGCTGTTCCGGACTCCCCATCCTCTGCCACGCCGCATAGGCATTGCTATGCTTCGCATCCACAAGGAACCGCTGCACCCGAACCTTGCCTGCACGCAGACCACTCACCACCAACGACACCGAATCCGCCGGAACAGCCACATCATCATCGTGATAATTCCACAACATCACATCGATATGCCGTTCAACACGAGTAGCAACCGCATTCACATCCGCCCTCTCTCGCACACTCTCTCGCAAAATTTCATCGACCGGAAGAGCACCAGAACTGGTAACAGGCAGCATCTGCCCACCGAGCATTCCCAACATCCGAAACACATTCAACACCGGCTTATCGACCAGATACGAGACGCCATCAGCCTTACCGCCGGTAGCCAACTCCCGAAAACCCGCAAACACAGGCTGGTCTTCAAACTCGAACGCCCACGTCACCGCACCCTGCAGCACAACCCCATTGCGACGAGCAAGCTCGTCCGCCCTCGCCGTAGCCTCCGCCACACTCACACCATATAGTGGCCCATTTCTATAACCATTCTGCGCCCCCTTGCACGCCGCGCAACCCTCCGGATCGCTCTCACCAAGAATGATCGGAGTATTCCTCCACTCCGGATAAGACGCAACAACATGCATCCCCCGATCCATCGCACGCAACTGATGCCCAATATCCATCCGCACATGCCCATCCACACTCTTGGGCGAACCCTTCGGGTGAAAGCTGATAAACGCTAACGGCGCACCTATTCCACCACTAGCAGCATTTGTCCCATGAGCGCAGTGCTCCAGAAATTGCCGCAGAAAATCCTCAGACTTGCCCGGCGTCACGCCGGTAGCTTCCGGCCCCCCAATCTTCGCCTTCGGCAATACCTTCTGGATCGCCGCAGCCGTCACGTCATAAAGCTTGTCATACTCCTGCGGAGTCCCATGCCAATAATCGATATCGGGCTCATTCCACACCTCCCATAGCCAGGTGTTCACCTCGGCGTCGCCATATCTCTCGCGTAGATGCTTAGTCCATGCTGTAACCAGCGCCGCCCACTTCGCATAATCCCTCGGCGGATAGCTCCATCCCGTAAACACCTGCCCATTCGGAAAACTGTGCCTGTACGGCTCTGGATGAGTAGACAACACCTCCGGCATAAAACCCACTTCTACAAGAGGACGAACGCCATTCCGATAGAGCGCGTCGAAGATGCGATCCGTAATCTCCCAGTCGTAAACCGCGTTGCCCGCAGCATCTTCCCTATAAGCATTTGTCGAACCCCACTTCAGCGAGGCGCTCCCATCGCCGCTCGTAAGCAAATTGTGCAGCCGCACATAAACCGGAGCCGGACTCAACTGCGACAACTCACGAAGAAGTTCTTGGCCATTCGGCGCATAACTGTAATTCGGCTCATCAGCGCCAAAATAATTCCACCGCGGCTGATACGCCCCTGCAGGATGCTCTGCATCCACTCGCACCGTAATCGGCGTCTTCGAGCCTTGCGCAAAACAAGCTGCCTCTAAGCTGACGACCAGCGCAACAAAAACAAATCCTCTGCAAAAAAACATGAAGCAACGTTAGCAGAGATTCAGTCAGAACCGCTTGCTACAATCTGACTATTCCCATGCCCCGACTAACGGTGCGCACAATCAAAACAGTAAGCGCCTTCATCTGCGCCTCCGCACTCCTCGTTGCCGGGTCGATGCTCATTGCAACGTCGACATACGCCCAGACAAAATCAATGAAGCATCCCTCAGGAAAGCAAATGACCGACCCCGCAAAAGTCCACGCCAGCGCCATCGTCATAGACACACACGCTGACACTCCGCAACGCTTCGTCGACGAAAACTGGAACTTCACCGACCCGCTCAATGGCGGCATGCTCAACTACGACAGCGCACGCAAAGGCAACCTCGACGCCCAATTCTTCTCCATCTGGGTCGACCCCGGCCAATATCCTGCCAATGCCTCTGCCCGCCGAACGCTCGAACTGATCGACGGCACGCTCCAGCAGGTGCGCAAAGCCCCGGACAAACTTCAACTCTGCACGTCCGCCGACCAGATCATCGCCGCGCACAAGCAAGGCAAATTCGCCGTCCTCATGGGCATTGAAGGCGGCCACTCCATCGAAAACTCCCTCAGCCTCCTCCGTGATTACCACCGTCTCGGCGTCCGCTACATGACCCTCACCTGGTCCAACACCAATGACTGGGCCGACTCCTCGGGCGACATCAACGATCCCAAAGTAACCCACCATAATGGCCTCACGCCTTTCGGCAAACAAGTCGTTCAGGAGATGAACCGCCTCGGCATGATGGTCGATGTCTCCCATGTCTCCGATAAAACCTTCTGGGATGTCATTGCAACCACGCGCACGCCTATCATCGCATCGCACTCTTCCGCTCGCGCTCTCACCCTGGCACCACGCAACATGACCGACGAGATGCTTCAGGCCGTCGCAAAGAACAATGGCGTAGTCATGGTCAACTTCTTCCCCGCCTTCATCGACGAAAACTGGCGCCAAGCGTGGAACGCCTCAAGCGCCGACCGTAATAAAGCTCAGGACGCACTTGAAGCCGAATATCACGCCAAAAGCCTCCCGGTTCCCTTCTCTGCTTCCGACAAGATCGATCGCGAGTTCGCCGCAAGAATCAGACGGGCACCATTCGATTCCCTCATAGCCCACTTCGACCACGTCATAAAGGTCGCAGGCATCGATCACGTCGGCATCGGCACAGACTTCGACGGCATCCCCGTCCCGCCAGAAGGCATCGACTCCGCTTCTGATCTGCCAAAAATCACTGCCGCACTCATGGCACGGGGCTATACCGCTGAAGACATGAAGAAGCTCCTCGGCGGCAATCTCCTTCGCGTCTTCCGCGACGTTCAGGCCGCAGCAGACAAATCCAAATAGCGCTATTTGTCAGCCAGAATATTAATCTTGTGAATTTGTGGTGGGTCCGCGAACAACTCGCTCGCCTTCGCCATCAAGGCCTTGGCAATTTCACCGCTCAGATGAGCATTCCGGCCTGCCTCGTCGTTGAAGGTATCGAAGACGCTATATCTCCCCTCGTCTTCATGCAGCCCATACCAGTTCACCGTATGGGCTTCACTCTTTGCCATCTCCGCGCCCTGTTTCAGAAACGCCTCAACATCCTTCTCTTTCCCTGGCTTCGCCTTCAGCGATACATACAGCGCATACTTCGCCATCTGTCTATCCTCCAACCCATTCGACGCTCAGACAAAGCCTCACGGCTACTCACCTTGTAAGAAAACCGCATCAAATTTTCTCGCCTGGACATCCGATCACTTCAGCGGTTCCCAATCAAGCACCTCATACAAAGCACAAAAAATATATCTTGAATGTTGCAAACGGTCGCCCATCGGATAAAACATCTATAAACGAAGAATCGAAACGCAAGGAGACCGTTGATTGTCTGACACTGCAATCCTGCTGCTTCACTGCCCCGATCAAAAAGGTATCGTCGCCGCTTTGGCCGACTTCGTCTTCCGCCACGGAGGCAACATTCTTTCCTGCGATCAATATCAGGACACCGAATACGGTCTCTTCTTTATGCGCATGCAGTGGTCCCTCGACGACTTCGATCTCACCCGCGAGCAGTTTTCAAAGGCATTCGCTCCCCTTACTGAAAAGTTCAACTTCCAATGGAAGATCGCATACTCCAACGTCAGAGAACGCGTCGCTATCTTCGTCTCTCACTATCAGCACTGTCTAGTAGACCTGCTCTATCGCCATCAGATCGGCGAGCTTACCTGCGACATTCCGCTCGTCGTCAGCAACCATCCGGACGCCGAGATCACAGCGAACCACTACGGTATTCCATTCGCTTACACTCCCATCCTTGCCGGGAGGAAATCTGAAGCAGAACGCCAACAGATAACACTCCTCAAAGAAGCAGGCATCGGCCTCGTCGTTCTCGCGCGTTACATGCAGATACTCTCACCGGAGTTCGTTGCTCACTTCCCGCAACGCATCATCAACGTCCATCACTCGCTTCTGCCTGCATTCGTCGGTGCCAATCCTTATCTCGCCGCCTACAAACGAGGCGTCCGCCTCATAGGAGCGACCAGCCACTACGTCACCGACATACTCGATGACGGCCCCATCATCGAGCAATCCACCGCCCGCACCACGCACCGTGACCAGCTTGAGGACCTCAAGCAAAAGGGCCGCGATCAGGAGCGAATCGTACTATCACGCGCGGTCCGCTGGCACCTGGAGCACCGCATTCTGTGCAGCTCCGGAAGAACCATCCTCTTTGAATAGCGGTTCGGCGACATCCAGGCCACGTTGCTCCAACGCCACGTCTACGATAGCCTGTTCCATGGAGCTACACATCGCATGACGCTTCGCTATCTCGCACTCGCACTAGCTTTCAGCCTTCCCGCGTTTGGACAATCTTCACCGCCTCCGCCGTCCCCGGCAGATGCTCTGCCCGACGCGCCAAGCACAACAAGCCAGGCTCAAGCCCCTGTCGTCCCCACTGGCCCAACGGCAGTCATCGACACCACCATGGGTCGCCTCACCTGTAAGCTCTACGAAAAGCAGGCACCCGTCGCAACGGCAAACTTCATTGGCCTCGCCGATGGGACCAAAGACTGGACCGACAACAAAACGCTCGAGAAAGTCCACCACCAACCCTATTACAGCGGAACCACCTTTCACCGTGTCATCCCCGGCTTCATGATTCAGGGCGGAGACCGCGTCGGCGACGGAACTGGCGACCCCGGCTACTTCTTTCAGGATGAGATCGATCCATCGCTCACCTTCGACCAGCCCGGCCGCCTCGCCATGGCCAACGCCGGCCCCGGCCCCTCCGGCGGCGGCACAAACGGCTCCCAATTCTTCATTACCGAAGACGCAGTCCCTCAACTCAATGGCAAACACACCATCTTCGGCCAGTGCGACGCCCACAGCGTATTGTTAGTGGCCTCCATCGCGCGTGTCGAACGTAACAGTCAGGACAAACCCCTCACTCCTGTGGTCATCAATCGCATCACAATCGTTCGCGAGGGACAGCCGATGCCTCCGGAACCAACTCCGCAGCCAGCAAAGGCACCCACAACGCCGACGAAATAGACCTTCCCTCTTCGTACATTCAGCGAAGATGCTTCCCTGCTGCGTCAGCGGCAACAACCTGTAAGGAGAAAAACAAAATGGCAAAGAACCCTGGAACCTACGCAACCTTCAAGACATCTGAAGGCACCATCGTCTGCGAACTCTTCGAGAAGGACGCGCCCGAGACTGTAGCCAACTTCATCGGCCTCGCTGAAGGCACCAAGGAGTGGAACAGCCGCAGCAAGAAGGGCCCGAAGCTCTACGACGGAACTATTTTCCACCGCGTGATTCCGCAGTTCATGATCCAGGGCGGCGACCCAGAAGGTAGCGGCATGGGCGGCCCCGGTTACAAGTTCGCCGACGAGACCCGCGGCTCCCGCCATGGCTTCCAGGAGAAGGGCAAGCTCGCGATGGCCAACGCCGGCCCCAACACCAACGGCAGCCAGTTCTTCATCACCGTAGCCGACACCAGCTGGCTCACCGGCAAGCACACCATCTTCGGCCAGGTCGTCGAAGGCTACGACATCGTCGAAAAGATCTCCAAGGTCAACCGCGACGGCATGGACCGCCCGAAGACCCCAGTAGTCCTCGAATCCGTCACCATCGAACGCGTAGCCTAACATCAATTGACTTCTATTTTGTATTTGCTTCTGAGGTAGGTCCGGGCTTTAGCCCGGACCTACCTCAGGTATCGATATTCCACCAAACTAGAAGGCCCGCTCATCTGAGCGGGCCTTCTAGTTGCCGCGAGAATCCGCGGTCGGTTTTGCTCTATGCCACACCGATCACTGAGCAAAGCTCCTTCACCGAGTCCGCACTCTTCTGCAGCGCAGCCTGCTCTTCCGGCGTCAGCTTGATCTCAATAATCTGCTCCAGTCCCTTCGCACCCAGCTTGCAGGGAACCCCAACATACAGCCCCGAGATCCCATACTCACCCTGCAGATAAGCAGCGCAAGGCAGAATCTTCTTCTTGTCCTTCAGAATCGCTTCCACCATCTCCACCGCCGCCGCCGAAGGAGCATAGTAAGCCGACCCCGTCTTCAAATACTTCACGATCTCCGCGCCACCATTGGCCGTGCGCGTCTCCAGCTCCTTCAGCCGATCAGGAGCAATCAGCTCCGTAATCGGAATTCCCGCCACAGTCGAATACCGAGACAGCGGAACCATCGTATCGCCATGTCCGCCCAGAACGAACGCCGTAACGTTCTCGACCGACACATTCAGCTCCTGCGCAATAAACGTCCGGAACCGCGCCGAATCCAGCACGCCAGCCATTCCAATCACACGTTCACGCGGCAACCCTGCCTGCTTGAATGCAGTCTGCGCCATCGCATCCAGCGGATTCGAAACAACGATAATGATCGTCTCCGGCGAAGCCGCAACCACCTTCGCCACCACATCGCTCATGATCTTGTAGTTCGTATTCAACAAATCATCGCGGCTCATTCCCGGCTTACGCGCAATCCCCGCCGTAATCACCACAACATCCGAGTTCGCAGTATCGGCATAATCATTCGTCCCAACGATGCTGCAATCGCGCTTCTCAATAGGCATCGCCTGCATCAGATCGAGCCCCTTACCCTGCGGCACACCCTCGACAACATCAAGCAGCACAACATCGGCCAATTCCTTCGCTGCAATCCAGTGCGCAGCCGTTGCTCCAACATTACCCGAGCCAACAATCGTTACCTTCTTCCGCATCTCTTCCGTCTCCTCTTCAAATCCGTTCAGCAGTCTGTTTTAAATCCGTTTTAATCCGCGCAAATCCGCGGTCGGTACTTGCCGTCAGCAGATCAGCCCATATTCTCAATCATACGGGTAGCAAACTCACTCGTCTTCGCCTTGGTCGCGCCCTGCATCTGCCGCTCGAAGTCATACGTCACATACTTCTGCTGAATCGTCTTCTCCATCGAAGACTCAATCAACCGCGCAGCCTCCGTCCAGCCCAGAAAATCGAACAACATAACCCCCGAAAGAATTACAGACCCCGGATTAATCACATCCTTATCCGCATACTTCGGAGCAGTCCCATGCGTCGCCTCAAACACCGCATATCCATCGCCGATATTCGCACCGGGAGCAATCCCCAACCCGCCAACCTGCGCAGCCGCAGCATCCGAGATATAGTCGCCATTCAGATTCGTAGTAGCCAGAACGGAGTAATCAGAAGGTCGAATAATAATCTGCTGGAAGATCGAATCCGCAATCCGGTCATTCACCAGAATCTTTTCCTTCCACTTACCTCCGCCATGCGTCTTCCCAAGAGACACCAGCACCGCCTTCACCTCGGCAACAACACCCTCGCCAAACTCCTTCGGCGCAAACTCAATCCCCGGCTCAATCAACGCCGCATTCTCCTCAGCCGAAATCCCAGGATTGCTCTCCACATTCCCCAGAATCCAGCTCTCCCGCTCTGTCACCGTGTATTCACGAAACTCCTCCGTGGCAACCTCATAGCCCCACTCACGAAACGCCCCTTCGGTGAACTTCTGAATATTCCCCTTATGCACCAGCGTCACCGTCTTGCGCTTGTTATCCAACGCATACTGAATCGCCGCCCGCACCAGCCGCTTCGACCCTGTAATCGAGATCGGCTTCACCCCCACACCCGAGTCCAGCCGAATCTTCTTCTTCCCACCCTTCAACATCTCGTCATTCACAAACGAGATAAACTTCGCCGCCTCTGCGGTCCCCTCACGAAACTCAATCCCGGCATAGATATCCTCCGTATTCTCCCGAAAGATCACCACATCCAGCTTCTCCGGATGCTTCACAGGACTAGGCACGCCCGAGTAATACTTCACCGGCCGCACGCACTGATACAGATCCATCAACTGCCGCAGCGCCACATTCAGCGATCGAATTCCACCACCAACAGGCGTAGTCAGCGGCCCTTTGATCGACACGCGAAAATCCACCGTAGCCTTCACCGTGTCATCCGGCAGCCAGTTCTTCGTCTGTCGAAACGCCTTCTCTCCCGCCAGCACCTCATACCACGCAACTGAGCGCTTGCCCCCATAAGCCTTCTCGACAGCCGCATCAAACACCCGCTGCGAAGCCTTCCATATATCCCGCCCCGTGCCATCACCCTCGATAAAAGGAATAATCGGATGATCCGGCACCGTATAGCTGCCGTTGGCATACTCAATGGACTGACCGTTCGCTGGGACAGGGATACCGTTATAGCTCGTCTGCATAGAATGTGAACTCCGACCGCGAGATTTAGAAGTCGAAGGCTAACATCCGCAAATAACGAGTGGCAACCAAAGTCGCCCAACAAGTGCGCTTATCGAACAAGCAGCTCGCTGCAGCCACCTACTGCTTAGTTACGGGGTAGCCATGAAGCTGCGGGCCTACAGAGTTTGAAAAGTTGTAGTCGCCGCGACGATCTCCGTCGATAGTCCAGAACATCGCGCCGATCATGCCGGGATAGCCCGAAGGTTTGCGCAGTTTGTATGTAGTTCCCGCAGGAGCCTTGCCTGTGATGATGTAGTTCATCGCCTGACTGACAATGTCAGGCGTTGTGTCTCCAGTGAGGAATCCAACAGCAACCTTATTGGGAGGTATTGGTGGAAAGAAGTGTTTCGGATCTCCTCCCACATTGAAGCCATGCAGTAGAAGCTCCGTCATCGCAGCGTGATAATCCACTGTACCTGGCTGATAGATCTCGCCATCGAGCCCCTGCAGCGGCGGCGTGTTGTAATCCTGTACATCAATAAACGAGAGAATATCGCGAATGGTATACGTAATGGCAAGATAAGACCCAAACTGGCCGCCATAGCTCGGATACCCCGACGGAATCTGCGTTCCTTCAGGAACGAGGCTGATCATGAATCCGGAGCCAAAGTGATCGTGCAGCTGACGCAAGGCCGAAATAAGGTTCACAATCGATGGCGTAGTCGGGTGCTTGAAGTCAGTATCACCGGCATCAATAGAAAGCGACGGACTCTCGAAGTCGACATCAATACCGTCAAATCCGTACTCCTCGACGATGCGGGTAACAGACGAGACAAAGTTCGGAACGCGATTCGGATCGGCGAGTGTAAAGTGCTGTCCACCTCCTCCAAGCGAGATCATCACTTTCTTCCCCTGGCTTTTCAGGTATGCGATATCAGCCTTAAATTGCTCTGTGTCGAGTCCTGCGGGCGTGTGGAACTGCATCGTCCCTTCAGGCGCATTCTTATCTGGTGTAGCAAATGCAACGATGATGACGTCCCACTGCGGCGACACCTCGCGTAGCGGAAAGGTGGAGCCTGCTCTACCGTATCCGGCCCAGTAACCGATCAGCTTATGCCCATTAGGCGCACCGTTCAGTGGGATTGCTGCAACCGTAGGCCGAGGCGGCGCGGAGATGCCTTCGGGCGTGGGGCATGGCGTTGCCGGTTCGGCAAGCGTCTGCGCATCTGGAAAACTGTACGTACTGCCGAGGTCATCCGAAGCGCCCGAATACCATGGCAACAAAGCCACATTCTGCAGATGGTAGTCAGTTCCACTCACATGGGCAACGAATGCCTTCGATGCTGGGATATTGTTCTTCGGATTCGTATTTGTGGGTTCAAGAAGAAAATAAGCAGATGCAACCCCAGTGCCCCCGCAACGGCCCTGGTCTCCCGCAGACACTGAAGCAAGACGCGTCCAGGCAGGAAACACATTTCCCGGAGCCGCATTGCGGTTTCCACGAAACAGGGGGTCGTGCAACGGATCGTTGATGAACTCCGCCAGTTGCTGAGTCAGTGGCTGCACATCACTGTCTTCGACTATGGCCGGCGCATCATGAAGGTATGAGCCAAGCACGAAGGAATTTCCCGACGCAGCATCGACACCATGTGTTCCCCACGAGCAGCACTCCGTCGCATCACCTTCCACATAATACGTAACGTTATGCGTCACCGCCATGACGAGCTTGCCGTCCTGCCGTGGAATCTGCTTGAACAACTCCCGCTGCAGAAACTCAACATCGACGACTGCGAAGGAGCCGCCGGTCTTTTTCGAAGTGAGGATATAGCCGTAGCCGACCGGAACGGTGATCTTCACAGGCTTCACTGCCGGCTTGCCTAGCAGCGTATGCCACCCCTCAGCCTTCGGAAAGGTGGTACGCAACATCGCGTCAGCATATTGAGTAGAATCGCGGGCCGTAAAAGCGAATTGAGAAAAGATAGGGGAGCGGAGGATATGCGGCACATCAGCGGCCGAGTCCATAACAAAGCCCTGGCCGGCGATCTTCTTAGATTCAAAAGAAAGCGTGATTGGAACAAGCACCGTAGGGATAGTGGTCGTCCCTCCCTGTACTGGATCACGACCTACAAGTGTGTAGGAGCTCTGGCCGACCGTGTGCACGAAGGTCGGCAGAGTGCCTTGCGCGCTCGCAGAACGCAGCGACTGAACGAGGACAAACAGCAAGCAGATCGACTTAATTCGCATATCCAACTTCACAAAACCTCGGCTCCCTGAATCGAAGCGTGTACAACAAAGGCCCCGGAAAATCCGGAGCCTTTGTCTTTATTCGTTTGCACAGCAGCTTTTAGAAGAGATTCCAGAGCAGCTGGTTGTAAACATCATGGTGGAACTGAACCTCAGCCGGTTTGACGATCGTGCCCAACAAACGTGGGCAACGGTCTGCCGAAGCCTGCTTCAGATCGGCATAGCGAGCCTTCACATCCGCACCCAGCAAGGTCGTCGTCCACTCCGCCCCGCGAAAGTTATCAATCGCGGTGTAGACGTTATCCGGCAGATAGCGTTCTGCCTGGCGCAGGTTCTTGATCCGCGCGGTCTCGCCGTGCAGGCCCGTCTTGAAGATCGAGTACAGCACCAGGTAAGGATTCGCATCCGGACCAACCGAACGAACCTCGACACGCGAAGACTTCTCGTTGCCAATAGGAATACGAATCATCGATCCGCGATCCACGGCCGAAGCCTTGATCTGGTTCGGAGCCTCGAAGTGAGGATCCAGGCGACGATAAGCATTCACACTGGCATTCAGCAACAGGCAAAGATCATTGCCGTGCGTCAGAATGCGGTCAGTAAACTGCCACGCCAGCTTCGAGATCTTCTCCTCGCCCTTGGGATCCCAGAACAGGTTCTTCCCGCCCTTGGTAATCGAGACGTTGGTGTGCATACCGCTACCATTGACGCCGGTCACAGGCTTAGGCAGAAAGCTCGCCGTCATGCCCATCTGCGTCGCGACCTGGCGGCAGATCAGCTTGTACAGCTGAATCTGATCAGCCGCAGCCACAACCTCGCCATAGGTGTAATTAATCTCGAACTGCGAAGGCGCAACCTCGGGATGGTCCTTCTCGTTCTCAAAACCCATCGCACGCTGAACCTCTGCCGTCGTGTCGATGAACTCACGCAGCGGGTCGCCAGGCAGCGAGTGGTAGTAGCCGCCCTTGTTCACATACTCAAAGCTGCCTGTCTCATGAAAGGTGCGCTCCGCATCGATGCCCTCGAACAGAAAGCCTTCAATCTCATTGGCGGCATTCAGCGTGTAGCCCTGCTTGTCGTACAGCTCCTGCGAGAACTGCTTCAGCACGCCACGGATATCGCCCGAATACGTCGTGCCGTTCTTGTCGATCACCTCGCCAAACACCAGCACCTTACCCGGCCCGAACACATCCGCCGGCGCCCAGTAAAACGCGCTCCAGTCAATTCCGAGCCGCAGGTCACTCTCCCGCTGCGCCGTAAAGCCACGAATGGAAGATCCATCGAACGTCAGGTTGTCATAGCTCTTGACCAGGAACTTCTTGTCGTAGTCGAGCATGTGCAGGCGGCCTTCAAGATCGCTGAACAAAACGGTGACGGCCTTGATGCGGCGCTCGTCGGTCAGGTACTTCAGGCGCTCTTCCTGAATCACATCGGCGGCCACGCGCTTCTTGCGCTGCTCTTTGGCCTGCAGGTTCAGGTCTTCCAGCTCTGAGTACGGGAGTTCCAGAAAATCACGAAATTCGCTCAACGTATTGCTCCTTCTGCAATGAAATACACGGCTACCGCAAACTGCTGGGACAAAGATATTTTCAGGTGAGTTGAAGTGGGCCATCGGACGCTGCGCCAGACGGCTCTACATTCAAACGTAACAGAAAATTCACCCGGAAAAAAGGGAGATTCAAAGCCGTTGCCTCGGAATCCTACCCATCGGCAATGCTTCAGCGGACTCTCAACATCATTTGATGCTCATCGACGTACCTCGAACCCACCTTCAAAGCCCTGGGCTCGGTGCCATACACTTCAAATCCTGAGCCCCGGTACAGCCGGATCGCCGCCTCCTGGCACGCCCCGACTGCGAGCAGAATCTGCTCCAACGTCACATCTTCCTTTGCCCTGTTCACGACCGCAGCAATCATCGCCCTTCCAAATCCCCTCTGGCGATGAGCGGCACTTACATACACCCCATAGATATGCCCTTTATGCCGCTCCTTCAACCCTTGCTCACGTATAAACGTCGCAATTCCGGCAAGCACGCCGCCGTCAAAACCGCCCAGCGTAAAGCTCTCTTTCGGATACTCCCGAAAACGAGCCGCCCATTCCTCCACAGTCGTAGCGCGATGCTCCTCTGCGGCCTTCCCAAACGCCAGCGGCTCCCTCTCAAGCGCCTCATACCTCAAATTCCAGTACGCCGCGGCGTCCCCTTCATTGAGTCTTCGGAACTCCATCTCGCCCATACTGCCCATTAAGCCATATGCCATAAGGAATCCGCCCAGAATTCAAACTTCCCGCAAAGAACATCCACCTACCTGCCTATAAGATAAGAAGGACTGCCATGGCTAAAACAACCACAAAACGCGTCGCCCTCATCCAGATGTCCTGCGCCCCGGACACCCAGCTCAACCTCGACAAGGCCGCCGAGCGTGTCTACGAAGCCGCCCGCCAGGGAGCCACCCTCGTCTGCCTCCCTGAGCTCTTCCGCGCCCAATACTTCTGCCAGCGCGAAGAACACGCCCTCTTCGACCTCGCCGAGCCCATCCCCGGCCCCTCCACCGACGTCCTCACCCGCGTCTGCCGCGAAACCGGCGTCGTCCTCGTCGCCAGCCTCTTCGAGCGTCGCGCCCCCGGCCTCTACCACAACACCGCCGTCACCATCGAAAAAGACGGCACCATCGCGGACCTCTACCGCAAGATGCACATCCCCGACGACCCTCTCTACTACGAGAAGTTCTACTTCACCCCCGGCGACCTCGGCTTCAAATCCACCCAAACCACCGCCGGCCCCATCGGCACCCTCGTCTGCTGGGACCAGTGGTACCCTGAAGGCGCCCGCCTAACCGCCCTCCGCGGAGCCGAGATCCTCTTCTTCCCCACCGCCATCGGCTGGCACCCCTCCGAAAAAGAAGAGTTCGGCACCGCCCAGTACGAAGCCTGGCAGACCGCACAGCGCGCCCACGCCATCGCCAACGGAGTCTTCGTCTGCGCCGTCAACCGCGTAGGCCACGAGCACGGAGACGTAAAATTCAAAGCCCCCGCCGCCGACGGCAACCCCGCCACGGTCGAACTGCGCGGCCCCGGCGACCACACCCCCAGCTCCGGCATCGAGTTCTGGGGCGGAAGCTTCATAGCCGACCCCTTCGGCCGCATCATCGCCCTGGCCAGCCACGACAAAGAAGAGATCCTCTACGCCGACCTAGACCCCAAACTAATCGAAGTCACCCGCCAACACTGGCCCTTCCTACGCGACCGCCGCATAGACGCCTACGAAGGCATAGCCAAACGCTTCCTGGACTGACGACTATGAACCCCATCTGTGCATTGGCCATGATGATCTGTACCGTCGCATCCTTCGCCGAGCAGAACTACGCCACAAAGGTCTTCGATGCGCCCTGTTCCGAGGTGAAACCTGTTGCCATCACCTTCTTTCAGCACAACGGACTGATCCTGAACCCTGAAGTATCCTGTGAAAATTGCCTCATCGGAACGACCGGTCATCTGGAGGATGCAAGAGGTCATGTTCTATCGACTCATGCCGCCATTAAGCGGTACATGGATACGTCAAAAGACGGCAAAGACATATTCGGCGCGTGGCACATCCACACAGACCTGGAGACGACAGCAAAACTCACCCTGCAACCGACTCACGACAACGTCTGTACAGCGAAGCTGCTATTTTTCTATTCCTGGTACGCGACCGAATTTCTAGTAGCTGTTCCGGTAGACGGTGACAAAGCCTCTCGTCCCAGCAACCTCCGTCTGGAAACCGAGTACCTGCAAGCCATCGCTGCCCAACTACCATTGAGCAGGCACCACTGAAGCTGTGAATCCTCTTCATATGTGGGCCATTCAGGCGAAACTCGAACTGCCGGGTGCCCCACATCTCGATTTTGAGATGTGTGACATTCGCGCAAAGCGCGAACCGCTTCTAGGTAAGCCAAGTCTTCAGGCTTAGCCATCTCCTCCGGCCGAAGAAGAAGGGGCTTTAGCCCCTGGGGTATGCTTTCTCTCGATGCCCACAATCCGCCAAAAGCAGAGCACATACGCCATCACGATCCTGACATTCCAGCGACATCGCCACTTCCAACGCACATCAAACGCCGAACTCTTCATCACAACACTCTTCCAGCATCGCGATAAAGGCCGTTTCCAACTCCACGGCTTCGTAGTCATGCCCGACCACACTCACATCCTAATCACGCCCGCCATCGACCAATCCACAGCAAAATGCATTCAATACATCAAAGGCGGATACTCCTTCGCCGCACGTCAACAAACCCGCGGCGAAATCTGGCACAGCGGATATCACGAACACCGCATAAGAGATTCAGACGACTTCAACAACCAACTGGCGTACATCCAAAACAACCCAGCTCGCAAACAGTACGAAGACTATCCCCACATCCACACCAGCTATCAAGACCGCATCGACCCCATTCCAAACGATCTACTTCCTCAGCCCGAAGAACCCAAATCCGCTACACTGACCTAAATTCAAATCCAAGAGGCACCCGATGCGGAAATTCGCCGGTCTAGGCGCTATATTGCCTACACTCACACTCTTAGTAGCCCTCCACCAAGCCTCCCCCGCCCAAACCCCACCCACCCCCGATACCACCTACATCAAAGCCGGCCACCTCTTCGACAGCGAATCCGGCACCTACCGTCAGAACGTCACCCTCATCCTCACCGGCGACCGCATCAAGTCCATCGAACCCTCCTCCTTCGCCATCCCCAGCGGAGCCAAAGTAGTCGACCTCAGCACCGACTACGTCCTTCCCGGCCTCATCGACTGCCACACCCACCTCGGAGCCCGAGCCGACAAGTACGACCCCATCAACTCCTTCAAGGACACCCCCTTCTCCGACGCCTACGCCAGCGTCGTCAACGCCCGCCGCACCATCGAAGCCGGCTTCACCAGCGTCCGCGACGTAGGTTCGCTTCCCTTCATGGCCGTCGACCTCCGCAATGCCATCGACGAAGGCCTCTTCCCCGGCCCACGCATCGTAGCCTCCGGCCCACCGCTTTCCATCACCGGCGGCCACGGCGACCTCAACAACTACTCCCCTCAAACGAGCGTGACCATGTTCCCCGCTGAGCGTGACTTCTCCATCTCCGACGGCCCCGAAGAGATCCGCCACACCATCCGTGCCCAGGTCAAATACGGCGTCGACGTCATCAAGATCCTCGCCTCCGGCGGCGTCCTCAGCAAAGGCGACCAGCCCGGCGCACCACAGTACACCTTCGAAGAACTGAAGATGGCTGCCGACACCGCCCATGCCACCGGCCGCAAGATCGCCGCCCACGCCCACGGCGCCCAGTCCATCAAGGACGCCATCAACGCCGGCATCGACTCCATCGAGCACGCCTCCCTCGTCGACGACGAGGGCATCAGCCTCGCCAAGGCCCACGGCACCTACTTCGTCATGGACATCTACGACGACGACTACATCCTCGGCAAGGCCAAGGACTTCGGCATCCCCGAAGAGATGACCACCAAGGAGCGCGGCGTAGGCAAACTCCAGCGCGAAAACTTCCGCAAAGCCTTCCAGGCCGGCGTCAAGATGGCCTTCGGCACCGACGCCGGAGTCTACCCACACGGCGACAACGCCAAGCAGTTCCACTACATGGTGATGTACGGCATGACACCCGCCCAGGCCATCCAGGCCGCCACCCGCAACGCCGCCGACCTCATCGGCCGCGCCTCCGACGTAGGCGTCCTCTCACCCGGCCACTATGCCGACCTCATCGCCCTCAAAGAAGACCCACTCCAGCGCGTCGAAGCACTCGAGCATGTCCCATTCGTCATGAAGGGCGGCGCCATCGCCAAGAACGAACTAACCAAATAAACGAATGCCCACCATCGCATCGTTCGCAATGGTGGGCATCGAAACAACAAAAATCAACAAATGAAGTGGGTGCCCCATCTTCGCGACAGTTTCATCGTCGCTAAGGTGGGCATTCGCGCGTTCGCGCGAACCGCACTCCTTCAACCAGCCAGCAATCTCGGGTGCCCCACTCATCGCAGTCTCACCGCGATGAGTGGGAATGTAAACAGCTAGACCAGCCCAAAACAAACCCAACTCTAAGCCGCGATCCCAACCTCCCGCTCAGCCCGTCTCCCACCCAAATACCCAAACAGCGCAATGTAGATGTAGCATGTCGCCGGAATCATGAACGCGTGCTGCACGCCAATCGCATCAGCCAAATGCCCTTCAGCCAGCGGAATCAGCGCGCCACCTACAATCGCCGCCACCATCAAGCTCGAGCCCTTACTCGTCAGCGGGCCCAGTCCCGACAACCCAACGGTAAAGATGCTCGGGAACATAACCGAGTTGAACAGCCCCACCGCAATAATCGCCCACATCGCAGTGTGCCCATGCGTGATGATCGACGTCACCACCAGCGAGCAAGCCACCACCGCCGCCGTCCCCAGCACCGTGCTCGTTCTGAACTTCGTCAGCAGGTACGAGCCGATAAACCGCCCCACCATCGCGCCGCCCCAATACAGCGACACATACTTCGCTGCCGTCTTCTCCGGAAACGCCGCAATATCCGGCAACCCGAAGTAGTTCACCAAAAAGCTTCCGATCGAGACCTCAGCACCCACATACACAAAGATCGCCAGCGCACCGGCCAGCAGCACCGGATGTTTCCAGATACTGTCCCCCGTCGCGCTCTCATCCAGTTCGCCCGGACGAATATCCCGCGTAAAGTCCATCGTCGGCATCTTCAACACGGCAAACGAAATCGCTAGCAGTACCAGCGTCAGCCCAATCCCCACATACGGCAGCCGCACCGACGACGCCTGCTCCATCCTGTACTGCTGCAGCGCCGCAGCCGAAAACGACCGCAGTTTCTCCGGCGTCACCTGGGTCGCGCTCAGAATCAGTGCACTCCCAAAGAATGGAGCCAGGAACGTCCCCAGCGAGTTGAACGCCTGCGACAGGTTCAGCCGCGCCGACGATGTCTCCGGTGGGCCCAGGTTTGCCACATAAGGATTCGCCGCCACCTGCAGCGTAGTAATTCCCGCCGCCAAAATCACCAGCGCCGAAAGAAACAGCCCAAACGAAGCAGCCGTTGAGGCGGGCAGAAACAGGAACGCACCAGCCGCCATCACCAGCAGCCCAATCACCATCGTGCCCTTATACCCGCGCCACTCCACCAGCTTGCCCGCTGGCAACGCGAAGATGAAGTACGACGAGAAGAAGCAGAACTGCACCAGCATCGCCTGCGCATAATTCAGATCAAAGATGGCCTTCAGATGCGGGATGAGAATGTCATTCAGACAAGTGAGAAAACCCCACATGAAAAAGAGCATCGTTGCGATGCTCATGGCCCGAACATCTGTCTTACGGAGACCTGACTGGAGACTGGAGGGTGCGCCAACGCTAATTGCCATAGTTAAAAACAGCCTTCGTTACGGAAAAATTAAAGTATCAACCGCACCATACTATCTGCATAGAACAAAACCTGCATAACCCTTTAAACGACCCCTTCCAAATCAGGCACGACCGCATAAAGGTTTGCCTTTTTTGTTTGTCATCCCTGAAGCGGACCTGCTGTTGCAGTTGCAGTTGCTTGTTTACGTCCTCATTCTGCCCGTGAGCAAGCCGAACGGGGGCGAACCACTATATTTGTCCTTCCAATGGGACCCGAACCCAAAAACCTGTCAAGCCCCAAACACACAAAACCCGCGCCAATCCAGCACTTTCGTTTGCAAAAGAGTTATGTTCAACCAGCTATACTTAAAACAGGATCGAAAAATGGCCCACTGCAACAAGTCCAATTCGCCCCCAAAACAAGTACCCACTTAAACCATTTACAATCAATACTTTGCACCAACAAGTACGAGCTCAAAGCTTTTATTTTGAATACTTTACCTGCTTTCACCCAGGGGTGGTCAGCAGCCGCTAACATAACCCGGACCCAGGCGTGTCGCGGAAGTTCCAAGGAGAGAAGAGCCATCAAATGACCACACCCCGCGAACAGAACTACCGCATGCCCGCTGAGTGGGCTCCCCACGCCGCCACTTGGATCGCGTGGCCCCACAACTCCGAGGACTGGCCCGGCAAGTTCCAACCCATCCCCTGGGTCTACGCCGAAATCGTTCGCCACCTCTCCAAGGTCGAAGACGTCCACATCCTCGTCAACGACCTGCCCACCGAAACCCGCGCCA
>DATMQZ010000003.1:0-4461 GCA_035566575.1 Edaphobacter sp.
GTCCTGGCAGAAAAAGGCGTCACCCCCGTCCTCGCCGCCGGCCACTCCCTCGGCGAGTACTCCGCCCACGTAGCCGCCGGAACCCTCACCTTCAGCGACGCCGTCCGCACCGTCCGCGCCCGAGGCCGCTACATGCAGCAGGCCGTCCCCGCCGGAGAAGGCGCAATGGCCGCTATCCTCGGCCTCTCCTCAAACCTCATCTCCGAGGTGTGCTGCCAGGTCTCCGACAAGCTCACCCCGCTCCCCACCATGCCCGCCGCCAAAACCTTCAACACAAATCTGGCCGTCGTCTCCCCCGCCAACCTCAACTCCCCCGACCAGACCGTCATCTCCGGAGCCGCCGGAGCCGTTCTCCTCGCCACCGAACTCTGCAAGGCCGCCGGAGCCAAGCGCACCGTCATGCTGCAGGTCAGCGCCCCCTTCCACTGCGCCCTCATGCAGCCCGCGCAGGACGCCCTCGCCGCCGACCTCAAAACCCTCACCTTCACCGATCCAACGGTCCCTGTAGCCGCCAACGTAAGCGCCTCGCTCATCACCACGGGCGCAGCCGCCCGCGAAGCCCTCATCCATCAAGTCACCGGCTCCGTCCGCTGGGTCGAGTGCATCCAACTCCTCGTCGCCCAAGGCGCAACCCACTTCATCGAAGTAGGCCCCGGCAAAGTCCTAACCGGCCTCATGCGCCAAATCGACCGCACCCAAACCACCGCCAATGTAGAAGACACCGCCTCCCTCGAAAAAACCCTCACGTCACTTACCGGAAATACCTGAGGACTCCGTATCATTTCTGCGCGGTCAAGTATGCTCAGCACTGTGATTTCATTAGGTGATCGGTTGAAGAAAGCTATTCTCTGCGCTTTGGCACTGTCCGTTTTCGTTTCCACAAAGAGTGGGGCGGCTCCGTTGGATTCAAACAGCGGCTTGGCAAAGGTTTCATTAATCAGATTGAACCGAGAGACGAAATTGAGCTTTCAACCAATTTCTGATCAAGGATTCGTTCTTGTTGCCATTAGAGATTGTTCGTTGCTCATCGACGGCAAAAGCGCGCTATTGAAGGCGGGAGACTACCAGAAGATTCCCGGCATACAGAGTTTGGAGCTTTCTCAGTCTGGCCCCATGCCAGTCCCACTTGTCCTGATCAAAGTTGTCTCAACAATTCAGCCCCTCACCATCGAAACGACGACGCTTGCTCGTCATCAAGAACTCGTGGACGCAAGCGATAGGAACACAACACTGTTGATTGCAATTGATCCTTTACGGCTTCGTGATGTGCGCGATCTAGCCGATGATGAGCCTTGGAAATCTGGCCCGCAAAAGACAATTGAGCTTCAAGAAGGACAAACTGCTTGGCTTCTCCGAGGTGTGCATCGCTTGCGCAACTCTGGGAAGACTGCGACCCGATTCGTCACGGTTGAATGGTGATTAGTAATATCGCGAAAAGTCAGGTTTTCGATAATTTCAATGTAGGCATAAACTGCATCACGAACACACCAGAGGAACCCACATGAAACCCGGCGACAAAGTAGAAAACTTCACCCTCCAAAACCAAGACGGCAAAGACGTCTCCCTCTCCGACTTCAAAGGCTCCCCCGTAGTCCTCTTCTTCTACCCCCGCGCCGACACCCCCGGCTGCACTATCGAATCCTGCGGCTTCCGCGACGCCTTCACCAAATTCAAGAAGGCCGGCATCGTTGTCCTCGGCATCTCCCGCGACGACGTAAAGGCCCAGAAGAAATTCAAAGACAAATACGAACTTCCCTACGACCTCCTCGCCGACCCCGACATGGTCCTGATCAACCGCTACGACCTCATCAAGCCCAAGAACATGTACGGCAAGCTCGTCAAAGGCGTCAAACGCACCACCTACCTCATCGGCCCTGATACCGGCCAAGGTCAGCACCTCATCCACACCTTCGAAGAAGTAAAACCCGAAGGCCACGCCGAAGAGGTCCTAGCCCTCCTCAAGAAGCAGTCCTAGCAAGCCTTCATCGCCACCAACTCCGTACAATAAGCTCTCAGGCAAAAAAGGAGAGGCGGAGATGCCGTACGCAATCCCAACCGTAGCAGCAGCCGCTGTCGCAACGGCAGGCACGCTCACCTACGCCGCACTCTCCCCGCAGTCGCAAATCTTCGGCCCCACCCTCATCGCTCCCGCAAAACCCAACGAGATCGCCCTCACCTACGACGACGGACCCAACCCCGCCGCCACCCCACAACTCCTCGAAGTCCTCGCCCGCTACAACGTCCACGCGACCTTCTTCCTCATCGGCAACTTCGTCCGCCAGTGCCCCGCGCTCGTCCGCGAGATCGCCGCCGCAGGCCATCTCATCGGCAACCACACCACAACCCATCCCTGGCTGCCGTTCCACTCCGCCGCCCGCATTCGCCGCGAGATGGCCGACTGCAACGCCGCTCTCGAAGACACTCTCGGCGCCCCTGTCCACTACTTCCGCGCCCCCCACGGAGCACGCCGCCCCGCTGTCCTGCGCACTGCCCGCGAACTCAACCTCATCCCCGTGCAATGGAACATCATCACCGGCGACTGGATTCCCATCGCCGCCGCAACCATCGCCTCCCGCGTCACCCAAGGCATCTCACACAATCAAAACCGCAACCGCGCCTCCAACATCGTCCTTCACGACGGCGGCCATCTCGGTCTCGGAGCCCCCCGCATCCATACCGTCGAGGCCACCGATCAGGTCCTCCAGCACTACAAATCCACCCCAACGAACTTCGTCACTTTAGAAGCCTGGGCCTGACCCCAAACATCGAATCCACAGGTACGATAAACAAATCCATGAGCACATCTGCTACCACCACGGCGCCCGCCGCGCCGCCTATCGACCCCGAATTGCCCGAACCGTTATCGATGGGCGCGGTTCTCCGCATCCCCATGCTGCGCCGCCTCTGGTACGCCCAGATCATCTCCGTCTTCGGAGACTTCCTCGCGCTCTTCGCCGTTATCAGCATCCTCACCTTCAAGCTCCACGCCAACGCCCAGCAGATCACCGGCGTCCAGATCTCCTACATGCTCCCCATCGCCGTGCTGGGCATCCTGGCCGGAGTCTTTGTCGACCGCTGGCCCCTGAAGCCAACCATGGTTTCGAGCGACTCCATCCGCGCCGGGCTCGTTCTTCTGCTCATCTTCGCCCGTCAGCCCTGGCACTTTTACGCGGTCCTCGCTGCTATCAGCATCGTCTCCAGCTTCTTCACACCCGCCCAGGGAGTCGCTATACGTTCGGCCGTTCCTCTGCACGGCCTGCGCTCGGCCAACGCGCTTATGCAGCAGGTCATGTTTGGCATGCGCATCATCGGCCCTGCCATCGCCGCCTTCATGGTCGCGTCCTTCGGTGCCGTCAGCTGTTACGTACTTGACTCCGCCAGCTTCGTCGGCTCCGCCCTGATCATCTTCTCGGTGCCTTTTTTGAAACCGGACGCCTCCAGACCCGGCCCACCAACTCCTCCCAGCCCCAACGCAGAAGGCCACTCCGCACTGGGCAAAGTCTGGCTCGACATGAAGCAGGGAATCAACTTCATCGTGCATCACGCCGCCCTGCTCTTCGTCATCCTCGCGATGGCAGCGGGCATGTTCGTCATCGGATGCTTCGGCCCACTCATCGCCGTCTACGTCCGCGACTCACTCCACGCCTCCACCAAGTTCTTCGGCGTCAGCTCCGCGATGATCGGTCTCGGCATGCTGCTCGGCATCAACGGCCTCAACGCCTTTGGCAAGAAGCTCTCGAACACCCTGCTCGTCTACTCCGGCCTCTTCGGCATGACCATCGGCCTCTGCATCCTTACGGTGCTCCCACACCTCTGGTCCACGATCGTCGGCAATCTCATCATCGGCTTCTCCGTAGCCGGAATCATCGTCCCAGCCCAGACGCTCTTCCAACAGGCCACCCCGCCCGAACTCATGGGCCGCGTAGGTTCCACCTTCATGTCCATCATCTTCACGGCGCAGATTCTCGGCCTCATCGCCTCCGGAGTCCTCGCGCAACACACCAGCGTCCGCCACGTCTTCGCGCTATGCGCCATCCTGCTCATCGTCCTAATGGCCATCGGCAAACTCTGGATGGAACCCAAACCCGAACCCAGCCACTAAGCCGTGTGCCCCATCCTTCGCGCTTTTGCGAAGGGTGGGGTATTCGCTCTACGCGCGAACCGCACTCCCATCCTCGCCACAAATCCGGGTGCCCCATATCTCGATTTTGAGATGTGGGACATCGTGCGCATGCACGACCGCACTCCTCCACACCGCCAACACCCTTACCGAGCCAACGCCTTCTTCGCCGCCCCCACCACCATCTCCACCTCACGCACCCCATGTGTCGTAGAGACAAACGCCGCCTCAAACTGGCTAGGCGGCAGCCAAACCCCAGCCTCCAGCATCGCCCGATGAAACCGCCCAAACGCAGCCGTATCCGAAGTCGCGGCCCCGGCAAAATCCGTCACACGCTCCCC
>DATMQZ010000004.1:0-60103 GCA_035566575.1 Edaphobacter sp.
TTGGTCTGCGCGCCCCGCGCCGGAGACTCCTCGCCCGCGTTCCGACAAAGTCATCCGAAAAGCGACAGCCCATGGCCGACGACACCCAAGCCCCCTCCCGCGATTATCGCGAGACCATCTTCCTCCCCCAGACCGAGTTCCCCATGCGTGCGGGCCTGCCGGCGCTGGAGCCGCGCATCCTCGAGGGCTGGCGGGATCTCTACGCCAAGGTGCGCGGGGCGCGGCGGGCGGCCGGGGCTCCGCTGTTCGTTCTCCATGACGGACCGCCCTACGCCAACGGCCAGATCCACATCGGCCACGCGCTGAACAAGCTGCTGAAGGACTTCGTCGTCCGCTCGCGCTTCGCGCTCGGCTACGACGTGGACTACGTCCCCGGCTGGGACTGCCACGGCCTGCCCATCGAAATCAAAGTCGACGAGCAGTTAGGCCGCAAAAAACTCGAGATGGACCCCGTCGCCGTCCGCAGGGCCTGCCGCGACTACGCCCAGAAATACGTCGATCTCCAGCGCAGCCAATTCGAGCGCATCGGCGTCTTCGGCCGCTGGTCCGAGCCCTACCTCACCATGTCCTTCGGCTACGAGGCCAGCATCGTCGAAACCTTCTATGACTTCTTCGAGAAGGACTTCGTCTACAAGGGCCTCAAGCCCGTCTACTGGTGCATCCACGACCGCACTGCCCTCGCAGAAGCCGAAGTCGAGTACGAGCAGCACACCTCGCCCAGCGTCTACGTCCGCTACACCCTCACCAGCGATCCCTCGGCCATCGACGCCGCCCTCGCGGGAAAAAACGTCGCCACCATCATCTGGACCACCACCCCCTGGACTCTCCCCGCGTCCCAGGCCGTAGCCTTCAATCCGCACATGGAGTATGTCGCTCTGAAGACCGGCGACGAAACGGTCTATCTCGTCGCGGCAGAGCTGGCTGAATCAGTCAAAACTGCCTGCAATCTTCCCAACGCAGTCGAGATCGCCCGGTTCCCCGGAAGCCGCCTCGACCGCACCACGTTCAAGCACCCATTCCTAGACCGCAGCATCCTGGGCGTCAACGCCGACTACGTCACCGCCGAGCAGGGCACCGGAGCCGTCCACACCTCGCCCGCCCACGGCGTCGACGACTTCTACACCGGCAAGCGCTACGACCTCCCCGAGCTCCAGTACGTCGACAACTCCGGCCGCCACCGCAACACCGGCACCTTCGGCGGCGGAGACGTAGCCCAGCCCTACGACGGCCTCACCGTCTTCAAGTCCAACCCTGTCATCATCGAACTCCTACGCGAAAAAGGAGCCCTCCTCAGCGCCACCAGCTTCGAGCACTCCTACCCGCACTGCTGGCGCTGCCACAACCCCATCATCGTCCGCGCCACCGAGCAGTGGTTCATCGGCATGGAAACCCCGATGTTCAACGCCCATGGCACCGAAACCACCTTCCGCCAGCTCGCCCTCGACGCCATCGCCCAGGTCGTCTGGGACCCCTCCTGGGGACAGGAACGCATCTCCAACATGATCGCCACCCGCCCCGACTGGTGCATCTCGCGCCAGCGCATCTGGGGCGTTCCCATCGCGGTCTTCCTCTGTGAGAAGTGCCACAAGCCGCTCAACGACAACGCCGTCAACCGCAGCATCGTCGACCTCTTCAAAAAAGAAGGCGCCGACGCCTGGTACGTCCACGACGCCGCCACCCTTCTGCCCAAGGGCACGAAATGCCCCTGCGGCAACGAAGAGTTCCGCAAGGAGATGGACATCCTCGACGTCTGGTTCGAGTCCGGCGCAAGCTGGCACGCCGTCCTCGACCTCGAACCCGAACTCCACTTCCCCGCCGACCTCTACACGGAGGGCGGAGACCAGCACCGCGGCTGGTTCCACTCGTCGTTACTCACATCGGTGGCCATCCGCGGCAAGGCCCCCTACAAGATGGTCGCCACCTCCGGCTGGACCCTCGACGAACAAGGCCGCGCCTTTTCCAAATCCCTTGGTAACGGCGTCGATCCCGTCGACATCGCCAAACGCCTCGGCGGCGAGATCATCCGCCTCTGGGTAGCCTCCGTCGACTTCCGCGAAGACGTAGCCGCCAGCGAAAACCTGATGCAGCGCGTCAGCGACAACTACCGCAAGCTGCGCAACACCCTGCGCTTCCTGCTCGGCAATATCCACGACTTCGACCCTGCAACAAACGCCATCGCGTTTTCTGCGATGGAGCCTTTAGACCAGTACATCCTCGCCCGCCTGGCCGAGCTGACCACCAAAATCCGCGCCGCCTACGACGACTTCGAGTTCCACCGCGCCTATCACGCTCTCAACGAGTTCACCAACACCGATCTCAGCGCGCTCTACCTCGACGTCCTCAAAGACCGCCTCTACACCTTCGCCCCCAACCACCCCGCTCGCCGCAGCGCCCAGACAGCCCTCTGGCGTATCGCCGAAGCCCTCACCCGCCTCATCGCCCCCATCCTCAGCTTCACCGCCGACGAAGTTTGGCAACTCCTACCCAAGGTCGAAGGCCGCGAGTCCAGCGTCCACCTGGCTCTCTTCCCCAGCATCGCCGACATCGTCCCCGGCAACGTCAAGCAGATCGAAACCGACTGGGAGCATCTCCTCTTCGTCCGCAGCGATGTCCTGGCGAAGCTCGAAGGTCTACGGGCTGAGAAGATCATCGGCAAATCATTGGAGGCAACCGTCACACTCAACGTGAGTGACCATTCGGAATCGGATGCGCGACTTCAAAGATATGCAATCGCGTTACCTGAACTCTTCAATGTCTCCGAAGTGGAATTTGTGAAAGCCACTCATAACAATCCTGACGATTTGCCGACCATGGCAGTACGCCGCTCCGAGAAGCCCAAATGCGAGCGCTGCTGGCGCTACGTCCCCGACGTAGGCGACGACGCCCGATATCCCACCGTCTGCCTCCGCTGCGCCGACGCCCTACAAGCCATCAACTACCCACCCTACGACGCCCCGGCGAACGGAACGGAGCCCCAAGCCTGATGCCACCAAAATACGAGTACCCACCCACCGAGTTCGACCCCAAACCCAGCACCCAGCCGGGCTCGCGCAACTACATCGGCATCCTGCTCGGATTAGCCGCCGTGGTAGCCATCGTCGATCGCCTCACGAAGCGCTTCATCGTCCACCGCCTGCCGGAGGGCAGCGCCCACACCATCATCCCGGGCGTCCTTCGTATCACCCACGTTCTCAACACCGGCGCCGCCTTCAGCATGTTCTCTGACTCAGCCTCGTCGGCCGCCGTCCGCCACGGCCTCGTGCTCTTCTCCGTCGTTGCCATCGGCATCGTTCTGGCGATGCTTTGGAGAGTGCGCCACACCCTCTCCCTCACCTCGGTCGCTCTCGCTCTCATCCTCGGCGGAGCCATAGGCAACGTCTACGATCGCATCCGTTACCACTTCGTCGTCGACTTCATCGAAGTCCACATCGTCCACTACCACTGGCCCGACTTCAACGTAGCCGACAGCTGCATCGTCATCGGAGCCTGCCTCCTCTTCATAGAAATCTTCCGCCCGCAACCGCAAAATTGAGGTCGTATTGCATTGAAAACTATGTCATCCTATGCGAGCGTCCTGTAAGACCTTTCATGCTAAAACCTATTGTTCTCTTTTCCTTTGGCCCCCTGCTATATAGTCTTGGTCTCTTTGCGCAAACTCCGACGACATCTAACCCCGCTGATCGCACGGAACAAGTGAAGGTGGTCGTTGCTACTCCCGATCATTCATCCGACACCGTAATTGCCATACCTCCGGACACTTCGTGGACCGGATCAATAGCCTTCCGCGGTTCTACCCCGGCAATTGATCAGACCCCAGGAGATGTGTCGATGTGGATACAAGCTCAGTCGGCATTGAACGGCCTAGAGTCGACGGACCTGAACCCATGGCACATTGTCATCGAGTACGACCAGTTCGATGAGGATGGGGATAATGTGCATAGTGGCGTTGTCGAGGAATTCTGGGCTGGCCCGAAGAAATACAAAATAAGCTACAAAAGCGACGCATTAAACCAAACGGACTATGCCACCGACCACGGTCTCTTCCGCCTTGGAGATCAGCGGTGGCCGAATCGGGCTGAGACAAAAGCAAGAACTGAGATCATCAACCCATTTTCTTACGCAGCTACTCTCCTGAATTTTCATAAGAGCTCACTGGAACGAACGTTTGGCACCCACAGCGTGAATTGTGTCGTTCTGGAAAGGACGGCCGGGATTAGTGCTCCAACCCAGTACTGTTTCGACAAAGACAGCGCGGCCCTTCGTTATGTCCGCGGAGAAGGCTGGTATCAGACTGTCTACAATGACATCGTATCGATCGAAAGCCATCATGTAGGACGCGATGTTGAAATTACGGATGGAGGGCATCCATTTCTCAAATTGCGAGTTAAGAATCTAGAGACAATTCCACGTATCGAAGACAGCGACTTCACGCCTCCTCCAGATGCAGTCAATCTTGCCAGCCAACGCGCAAAAGGGGTTGTCGTAAAGCCAATTAATCAACCCTTCCCTGAATGGCCAAATTCGCTTCGGGGGCAACATTTTAGGGTTGATGTCGAGATAGTTATTGGAAAGGATGGGCACGTTACAAGCGCCCATGCTATCAGTGGTCTATCCGAAGCATACAAGGCGGCTGAAAATGCTATTAAGAAGTGGGTATTTCAACCATATCTGGTGCTTGGCGAGCCCGTCGAAGTCGAAAGCAGAGTCGCGCTGAGCAACAACTAGCGTCGGTAACCATCGCTTATCGGGGCAGCTTCTCCTTGATTAATTCGCGCTTAACGCCCGAGCAGAACCTCGATCAAATCACAATCCGCGGAGCCCGGACCCACAACCTCAAGGGCATCGACGTCGATATCCCGCACAACGCCCTGACCGTAGTCAGCGGTGTCAGCGGCTCCGGCAAATCATCCCTCGCCTTCGACACCGTCTGACCGAAGGTCAGCGCCACTAGGTCGAATCCCTCTCCGCCTCGTAACTTGTTTGATTCGCGCCGCATAGGTCCTTCGCAGCAGATAACCTACAATTCGCAACCATGGGCAACCAAGATAAGAACTACACCGCTACTCAGTCGGAAGAAGTGCGAGTCCCCACATCACTCAACGCCATTGCACTGCTGGTTTCGCTGTTAGCCGGGATTGTTGTATTTCTCCCTTTCGCACTCGACACATCGCCCTTGAACGCAGTGATGCTAAGAGTTCCCGGAAATCAGGGTAACTGGTGGCACGCATTCGTAGGTGCACCATTCTTTCTGGCATTTCCCATGATTTGGCTCCGCCTGCGCGCGTTTTTTTCAAAGCAACTGTCCACGCCTGCGGGACGACGCATCATCTGGATCACCGTGGGCCTTTCGATCTGGGCGACGATATTGGTTGAGGCGCCATTCTTATTGCACCTCGCTGGGACGAGCGAATGGCAGCGCCTCTCGGTCCTCAGCCTGGGACTTGGCATCGTAATCGCAAGCGCGACAACTTTGGTCTTACACCGGCGCCACATATTTCCAACCCGCGCCTGCCTTGTCGGTCTCAACACCGCCTATCTGGCCAACGCAGCACTTTGTCTGATTGTCTACAGCTCTGCAACAGGCCCCATTCGTTCAAGATCCGGATGGCTTGTAACGATGGTGATTGTGTGGCCTATGGTTCTGGAAATTCTTTGGATCTTCATCCAATCTTCAAAAGCACAAACCCTAGTCGCGGTCGACCGTTGAGATAACGAAAAGAAGCCCTCTAATACCTGCTATTCCAGTTAATTCGCACTCCCCCGCCAAATGCCTGACAATAGAAGTTTGGCCATGAGCGATCAAAAGTCCACCCAGAACCTCGATCAAATCACAATCCGCGGAGCCCGGACCCACAACCTCAAGGGCATCGACGTCGACATCCCCCACAACGCCCTGACTGTCGTCAGCGGCGTCTCCGGCTCGGGCAAATCCTCCCTGGCCTTCGACACCGTCTACGCCGAAGGCCAGCGCCGCTACGTCGAATCCCTCTCCGCATACGCCCGCCAATTCCTCGAGCGCATCGAAAAACCCGACGTCGACCACATGGATGGCCTTGCCCCCGCCATCGCCATCAAGCAGAAGAACCAGACGCGCAATCCCCGTTCCACAGTAGCCACCGCCACCGAGATCTACGACTACCTCCGCCTCCTCTACGCCCGCTGCGGCACCGTAACCTGCCTCCACTGCGGCGGCATCGTCAAAACCGACACCGTCGACGAGATCGTCACCGCCCTCTTCGCCCTTCCCGAAGGCACGCGCACCTACGCCCTCTTCCCCATCGTCCGCGCCGAGATCAAACTCGAGCCGATGCAAGTCCCCACCACCACCGAGACCGAAGAGCCCGCCTCCAAACCCAAAAAAATCGCCGCAAAAAAATCCGCAAAATCTGTCAAATCCGCGGTCGCTCCCGCCTTCGACCTCACCGACGCCCTCAAAGACCGCCTCACCGAACTCCGCCGCCGAGGCTACAACCGCCTCTACCAATCCGGAAAAATAGTCGAATTCTCCACCCCCGAATCCCTCCTCGAACTCGACTTCAGCCAGCCCATCTACGTCCTCGTAGACCGCCTCGCCCTCAGTCCCGACATCCGTGCCCGCCTCGTCGACGCCATCGAAACCGGCTACCGCGAGTCCGGCGAAATCCAATTCCACACTGTCCCCCGCGAAGGCGAAGCCGAGCCGCAGCACCTCCGCTTCTCCGCCGCCTTCGAATGCACCACCTGCCACCGCGCCTACCGCGAGCCCGAACCGCGCCTCTTCTCCTTCAACAATCCCTACGGCGCCTGCCCCCGTTGCCAGGGCTTCGGCAACACCATCGACTTCGACCCCAACCTCATAATCCCCGACAAATCAAAGACGCTCGCCGCCGGAGCCGTCGCCCCCTGGACCACGACGAAATATCGCGTCCACCACGGCGAGATGATCCGCGCCGCCAAAGTCGCCGGCATCCCCACCGACATCCCCTGGTACGATCTCACCCCCGAGCAGCAGCGCTTCATCGAAGACGGCAACGGCAGCTTCCCCGGCATTCGCGGCTTCTTCGCCGCGCTCGAACGCAAGAAATACAAGCTCCACGTCCGCGTCTTCCTCTCCAAATACCGCGGCTACGCCCTCTGCCCCGACTGCCGAGGCCAGCGCCTCCGCGCCGAAGCCCGCGCCGTCCTTATCAACAACCAAAACATCTGCGAAGTATCCGCCCTCACCATCACTGCCGCGCAAAACTTCTTCGACAATTTGCAACTGTCATCCTCACAATTAGAGATCGCCGGAAAGATCCTCGAAGAAGTCCGCCAGCGCATCCACTTCCTCCATCAAGTCGGCCTCGACTACCTCACCCTCGACCGCCTAAGCTCCACGCTCTCCGGCGGCGAATCCCAGCGCATCCAGCTAGCCACATCCCTCGGCTCCCGCCTAGTCGGAGCTCTCTACGTCCTCGATGAGCCCTCGATCGGCCTCCACACCCGCGACACCGCCAAACTCATCCGCATCATGGAAGAGCTCCGCGACCTCGGCAACACCATCCTCGTCGTCGAGCACGACCCCGACGTCATCCGTGCCGCCGACCACCTCCTCGACCTCGGCCCCGGAGCCGGTGAACTAGGCGGCCAGCTCCTCGCCTCCGGCACAGTAGCCGAAGTCACCGTCAACCCCGCATCCATCACCGGCAAATATCTCTCCGGCCGCCTCACCATCCCGGTCCCCAAGCACCGCCGCGAGCCCGGCCGCGAACACCTCAAGCTTACCGGAGCCCGCATCCACAATCTCCGCGGCGTCGACCTCGACGTCCCACTGAACCTCCTCTGCTGTGTCACCGGAGTCAGCGGCAGCGGCAAATCAACCATCGTCCACCAAGTCCTCTACCGCGCCCTCATGCAGTCTCTCGGCCAAACCGAAGGCGGCGACCCCACGCACCTCTACCGCGAGCTCTCCGGCACCCAGCACCTCAACGACGTTATCCTCGTCGACCAGTCCCCCATCGGCCGCACCCCGCGCTCCAACCCCGTCACCTACATCAAGGCCTTCGACGACATCCGCGCCCTTTTCGCCGCCCAGCCCGACGCCAAGCGCAAGGGCCTCACCGCCGGCCACTTCTCCTTCAACGTCCCCGGCGGTCGCTGCGATATCTGCGAAGGCGACGGCACCGTCACCGTCGAGATGCAGTTCCTCGCCGACATCGAGCTCCCCTGCGAAGAATGCAACGGCACTCGTTACAAATCCACCATCCTCGACATCAAGTACAAGGGCAAGAACATCCACGACGTCCTCAACATGACCGTCAAGGAAGCCCTCGTCTACTTCGCCGGCCACCCCAAGATCGTCGACAAGCTCTACGTCCTCGACGAAGTAGGCCTCGGTTACGTCCGCCTCGGCCAGTCCGCCACCACGCTCTCTGGCGGCGAAGCCCAGCGCGTCAAGCTAGCCTCGCACCTGGCAACAGCCCGCTCCATCACCAATCGCAGCAGCAACGACACCGCCGCCAAAGCCCGCAGCCGCACCCTCTACATCCTCGACGAGCCCACCACCGGCCTCCACTTCGACGACGTAGCCAAACTCCTCGCGGCCTTCCGCAAGCTCATCGAAGGCGGCGGCTCCCTCCTCGTCATAGAGCACAACCTCGACGTCATCAAATCCGCCGACTGGGTCATCGACATGGGCCCCGAAGGCGGCAGCGGTGGCGGCCAGATCGTAGCCACCGGCACCCCCGAAGAGATCGCCGCCAACCCCATCTCCCACACCGGCCACTGGCTGACCCACGTCCTCAATCCCGCTACTCCCAAGCCCGAACCAGAGTTACAAGCCACCACAATTTGAAGTCGCATTCAGCAACGATTAAGCATTCGCATGCTATCTTCGTGCACGGTAGCCCAATGTATTGCTCCTCAGTGCATTGAATCCAGTCAGGAGAAAGCATGCGTACGAAGCGGATTGTTGGAATGTCGATGGCGGTGTTGCTGCTCGGTGGTTTACTGCCGGCTGTCGCACAGACGAAGTGGGAAGTAACAAAAACATTGCATATTGGCGGAGAAGGCGGATGGGACTATCTCACGGTCGATCCGCAAACACAGCGGCTGTTTGTTCCGCGGGGCACCCACACGCTCGTGATCGATGCCCCCACAGGGAAGGTCCTCGGCGATATCCCAGGCCAGAAGATTGCCCATGGCGTGGCACTTGTCCCTTCTCTGGGGCGCGGCTTCATTACCGATGGGGGCGGAGATGGCGCCATTGTGATCTTCGATTTGAAGACATACGCCGTGCTGGGCAAGCTGGCGGCACTACCCGACTCCGACGGCATTATCTATGATCCTGCACTCAGGCGCATTCTGACTGTTTCAGGTGACAAGGGCGTACTGATGACGTTCAAAGCGGACATCGATCCGAAGACCGGCAAAATCGATCCGCCCATCGAACTGGGCGGCGCACCCGAGTTTCTCGCCTCCGATGGAACCGGGAAGGTCTTCATCAACCTCGAAGACAAGGACGTCGTGGCCGAGGTTGACTTGCAGACGCGGAAGGTAATCGCACGCTGGCCTGTTGCGCCTGGCGGCAAGCCAGTGGGATTGGCGCTGGACAAGGCGACGCACCGTCTGTTCATCGGCTGCCGAAAGCCCCAGAAGATGATCGTGATGAGCACCGAAAACGGCAAAATTCTAGCGGCGCTGCCAATCGGCGCGGGCGTGGATGCAACGGGCTTCGACTCGGGACAGGCATTCGCCAGTTGCGGCGATGGCTCACTTGCGGTGGCCGGCGAGTCGTCGGGAAAATTCGACATCGAGCAAGTTGTTAAGACGCCCATTGGAGCCCGGACAATGGGCATAGATCCAACCACCCACACCATCTATCTCCCTACGGCTGAGTTTGAAGAAGCCAAGCCAGGATCGCCCGCGGGCCGTCCGAAGGCGAAGCCGGATACCTTCAAAATCGTACAAGTCGGGAGGAGTGGGACCAAGTAGCTACCGAAGCCTGCTAACGGAATCGTTCCCGTTGGCAGGCAATTCGGAATCACTGCCTTGGACCTCCGCCAATTGAGTCAAGATCGGCGATCCTTTCGGAAGGCAGTTGTAGCATTGCAGCATTCAGATTCTCCCGAAGATGTTCTACGGAAGATGTTCCGGGAATCAGCAGGATATTCGGCGAACGCTGAAGAAGCCACGCAAGCGCGACCTGCATCGGCGTAGCCTGCAGGGACGCTGCTACTGCATCGAGCGCCGACGACTGTAATGGACTGAACCCTCCCAGCGGAAAAAACGGCACATAAGCTATGCCTTGCCCTGCTAGGTCATCGATAAAACCATCATCGTGCCGGTGTGCGACGTTGTACAGGTTCTGCACGCAGACGATCTCTGTAATGGTCTGAGCCTCCGCCAACTGCTTCGGACTGACATTGCTCAGACCGAGATGACGAATCAGTCCCTGATGCTTGAGCTCGGCAAGCACCGTAAGTGGTTCCTCAATGGATCCCTCCGATGGCCCCATGACTCCTCCAACCCGAAGATTGACGACATCCAGTCTGTCGAGCCCAAGATTTCGGAGGTTGTCATGAACGCCATCGATCAGCTCCTGACGCGAAAGAGCATGAAGCCAGGACTTGTCGTCTCCCCGGCGAGCGCCAACCTTCGTGACAATCACCAGACCATCCGGATAAGGATGGAGCGCCTGCTTGATAACCTGGTTGGTCACATGCGGACCGTAAAAGTCGCTGGTATCGATATGATTCACGCCAGCCGCAACTGCCTCTCGCAGAACAGCAATCGCACCGTCAATATCGCGCGGCGGTCCCCACACCTGCGGACCGGCAAGTTGCATCGCGCCGTAGCCCATGCGGTTCAAGGTCACCGAGGTGCCCGGGAGTGTGAAGCTATCCATCTTCGTCATTCTGTTTCCCCTTTACTCTGTTCATCGTGCTTGCTTATGGTTAGATGAAGAAAGCTTCAGATTAGGAGTTCGCATTTGCCCCAGCGTTCACGAGTCGTCTTAGAGCCACGTAAATCGCCAGTGCAAGCTCGTTCGGCTGCAAGCGTGGACGCGATTCTCGACGCCACCATTCAGGTTTTGCTCCGTGTCGGAAAAGAACGGCTGACCACGACAAGGGTGGCGTTGCGAGCCGGTGTGTCCGTCGGGACCTTATATCAATACTTCCCGAACAAAAGCGCGCTCTTACAGGCTGCCTTGAAACGTCACCTTAGCGAGGTCACTGACGCCGTCGAACTCGTCTGCAAGGAACAGGAGGGGAGAACGCTCCGGCAAATGGCAACCGCGCTCATCACGGCATTTCTTCAAGCCAAGATGAGGAATGTAAAGACGAGTGTCGCTCTTTACTCCGTAAGCTCCGATGTGGACGGAGCGAAGATCGCCCAGCAGATGGGAATCCGTTCCAACAAGGCGATCGTCCAGATGTTGACAACCGCCTCCGAACCGCTCACGACCGATCCACAACTTGTTTCTTCCATGCTCCAGGGGGCGATGGTTGGGGTCAGCCGGAGAATGCTGGAATCGGGTGCCCCCGAGGAGCAACTCGACACCTTGCGTAGAGAGCTGATCTTTGTGGCGTGCGCCTACCTGGATGCGCGTTCGGCGTGCCCTTCGGTTCAGGCAGGTGCTTTGAACTAGGCCCTACCCGCAAACTCCCGGTTCTCCGTCGACACCTTCACCTTCTCACCCTCTTTGATAAACAACGGCACACGAATCTCCAGCCCGGTCTCCAGCTTAGCCACCTTCGTCACACTGCCGCTCGACGAGTCGCCTTTCACTCCCGGCTCCGTCTCGGCAACATTCAACTCAACAAAGATCGGAAGCTGCAACCCAATCGGATTTCCGTTGTACTTGTGCAATTGGATCAACAAACCCTCGATCAGGAAATCCAACGCACTCCCAGTCATCTCCTCGGTCAGCGTAAGAGTCTCAAAGCTCTCCTGATCAAGAAAATGATGCCCATCCCCATCGCTATACAGATAGGTCGCCGGAACCAATTCGAGATCTGGTTCCTTGAACTTGTCCCCTGCCTTGAAGGTCTTCTCAAAGACCGCGCTCGTCAGAAGATTCCGCATCTTCAGCCGCACCAGAGTCTGTCCGCCACGAGCAGTAGGTGAATTCACCTCAGCTTCCATGCAGTAGAACGGAGTGTTCTCAAACTCAAACAAAGTCTTACGCTTAACGTTGATTGCTTCAATTAGCGCGGCCATAAACTCCCTACTTATGAGTATAGGTTGAAGAACTCGTCAGGCAAAAACTGCCGAGCCCAACTTCACTCAGCTTCGGAAACTTCCTTCTCATGCCTCTGCGCCACCGTCGCTCGCGCAGCCTCCTGCTCCTTAGCCTCCATCCACCCGCGCAGAATCACCACCGCAGCAACCTGATCGATCACATTCTTCCGTTCCCGACGGTCGTGTCCCGCCTCGTCCAGAATCTCGTGCGCCGCAACCGAACTCAACCGCTCATCCCACAGATGCAGCGGCAGCCCTGAGCGTTCGCGCAGCTGCTCCGCAAACTCCTGCACCTTCCCCGCCCACGGACTCACATCGCCCGACATGTGCAGCGGATTCCCAACCACGATCTCAGTCACGTCATATTTACGAATCAATCGCAACAGGCTCCGAAGATCCTCACCGCGGCTCTTACGCCAAAGCGTCAGGAGCGGCTGCGCCGTATAGCCCAACGGGTCGGAGAGCGCCACACCCACACGCACCTTCCCTACATCCAGCGCCATCACACGCCCTGTCACCATAGCCCTAGTCTAACGCCCCACCTTCCTCACCCTCGACCGTCAAACCCTTGACGCACCTGTTATTCTTAAATAAGGGAAAGACCCATGAAGGCCCGGCTATCGAGCCGGGCTTCCGTACTTAACGGCAGCTCTAAGTACGGACTTAAGTCATTCTTTTTGAATACTTTGCGCAATTAAGTACGGGATAGGGGTATAGCAGATGACGATGACACCACACCACAGAACCGGTCGGGTTCCTCGCCGCCATCGCCGCTCCTCTACCTTCCCATTGTTAATATTTTCGACCGTATTGCTCGCAGGCAGCTTTGCCCAGGCCCAGCTCCCAGCTGGCACCACCGACACCACCCAGCAGCCGCAAACCACTCCTCAGGACCCCCAGCGCGCCGAAGCCAACGCCGCCATCGACCGTCAGGACTTCCCCACCGCCCTCAAGCTCCTCACCAGCCTGGCCGAAGCCCACCCCACCGATGCCCACATCCTCTACGACCTCGGCTTCACGCAGGATGCCCTCGACCAGACCTCCGCAGCCGAAGCCTCCTACCGCAAAGCCATCGCTGCCGGTCCCAACTATCTCGAACCCCACGTAGCCCTCGGTCTCCTCCTCGCCCGCAGCGGCAAACTCACCGACGCCCGAGCCGAACTAGCCAAGGCCACCACCCTCACCACCGATAACCCCGCCGTCATGGCCCGGGCCTACCGTGCTCTCGCCCGCATCGATCAGCACACCAGCCCCGCCGAAGCCAGCGAGGAGCTTCTAGCCGCTCTTAAGATCTCCCCCGAAACCTCCGAAGACATCCTCCTCGCCGGCGAACTCGCAGAAGCCAGCAACGACCTCCCTGCCGCCGAAGCCTCCTACCGCCGCATCCTCGCTGCCGATCCGCAGAACGCCGCTGCCACCGCCGCACTCACCCACATCCTCATCCGTCAGAAGAAACTGGACGAGGCCGAGACGCTCCTGACCGCGGCTCTCCAAAAGACCCCGGACGATCCAATTCTGAACGCCCAATTGGCCAGCCTGTACGACTCCCAGGACAAGACCGATCAGGCACTCCCTATCGTTGAAAAGCTCCACGCCGCTCAGCCGCGGGACGCCAACCTCACCCGCCTCCTCGCTCGTCTCTACGCCCGCAGCGGCCAGTACGACAAAGCCGACCCTCTCTACGCCACCCTCATCTCCACCTCTGCCCAGGACCTGACCCTGCTCGACGACCGCGCCGACACACTTATCCATCTCCGTCGGTTCGCCGAGGCCGAAACCCTCCTCAAACGCGCCATCGCCCAGCCAGAAGCCTTTCTTATCCAGGAAGATCTCGCCAGCGCCGCCAGCCACCTTGCCTTCGCTGCGTCGGAAAACAACGACCCGGCCACGACCTTGCAAGCGTTAGCAATTCGTGATAAAGTGCAGCCACAGTCGCCGTCGTCCCTGTTCCTCGCGGCAACTGCGCACGACAAGCTTCACCAGGTCAAGCAGGCTAGTGACCTGTACAAACAGTTCCTCTCCGTGGCGAATGGAAAGTTTCCGGACGAGGAGTGGGAGGCGCGCCACCGCCTTATCACTCTCGAACATATGAAGTAAAGCAAGCGCTCCCTTCGAGGTGCGTTATGAAAATAAGATTTCGGACCTCAGCTCTTTTGCTTCCCTTGTTTCTTATCTTCTGCACCCCTGCCCTTGCCTCCTCGATCGACGAAAGTCTTCCCGATGCCCAGACCCTCAACCGCCTCGAACTTCAGGCGCAGGAAGCCAAGCCCCGCGAGCAATGTTTCCTCTACGCTGAGCTCGTCCACACTATGACCGAGATCGCAGGCAAGCAGATGCTCAGTGGCGATATTGATCAGGCCAGTGCCACTCTCAAGAAGGTCGAGCACTACGCTCAACTCATCCATCTGGGCCTCGCCCGCGATACCAAACGCCTGAAGAGTGCCGAGATGTTGATGCATCACACAACCTACAGGCTCAACGAGTATCTCCATCAGGCCTCCGGTGAAGACCAGGCCACTCTGCAAGCCACCCTCAAGCAACTCGACAGCGTCCAGAATGAACTCCTGACCCAGGTCTTCAACCACTAATGCGCCATCGCTTATCCCTGCTCCTCGCCCTCAGTCTAGCCACGCTCATCCTTCCCCTCAACGCTCAGAAGGACGCCTCCGCCCTCTCCGATGGCGAGGTTGAGCAACTCCGTGACTCTGCCTACTATCCCAACGACCGCGTCATGGTCTTCATCAAGCTCCTCGACTCCCGGGTAAAACGCCTCCAGGAGACGAACACCGGCCCCCGCCGTCCCGGTCGCGAACGAGACACCCACGACCTGCTGGAACAGTTCACCTCCATCGCCGACGAGCTGGACGACAATCTGGACGACTACGGCCCCCACCACCGTGACGTGCGCAAGGCCCTCCCAAAACTCATCGACGCCACAGAGCGATGGGGTACTGCCATCAAGTCCCCACCCGACAACGAGACATATACCGTCTCCCGCAAGCTGGCCCTCGAAGCCATCCGCGACATCCGTGAATCCGCGACCCAACTTCTCGAAGACCAGAAGACCTGGTTTGCTGCGCATCCGCCTGCAAAGGAAGAGCAGAACAGGAAAGAAACCGGCCCACCCCCGCAATAGCCAGTCCGTTGAATCACGCAGTTGTTGTTTGTATTTCTGGGGTAGGCCCGGATTCAAGAGCCTCAAAAACTCGCGCCTCTAGACTTAGCGTTTTAGCGAAGGAGCGTGCAATGCGACTCCGCTGCTATCGGAAATGCGCGCCGTCGCCGACCACACAGGAGTCAACCGGTTTGGTGATACTGGCACGTCTCCTGAGACTAATCCCGTTGAGCGCTAGGGAACGATCTTTGAAATCCTCGTGCTCCAGTTTGCCAGTTGCGTACGAGTGTTGCCGCAGCGGAAAGCGGTGTTCAGAAATGTGTCAAAAGTACATGTCTGGTTGACGTATTCCGAAGCGATCCAAATGGCGTTGCCGTCGGTGGCGGCACTGCCATAGTCGCCCCAACGTGGACGAGAGCCGAATGCGCTAGTGGGGTGGTAGCCAGTGAAGCCGTCATCCGGCCCCACACCTTCCGCGGCGATGTGAATGTCGCCTACGCCAATCTTGGCATCGATACCGGCATAGCCGGCACTGGGATAGTGATCGTTGCCCAGCACGGTGAACGTCATCACTCCTCTCCCGCTTTGCGTAACGGCCAGGGCAGGATAGGTCAGGTTATTGCCAAGTATTCCGGCATAGCCCTGTTGTTGAACCTTCCCGGCATGTGGATTGATCACAAAAAAGGCGACACCCGCTCGCGGGGCCGTATCCCCGTCAATGATGAGACCCGTGTCGAGTGCGGCCCAGAGCTTCCCATTAGCCAGAACAACTTGCTGGATGCGGGAATCATTGCTATCGACAACCTTTTCAGTATTCGGGAATGGTCCGCTTCCTCCTGTGACCAATCGCCAGCAACCGAAAAGGTTCGGCCCAACTAGCAAAGTTGAATCCGAAAGGCACTGCGCCAGAGGAACGTCCCCCGGTTTCTGGCTTGACCGGCCCGGCACGGCGTAGGGAATCGTGTTCACGACTTCAGCGTTAAGACCCAGAGCAGGCGCACCATTGAGTGAACTCGTGTTGCTCAATGACCAGAGCCGCAGCCTGCTGTCGACACCTGAATTCTGAAACACGGCTTCGGAGCTCAGGAAGTATTCCGTACCCCCGTGGCTGCCTTCAAACACATTTCCTGTGGAGAGTGCCGGCCACACGGTGAATCCCGGATTGCCATCGAGCTGAACACCCAGGCTCGCGTCTGCTGTGTCAAATTGTACGACGGTCACCGACGACGCTCCCGCAGCTAGTTGCGCCTTGGGAAAAGCATAAATTTGCGCGCCATGGAAGCCCGGCGAGACCAGGTTGAACTCGTTGGTTGTGAGATAAAACCCGTTCGCATCGGCACCAAGGTGCGGATAATCGCCCAGACATGGGCCGTGTGCAGGGTTTGTGCCGAGAGTGCAATGGTGGTCCGGGGTTCCCTCCGTTCCGTCATCCTGCACCGGCAGGCGATAAATGTTCCACGCGCCGGTCGGATCAGCAGTCGCGCTGACGGCGAGGTCCAGATGGTTGGTGCCGGACAAGCTCTGCGTCAAGTTGTTTGCGCGGTCAAGCGTCAAAACGACATGGAACCAGCGCTGTGTTGGAACATCAAAGGTACAACTCGGATCGGTAATCGACGGACCGAATTGCAGAGGATTTTTCGTCCGGTCGATCGCAGGCGCGTAGCCGTAAAAACTGTTGAGGTCGGTGGGAGCGGTCACCGGATTCCCGGCAGTATCAAAGACACGCAGAACATCATTGATGGTCTCCAGCACGAAGCCATTCCCGACGCATAAGCCTTGATCGGGAGGTTCGACCGAAAATTGATTTCCGCCGGCGGCGACGAAGCGCTGTTGAAAGTGGTTCAACCCATCAATCGACAACATCAGTTCGGGATTGGACTTTGCTTTCCCGTTACCCCCGTGTGACCTTGGACTACCGGGTGCTTTGGAGACGGTTCGGTTTATAGCGATGCCGGGCCCACCTGCATCACTACCAGAGTCTGCGTCATCGCCGACAAGGGCGGAATCGACTTCCGGCCCCTGCCCGGCATTCGCGTTGCCAGGGGGCGTTGTCGGGAATGGAGCACTTCGTGCCAACTGAACCTGACGCACAGATTGAGACTGGGCCGAAACTACCAAGGGAATCAGCAACAGTACGAACAGCCCTTGCCATACAAGTAAGCGTGAACGCATATTTCTCTCCTTTAGGTATAGGCAGCATCCGAGAAGGTGGGCATCGGACCTAAGATTGGTTTCCAAGGGGCCGCGTCGAGCGTCACCAAGAATAGTCTCTCGTTGCAAGTTGTCAAGAGTGTTTTCCGACAAAATACTCGGCCGCTTTCCAAGACCATCGGATTTCAAACAGGATCATGGAATAGCCGAAAACGTTGGGTTCTCCTGGAAAAGCGCGGACATTCATCCCGAGTTACGGCCAAACTGGAAATTGAATCCTCAGTTGGCCAAACGGGGCTTCGCGTAAAGCTAAGCCGTGTCAGCACTGTCCCGACAACTCACAACGCATCGTGCTAGCCTTTAACCCATAGTGTCCTCCGCACTCGTCCCCATTTTTGAAGAGCAGTACCGAGACCTCAGGCCCCGCGCACCTATTCCGCCGCTGGACATTCGTTTTCACCGTTTCACCAGCCTCAACACAACAATCCGCCTCCGCGAAGGCCGGCTCCACGTCCGACTCTCCGACGTCCTCGAGCACGCCCCCGAAGCCGTCCACCGCGCTATCGCCCATATCCTATTGGCCAAACTCTACAAAAAGCCAATCGCTCCGACACACGCCGACCGCTACCGCCGCCACGTCTCCTCTGAAGCCGTCTCCCGTCAAGCCGAGCACATCCGCCAGACCCGCGGCCGGAAGCGCATTCTCACCCCCATCGGCCACCACTACGACCTCGACGAAGTCTTCGAGTCCCTCAACAGCCGTTTCTTCCACGGTCTCCTCGGCCGCCCCACCCTTACCTGGAGCGCCCACCACGCCCGTCGCATGCTCGGCCACTACGACGCCGCCCACAACACCATCGTCGTCAGTCGCGTCTTCGACCGTCCCGATACCCCTCGTTGTGCCGTCGAATATCTGCTCTATCATGAGATGCTTCACCTGAAGCATCCCGTGCGCGTGAAAGCTGGCCGTCGCTGTGTCCACTCCCGCGAGTTCCAGGCCGAAGAGCGTCTCTTTCCGCAACTCGATGAAGCCAAGGCTTACCTCAAACGTATCTAGGTAGCTCTCACTATTTCGTACCATCAATTCGCAGGATACTTTCTTGAAGAACACGGTACCGTTTCCGTGTTAACATCCTCGCGTCTGGAGCTTCGCAGCTTTCGCTCCGGCTAGTACGTGTCCCGGGCCCCCGCACAATCGAAATTCAAATTCTCTGGTAACGGAAAGAAAGAGGTAGTTCCTATGCCGCTGTCTAAACGTGCCTTGGCCGAGTTCTTCGGAACCTTCTGGCTTGTCTTCGGTGGTTGCGGAAGCGCCGTCCTGGCCGCTGCCTTTGAACCGCCAGGCGGTCCCGTACCGGGAGCTACGCATCTCGGTATAGCCTTTGTCGGCGTCGCCTTTGCCTTTGGTTTGACGGTTCTGACCATGGCCTTCGCCATCGGTCACATCTCGGGATGTCATCTCAATCCTGCGGTCTCCATTGGCCTCGTTGTAGGCAAACGCTTCCCTGCCTCCGAACTTCTTCCTTATATCGTCGCCCAGGTAGCCGGAGCCATCGTTGCCGCAGGCGTACTCGACGTCATCGCACGTGGCAAGGAAGGATTTTCTCTAGCCGGGGGCTTCGCCACCAACGGCTTCGGCGAGCACTCTCCTGGCGGCTATTCTCTGCTCTCCTGCTTTCTGATCGAGGTCGTCCTTACCTGCTTCTTCCTTCTCGTCATCCTCGGCTCTACCGACGAGCGGGCCCCCAAAGGCTTCGCACCCATCGCGATCGGGCTCTGCCTCACCCTCATCCACCTGATCAGCATCCCCGTCACCAACACCTCGGTTAACCCGGCCCGCAGCACCGGCCCAGCACTCTTCGTTGGAGGCTGGGCAATAGGTCAGTTATGGCTCTTCTGGGTAGCCCCCATCCTCGGAGCTATCCTGGGCGGCTTCATCTCCAACACCTTCTTCGCCGCTCCCCAGGAACCTCTCCGCGAACAGATGTCTAGGTGACATCTAACGAACTGACCTCAACCACCGGCTGGACAGCAGACCGCCGTCCAGCCACCACCATTACCGCCAATCCCACCACCACCGACCCCAGCGCCGCCACCTGAGCATTGCTCATGCCCATGTAAAGCTTCGGATTGATCCGCAAAAACTCCACCAGAAAGCGGCCCACCCCACTGAGCGCCAAATAAAGCCCCGTCATCCAGCCCGTCGACCGAGCCTTCCGTCCCAGCCGCCAAAGCAGCCATCCCAAAGCCAATGAAAACAACAGCTCATACAGCGGCGTCGGATGCACACGCGCCGTCGTCGGCACCAGCGCATCAGGAGCCATATGTACTCCCCAGGGCAAATTCGTAGGTATTCCGTAGTCCCCGTCGCCCGAAGTCAGGCACCCAATCCGCCCTACGCCGTACCCAATAGCCGCAGCCGGAGCCGCCAGATCCAACATCCGCACCGCCCCGACAGACGTGCCATCCCCCTGCTTCGCTGCACGCCCCTGCCACATCAGCGTCACAATTCCGGCCAGCAATCCGCCAAACCAGGCGAATCCTGCCTGAAACCAGTGCAGGAATCCAACCAGAATTTCAAGAGGATGCCCCCATCCCGGCACCAAAATCTGCCGCATCGATGCTCGCAGTTCCTGCACATTCTGCAACTCGTGCCACATCTTTGCACCAATCACACCAGCAATTACCACAAAGGCGACCACACTTAACGCATCGGCATCCACACGATTCCGTACAAAATTCTTATGGAGCACAACCGTCGCCACTACCGCAGCCAACCACAGAAACAGCCCAAACGTGCCTAGATGCACCGGGCCGATATTGATATAGGGAAACATAATCCTCGCTAGTTTAAGTATAGCCAACGCTTTGCCTGCACCCAGCATTCGCGCTACCCTTTAATCTCTATGTCAATCAGCACCCCCTCGTTCCCTCCTGCCGAAACCATGCCGGTCCTCTTCACCAAAGAGCAGATCGCCGAGCGCACCAAAGCTATCGGAGCCCAGATCACCGCCGACTACGCTGGCCAGTCCATCGTCCTCATCGGAGTTCTCAAAGGCGCAGCCATCTTCCTCGCCGATCTCGCCCGCGCCATCCAGGTCGACAACACCTTCGACTTCGTCGCCGTCTCCAGCTACGGCCGCGCCCGTGTCTCCTCCGGCGCCGTCAAGCTCATCAAGGACATTGACAACCCCATCGAGGGCAAGCACGTCATCATCGTCGAAGACATCCTCGACACCGGCCTCACCCTCAGCTATCTCCGCGGCCTGATGCTCCAGCACAAGCCCGCCTCGCTAAAGATCGCCACCTGCCTCGACAAGCCCGAACGCCGCCTCGTCCCCATCGAAGCCGACTACGTAGCCTTCAAGATCCCCAACCAGTTCGTCATCGGCTACGGCATGGACTTCGCCGAACGCTACCGCGGCGTAGACGACATCCGCCTCTTCCCTGAAGAAGCCGCCGGCCACTAAGGATGGCTCCCCTTTTTGACACGCATTTCCACAATAAATACCAAATTTTCCACATAAATATTGTGTTTTGAGGTAGTTGCATTCCGGCAAATAGCGAGTACTATTCTCCTCAACGGAAGAGAGATCTTCCAGTAGGAGAGAGTAGACAAGGGCTATCGCGAGAACCGGCAACGGAACTCACGCAGCACTCAGGAAACTGAAGGCTGAGAGATAGAACAAGAAAGCTCTCACAACGGAGTGATGAACGGGAGAGCAAGGGTAAACGGGTTCACGCCCGCAAGCCCCGAGAATTCCGGGATAACAAAGTTGTGGTCTGGTCTCCGAACCAGATCTTCGAAAAATCGGACAAGCAAAGGGCGAGGTCTCGAAAGGGATTTCGCCCTTTCGCTTTTGCGTTTCCTATCTCATTTGGAGTTCAAACTCCTCAGCCAATAACTCGTAACTCCTCACTCTCTTCGCATGTTCCCAAACAATCGTATTCACCACCAACTCCCCAATCCCCAACGCCCCAGCCATCCCCTCCAGTTCCCTCCGCACCTTCGCAGGGGTCCCCACAAAATACCGAGGCCACTCCCCTTCCTCCATCGGCACCTCTCCCATCAACTGCAACTCCCGCAGAGCATCTTCAGGCGAAGCCACCGGTCTCCGATCTCCCAGCCGAATCCGCCGCTGCAGCAGCTTCACACTCGTGCTCAGAAACTCCGCCTCCTCCTGAGTCTCGGCGCAAATCGCACCCACAGCCACCGTAGCCTCAGGCTTCTCCCGCCGAATCCCGCTCCGGAAGTTCCGCATATAAGCCTCAATCGCATCCCGAGTCTTCACCGGCGAGAAAAAATGCGCAAACGAATAAGGCAGCCCAAACTCCACCGCCGCAGCCGAGCTCCACATGCTCGACCCCAGCATCCAAACATCTGGCCCACCCGGCATCTCCGGCGAAACCCTGATCCTCCCAAACGGATGCCCCTCCGGAAATCCTCCCTCCAGAAAAGCCAGCAGCTCACTCACTTGCTCCGGAAAGTCATCCTCCATCGGAGTCTTCCTGCTCCGCCTTAGCGCGAGCGCCTCCATCGGCCCGCCACCAGGAGCCCTCCCAATCCCAAGATCGACCCTCCCTGGATAAAGCGCATACAGCGTGCGAAAGACCTCCGCCACCTTCAGCGAAGTATAGTGCGGTAGCATGATCCCACCCGCCCCAATCCGAATCCGCTTCGTCTCGGCCCCAATCCGCGCCAGCATGATCTCCGGAGCCGTACACGCCAGCGTATCCATCGCATGGTGCTCCGACATCCAGAACCGCGTGTATCCCAGCTCATCCACGCGTCGCGCCAACGCAATCGAGTTCTGCAAAGCCTCCGCCGGAGTACTCCCGACCGGCACCGGCGACTGGTCCAAAACAGAAAGCCGCCACCCACTCTTCCCTTCACTCATACCGATTGGATGACCAATCCCCACCCAACGACCCTAAACGATCAGCACGATATCGGCGGCATCTTTACGATCATCAAATCCGATGGACTAACTCCCACCCGTCTTAGGAGGAAAGTTCTTGAACATCTTCTGAACCGTCTTCACCAGCTTTTTCTGGTTCTTATCAGGATCACCCGCAACCGAATCCGTTCCAACGCCGCGCCATATCAACTGTTTGCTCTTAGCGTCAAACATGTCGAGCACGAGCGTTCCGGTTTTGTAGTCCGTCATCGTAGTCGTCGCAGTGCCCATCCCTCCAAAACCGCGATAACCCCAACCGCCACCCATCCCGCTGTAATACGTATTGAGTTGATGCTGGTCCTGCGTTGTCCCCAGCGCTGACATAGCAACATCAGCAGAGCTTTCATCTACCATCTTCCAGCCCTTGGCATCCATCTGCGCATTCACGGCATCCTTGATCCGCTGCGTCCAAAGGTCGTTGGGAGCCTTCACATTCGCCCAGAAGTAAGTGTGGATACGGTAAAAATCGTGCGATTTATCGTAATCGGTAGTGACCTTTTGCGCTGAAAGCGAACCAGCGCATACCCCAATCACAAACATCGCCGCAAACAGCCGTTGAACGATCATCGCCCTCGATCCAAGCACAGTTGCCTCCTTTGAAAGAGCCCCCAGTTTGGCTTCCGAACGCACGGGAATTATAGCTTTATTAGGTATTACGCATCGCTCCGCTCAAATCTCTGGACATTCACCGCCGCCGAACTGTACAAGAACTCAAGCGCACGAGGCAGACCGAAAAATGTCCACAGCAGCAACCACGCCGCCCTTAATCAGCACAACGGGACAGTCCACCGCTACCCGTCTGGCCTCCATCGACATATTCCGCGGCCTCACCATGGTCGTCATGATCTTCGTCAACGACCTCGACAGCGTCCATGGTCTTCCCTGGTGGACCCACCACATGGCGGCAAAGATCAACGCGATGACCTATGTCGACATGGTCTTTCCCTTCTTTCTCTTCATCGTCGGCCTATCAATGCCGCTAGCCATTCAGCAGCGCCTCAAAAAAAATCCCTCCATCCCCGCACTCTGGCTGCACGTCTTCATTCGATCCGCCAGCCTCGTTGTTCTCGGCCTCATCCTCGCCAACGCTGAACTGGGCGACCCGACCCGCATGGGTATCAGCCCCAACCTCTGGGCCCTCCTCGCGCTCGCAGGCGCATCACTCTTCCTCAGCGTCTACAAAGGCTCCGAACGAGCCACAACGATTCACCGCTGGCTACGCATCCTCGGCCTCGTCTTAACCGTCGCAATGTTCGCCATCTTTCGCCGCACCACGCACGATGGAAACGTAGCCTGGATCGACGGCTCTTACGCAGAGATACTCGGCATCATCGGATACACCTATTTCGCCGTAGCCGTCTTATACATCCCCACACGCCGATGGCTCTGGGCTCCTCTCGCATGGTTCGTTGCACTACTGGCGTTCAACTGCGTCTGCTCCGCAGGAAACAACGCACTCGTCGCCCATCTCCCGCTCTACATCTGGCCATTCCACAACGGATCCTCCGCGTGCATCATCATGGCCGGCATCGTCACTTCGGTCATCTTTCTCGGCGCTCATCGCTGGCAGGCTCTTCATCAAAAAATCCTTCTGGGCCTGGCATTCGCCGTCCTGACACTCATTGCGGGCCGCCTGCTCACCCCGCTAGGCATCTCCAAAATCAGAGCCACCCCAACCTGGGATCTCTATAGCATCGGAGCCGCAGTCCTTTTCTTCACCCTTCTCTATTGGATCTGTGACGTAAAGAAGCGAACAGCATGGGCCGCCTTCGTCCGCCCCGCCGGCTCAAACACCTTGCTAACCTACCTCATCCCCGATTTCTATTACTTTCTGATTCCACTAACCGGTATTACCTTCTTCGCGACCCATCTCAACTCTGGTTGGCACGGAGTCATAAGATCCGTTGTCTTTACAGGCCTCGTTCTTGCCGTCGCTGCGGCACTGACAAAGCTCAAGATACGTCTTCAACTTTGACAGCGCTCCGCAAGGCGCTATCAGCAGAACTTGAAGACGCCCACCTGTACAGGTTCCTGTTCAAGGTCGATATTGAAGCGGGATTTCACGCTGCGCTGAATGGTATCGCGCAGGTTGGCGATATCGGCTGCGGTGGCACTCCCCCGGTTGATAAGGGCGAGGGTATGCCGGGAGGAGATTCCTGCGCTGCCCATGCTGAAACCTTTCGGAAAGCCGGCTTGTTCAAGCAGCCATGCGGCCGGGAGCTTGATTAAGTCGCCTCCGACTGACCAATGCGGAATTTCTGTTTGAGAGATGTTCAGGGTAGCTGCAATTTCTACAAGGTTCGTCTCGCAGATGACCGGGTTTTTGAAGAACGAGCCGGCACTACGGGAGTCATCTTCCCCCTCGACGATCAGCATTCCTTTGCGGTGACGGATCGCTCGCACCGTATGGTAGACGTCGATGGGAGTAGGCTTCTGGTCTTTGTAGTGTCGCGTGAGATCGGCATAAGTAAGTTTGAGCTTCGCCATAGGATCGAAGCGAAAGGTCACTGCCGTGACGATATAGCGATTCCGGTGGGTCGAATTGAAGATGCTGCGGCGATACGCGAATCCACATTGGTCGCGAGCGAGATCGACGAAGTCGTTTGACTCCGTATCGAACGCCCTGACGCTGACGATGGTATCCGCTACCTCTTGTCCGTACGCCCCTACATTCTGAACAGGGGTGCCCCCGACTGAACCCGGGATTCCAGCAAGGCATTCGACGCCGCTGATTCCCTGCTCACAGATCTGGAGGACAAAGGCGTTCCAGTCTCTACCAGCGCTGACGATGTAATCGAGATAATTACCGTTCGGGATGGACTGATTTGGAGCGTCGATGGCGATGTGCAGAACAACGCCGTTGAAACCGGAGTCACTGACGAGCAGATTGCTACCGCCGCCGAGAACGAAGATCGGCAAGCTGCGTTGGCGGGCGAATTCGATGGCTTCGATGAGAGCGGATTCTGTAGTGATTTCACAGAAGTAGCGGGCGGGGCCGCCGATGCGGAAGGTAGTGTAAGGGGCCAGGGGGACGGCCTCCTGGATTCGGATCGAAGGACTCTGCACGGTTTTGAGACTACAACATGGGTGCCGAAGGAGACGACCGCGATTCGCACAGGGGAAGTGGCGTGGCGTTACCGAAGCCCGTACAATCGTAGGAGACGTCTATGTGACGCACAGTTTTTGCAGTTCCAAAGGGGGAGATGCTTTATGTATCCAGAGATTATGGTGATTCCGATGCGTGAGGAGCTAACGCGCGCCGGCCTGAAGGAAGCGCGGAGTGCCGCTGAAGTCGACGCAGCATTGGCCCAGCCCGGAACCACGATGGTAGTGGTGAACTCAATCTGTGGTTGTGCGGCAGGCAAGATGCGTCCTGGCGTTCGGCTGGCGATGCAACATACCAACGTACCGGATCACTCAGTGACCGTGTTCGCGGGTCAGGATCGCGATGCGACCGAGAAGGCACGAAGCTACTTCGGCGGACATCCTCCTACATCGCCTGCAATCGCGATTCTGCGCGACGGGCAGTTGGTGTACCTGATGCAACGGTCGGCGATTGAAACCTCAACGGCACCGGCAATCGCGCAGGAACTGACACGAGCATTTGATACGTACTGCGCGAAAACCACTGCATAAGGAAAAACAAGCAACACGGCCGGGCACTGTAATAGGTGCCCGGCTTTTTTGTTTTTGGATGACTCATCTGACAGGATCTTTTGCCGATGAGGTACCTATCCATGTTAACTTTCGTCCATTCCGAGGAACAGCCGCCTCTGCTTTCGATGCCGATATCAGGGAAACGGGCGAACCAATTTGAGATGGTAGGCGAAGGCGTCGCCATGAAACGGCTACGCCTACAGATAAGCCGGATTGGGCCGCACTTCCGTACAGTACTCATGCGTGGTGAAGTAGGAACCGGCAAAGAACTGGCAGCGCGGGCCCTCCACCAGAGCAGTCCCGGAACGGATGGGCCATTTGTCGTTTGCTCAACTGGGGCCTTGGTAGAGTGGGCTGACAGCGAGATTTACGAACAGCTAAAAAGAGCCGAAAGAGGCACTCTCTTCCTCGACAGTATCGAGGAGATGCCGCTGAGGGCACAGGCCCGATTGGCAAAGGCTTTCGAGCAAAAAGCGTGTACACGGATGATTGCATCCAGCAGTCAGGACCTGAAGATTCTGGCCGCTGCAGGACGATTTCGCTCCGATCTTTATCACCGAGTTGCTATGGTCGAAATGGTTCTTGAGCCTCTACGGGATCGCATGGAAGATCTCGCAGATTTGGCGATGTACTTTGTGACGCGCTTTGCCAGACTGCACCAAAAACGGGTAGACACGCTGCCGGAAAATACACTGGCACAGCTTCGAAGGCACAATTGGCCTGGCAATATCCGCGAACTGGAGAATGTGCTGTGGAACGCAGTCGCGCGTTGTGAGGGGAGCGCATTGGAGGTTGAGCACCTGACCTCAATGGGACCTAATCAAGCGGGATTGGCAGCATCAATGGGGGGCTTTAGCTCGATGCGACTGCAGGAGGTGGTGGAACACCATGTGTTCCATGTGCTGGAGGGGTGTGGGGGGAATAAGCTGCGGGCGGCGGAGTTGTTGGGGATTAGCCGGTCGACGCTTTACCGGATGCTTGATTCAAAAGGACATAACTTGCACGCGGTACACTGGTAGCTGAGGTTTTTCAGGGTTAATGAAGAAAATTTCGCTGGTTTTGGCTGGTAGCTTGTCGGTATTTTGTTGCTTAAACGTGGTTTCCGTACGGGCTCAGATTCAGCCCCCGGCGGCAGCTACAAGCTCCGTGGCTCAACGCAGCAAGGACCTGTCGAAGCTGTTTGCGGAGATATGGGAAGACAAGCTGAAGCACACGCCGGAGTTTGCCTCTTTCCTTGGCGACAAGCGCTATAACGATCAGCTCTCCGATTACTCAGTACAGGAAGTAAATGCATCGCTGGCGCGAGGCCGGGCGTTCATCCAGCGGCTCAGCGAGATCGACACGACAGGGCTGCCGGAGCAGGAGCGGCTGTCTGCGGAGCTGATGCTACGCTCGCTGATCGACGATCAAGAGGGAGCAAGATTCAAGGAATGGCAGATGCCAATCAACCAGTTCAGCGGTTTCCATACGGATCTGCCGCGACTGGTCAATGATCTGCAGTTCGAAACCGTGAAGGACTATGACGACTACATTGCGCGGTTGAAAAAGGTGCCGACGGCCTTCTCGCAGATTACGACGAACATGGAGCTGGGCATCGATGAGGCCCGCATGCCTCCGCAGTTTTTGCTGGAGAAGGTGGTCGTCCAAACGCAGACGCTGGCCGATCAGAAGCCTGCGGAGAGTCCCTTCGCCGCGCCGTTGAAGAAGTTCCCGAAGACGATCAGTGCTGCGGACCAGAAGAGAATATCGGAAGAGTTGCTCGATGTAATTGGGACACAGGTTCTTCCGGCCTACCAGCGGTTCACGAAGTTTCTGAAGGTGGAGTATGTGCCCAAGGGCCGCAAGGATCCGGGAGCATGGGCGCTGCCGGATGGCGATGCCTACTATGCCTACCGGGTTCGCCAGAGCACGACGCTGAATAAGTCTGCTTCGGAGATTCACCAGATTGGGCTGGACGAGGTAAAGCGCGACGAGGCCGAGATGCTGGCCATCGTGCACAAGCTGGGATTCGCCGATCTGAAGAGTTTCAGCGCTGCGTTGAAGGAAAATCCGAAGCTGCATCCAACCTCGAAAGAGGGTCTGATCGATGCGTATAAGAGCAATATCGCGCAGATGCAGCCTAAGTTGCCGGGACTGTTCGGCACGCTGCCCAAAGCTCAGTTGGAAGTGGTGCCAGTACCGGCGTTTGTCGAGAAGGATCAGGCCGCGGCTTACTACAATCCAGGGAGTCAGGACGGAAAGCGACCGGGTCGGGTGTATGTGAACACGTATAACTACGCCGATCGCTCGCTGGCTCCCGTAGAGGCGGTCTCCTACCACGAGGGGATCCCAGGGCACCATCTGCAGATCTCGATTGCGCAGGAACTGACTGGGTTGCCGGAGTTTCGTAAACAGTCTTATTACACGGCTTATACCGAAGGCTGGGCGCTCTACAGCGAGCGGCTGGGCAAGGAGATCGGGTTCTACCAGGATCCTTACAACGACTACGGTCGGTTGGAGGCTGATATCTGGCGGGCGATCAGGCTGGTTGTGGATACAGGCGTGCACTCTCAGCACTGGACCCGGCAACAGATGGTTGATTACTTCCGCGAGCACTCGGCCATCGACGAGACGAACATTCAGGCCGAAGTGGACCGCTACATTGCATGGCCGGGCCAGGCACTTGGCTACAAAATGGGCCAGTTGAAGATTCTGGAACTGAAGCAGAAGGCGCAGACTGCGCTGGGACCGAAGTTCGACATCAAAGCTTTCCACGACGTCATTCTGGACTCGGGTGCGTTGCCGCTCGACGTACTGGAGCAGCGGGTGGATGCCTGGATTGCGACACAGAAGAAGTAAAGTTCACGATTCGTCTGATAGCCTTTTGCAATGAGCGAAGAAACGTATGAGGTAGTAGCTCCTGCGCCTGCGATGCCAGGTCTGCGGGTAGCGATTCTTGGTACCGGCAAGATGGGCGGCATTCTGCTGCAGGCCTTTCTGAAGAACAACCTTGTTGCGCCCGATCAGTTATTTGCCACGGTCCATCATGCTGAGCGGGCGCAGGCATTGTCGGCTCAGTTCGGCATCGAGGTGACAACGGATAACCTTGCTGCGGCGCAACAGGCGGATGTGATTCTGCTGGGCGTGAAGCCAATACAGGTTCCGGGACTGATTGCCACGATCAAGCCAGCTCTTTCGCCGGAGAAGGTTGTGCTTTCGATTGCGGCCTCGGCCACGACGCAGAGCATCGAAGAGGCTGCAGGATGTGACATCGCAGTAATTCGCGCGATGCCAAACACTCCGGCGATGCTCGCAGCCGGCGTTACGGCACTTTGCAGCGGTCGGTTTGTCTCGGCCGAGCAAATGGCAATGGCGCAGAAGATCTTTTCGACGGTTGGCAGAACGGTCGTCGTCGATGAGAAGCATATGGATGCGGTGACGGGACTCTCGGGCTCTGGACCGGCGTTTCTGTACATCATCATCGAGGCACTGGCGGAGGCTGGTGTCAACGTTGGCCTGCCGCGCGATGTAGCCACACTGCTGGCGGCGCAGACGACGCTCGGTTCGGCAAGAATGGTGCTCGAAACCGGCTATCATCCGGCGCTATTGAAGGACGCTGTGACGACTCCGGCAGGATGCACCGTCGATGGCATTCTGGAACTGGAAGAAGGCGGCCTGCGTGTGACGCTGATTAAAGCCGTGAAACGGGCTACCCAGCGGGCGAAGGAGTTGGCGAAGGGATAGAAGAGCTTCCCCTTCGCTGAGTAGAATGGAAGCATGGCTACAACGGCAGCAGCAGTGACGGCAGGGCGAACGCCTAAGGCTTTAGTGCGGTTTGCGTGGGCCGTCGTAGCCTACAACGTGCTGGTGATCCTGTGGGGCGCTCTGGTGCGGGCTACGGGATCGGGCGCTGGCTGCGGGAATCATTGGCCGTTGTGTAACGGCGAGGTGATTCCACTATCGCCGCGCCTGGATACCGTGATTGAGTTTACCCATCGTTGTATGACGGGCGGGGCGACGTTCGTCGTCATCGGACTACTGGTTTGGACGTTTCGGGCCACGGTAAAAGGACAGGCCGCACGGGTTATGGCCGTAGCGTCGATGGTACTGCTCTTGAACGAGGCAGTGCTGGGTGCGCTGCTAGTGAAGCTTGGATATGTCACCGGCAACCAGTCCACGGGCCGTGTGATATTGCTGTCGATCCATCTGAGCAACACGTTGCTGTTGCTTGCGGCACTGACTCTGACGGCTGTGCTGCTGGGTACGGGTCAGATGTGGCGCGAACTGGGCGTGAGAGGCGGCAGAAAGCTTTGGGCCGCGTTAGGACTTGCAGCGACACTGATTGTCGGCGTGAGCGGATCGCTGGCAGCGCTGGGGGATACGCTGTTCCCTGCCTCTTCACTGCGAGCGGCCTTTGCCCAGGACTTCGCCGTTGGATCGCCATGGCTGTTGCGGCTTAGGGGTGTTCATCCGGTAAGCGCCGTCATCGCTGCGGTGTTTGTGATTTGGCTGGTGAAGCAGGCTCGCGGCGTGGGTGCTGGCCAGCTGGGGACGATGGTGCTGGGGTTGCTTGCATTTCAGTTTGCCCTTGGTCTGGCCGACGTTGTTCTACTCGCTCCGGTGTGGATGCAGATTCTGCATCTGCTGGGAGCGGACCTGTATTGGGTTGCGCTAGTGGCTTTGGCGGCTGGAGTTGTTTGGCCCCGCTCAGCGTCACCTGCCTTAGCCAACGAAAGGCTCAGTATCGCTTCGTAAAGTATTCCAGCGATAGGACAGAGCTTCAGCATAGATCCCGAAAGCTTACTCACTCGCATCGAACATCGCCTCAACCAGAGGTTGGAGGAAGATGTTCACCCCTCGTCCATAACGCGCCTACACGATGCGGCTATTGAGGAGCGGGCTTTCCTTCAACCTTATCGACGGTTTTTTTGGTACCGGTAGAAGTCTTATGTGCCGCGGTTTTGGTTGCATCCGTCGTCTTATCTGCGGCAACTTTAGTCCCATGAGTCGTGGAGTGGTAGGCCTTCTTGGTTCCCTTGGCAACGTCGTGACCAGCATCCTTTGTGGCGTCCTTGGTCGCGGTGCCTGCTTTCTTAGCGTCCTGCGTGACGTCCTGGGCGAAGGCAGCGCCCAAGGAAAGCCCAAGTGTAAGAAACGATGCGAGAGTGATCGTACCTAGTCGGCGAAACTGCATTTGCTGCCTCCTTCGGTTTTTGGAGGGGCGGGAAGCCCTGATGGAGATAGATTCGCACCGGATGGAAGATGAGGCAATAGTGGATCGAGGTGAGAATAATGCGATTGCGTTAAAATTCCGCAACTAAATCGTTTTATACTTCAGGAAGCAAGGGACCAGGAATAAATTTCTCACTATCGAATGACAAATTCCCTGATGTATATTGGCAACGTCCCAAAGCTACGTTTCTGTTCGTTCCGAATGGGCGAGGCAGCCGGCAAAAAAGTTAGATTTGATGGAGAGAGGGTGTGACGTTTGACTGCCGATTGAAGGCCGGATAACGTTTACTTGGGGTTTTTAGAACGATGCATGGTTTAGTCGCTCTTCTATTGGTGGACCACCAGCTGACCAAGCTGGCGCCGGTCGATATTCTGATTCTGGTACTCTACTTCGCGCTTGTCGTCTTTATTGGCTTCTATGCCAAGGGCAAGGCCAACACCAGCGAGGACTTTTTCCTTGCCGGGCGCGAGATGACGGCTTGGATTGCGGGCCTCAGCTTCGTTTCCGCTAACCTGGGCTCGCTTGAGCTAATGGGATGGGCTGGAGCCGCGTACCAGTACGGCATTCTGGCGGTGCACTGGTATTGGATCGGCGCTATTCCGGCGATGCTGTTTCTGGGCATCGTGATGATGCCGTTCTACTACATCTCGAAAACGCACTCGGTTCCGGGCTATCTTCACTTGCGATTTGGCGATGGCGCGCGAGGATTATCGGCGATTTCGTTTGCGCTGATGACAATCCTGATGAGCGGCGTGAATATGTTCGCCATGGCATTGGTAATGAAGACGGTGCTGGGGTGGAACATCAGCTTCAGCATTTGGGTAGGTGCGGCGACCGTGGGGCTGTATGTGATGCTGGGTGGACTACGGTCGGCGATCATTAATGAAGTGCTGCAGTTCGTACTGATCTGGGCAGGTGCTGCGATGATTCCGATTCTGGGATTGATCGAGGCCGGCGGATGGACGAATCTTAAGGCGCAGATTGCAGCGAATGTGGGCAGGAGCGACTACACCCATCTGTGGAGCACGCTCGGAAGCTTCAAGGACAATCCAATGGGTGTCCACTGGACGGGGATTGTGTTTGGGCTGGGATTTGTTATCAGCTTCGGATATTGGACGACGGATTTCCTGGTGGTGCAGCGGGTGTTGAGCGCGCATAATTTGCGAGCGGCGAAGCTGGCTCCGGTGATCGGCGCGGCGTTTAAGATGGCAGTGCCGTTCTTCGTGATCCTGCCCGGACTGCTGGCTCTGGCGGTGCTCAAGAATCCGGATGGCAGCGTGATGCGTCTGGTGGCGGAGAGTAGCGCCACGGCAGGGCAGCATACCTACAATGAGGTGTTGCCACTCATGCTGATCCGGTACTGTGGGCCCGGACTGCTTGGACTCGGGATTACGGCTCTGGTCGCGGGCTTCATGAGCGGCATGGCGGGTAATGTGAGCGCGTTCTCGACAGTGTGGACGTATGACATCTATGGAGCGTTCATCAATAAGAAGGCCGATGACAAGCACTACGTCCACATGGGCCGAGTGTCGACGGTGGTTGGAATGCTGGTGAGCATCCTGACCGCTTATCTGGTCATGGGTGCGGCTGGCATCATGGACTATGTGCAGCAACTGTTCAGCTTCTTCATTGCACCGCTGTTCGGCACCGTGATCCTGGGAATGCTTTGGAAGCGGGCAAGCCATGCAGGCGGATTCTGGGGGCTCCTGGCGGGTACGGCGTCGTCTATCGGGATGTGGCTCTGGGTAGTGAAGGATCCAAGCGCGCTACGCTACGTTGCGATGAGTCCGAATGCAAAGCCCATGGCGGAGAACCTGTACCGCGCTCTGTGGAGTTGGTTGATCTGCGTGGGTGTAACGGTCATCGTCAGTCTGGTCACAAAGCCTGTGCCTGAAGAGAAACTTGCTGGTCTGGTCTACGGTGTAACGCCGATTCCGGACGACGGATCGAAGACGATATGGCAGAAACCGATCTTCTGGGCCATCGTCGTCATCGTTGTCTTCTTTATCTTGAATTTGCTGTTCTGGTAGGAGGTTGGATATGACCGAAAAACGTGACGTGGAAACAGCAGAGTTATCGATCTGGTTTTTCTGTGGGATATTAATGCTGGCTTATGGTCTGGTGTTGGTAGCAACTGGAATTACCGAGATACACAATCCCCCGCCAACTGTGCTGGCGGAGTTGCAACCAACACTGTGGTGGGGCGTCTTGATGACGATCTTCGGCGCCTTCTACACTATTCGTTTCAGGCCGAAGCATAAGCTGTTCTGAAAAATCCGCACAAGTAAAGGGCCCTCATTCTCTGAGGCCTTTACTTGTGCATTGAGCATTTAACCCGAGTAAGGAGAAGTTATGGCAAAGCAAATGACAATGGGCGTAATTGTAGGTAACCGTGGTTTCTTCCCGAGCCACCTGGCTACCAGTGGACGGCTTGAAATGATCGCTGCCCTTGAGGCGGCTGGCATCAAGGCGGTTGTGTTGACGCCCGAGGAAACCGCGCATGGTGCCGTGGAAACCTATGAGGATGCAAAGAAGTGCGCTGCGCTGTTCAAGGCCCATGCGTCCGAGATCGACGGCATCATTATCACGTTGCCAAACTTTGGTGAAGAACGCGGACTGGCGGATACTCTGCGCCTCGCGAATCTGCAGGTTCCGGTGCTTATCCAGGCAACACCCGACCATGCCGGCAAGATGTCGATTGCTTTCCGTCGCGACAGCTTCTGCGGCAAGATGTCGATCTGCAACAATCTCAAGCAGTACGGAATCCCCTACTCGCTAACGCGCCTGCACACGGAAGCTCCTGACTCGCCCGAGTTCAAGGCTGACCTCGAATGGTTCAGCGGAGTGTGTCGCATCGTAAGAGGGCTGAAGAATGTGCGCTTCGGAGCGATCGGCGCGCGTCCTACGGCGTTCAATACAGTTCGTTACTCGGAAAAGCTGCTCGAAAAGTCCGGCATCACGGTTGAAACGCTTGACCTGAGCGAGGTGATGGGCCGCATCGGCCGCATGAACGACAACGACGACGCAGCGCAGGCGAAGCTCGCGGCGATCAAAAAGTACATTCCAGTAGGCCAAACTCCGGAAGCTGCGCTGGTGAAGATGGCGAAGCTGGGAGCAGTCATCGACCAGTGGATGACTGCAAGCGAACTAACCGTAAGCGCTGTCCAATGCTGGACCTCTATCGAAGAGTTTCTCGGCATCGTTCCCTGCACCGTAATGAGCATGATGAGCGAGAACCTGATTCCCTCCGCGTGCGAAGTCGATGTGCTGGGCACTCTGAGCATGTATGCGCTGACGCTGGCCAGTGAAACCCCGTCAGCTCTGCTGGATTGGAACAACAATTACGGCGACAATCCGGATAAGGCCGTTTGCTTCCACTGCTCCAACCTGCCGAAACACTTCTTCAACGAGGTAAAGATGGACTTCCAGCAGATCATCGCCGGAACCGTCGGCAAGGACAACACCTACGGAACGCTGGACGGCACGGTAAAGGCCGGCGCGATGAGCTTTGCACGCTTTTCAACCGATGACTTTACCGGCCAGATCACCGGTTATGTCGGCGAAGGTGCTTTCACGAACGACCCGCTACACACATTCGGTGGCGCCGGCGTCGTTGAAATTCCGAAGATGCAGGAGCTCTTGCGATACATCTGCGAGAACGGTTTTGAGCACCACGTCGCGGCTAACTTCTCAACCACGGCTGCTCCCGTGCACGAGGCAGCAAGCAAATACCTCGGCTGGAAGATGCACTGGCATCGCTAACGTAACGCAATAAAAGAAAAGACGCGCTCGCATGGCATGGCGAGCGCGTCTTTTTACGCAAATTCCTATCTAAGGCCGCGACCTGCCAGCTAGTCCGGTCTGCGCAGTTGTTGATTTTTCAGTAAAAGCTCTGCGACCAGCTTCTGCAGTCTGGAATTTTCACGTTCCAACTCGGTGATTCTATGCATCATGGGATTCGCTGACATCCCATGATGCACGCCAGCCATAGCGGAGCTCACATCTTCCGCTGAAGTGTCTTCGTTTGAATTTGAGCGATGTGAAGTAGATGTCATCGACTCTTCCCTCTCCCCTTCCGAGGAATTCGTTACGTTGAGTACTGACGCCTTCATTTAGCTCTGAGGCTCAGCAGGCGTGGCGAAGGGCCGGCGACCGCACCGCATTCCTTGGCGAAAGCGTTCGCGCTCCTCGGGAGTCATCGCTTCCCAACGTTCTCTCATGCCCTTTTTCCAGTGTCTTCCTCCGCCACCACGCGGATGAAATCCACCAAAGAGCAGTTTGCTTAACACAATCAACCCGAGCGCCTGCCAGAAGCTGATCAAGTGCCACCCGAATATCTCCGGCATCAGAGCGTTCCACAAGCTTTTGACAACAAATCCAAGCACGATGGCAACGATGAACACGAACAACACAATCTTCAACCCTTTGATCAAGCGATGTGAATGCATCTCTTTCTCCTATCCCTTTGCAAAATCGTCATAAATAGCCTGCAACCTGCGGCGCAGATGAAGGACGGCGTAGCGTTTGCGCGAGAGCAGTGTATTTACGCTAAGTCCTGTCTCGGCGGATATCTCCTTGAAGCTGAGGCCCATCAACTCGTGCGCGATAAAAACATCTCGTTGACCGGCAGGAAGCTCTTCGAGCGCGTCTTCCAATGCATCCAGCAGCATATTTCGCGCATAGGCTGCCTCGGGGCTGGTTTCCGCGGAAGGCAACATGTCCTCCAATAGCAATGTGTCGCCATCGTCGCCTGAAATAACGGGTTCGTTGAGTGACTCAGGCTTTTTCTTACGGAAGAGGTCAATGATCCGGTTTCGCGCAACGCGAAAAAGCCAAGCCGTTACATGCTCTACGGGCTTCATGAGGCGATAGGCCTCCAAAAGCTCGTAAAAAACCTCCTGGACGATATCCTCGGCCTCGCCGGTATCCGCCACATGTTTCCGAATAAAATTGCGCAGCTTCGGCTCATCTCTTTCCATGGCCTGAGAGATGAGCTTGTCCTGCTCGATGATGGTCCAATTATTGCTCGACATGGGATTCATCTACTGGTGTAGACGGATCAGTGGCCCGGATATTTCATTTTCCGTCGGAATCGACAACTTTTATTGAATCTGCGACATTTTGCTGGCTCTTCCTATAGCCGGTTCATAGGAATACGGTAATCTTTTAGACCTCTATGATTGCAAATATACAATCAGCTGTTGCCGCAAAAAAGCGAAGCATAAAGAAGAGTCCTCAGACCAAAAAGAGCTCGACAAGAGCCGTCGAAAATCTGTTCCTCAGTCGCGACGAATCCTGGCTGCGGTTCAATCAGCGCGTACTCGAGGAGGCAGAGGATCCGTCGAACCCCTTGCTCGAGCGGGTAAAGTTTCTTGCCATCACAGCCAGCAACCTGGATGAATTCGTGGAGATTCGCGTTGCGGGAATGCTGCAGCGGATCGAAGACGGATACAACCAGGCCCAGCCGCTCGACGAGGGAGGCCTCACTCCGCAGCAAAGGCTGGACCGGCTCAGCGAGAGTATGGCCAGCTTCGTCGCCGCCCAGTATCGATGCTGGAACGAGATGCTGTTGCCTGCGATGCATCAGGAGAAGATTCGTGTGCTCCAATGGCGCGAACTGACCGATGAGGCCCGAACCCATGCTCTCGCCTTTTACGAAAACGAGGTCGATCCGCTTCTGACCCCGGTCACGATTGATCCATCTCACCCATTTCCCCGGGTTCTCAACAAAGCTCTCTGTCTCGCCCTGATGTTGCGACACAAACGAAAGATGCCCGGCGGAAAGAATCCAACGCCCATTCTAGGGGTCGTAACCGTGCCTCGTGCCCTTCCTCGCCTCGTGCCTCTGCCGGGTGGCGAAGGCTACTGCGACTTCATCATGTTGCACGAATTAATCGAAGCCCAAGTCGAATATATGTTCCGAGGATACGAGGTACTAAGCCGATCCGCTTTCCGGGTTACCAGGAACAGCAATTTGTATATGCAGGAGGAGGAGTCGCGTTCCGTGCTCGAAAGCGTGCGCGCGGAACTGCACAATAGGCGCAAGGGAGACGCGGTGAGGCTGGAGATCGAGAGCTCCGCTCCCGAAGATGTCATCGAACGGTTGAGGATGAACTTCGAACTCGAACCCTGGCAGGTGTTTCGGACCGACGGCCCTGTAAATCTCTCCCGGCTAATGAATCTCTATTCTGAAGCGAAGCGCCCCACGCTCAAGTACCCGCCGTTTATCGGCAAAGAGTTTCGTCTCGGCGCGAAGTCCATCGATCTCTTCGACGAACTAAGGAAACAGGATGTGATGCTGCACCATCCCTTCGATTCGTACAAAACAGTCGAGGAATTCATCGAAGCAGGAGCGCAGGATCCTGGCGTCATCTCGATGAAGCAGACGCTGTACCGCACCAGCAAAGACTCTCCGATCTTCCGCTCGCTGATAGAAGCAGCCCAAAGCAAGGACGTGACTGTGGTCGTTGAGTTGATGGCCCGATTCGACGAAGACTCAAATATTCGCTGGGCTCGCGAGCTCGAAGACGCAGGCGTCGGCGTCTTCCACGGTATCTTTGGCCTGAAGACCCATTGCAAGCTGGCGCTACTGGTAAGGCGCGATCCCGACGGCATCGTGCGGAGATATGCGCATCTGGGAACAGGCAACTACAACCCCGTTACGGCGCGGTTCTACACCGACATCAGCTTGTTGACCTCGCGGCCTGAGCTTACTGAGGCCGTGCAAAAAGTCTTCAATTACCTCACAGCGGAGACCGAGTCGGAATCTTATCTCCCGCTGAAAGTAGCCCCTTTGACACTGTGGGATGGCCTGGTCGCCTTGATTGAACGCGAGACGGAACACGCCAAAGCGGGACGCCCAGCGGCGATCATCGCCAAGATGAATGGCCTGCTCGACCGACGCGTTGTAGAGGCACTGTATGCAGCGTCCAAGGCAGGCGTGGAGATCGACCTGATCATTCGCGGCATGTGCTCGCTACGCCCTGGCGTAAAGGGTCTGAGTGAGCGGATTCGTGTGCGTAGCATCGTTGGGAGATTTCTCGAACACAGCCGCATCTTCAACTTTGCCAATGGTGGCGACGAAGAAATCTACTGCGGAAGCGCCGACTGGATGCCGAGAAATCTCGTCGAACGTTGCGAGGTCGTATTCCCTGTAACGCAGCCTGACTTGAAGAATCGCCTGCGCGATGAGATTCTCGCTGCCTATCTGGCAGACAACACCAAGACCCGAATTCTGCAATCAAATGGCGAGTACGTGCGAGCTTCGCATACAGGCCAGCCCTTCAGCGCGCAGGACTTCCTCATGCGCGTCGCAGGGGGATCGTCCGAGAAGATTCCCAAGCCGGCAAAGAATTGAAGAGTCGGGACTATTGGACAACTAAACTAACAGTTGCGGTCTGGATCGTTGAACCTCCACTGGCCGTGACTGTAATCGAATAGGTCCCAGGAGCCGAATTCGCATTGGAGTTGCCTCGCGTATCTGCGAGGCCCGAACCACACCCCGATACCGAGGCAAAAGCGACGAATGCAAGAAGCAGAAGCACCATGCTCCGCCATCGATTGCGGCGCGGGACACCAACCAAAAATATCCCGCTGATCGCTACACCTGTGGTGAACGGGAGCCAGGGAAATAGGCCGGACGCCTTGCGGTCCGTCGTCTGTGTACTTATCGTACTCATCGCGACAGTAAGAGAAATCGGCAGCGCAGCAGGTCCAGTAGGCGTAACACTGGCCGGAGCAAATGAGCATGTCGCACCCGCTGGCATGCCGCCACTACAGGCAAAACTAATCGTCGAGTGGAATCCATCCAGGGGGATCGCCGTGAGCACGATCGGAGCCGACGTTCCGCCGCGGGCCACTGTTGTCGTAGCGCCAGAAGACGAGAACGTAAAGGTTCCCACAGAGGCAAGAATATTCAGCACGCTGCCGGACGAGACACTAGGTAGGTAGGTTGCGTCGCCGGAATACGAGACCTGCAGCACGTGCGATCCCGGTTCAAGCGTAGCAGTAGAAAGGGGCAAATTGTTGCCGCCACTGCTGACAACGAGAGGCTGTCCATATGGGCTGCCATCCAGCAAAAGCTGGGCCGTCCCCGTCGCCGCACTCGGCTTGATCGTGGATAGGACCGTAACCGGGCCTCCTTGCACCACCGTCTCCGGAGTAACGGAAACTGTCGTTGTGCTTGGAACAGTGGGGCTCGTGATAGTAAATGTGGCGGGTGCGGAGGCCGATGATCTGTAGTTCACATCTCCCGAATAAACGGCAGCAATCATGTGAGTCCCGGATGCAAGTGAGATCAGGCTGCTCGATAGTGTAGCCTGCCCCAACGAGAGGGACAGTGGTTTGCCTATCGCCTGTCCGTCGCTGGTGAACTGCACTGTACCGCTTGCGTAAGGAGTAGTCGGCGTGACTTGCGCAGTGAACATGTAAGGAGTTCGGGGCGCAACCGTTGCTGCAGAGAGCGTAATCGCAGTAACACTCGATGCCAGGGCAGAGCCCATTACATTGATCGTGATCGCAGAGGAGCTGGAAGGGTTGTAGTTCGTGTCCCCTGGATAACTGACGGTGATGTCATTGTTCCCGACTGCGAGCAGGCTGGCTGGAAAAGTAAAGACCGCCGAGGCCGAATCGGAAACCGAGGCAGGGAATGCGCTTTGCGTAACCAGAGCAGTGCCCAGCGTGATATCGCCGGATTTGAACGTCACGATACCGCTCGGAGCATACAAGCCAAAGCCGCCGGACCCGGTGTTGCCAACCGCTTGTGTCTTGATTTGTGTGGTCAGAGTGACCGTCGCGCTGCTCGAAACGAACGTAGAACGGGCCGTGAGACTACTGGTAGTCTGCGCCTTGGTAATCGTGAGCGCCACCGGTGCCGACTGACTTGCATTGAAGCTTGCGTCCCCTGCATAAGCCGCCGCAAAGCTGTGTACGCCAGGTGCGAGCGCCGTAGTCTGATCTTCGGTGTCTGCAGTGGAATTAAGCCGGAAGGTGCCCCCATCGAGCGGCAACCCCGCGTCTGTAATAACGACGTTCCCCGTGGCACTTCCCTGCCCGGACACCCCAGCTACGTCAGCACGCACAAGATAAAAGCCGCCATAGGGAAAAGTCATTCCGCTGGAGATGGACGAGACATCTCCGGAGGAAGGATTGACAAGCAACAGTTGAAGCTTGGTGCTACTCCCCTCAGGGGTCACCGTGATTGCTACTGCATTCGAGTCGCTTGCAGCAAAAGTGCCGTCGCCGGCATAGTGCGCCTGCACCGAATAGGATCCCCCGGGAAATCCGCTCAGAGGAAGGCTAACGGCTCCGCTCGTCAGTGTCCCACCGCCTAGCGATCCATTCGTCGCGAGCGCATTGATCGAAACATTCCCCGTCGGCGTTCCTGTCGTTGCAACTACCTTTACCGTGGCCGTGACAGGGCTGCCATGTGGAATCGTGAGGGGTGATAACGACAGACTTGTTGTAGTCGAACGGAAGGAGGAACTGGTCCAGTTATTGACAAGATTTGCCACATTGACACTGCCTAGCCCAGTGGCGAGATCGTAGCCCGTCGTACCTCCCCAACCAGCGAGAACGCCGTAACGATCCGAAGAGTTCGTAACGGTGCAATTCGGAGTGCCTTTGAGGCACGGCTGCGAGATCGTGTCCGTCGTAACGTCGTTAAAGATGCAACCGGATGCAGGCGCTCCTGTACTGCTGTTACAGGCCGTTCCCGATGTATTTTGCCTGCTGGCCAGGTTATAGAGAACGTAGTTCGCATTCCCCACCCGGTTGCCCATCTTCTGATTGACCAGGGACATGATCCCTGCAAACGCTGGTGCCGAAACCGAAGTCCCGCCATATCCCACAAAATCATACACGGGATAGGTAAGGCCACAGGGCTGTCCATCTGTATTGCTGCTTTGCTGACAGACAACATAAAACGCATTAAAGAATCCGTTACTGGCAAACAACGACACATCGGGTATATCGCGAACGCCATCTGCCGGCACACCAGCGCCGGTTTGCCAGGATGGCTTGGAGTAGCCACCCTTGCAGGAACTCGACGAGCTACCGTTTGACTGGGTACAGGAACTCGCCCCGCCACCCGCTCCCACAACCGAAACGAAGCCATCATTGATCGCCGTTGCACTGTTACATATCTGCTCGGCTGTCTGGCCTGAAAAAATACTCAGCGTGGAAAAGACAGAATTAGCGCAGCTATCGTTCCATGCTGCCTCGGGAATGTAACCCTTCGCGGAGGCCTGGGTCGTCGGATCATTCGCCGAGTTCCAGTACATGGCACCACCGGTCGGCATATAAAAGTCGGTTCCACCAACGGCGATGTTGTAAGGCGTACTGCCCAGGCCGTTCACTGCCAACCCGTTGACGGCGTAATTGGCGTTAGATGCTTCACAAGCGGCTGCGCCGGAGTCTCCGCTGGCTATCAGCACGGTAATTCCCTGGGCCGCAGCCTGCTGCCACAGATTGTTGAAGAAGGCATTGCCCGATGTGCCAAGAAACAGCTCGCACTGGCCATAACTGAAGCTCATCACCGGAGCCAGATTATTGCTGATGATGTAGATCGCGGAGAGATCGGTTCCCTGCGTCACTTCGGTACTCTCGGAGACGACATAGTCGATGGTCGCCCCCTTGGCCACCGCCGAAGACCACTCCGTATCGATATCCGCTTCACCTTCGTCGGCCCCTACTCCCGGACTGGGTCCATTGTGAATGATGTTGAGATACTGCGTCCCGGTAGGAGTATTCGTATCTCCGATGGGAAGATGGAACAGCTTCCTGAAATTAACGAAGTCGGCAGGGTTGATGTCCGTCTCGCCCACAATTGCGATCGTCTGGCCAGTGCCATCGATTGGCGTGCTCGCATTCCACAACGGCAATACGTTATAGATGGTTGCGAAGTCATAGGGAGTAACGCCGTAAACTAAAGTAGCTCCGTCGGGAACAGTGAAGTTCGGCTGGACCGTTGTATTGGGAAGTGTTGCCCGTGGTCTGGCCTGCGTCTTGGTCTGAGTCGTGGTCTGATCATCCATCCTGGTGATCAGATTTGTCCTGGTATCGCGGCGAAACCTGCCAGTCTTTCGGCTGGCCGGCTTATGGTGAAAACTATTCAAAGACGCGATGCCGGCAACCACCGGCGCAAACGCCACGGGAATCTGTGGATCGGCAGCATTGGCAAAGTGTTGTTCGCCGCCAACACTGTATCGATGCATCTGTGTGTGAAACGAAGAGCGAACAGCCCCGGCCGTGCCGCTGAACTCGATAAGGGTACGTCCTGGGTTGACCTGAATGCCGGAAAAGCCATGGGCGGACAACCAGCTGGTAACCTCGGAGAGATCGCGATCCGAGGGCCCGAAAGCGGCGCCGAATGCCTCCGGCGTGAGCCATTGGTGATACGCGGAGGAGCTTGTGTCCTGCTGTTGATCGAGAAGCTGTTTCAACGCCTCTTCCTGCTGGGAGCTTCGTTGCAGCACAAGCTGCATACGGCGAAGCGGCGTTTCATCGGCAAGGCTGCCTCGGTCGAACTCAGCACGCGCCAGCGGATGTGTATTCCCCATAAGAGTCGTGCGCCGAGAGTCATCCACCGCCTGCACGATGCGCGATTGAGGCACGGGTAGATGCACTTGTGCAGAGACAACCGCTGCGTAAAACGCAGCAATAGCGACGACGAGAGCCCGGCAGACACGAAGCATTAAAAATCGATTCCTACCGCGCAGTGGCGGTACGGTTCTAAAGAACTACAGTTGGCGCTGCAACCTGATTCTTTCGTGGACAAAGACTCGCGTCAAGACGATTGTGGGCAGGCTACTATGACTTTCGTGTATGAAGCCCTCACGAAACGAAAAGGCCGCGCCCCTGAAGAGCGCGGCCAGTAAATAGATGTACCCGTCTATTGAACGACAAAGGTGACTGTCGCGCTATGCACAATGTTCCCGGTAGCGGTCGTGGCCACTCCGGTAACCGTGATGTTGTACGTTCCCGGAGTCGCGTTTGTAACAACGGGAGTTGTACCTCCAGTGGAAGTGGAGGTGGTCGAGCTACTGCTCCCGCCGCATCCACTCGCCGAGAAAGCCGCGACAGAAAGCAGCACAACCAACAAAGCGCCCAGGCGGCGACGTCTCGGCACTGCAACCAGCAGCAGGCAGGCGAGACTCGCACCGGAGCCTGCAACATACCATGGTGCCTTTCCACTGTGCGGAGTAGTAGAGGCAACCCTCAGCAAACCGGTACCTGTCTTGGCGCTGCTCTGGGAAGCAGTAAGAACAAAGCTGGTAGTACCGGCCGCAGTTGAATTGATGACAACCGGGTTCACCGAGAAGGTATAGCTAGCCGCTACAGAGCTATCCACAACGGAGCTAAGTGCGATAGAGCCCTGAAATCCGTTGAACGGAGTAAGGGTAAAGGTGATTCCAGGAGCAGTGCCGCCATGCACCACGGTGACGTTTGATGTACACGGCGTAAGCGAGAAATCCGCCTGTGTCGACGAAACAACATCGAGCAGGGCGACATCGCCATTCGTAGTCAGCAGAGTCCCCTTGGATCCCCTATACGACGCGTCGCCGGAGTAGGAAACGCTAACATTGTGCCCGCCTGAAGAGAGTCCGGCCGTACTCAATGTCAAGGTGGCCGCTCCGTTCACAATCGTAACGGCCGAACCTGAAGCCACATTATCGACCAGCAACTGGACCGTTCCGGTGGGCACAGGCGGAGTACCAGTGCCAATGCTCCCGTTCGCTACACTAACGTTGAAAGTGACATTGCCTCCACCGCTGACACCGCACTGGGGAGAGCTGGTCGTAATCGTCGTGGACGAAAGCAGCGGGCAGGGATTCGCAGGCGATGGATTTGCGCTGGTAACCGGTGTGCAGTTCACACTGGTGCCCCCGGCAGGGGTAACGAGACTCCATGAATTCGCAAAATTGAAGACATCGATGCTGCCCCACCCGCTCGCCAGATCGTAGCCCGGTGTCGCCGTGTACCCAATGCTGCCTCCATTGGGACAATTGACCGTACCGATATCGCAAGGGCTCTCATTATTTCCTGACGTAATGTCATGAAACACAGTGCCATAGTACGTACTGTTTGCCAGCCCGTAGATCGTTGGATTCGCGTTTCCAATCCGGGAACCAATCTTCTGTTCCACCAGGGCAAGAATGCCCGCAAAGGTCGGAGCCGCAACCGAAGTTCCACCCACAACGTTCAGGTTGCCAGATGCATCCCGGTAACCACTCGAACACGATGACTTGGAACAGAAAAGGTAGCCGTCGTGACCAGATGCGGCGTTGAGCGAAATATCGGGAACGTCGCGCGAAGCATCTGCCGGAACACCTGTGCCAACCTGCCACGAAGGCTTCGCAAAGAACAAACTGGCCCCGCCGCCCCCAGATGCGAGTCCATTGGTGCTGCTCGTCTCATTCCACACAGTTTCGGGAATATAAGAGATCGCTGAGCCGGAGTCTGTTCCATTGCTGGCGCTCCAGTACGAGGTTGCACCGGTAGCACTGCCTTCGTTGAACATCGTCCCACCGGCACCGGTCACAAAAGGAGAACTAGCCGGAAAATCAACCGCGAGTCCCTGGCTCGCAGTGGCAAACTGGTAATCGCAGTCCGTAGCTCCCGAGTCCCCAGAAGGGCCAACAATCGTGATGCCCTCTGCATTCGCCTGCTGGAACAGTTGATTGAACGAGTTCAGCGCCGCCACCGACGCAGCACTCTCACAGAGACCATAGCTGACGCTCATGATCGGCGCGAGATTATTGTCGATCGCGTTCATAAGCGACGTATCCAGGACGTCCGTGGAATTTACATAAATGATAGAAGCCGAGGGTGCGACAGCACCGGACCACTCCACATCGAGCTGCGCCTCATCCACATCGGTACTTAGCAACCCCGGATCGGGCCCATAAAGCTTCACCGTTGGAACGTTGGCAGACAGCCCCGAAGCAGACCGGAACGCAGCGACATCGGCGAGGCTGATGTCAGTCTGCCCCATCACCGCGATCGTTATGCCGCTTCCATTAACAGAGTTCTGCAGCAGCGGATTGATGTCATAGATGGTATTGAAATCACCCGGAGCGATGTAGTGATTCCCACTGACGGAGGAAGTGTAGCGCGGCTGAACGGCCTCAGAAGCCGCGACCTTTCTCACCCGGGCGCGAGCCCGCACCTTGAAATCATTCAACCCGCTGATATTTGAGACCACACCAGCGATGGACGAGGGCAGCACCGGATCAGTAACGTTGGAGATATGCTGTTCCCCATTAAGCGATAGCGTATGGATGCTTGTGCCGAATGCCTGCTGCACCTGTGCGATCGTTCCGCTGAACGTAACAAAGGTCGAGCTTCGAGCAACTCCTGTAACGGTAAAACCCTGACCTGTAAGCCAAGTCGAAATCTTCGCAATATCGGCGCTGTTCAGACCAAAGCGCGCACCAAACTGCTCTGGCGTAAGCCATTTGTGATAGTTCGGTGAGCTCGGATTCTGTTGATCGACCAGCAACTGCGTCAGATCTGCCTGCTGCGCAGCTGTCACATTAAAGTGCAAAGACACCGTGCTGAGTTTGGTATCCGAAGGCGCAGAACCAAGGTCATTCGCGACACGTGCACGGGTCGGAATCGTGTGCTGAACCGGCACCCGGCTACTGCCGTTTATCGCGACAATGCGGCTCTGCGGAGCGGCGTAAGCCAGGGGCGCCAGTCCAAAAAGACCCACGGCAGGGATGACAAAGCGTGAAACCATACGGCTGAACATGAAGATTTTCCTGCCTCACTAAAAGGTTACATCGTAATTGAGTGGATTCGTCTATGCGTTTGGACAACCCAAATAGAGGATTCCCGTTTCTGCTTAGACAGACGACGGAAAGAAAGGTTGCGTTTCAACTCATTACGCTCGTGGGCAGTTTTTAAATGACATTCCTCCACCGCTGGTTCTCCAAAGCGGTGGACCGATTCGCTATCTGCACCAATCAAAGGAGATAGCTACTGTATCGTCACCTGGTACTGATAGCTGTGGCGGACAGTGTTTACACCGTCACTTGCCGCAGTGGTAATAGTGAAGATCTGCGTGCCCAACGGCGTTCCCGGATCAGTGAGAGTCGGCGTCGTTGAACCGGTCGCGGCGGCACTGCCCCCCTGGCCGCATCCCAGGTTTGCCGTCAGACAAACAGCAAAGACGACCAGCAGAAGCGTTGGGATCGACCGTCGACGCACAGGCGCCATGAACCAGAGAAGCGCGGCCAGGCTTGCCCCGCCAGTAAGAGCCCAACCCCCACGAAGTCTCGCCTGCGTGGTGGTCGAGTATTGAGGGGCAGTTGTAACGATCGACATCGTCGTGCTCCCCCCACCGGTCAGCGTCACCGGATTGAACGAGCAGGTAATCTCGCTGCTTGAGGGAGGTGTGCATCCGAAGCTGACCGTGCCGGTGAATCCCCCCACCATGCCGAGGAGCACCACTGCCTGCCCCGTCTGCCCGGGACTAAGCGTGAGCGTCTGCGGAATCATAGTCAGGTTGTAGTCCGACAGATTCAGTGCCAGCGTCGACGAGGTTGCGCTGTCGAAGTTACTATCCCCGTTATAGATCGCATAGATGCTGTGCGCCCCTGCCAACAGCCCCGTGGTCGAAAACATCGCAATCGACTGATTCGGCCCATTCGACGTAAGCGTCGGGCTTCCCAGCTGCACCACTGACCCGTTATAGGTGTCGTAGAGAGTAACCGTACCCGTTGGCCCTACCGCATTAGCCGCCGTAGAAAACACCGTCGCCGTAAAGACAATATTGACCCCGGCCAGCGTATTGTAAGTATTCGCCGTAAGCGTAAGCGACGATGGAAGCAGCGTAGGCTGGACGGCCTGCGGTGCCGAAGTACTGGTGTTCCAGTTGGCGTCGCCACTGTACTTGGCAACTATATTGTGCTGAACATTACCTGAGAGTGTCTGCGAAGTCGCCGCCTGATTGGTGCCAACCGGAACCGTAGCCAGCGTCTTCCCGCTGGTGGTATCGATAAACGTGACACTGCCGGAAAATGTATAGGTCAACTTACCGTTGCCATTGTTATTGATGGTCGCCGTAAGGGTGACAGGCTGCCCCGCCTGGGGAGCAGCCGGCGTGAGGCTTAGTGTAGTCGTGGTGTTGCCTTTGGCCGTAGTGAAAGTAAGATTGACCGGAGTCTGGCACTGGAAGTTCTGATTGCCCGCGCAGGTAGTCTGGACCGTATAAGGGGTGGTGCTGGGCGGCGGCGCATCAATATTGATGTTCGTTGTGGCGGTATTGCCTCCGGGGTTAGGTGACAGTGTGGCAGTGTATGCCGAACCGGTGATCCCCTCAATTTGAGCCGAGACCGTCCCGCTGGGCGCAGCGGCGGAATTAGGCAGAGCCACCGTCGCCGTGACCGTAGCAGTGCTTCCATAAGGCACATTCGACGACGGCGAGATCGTTGCCGTCAGACTGGCGTTCACAATGCTGACCGTGACCACGACGCTGCTCGTGCTGGAGCTCCCGGCATAGTTCGCATCGCCTGTGTAGTTGGCCGTAATCGTGTAGGACCCTACTCCCAGCGTGCTGATGTTCAGCGTCGCCGTACCGTTCGTCAAAGGGCTGGAACCTATCGTCCCCTGCGTAGTGCTCGTAAACGTTACAGTCCCGGTAGGATTCGCCACGTTGAACGCAGCCGCCGTAACATTCGACGTCAACACAATCGGTGTGCCGTATCCCACAGCGTAGCTACTGGCGGTCAGCGAAGTCGTCGTCGCTGTCCCGGTGGCACGAGGAAACACCTTGATCAGCTTCTGCAGATCAACAACGCCAAGGCCGGTAGCCGCCTCCCACGTCCCAGCCGGAGTATTATCCGGCTGAGTATAGAGATCCGGTGTAGTCGCCAGCGAATACAGGATCGCGTTGACGTTACCCTGCCGCCCGCCACTCTGCTCGATAGTCGTAAGCGCCTGCGCAAACGCCGCCACAGAACTCGTCGTAAGGTCAGGCTCGTCACGATTGCCATCATCCGGAAGCCCCGGCGCGCTCTGCCACGACGGACGAGACTCAATACCGTTCGCCGAAGAAGCAGTGGGATTAATCGCAAGCGCAGTCACCTCCGCAAGGCTTGCCGGAAAGCTGCCAGTCCCATACGTTCCGCACCCGCTCGAAGCCAGAACCGTAATACCCTGGGCATTCGCCTGCCGGAACAAGTCGCGGTAAGCATCGTAGTCGGACTGCGCAAGATCCGACGAACACGTCGTCGTATTCAGCGTAAGAATAGGCGAGACATTCGTATCGATCGCCGTACCGAGAGCATCAAGCGAATCCGCCGCGCCGTTCGCAGCATTACTCGAACCCTGTCCCACACTCGTAAGCCGCGCGAGTGCCGTCGCCGAAGCCGCGGGCATATCATCCAGCCCCGAAACTCCCGCAATCAGTGGAGCAATCTCCTCTGGCAGCGAGGGCTGCGTCGAGTTCGCAAAGTGCACTACCCCGGCCATCTGGTATCGCCGTAGCGCAACAGCAAAAGCCTGCTGCACCTGCGCCGCCGTTCCCGTAACCGTAAGCCTTGTCTTCGCAGCCGAAACCGTCCCCACCGTCAAACCCTGCGACTCAAGCCAGTTCTTTGCCGTCGCAATCTGGTCATCAGCCGCCCCATAGCTCGAGGCAAACTGCGCCGGCGTCACCCACTTGTGATAACTCGCAGAAGAAGAAGTAATCTGTGCCGCAAGAAGCTCATCAAGAGCCGCAGTCCGTGCCGCCCCAGGCGCAAGTCGAAGCGTAAGATTCAACGGTTGAGAAACAGGTACCGGCCCCACATCAATCATTCCAACGCTGCCGCTGGAGTTCTCAAACGCGCGACTCGCAAGCACCACTCGCTGCGCCTCCATCTTCTCGGAAAAGCAACCAAACAAAAGAAGAAGCGTCGACGCAACAATCGACAGACGAGTACGGATTCGGCAGAGCAGTGATTCAGTGGTCAGCATAGGGTATCTCAACGATGCTTACAGAGAGCCCCTTTCAAGGCAATGCAAAAGGACCAGCCAAGGGGGTTATTCGGCTGGTCCTTTTGTGCTATTCCACAAAACGTAATTTTTATATCGGATGGTCTAAGCTACAGCGCATACTTCCCCGCCTTGATCACATGTTGAGCGACCTGACGCCGCAACGCAATCGTATCCGCAGGATCATGCTTGGCCAGCCGTCGCAGTATCGTAAGCTGCGTGCGAGCCATATCTCCCTCAGCCACCGCCGCAATAATCCGCCGCGCCGCCAGTTCAATTTTCTCCATCGCTGAAGCCGCATAAATCCGAGCCATCGCCACCGGAATCTCCGCCGTACTCTTAGCAGACATCTTCTCCGCCCGCAGAATAGCCGACTCCATCGCAAACACTTCGATGATCATGTCAGCGATCGCGCCCATCACCTCCTGTTCATCAGCCAGCTTCTGCATGTACTTCTGCGTAGCCGCTCCCGCCGCAAACAGCGCAAGCTTTTTCGCCGAGGTAAGCAGTTCAAACTCCCCAGCCAGCGGCCCTTCGCGATCTTCCTTCGGCGCCGGTCCGGCCATCACCTCATCCATCAGATTTTTAATAGCCGGCATCAAAGCCAGCTTCCCACTCATAGCCGACTTCATCATCCAGCCCGTAATGATCAGTCGATTGATCTCGTTCGTCCCCTCAAAAATCCGATTGATACGCGAGTCCCGATAAGCTCTCTCCGCCGGATACTCCTCCACATACCCATATCCCGCATAAATCTGCAGCACCTCATCGACAACCTTGTCCAGCATCTCCGAGTCCCACACCTTCACAATCGAGCACTCCACCGCATAGTCCTCAATCGCCTTCTGAATCGCCGCCGTATCATGCTTGTCCACACCAGCCAGCGCTGCATCGATCATCCCCACCGTCCGATAGCTAAGCGCCTCACCAACAAACACACCCACCGCACAATCAGCCAGCTTCTCCTGAATCAACCCAAACTCCGAGATCGCCTTCCCGAACGCCTTGCGCTCCTTCGCATATCCAATCCCGCGCCCAAGCGCCATCCGCGCCCCACCCACCGCCGCGTTGCCCAGCTTGTACCGCCCAACATTCAAAATATTGAACGCAATATGATGCCCCTTGCCGACCTCACCCAGCAGATTCGACGCAGGAATCTTGCAGTCAGCCAGAATCAACGGACAAGTCGAACTACCGCGAATCCCCAGCTTGTGCTCCTCCTTACCCACCGTGAAACCCGGCGTCCCCTTCTCCACCAGGAACGCCGTAAGCCGCTCCTTGCCAGCGTCCTTCCCTTCCTTCACCTCACACTTGGCAAAGATCGTAAACAGATCCGCGAACCCGGCATTCGTAATCCACATCTTCTCGCCGTTCAACGTATAGCTCTGTCCATCCTCCGACAGCACCGCCCGCGTGCGTGCATTCAAAGCATCCGAACCCGAAGTTGACTCCGACAGAGCATAAGCCCCAATAAACTCGCCACTAGCAAGCTTAGGCAGATACTTCTGCTTCTGCTCCGCCGTCCCATACCAGATAATCGGCAGAGTCCCAATCCCCACGTGTGCCGAGAAAGCCACCGAGAAGCTACCCTGCTTCGCAATATTGTCCGCAATAATCGCAGACGTAACCTTATCCATCTCCAGCCCGCCATACTCCTCAGGAATATCGACCGAAGTCAGCCCAAGCTCACTGGCCTCCTTGATCAACCGCCGAGTAACAGAAAAATCCTTGGCCTCAATCTGATCCGAAACGGGCACAATCTCATTCAACGCAAACTCAGCCGTAGTCTGCGCAATCTGCCGATGCTCCTCCGTGAAGTCTTCGGGGAAGAAACAGTCCGCCGGAGTTGGGTTCGATATAAGGAAGCTTCCACCGGAGATGATCTTTTTACCGGTAGAGGTGGGAACTGTCATTGTAGCCATTGTGTTACCTCTAACTTTCGCGGGATCTTTGGTAAAGCATGATGGAGGTGAGGTGCAGAGAAATGACAAATAGAAGCGCTAGATCGATGACATAAAAAAAGCCAAAGGGTGGCTGCTTTCGCAGAATGGGAATTAGTTGGATCAGCGGAAACAGCATGACGACGATAAGGGATGCCGAACCGAATCCGGTGAGCCGCATGCCTGAGTAGGGCTGAGACATGTGACAAGCGATGCCCGCAAAGAGCAGCCCAGCTGCCACTGTCGCGATCATTGTGCCCACAGGCACCCCCGCGGCAAAGAAAAAGAACATTTCGAGGACGGCGATGCATAAGCAGAGTATGGCGGTGAAAAGGTACATCGTTTTCATGCTTCTCCTTAGCTACGTCAGTTCGTCACTTCAAAAATCCCCGCCGCACCCATCCCGCCACCAACACACATCGTCACCATCCCATACTTCGCCTTCCGCCGAGGCATCTCACGCAGCAGCGTAGCCGTAAGCTTTGCCCCGGTACATCCCAACGGATGCCCAAGCGCAATCGCCCCACCATTCACATTCAACTTCGCCGGATCGATCCCCAGCACCTTGATCACAGCCAGCGACTGCGCAGCAAAAGCCTCATTCAACTCAATCACATCAATCTGATCCAGACTCAGCCCAGCCATCTTCAACGCCTTCGGAATAGCATGAATCGGCCCAATCCCCATCTCCTCCGGATCGCACCCCGCATAAGCAAACGCAATAAACTTCGCCATCGGCACAATCCCCAACTGCGCCGCGCGCTCCGCCGACATCACCACCGCAGCCGCAGCCCCATCCGAAGTCTGCGAAGAGTTCCCCGCCGTCACCGTCCCCTTCGCATGAAACACCGGCTTCAGCTTTGCCAGCGCCTCCAGCGAAGTATCCGCACGCGGCCCCTCATCCTGCTTGAACATCGACTCGACAGCCTTCGCCTTTCCCTTCCCATTTGCCGTAGTAGTCACCACCGGAATAGGAACAATCTCATCACTAAACCGTCCCGCAGCAATCGCAGCCAACGCCTTCTGATGGCTCTCATACGAGAACTGATCCATCGCCTCACGCGAGATCCCATAGTGCGCAGCCACCCGCTCCGCCGTCAGTCCCATCGACATATACGACCCCGGATAGTTATCCACCAGCCAGGGATTCACCGAGATCTTATTGCCTCCAAAAGGCACATACGACATACTCTCCGTGCCCCCGGCAACAATCACCTCAGCCGATCCACCACGAATCCTATCCACCGCAATCGCAATCGACTGTAACCCCGAAGCGCAGTAACGATTGATCGTCATCCCCGAAGCAGTAATCGGCAGCCCCGCGCGAAAGCTAGCCACTCGCGCAACATTCATTCCCTGCTCCGCCTCAGGCATCGCGCAACCCAGAATCACATCCTCAACCTCAGACTTATCCAGCTGCGGAACCCGTTCCAGCGCTCCATTGATGGCGAACGCAGCAAGATCATCAGGCCGCGTCGTACGCAGCGTTCCACGCGGAGCCTTGCCTACAGCGGTCCGAACAGCAGATGCAATAATCACGTCTCTCATGGCGACTACTCCTAATTCCTCAACGGCTTTCCGGTCTTCAACGTAAACGCAATGCGCTCCTGCGTCTTCTTCTCACCACACAACGAAAGAAACGCCTCCCGCTCCAGATCCAGCAGATACTGCTCACTCACCAGCGTCCCCGGCATCACCTTGCCACCCGCCAGCGCATACGCCACCCAATTCGCAACCTTGGCATCATGGTCCGAAATATACTGCCCCTCCCGCATCGTCCACACCGCCAGCTTCAGCGTAGCCAGCACAGACTCACCCGGCGCTGGAATATCCGTCCGCACAACCGGTGCCGTATACCCAGCATCAGCAATCGTCCTCGCGCGCAGCTTCGCATCCATAAGCAGCCGATCACGATTCACCGTAACGTTATCCGAAGCCCTCAAAAATCCCAGACCACGAGCCTCCGCCGCCGAAGTAGAAACCGTAGCCTTCGCAATCGTCTCGAAGTTCTTCTTCAACGCCTCAAATATCTCCACGCCCTCGCCACGAGCATCCGGCCGAATACTCGATCCCGCCTCAATCGACCGCAGCACCATCTCCTTGCATCCACCGCCGCCAGGAATCAGCCCCACCCCAGCCTCGACCAATCCCATATAAAGCTCCGCATGAGGCTGCCGCGCCGCACCATGCAGCGATATCTCCACGCCACCACCCAGACACATCCCATAAGGCGCAACCACAACCGGACGCGGACAAAATTTGATCGCCTGCGTCATATTCTGGAACGCCTTCACCGCCAACTCCACCTCATCCCACTCCTCCTCCTGAATCCCAAGAAGAAGCTGCATCAAATTCGCCCCAACAGAAAAATTCCCCGAGTCGCCCGTAATAACAAACGCCTCAAACTCCCCCACCAACTGGCTCGTCGGCTTAAGCGTCTGCGTAATCAGCGAAACAATATCATCGCCCAACGCATTCATCTTCGAGTGCAACTCAATCCCGGCCACACCATCCCCGAGATCAATCACCGAAGCACCGGGATTCTTTTTCACCACGCCCTTCGCCTTCTTAATCACAGCAAACGAAGTAACCCCATCTGCAACGACAACCGGCCTGTACTCTCCCGCAAACGGATCGAAGTACACTCGCCCACTCGGCACACCTGCATCGTCCTTGTACCAGGTCGGATTAGCCTCACCATGCTTATCCGCCCAGGCCAGCAGCTTCTCCACATTAGCCGCAATAGCTGCCCCACCAGCCTTCATCTTCTCTGTCGTCGCCCGCACCCCGGCAGCATCAAACATCTCAAACGGCCCAAGCTCCCAGTTGAAGCCCGTCTGCATCGCCCGATCGATCTCGACAATATTGTCCGCCGGCTCATCGCCCGTATTCGACACGCGATTCGCCGCATATGTAAACAGCTCCGTCAGCAGCGGCCAATAAAACTTCGCAGCCTTATCCGTGCGTACATCCGCATGAAGCAACTGCGCCACCCGCGCACCCGTTACCTCCACATTCTTCGCCATCTCAATCGCCGGAAACTTCGGTCGCACCGAAGGCTTGTAATCCAGCGTCTGCCAATCGAGCACATGCCGCAAATCACGCCCTTCGGCATCCTTGCCCATCTTCTTGTAGAAGCCCTGCCCCACCTTGTCGCCCAACCACTTCTGTTCAATCATCTTGCCAATAAACGGCGCCAGCACAACCTCGGCCCGCTCATCCTTGATCGCCGCAGCCTGCGCAGAAAAATTCCTGGCCACATGCGCCAGCACATCGATCCCAACCAGATCACCCAGCCGAAACGTCCCCGTCTTCGGCCAACCCAGCGCCGCACCCGTCAGCGTATCCACCTCTTCAATGGTCAGCCCTTGCTCCTGCATCAACCGAATCGCATTCCCCATACTGAACGTGCCAATACGATTCGCAATAAAATTCGGCGTATCGTGCGAGCGCACAATCGTCTTGCCAAGCCGCTGATCGCAAAAATGCGCAATCGCAGCGATGGCCGCAGCATCACTCTCGCGTGTCGGAATAATCTCCAGCAGCCGCATATACCGCGGCGGATTGAAGAAGTGCGTCCCAAAGAAGTAAGGCTTCACCTCCCCAGGCAAACCCTCAGCGATCTTCGCAATTGGCAACCCGCTGGTATTCGTCGTAAGTATCGAATCCGCTCGCCGATGCTGCATCACCTTTGCCAGCAATGCATGCTTGATCTCAAGATTCTCCGCGACGACCTCAATCACCCAGTCGCAATCCGCGATCAACCCAAGATCATCTTCGAAGTTGCCAATCGTAATCAGCCGCGCACTCTCCGGCGTATAAAAAGCCGCTGGCTTCGACTTCTTCAAACCATCCATCGCCGCCAGAACAAACTTGTTCTTCGCGGCTTTATCCGCCCCCGAATCAGTCCCTGGCGGAACAATATCCAGCAGAACCACCGGCAATCCAACATTGACCATATGCGCTGCAATACGGGAACCCATCGTCCCCGCACCCAACACACCTACCTTACGAATCTGCTTGCTTACAGAGGTGGAACTCGGCGACATGAAAGCTCCAACGGGCGAAAATCCCGAACGCCGTGAAGCATACTGAATGGTCATTCATTTCGTCAAGAGAAACATCCGGTTACATCATCCCAACCTTTCCTTTCAGCGGCATAGCCGCACCAACTTCCCCATATCGTGAACCCAAAAAGAAAAGCCGCTGCTATTTTGCAGCGGTCTCTCAATCCTCAACAGATCAGTTTTAGTGCTTCCCACTCGCTAGACGATGCATCTCCGCTCCCGCCTGCAAGAACCCTCCAACCCCATAAACATAACTAGCCGAGGGCTTGAACTTCCCAGGCTGCCCATCGATCGGCTGAATCGACCCCAACCGCCCATCGGCATAAATATGCGAGAGCATTCCCTTCCACGACTTCTCCACTACAGGCAGATACGTCGTGCGATCCAGAATATGCTCATTGATTCCATAAGCAATCGCATAGGTAAAGAACGCCGATCCCGAAACCTCCGGCAGCTCATAAGCATCAGGATCGAGCAGCCCCGAACGCCACAACCCATCCTTGCTCTGGATCGACGCTAGCTTCGCCGCCATCTCCTTGAACTGCTGCACATACTTCGGCCGCGAAGGATAATCTGCCGGCATCGTCTGCAGAACCTTCACCAACCCACCCATCACCCATCCATTGCCCCGCGACCAGAACAGCTTCTGACCGTTCGCCTGCTTCTGAGTCAGATACCGGCTATCGCGAAAGAAAAGATGTTGCTCCGAGTCATAGAGAGCGGCCGACGTAAGCCACCACTGACGGTCCATATAGTCGAGGTACTTGCGATCACCCGTCGCAACATACACGCGCGACAGCACCGGCGGCGCCATATACAGCGCATCGCACCACCACCAAAGCAGCTTATCCGGATCGTCGGGCCGCACCACCAGCCGGTCCATAATCTCCTTCGTATTCGCCATCCGCACAGGCTTACGCGAAGCCTTGGGATCAGCCAGATAAAGCTGCATATAAGCCTTACCCAGAGCCTGATCGTCCGCATGAGGAAACCGGTCATCTATCAGCGTCCAATTCGATTGCTCCGAAAAACGAAGCACAGCATCGCGATACTTCTGATCGCCAGTGGCCTCCGATGCAGCCAGCAGCCCATCGTAGAGCGCCGCAAACGTCCACAGTTTATTGAAGCTCGGCTCCGCATAGGGCACCTGCCAGTCAGCAACCTTCTTCACCGCAGCAGCAATAGCCTTCGGCTTAATCTCCGCCGACAAATCTGTAGCCAGCGGTCCCGGATTATCCAGAGCATCACCCGCAGCGCTACCGTAAGTCGGAGCCGCTTTTTGAGTAGCAGCCGTCGCCGGAGCCGCCTGCGCAAAAGTACGAACGTTCACCGCTCCGAGAAATACTCCCAGAGTAAGCGCTCCAATAAAACCGGCCTCACGAAACGCAGCGAAAGCGCCTCGCCGAAACGATGGGGCTACAACAGAAGACATAATTTTCATTTCCTTTTCGTTAGACCTGTCCAGCATTCATCACCAGCGCAACAGCGCTTCGCAAGCGTGCTGTATTTCCCTCGTAAGCAGGCCTCAGCTTCGGTGCCTTCGAGAGAGAGTTTTGTTTTAGCTCCGCCTCAACCTTCGGGCCGAACATGTACCACGCTGACGTAATATCGCCGACGATAATGATCTCGCTCGGCGCAAGCGCGGAGACAATCATCCTCAACCCACGACCCAGAAAGTGTCCCATCTTCTCCAGCGCTTTGATGGCAGCGGCATCCTCGTCTGCCTGCGCCAGCTTTACCAAAGCTGCAAAACTCGACGGAGCCGCGTGCCCACTAATCTCCTCGTAGTACCGAAGCCCGGCCCGGTTCGACGCCAGCATCTCCCAGCATCCTCGATTCCCGCATCCGCACAACGGCCCATTCGCCTCCATCTCCACATGGCCAAACTCACCGGCCATACCATTGGCTCCGCGCAACAGCATCCCATTCGCGAAGATCCCTGTGCCAAGACCCTCCGACACATTCACCACCACCAGGTCATGCAGCCCATCGCTCTCGCCGAACCACACCTCAGAGAGCGCACACGCATTCGCAACGTTATCCATCTCCACGCGCAGATTCGTCGCCCGCTGAATCCGCGACTTGATGCTGAGAACCGGCCAGTTCAAATTCGGCGCGAAGATAGGCTTCTGCTGCAGCGGATCGGTTCGACCCGGCAGACTGATCCCGATACCGTCAAACGACTTATCCGCATGCGCCGCCATCAGCTTCTTAATAGCCGCGATAATCGGAGTGATGGCTTTATTCGCATCGGCCGGCAAAACAACGATGTTCTGCGCCACGATCCTGCCACCCAGATCTGTAACAGCAACCGTAGTCTGCGCCGGATGAATATCCAGCGCGATCACCGCACGCTGATGATTCAGTTCCAGAAACGTAGGCCTTCGCCCACGAGGCAATCTCCCAGTCGATCCTTCAAGTATCCACTTGTCGCGGATCAGGTCTTCCACGATCAGTGAAATCGTACTTCGCTGCAGTCCAGAGATGCGTGCGAGATCGGCGCGAGAGATCGGCTGTCGCGTTCGGATGAGGTTAAAAACAAGGTTGCGGTTAATCTGACGCGGAGTCTTGTTCGAAGCGCTCTGCTTTCTCGTAAAGGCGAACGACTGTGGTGGAGATGGGGGAGTCGACATGTTCAGTTTTATGCCTGTAATACTACCGATTTCATACAACGACCGGCTACTGGAATTAGCAACCTTAGGCCGGCAGGTTCAACCACCGGCCTCTTGACATCTGTAACGACGAATCTTTATATCACTGAAGTCTGGCATTTTGTAGGAACTATGAATTAGATAGCTCATACCATTCACAAAGAACAACCATATCCTCCTTTAACACAGACAAAACAGGAGCAATCACGATGTATTCCCGCCGGCACTTCCTGAAGACCAGCGCTGCCGCTGCGTCTCTTCCCCTGCTGACGAATCCGGTACTGCGCGCCTCCATCGCCACTCTGGCAGGCTCCACGTCACAGTCTCAGAGTACCGACCGAGCGCGCCGTCTATCAGAGGGATGGGAGTACTTTCAGGGAACCCTCGCCGGGCCATGGGAGGCCTGGCATAGCGAAGAGCTAGCCACATGGCAATCCATCGCATTGCCTCATTGCTTTAGCGCCTACGACGCCTGCGACCCTGACACGCCTTACTATCGCGGCCACGGCTGGTATCGCACCCATGTTCCCATCAACAATCCCTACCCCAATGGCCGCACGCTGCTGCACTTTGAAGGCGCAGGCCAGGAGACCACCGTATACATCGGAGAAAAGCTTGCCGGCAAGCACATAGGCGGCTACGACGAATTCGTAATCGACATCACCGACCTTCTCCCAACCCAACAAACCCCAGTCCCGATAGCCGTACTCTGCGACAACTCCCGCAATCTCGACCGAATGCCGTCCGACTTCAGCGACTTCAGTCTCTACGGCGGCATGTACCGCCACGTAAACCTGGTCTACGTCCCTGCCGTCTCGCTCGAGACTGTACATATCCAAACCAAGCTTCCCTCACCCGCAGGCCCAGCCGAGATCACAATCGTTGGCACTCTCTACAATCCCACCAGCGAAGCCAATCCTCTCGACATCACCATAGAAGTCACAGACCCAACCGGCGCCTCCGTACACCACTTAAGCCATACCATTCAGCCGTGGAAAAACTCCACGCCCCTGACAACCTTCACCATCCCTGCACCTCAGCTATGGAGCCCCGCCAGCCTTCACCTCTACGAGTGCAGCATCTCCATCAAAAGCGCGAGCGGCGAATACACCGCACACGAGACATTCGGCCTCCGTCACACCGAGTGGATCCAGCACGGCCCCTTCAAGCTCAACGGCGAGCGCCTCCTGCTCCGCGGAACCCACCGCCACGAAGACCACGCCGGATACGCCGCCGCCATGCCCGACGACCTGATCACTCAGGAAATGCACCTCATCAAAGATATGGGCGCGAACTTCATCCGCCTCGCCCACTATCAGCAATCACGCCGCGCCCTCGAACTCTGCGACCGCCTCGGCATCCTCGTCTGGGAAGAAATCCCCTGGTGCCGCGCCGGAATCGGCAGCGAAATCTTCAAAGAGATGGGCCGCCGCACCCTCCGCACCATGATCAGCCAGCACCACAACCACCCCAGCATTCTCCTCTGGGCCTGGGCAACGAGAACGACTGGCCCACCGAATACCCCACCATCGACAAGCCCGCCATCCGCGCCTACCTGCAAGAGCTCCACGACCTCGCACACCAGCTCGACCCCTCGCGCAAGACGACCATCCGCCGACTCGACTTCGCCCGCGACATTCCCGACGTCTACTCCCCTTCCATCTGGGCCGGCTGGTACAGCGGAACCTATCAGGAGTATCAGAAGTCCCTCGAAACCCAGCGCGAGCGCGTCAATCATCTCTTCCACGCCGAGTGGGGCGCCGACAGCCACGCAGGCCGCCACTCCGAAGACCCCGACAAAATCCTCGCCCAAATCGCCACTGGCAAAGGCACCGACGAACGCGGTCTTGCCTACCTCTCCACCGGCGGCAATACCCGCGTCTCCAAAGACGGCGACTGGTCCGAAACCTACGCATGCAACCTCTTCGACTGGCACCTCAAAACCCAGGAGACCCTACCCTGGCTCACCGGATCGGCCCAATGGATATTCAAGGACTTCACCACTCCCTTACGCGTTGAAAACCCAGTCCCCCGCGTCAATCAAAAGGGCCTCGTCGAGCGCGACATGACCAGGAAGGAAGCTTACTTCGTCTTCCAGTCCTACTGGTCCGACGCCCCCATGGCCAGAATCTACGGCCACACCTGGCCCGTCCGCTGGGGCGAGCCGAACGA
>DATMQZ010000005.1:0-5586 GCA_035566575.1 Edaphobacter sp.
TGACGTAGAGGACTCGGGTGAGGAGGGCTCCGGCCTGGGCTACGATGAAGCGGCCGGGCTCGAGGAGCAGATGGGCGGATTCGTTGGCGAGACCCTTGGTGAGGGCCGCGGCGTACTTTTCTACTTGCTTCGCGGGGTCGAAGGCAGCGTTACCCGAAGTACTGGCTCCGTAGTCGATGCCGAGGCCGCCGCCGGCGTCGACGTAGCGGATGTTGTGGCCGTCCTTGCGCAGATCGGCTATGAGGCTGGTTACGCGGGCGAGGGCGGCGGCGAACGGGTCGACTTTGCGGATCTGGGAGCCGATGTGGACGGAGACTCCGGCGGGGTCTAGCCATTTCGATTTTTTTGCGGCGCGGTAGATGGCGCGGGCGGCTTTGATGTCGATGCCGAATTTGTGCTCGCTGAGGCCGGTGGAGATGTAGGGGTGGGTTTCGGCGAAGACGTCTGGATTGACGCGCAGGGCGAAACGGGCGCGCTTGCCGAGGGCTTCGGCCCGAGCGGCGAGGAGATGGAGCTCGTCCTCTGACTCGACGTTGAACTGGAGGATGTCGGCCTGGAGTGCGGCGTCGATCTCCCATGCCTGTTTGCCGACGCCGGAGAAGACTATTTTTTTGAGCGCGGGCTTGTGAGCTTTACGGACGCGCTCGAGTTCTCCGCCGGAGACGATGTCGAAGCCTGCTCCCTGTTTTGCCAGGAGGCGGAGGATCGCCAGCGACGAGTTGGCTTTGACGGCGTAGCAGATGGTGTGGGGGCGATTCGCGAAGGCGGCTTCGAAAAGCTGGAAGCGGTGCGAGATCTGCTGCGCGGAGTAGACGTAGAGCGGCGTGCCGTGTTCGGCAGCGAGAGTGGAGAGGTTGGCTTCGTCGCAGTGAAGGGAGCGGTTGCGGTAGGAGAACGGACGGGGGCTTAGATATTTTGCTTCGGTCTTTTTGGTCAAAACTTAAACGCTCTTTGTGGGGAGTGCATATGGTTCTTCGGGGATAACGACCCAGGCGATGATGTAGGCAAGGGCGCCGACTCCGGTAAGAACGATGAAGAGTGCAGTGAGAATGCGAACGAGGTTCAGATCCCAGCCGTAGTGAAAGGCGAAGGCTGCGCAGACTCCGGCGATCATACGGTTGGCGCGCGGGCGGAGGAGCTTGCCGGTGGACGCGAAGGGATCGGCGAACGGAGTGGCTGCGGGATTGACGCTGGCTCCGCAGGAAGGACAGAAACGGGAGGTTGGTTCCAACTGCTTTCCGCAACGTGAACAGAACATGGGAGTTCTCCAGAAACGATCTCTATTTTTACATATGTCGAACAACAGCCGGGGAGAAAATAAGAAGAGAGATTTTTTGGGCAACTTGAGAATCAAAATAGATGTATATGCATCTTATTGGACAACTGGAGTGGAAATGGTTGATTTGATTTGTATGTGCGCTAGCTTTCGCCGGGCGTCGCGAACGCTGACACAGATGTACGACACAGAGTTGCGGCGGGAAGGTCTGAGGGCGACTCAATTCACCATTCTTCAAGCGCTGACGCTGGCAGGCGGGATAACCCAGGGGCGGCTGGGTGGGATTCTGGCTATCGACAGCACGACACTGACGCGAACTTTGAAGATCATGCAGCGAGAGGGATGGGTGAGCATGCAGCGCGGAGAGGATCGAAGAGAGTGGAGGCTGGGCCTGACGAAGGAGGGTGAGGCCATGTACAAGCGGGCGCTACCGTCTTGGGAACGGACACAGAGAAGACTGCGCAAACGCGTTGGGAATGAGGAGTGGGAGCAGTTGATGAAGTTGACAAATGGATTGGCGCACGTAGTCGCAGAAGGAGGAGAGCAATGACAACGAAGACAAATTACGGAAAAGTAGTTGCAATGTTGATCGCACTCTGGTTTGCGATGGCGCTGACGGTGTCGGCGTTGCATGTATTTGCGAGAAACCCGGAGCCGCCGCCACTGGCGCTGCTGCTCGCAGTGCTGACTCCGTTAACGACCTTTACGGTGTGGTATTTGAGATCGAAATCGTTCCGGCAGTACATCTTGTTGCTGAATCCGCGGACGTTGACGCTCGTGCATACGTGGAGGCTGGCGGGGGTCGTGTTTCTGGTGTTAAGTACCTACAAAATCTTACCGGAGGTCTTTGCGCTGCCGGCGGGATGGGGAGATATTGCGATAGGGGCGACGGCGCTGCCGGTTGCGATGCTGTTGGCACGGCCTGAGCACAAAACGAGTTTCATCGTGTGGCAGCTGTTGGGAACGATGGATCTGGTGACGGCGATATCATTGGGAGCACTCTCGAGGTTTATCGATCCTCAAGGCATTCCGACGACGCCTATGGCTGTGCTGCCGCTGAGCTTGATTCCTGCGTTTGCTGTGCCACTGTTGCTGATCCTGCACGGAATCTGCATTGCGCAGGCGAGGCGGTGGAAGAGCGAAGCACGTGACATCCAAACGGCAACAGAGGGATTGCCAGCGGTCTAAAGACGCTGACTGACGAAAGAGAGGTCTAACCGCCGAGGTGGCTCGGGAAAGGCGGTTCGCGCGTGGCGCGAATACCCCACCCTTCGCAAAAGCGCGAAGGATGGGGCACCCGGTCTATGGGATGGCAAACCAAGTGTCGCCTCGGATGATCCCGCGGCCATTGGTTCCGATATAGACACGGCCAAAGACGCGCGGATCGCCAACGATGGGAGTTACAGCGCCCCATTGGTGGTAATTGTCATTGATTCTTACCCAGGTCTTTCCTCCATTGGTTGAACGGAAGATTGCCTGGAGATTGTTGACTTGCCCGGACAGAAATAGCGTAGGGTAGTTGCTCAACGGCGCAGCTTTACCAAAGCCAAGGTTGTAGGCCTGTTGCACTGTGCCGGTGTTCTGGAATGTGGCGCCAGAGTTGGTGGAATGGAAGAGGCCGTTGTTGGTAGCCAGCCAAAGATCGCCTTCGGCTGCGGGTGAAGCGTAGAAGTTGCCAGCCGGTAGACCAGTGGCAGCGGGTGCGAAGCTGACGCCCCCATCAATGCTCACAAAAACACAGCCGGTGGTGGAGTCGAACGAGTAAAACTTGAGTGAGTTGAACCGGTCCGAGATGATGGGTGCATTCGCGGGCGCGCCGGTTGAGGGCGTCCAGGTGAGGCCGTTATCCGACGAGTAGGATGGGGTGCCGGCGTTCGGAGCCAGCACCCAATGATTGCCATCCGCAGAGACCGCGATGGTACGCGGGCCGCCGGAGATGCCATTGAAGGAGGTCCAGGTGGTGCCGCCATCGAGGGAGTAGGCGCCGGCGCTACTTGACCAGCCGGGGCCACGTACGATCAGCGATGGATTGTTCTGCGCGAAATCGATGGAGAGAGGGGTGTAGAAGGGTTGGCTCATGCCCGCGGCCGGAGAGACGTCGAGGTCGTCGTGCCGGAAACCGCCGATATCCGAGATGCCGCTGATGAGATGCGCACCGGCGGGTGGACTGATGAGGGCGGAGATTGCGGTCTCTTCGATGCCATCGGCGCCGACGGTCCAGTGGATGAGCTGTTTTGAGTCCACATTGGTGGCATCGTGGGTCTCCCAGATGGTCGCACCGGTTCCGTAGAGGACATGGTTGGAGTTGAAGGGATCGATGGCCAGAGCGCCGAGCCACCATCCGAACGAGGCCGCCGTAGGATCACAGGAGGTAGACGAGCACGCCGAAATATTGCTGAGCCCGGTGAGATAGGGCGAGAGAGAGTCGTCGCGGACGGAGAAGTTGTAAGGAGGGCCAGGCTCGGAGCCGTCTGGTTCGGAACCAAGCGCGGTCCAGGTCGTTCCGCCATCGAGACTGCTGTAGATCTCGTCGCCGGGCCACCAGCGATCGAGCGTGGAGACCATAACGGTGTTGGGGTGCTGGCGATCGACAGCAACGGCACCAAATCCATAGTAGATAGATGGATTCCACCAGGGGCCGAGTGGTGTGATGTTGGTCCATTGGCCGGTTGCGGTGTTGTACTTCCAAACCGCGCCGTTGCCGATTCGCGTGCCGCCCATGCCATCGGCACCGGTTCCGTCTGCGTAGGTGACATAGAGATTGCCGTCGGGACCGAGGGCCTGATGCGTGGGGAAGAAGCCTGTCGGCTGGCCGGCGACTACCTGCCAGGTCGATCCGCCGTCGGTGCTGCTGTAGAGACCGATTGTGTTGTCGGATACTCCGGCGTAGATGGTCTCCTCTTTCGGTTTACCCGTGGTGGGCTGGAAGACAACGAAGATGACTCCGACTCCGCTTGTGGGTCCGTTGACCGGGAAGCTCGCCACCTGGTTCCATGTGGTGCCGAAGTCGGCGCTCTTCCACAGGCCGTTGTTGCGAGAGCCAAGGTAGAGCACGTTGTGGTGCTGGGGATCGACGGCGAGCCGTTCGCCGGAGTAGCGTCCGGCTTCGTTGGAGCCGAGTTTGATGGGCAAAGCGATGCGGTCGAATGTGAAACCAAAGTCGCGAGAGCGAAGGATAGCTCCGTTGCCTGCCCAAGATTGAACGTAGGTTCCCTGAGCAAGGTAGAGACGCGTCGGATCGACCGGATCGGTTGCGATGCTTTCCGTGCCAGTGAGGTTCCAATCGTTCTGATTGAAGAGGTCTGTGAGTGGGGTCCATTTGTTTGAGAAGGCATCGTACCGGTATGCGCCCCCAATGTCTGTACGCACATAGGAGATGCCTGGAATGGTGGGGTGAGGAATGATGCCGGTGATGAAGCCTCCCGCAACGATCTTCACATTTTTCCAACGATAGGGTAGGGATTGGGTCTGCGGCTGGAGAGTTTGGGCTCGGCCAAATGCACTCAACTGGAGAAGCATGAGGGCTAAAACGTTGGCGGCGTGAAGTGGTCGGATACTGCGTAAGTTCATAGGCTTTTACCTCTGGCAGCGAATCTTAGCCCATGAGACATAACTTTCAACAGCAAAAAAACGTTTTAGTGTGGCGGGAATAACGAAGCTCGTCAGTGGCTGAGATGCTGATTGAAGAAGTCAGCCATATAGCCGTAGGCCTCTTTTGTTTCTGGAAGGCTGATGTCGTTCCAGAAGGCGTGAGGCAGGCCTTCGAAGACGATGAGTTGGGCGTCGTTACCGTTGCGGACGAAGGCGCGATGAAGAATGGTTGTTCCGCTGAGGAGCAGGTCGCGGCCGCTGGTGATGAAGAGCGCCGGTGGCATGTTGTGGAGGTCCGCGAAGAGGGGTGAGACGACAGGGTCTTTGGGGTTGGTGCTGCCGATGTATTCGAGGTCGAAGGGCTTTTGATCGGCGACGGGTAGGCTGCCGGTGAGGCCGCGGAGGCTGTACATGGCTTGGGAATCAGTTGGCCGGCTGAAATCGCCCAGACCGGAGAAGATGCCGAGGGCGGCGGGCAGAGGGAGTTGGAGCTGCTTGAGGCGAACAGCGACCTGGGCGGTGAGGATGGCTCCGGCGGAGGTTCCGTAGAGGGCGATGTGGGATGGGTTGTAGGTTTTGAGAAGCTCGCGATAGACGGCGACGGTGTCGTCGACGGCGGCGGGAAACGGGTGCTCGGGCGCGAGACGGTAGAGAATGCTGACGACGCGGGTGTGGGTGAGGTTGGCGATGGGAATGCTCTCGGTGAAGGAGCCTGAGTC
>DATMQZ010000006.1:0-9000 GCA_035566575.1 Edaphobacter sp.
GCCGGAGCCATCCTCCACGCCCGCATCGCTCGCCTCGTCTACGCCGCCGACGACCCCAAAGCCGGAGCCTGCGGCAGCGTCCTCAGCGTCATGAACCACCCCCAACTCAATCACAAAGTCGAAGTAGCCCCCGGCCTCCTCGCCGAAGAGTGCGGCCCCATGCTCAGCAACTTTTTTCTAGCCCGCCGAGGAAAAAAGTCGAGCATCGCGCATCCTAACAACGAAGAAGACGCATTCGATTAGGAGCCAACCAATGTCAGCTCGTCTCGCAGGCAAAGTAGCCATCGTCAGCGGTTCCGGCTCCGGCATTGGCCAATCCATCGCCATCCGCCTCGCGAGCGAAGGCGCCAGCGTAGTCATCAACTATCGCGGCAGACCCGACGGAGCCAACGCCACGAAGTCGCAGATCGAAGCCGCCGGAGGCAAAGCCATCACCGTCCAGGCCGACGTCTCTAAACTCACCGACACCCAGAACCTCATCGATCAAACCTACCAGCAGCTAGGCCGCTGCGACATCCTCGTCAACAACGCCGGCATCGAGAAACGCGCAGACTTCTGGGACGTCACCGAGCAGGACTACGACGCAGTCCTCAACGTCAACCTCAAGGGCGCTTTCTTCCTCACCCAGGCCTTCGTCCGCCGACTCCGCGACGCCAAACAACCTGGCCGCATCATCAACATCAGCTCCGTCCACGAGGACCTGGCCTTCCCCCACTTCTCCACATACTGCGCCTCCAAGGGAGCCCTGCGCACGCTCATGCGCAACCTCTCCGTCGAGCTCGGCCCCCTCGGCATCACCGTCAACAACATCGCCCCGGGAGCCATCGCCACCCCCATCAACAAAGCGCTCCTCGAAAACAAGCCACTTCTCGATGCCCTACTGAAAAATATTCCGCTAGGCCGCATGGGAACCTCCGAAGAGGTCGCCAGCGTCGCCGCCTTCCTCGCCTCCGACGAAGCCGCCTACGTCACCGGCTCAACCTACTTCATCGACGGCGGCCTCATACGCAACTACCATGAGCAGTAATTACGATTCACCGAAGAAGGCAAATCAAAACATGACAAGTCACAACGGGATCGAAATACTCACCACACTTCCGGAACTCATACACCCACAGCACACCGCCCTTCTCATCTATGACATGCAGGTCGGCATCGTCCCGCAAATACCAGACGGCCCGACCATTCTGAACAAGGTCCTGACACTCCTTAAAGCCACGCGTCGCGCAGGCATCCGGACGATCTTCACCCGCCACATGTCGCTTCCGCCTGAACTGATGGGTGGGTTCCAGTACCGCATGGCCATGGCCTGGCAGCGCAAGCAAAACCCCGCCGAGGTTATCTCGCCATTTCTGCGCGACTCTCCGGGATTCCATCTCGTCCCCGAACTCCAACCTCTTCCGAGCGAAGCCATCTTCGACAAGCTCGCTATGTCCGCCTTCGAAGGCACGCCGCTCCAGTTCACCTTGCGAGACTGTGGCATCCGCAGTGTCATTCTTGCCGGCATCGCCCTCGAGATCGGCATCGAGCCGACATGCCGTCAAGCCGCCGATCTCGGCATCATCCCTATTCTCGTTCGCGACGCCTGCGGCGCCGGCAACTCCGAGGCCGCCGACCAATGCGTCTCATCACTTGCGCATATGGGAGACACCATCGTCACGGATCTCAAGACGATCTCCGAACTCCTCGCCGCCATAGCCCATCCCGGGAATACCACGATCAACCAGTAAAATATCTCCATGGAACTAACCGTCTACTCAGCATCCTGGTGCCGCGACTGCCGCGAAGCAAAGCGCTTCCTCAACTCGCACAACATCCCCTTCCAGGAGATCGATATCGAAAACACCCCCGGCGCCGCCGACCTCGTCCTGGCCAACGTAGGTAAGCGCGCCATCCCGCAGTTCGTCATCGACGGCAAATGGGTTCAGCCCTACCGCCCCGGCTTCGGCTTCCTCCACGACGAGATGGCCGAGCTCTTCGGCGTCAACCAATCTCCATCCAGTTAGTCCAAGCGCTGCTCACTACGTTCTTCCGCCTGCTCCAGGGCCTCTTTATCGCGATTTGCATTATCGGACGATCGATCTACCCTATGATCGATCGTTGGGATAGCCTGGCTTCTCCCGCCAAACGGCCACCGAAGTGTCAGCACACGCTTGCGATCGCTGTCCCGAAGACTCGACTTGCTTCGCGCCGCCAGCAGATCGTCGATGTTGAGAATTCCCACTAACATTCCAGCACCGTCAACCACAGGAAACGAGGTAAGCTTCAACGCTGCCATCTTCTCAGCCGCATTGCGCAACGTATCGCGAGGTCCAATCGTTATCGGATCGGTACTGCCTTCATCCAGCAGCACTCGATCCAACTCGTCGGCACTCGCCGCTGTAATCATCTGGCCGCGAGTCACCACGGCTCTTAAATGTCCCGCTGAGTCCACCAACGGAAACAGTCGCTGCCAATGCGACCATGCTTCGCTCCCCCGCCGATTCATCTTCGCCAACCAGTTCGCGGCATCCCGACGCAACGCCTTGTCAGAGAGCACAAACATGCTCGTGTGCATCACATCCCCAACCATCACAGTCTCAAGCGGATCCACGCCATATTCACGGCTCAGATGTAGCCCTCGCCGGCTCAGCCGCTCTGTAAGAATCGAGCGCGGTTGAAACAGCACTCCCATCGCGTAGCTCACAACACAGGCCAATAGCACGGGCAACATCAGGCCGCCATTATGCGTCAGTTCTACCGCCAGCATCGCCGCAGTCAGCGGCGCACCAATGGCAGCCGCAAGCACCGATGACATACCAACCACCGCCCATGCTCCCTGCGACACCGGTGTAAGCACATGCCCCATCGCCGCACCCATAGCTCCACCGATCATCAGCAATGGCGCCAGAATACCGCCTGAAGTATTCGACCCCAGAGAAAAGGTCCATATAAAACTCTTCACCAACAGCACACCCAGAATCAGTTTCCAGGTCACGTCATCGGTCACCAATCGCTGAATCACGCCATATCCCACGCCAAGCGCGGGAGGAAAAATCAGTCCGCCAATTCCGACGACGACACCACCAATCGCTGGCCACCACATCCAATGGATCGGTAGGCGCTCAAAGAAATCCTCAATCGCATACAGCGCGCGGCTCAACCCCATGGACAGCAGCGCCGCAAGCACCCCAACAATCAGCGCGTCAATCATCGCCATGTGGTGCATCGGAACAGTCGTCGGCAGCATCGGGAAGATCGGCCCCGGCCCCAGAAGAAGCCGCCGTATCGCGCCCGCAGTCACGGAAGCCACTGCCACCGGTACAAGACTCCGCGGCCGCCATTCAAACAACAGCAACTCCACCGCCAGCAACACCGCAGAAAGCGGACAGGAGAACGTAGCCGACATTCCCGCCGCCGCGCCCGCAACCAGCAGCGTCGTCCGTTCGGCATCGGTCGTATGCAGCAGTTGCCCAACCAGCGATCCCGTGGCCCCGCCCGTCATAATGATGGGGCCTTCCGCTCCAAACGGCCCACCCGATCCAATCGCGATCGCTGTCGACAACGGCTTCAAGATTGCAATGCGCGGAGCCACCTTGCCACCCTGGAAGACAATCGCCTCAATCGCCTCCGGCATCCCATGCCCACGAATCTTTTCCGAGCCATAACGCGCAATCAGGCCAATAATCAGGCCACCAATGACCGGCATTAACGCCGCCGCCCACCATCCCAGAGTATTGTCCGCAGGAGACGTGTTCGCGAAGCTCAGTTGATGAAAATAAAAGATGTTGGTCGCCAGCTGAATCAGTCCCAACAGCATCCATGCCAGCAATGCACCAGCCACCCCAAGGACTGCTGCGAGCCCACTAATCAACAGTATCCGGTGGTCCGCAGAATAATCTCGTAACGCGCCGTTAGCCTCTGCCTTCGTCATCGATCTCTACTCTTTCTGTTCGTTCCAGGCCTCAAATCGAGCAGTTTCTCCAACGCTCGCCTAATCTCCGGACCGTTAGCCTCAATCTCATTAAGATGCTTAGCAACCAACTCCGTCAGCACCTCGCCACCGCGTTCCGTAATCTCCAAAAGAGACCGTCGATGATCGCTTTCATCGGCCGCCCGCCGCACCAGCCCAGATTTCTCCGCGCGATCCACCAGCTCCACCGCGCTGTTATGCCTCACCATCATGCGTTCAGCGATATACGAGATCGACGTCTCATGCCCCGCTGGGACCGCGGCAACAACCTGCAACAACTGATACTGCTGCGCCGGAATACCCCGCGACTCAGACACGCCCTCGCTAAAGCTGAGGAACTTACGCAGCTGATAACGAAACTCAGCAAGCTCGCTCAACCTGTCTGGAGCCTTCCAATTCGTTTTGTTTCGTTTCGATGTAGGCATTATGTCGTAACACGATTATATCGCTATACGATATTAACTGAAAGCGGATCGATTTTGCGCCTTCATCCCACAAACACAGTAAAATGAAGCAGTAGACCTAATTTCCCGCACTTCCATCTGGAGAGCCTCGCCTTGATTCCCCGCTACACACGCCCCGCCATGGGCCGCATCTGGTCCGACGAAAACAAGTACCGCTGCTGGCTCACCGTCGAGGTCGCCGCCTCCCAGGCCCTCGCCAAATTCGGCCTCGTCCCCCAGTCCGCCGCCGATGTCATCCGCGACAAGGGTGCCTTCACCGTCGACCGTATCAACGAGATCGAAGCCGAAGTCCGCCACGACGTCATCGCCTTCACCACCACCGTCGCCGAGCACATCAACTCCCCCGAGCACTCCCGCTGGCTCCACTACGGCCTCACTTCCACCGACGTCGTCGACACAGCGCAAGCCCTCCAGCTCAAAGAAGCCTCCGCCATCATCCGCGCCGGCATCGTCGCCCTCGCCGATGTCCTGAAAAAGCGCGCCCTCGAGTTCAAGCACACTCCCATCATCGGCCGCACCCACGGCATCCACGCCGAGCCCTCCACCTTCGGCCTCAAGCTTCTCCTCTGGTACTCCGAGATCCAGCGCAACCTCACCCGCTTCGACGCCGCCGCCGAAGACCTCCGCGTAGGCAAGCTCTCCGGAGCCGTCGGCACCTTCGGCCACCTCAAGCCCGAGCACGAAGAAGCCATCTGCGCCGAACTCGGCCTCAAGCCCGCCGACATCGCCACCCAGGTAATCCAGCGCGACCGCCACGCCGCCTACGTCGCCACGCTCGCAGTCCTCGCCAGCACGCTCGACAAGATCGCCACCGAAGTCCGCCACCTCCAGCGCACCGAAGTCCGCGAAGCCGAAGAGTTCTTCTCCGAAAAACAAAAAGGCTCAAGCGCAATGCCCCACAAGCGCAACCCCATCACCAGCGAGCAAATCTCCGGCCTCGCCCGCGTCATCCGAGCCAACGCACAAACCGCCTTCGAAAACGTAGCCCTCTGGCACGAACGTGACATCTCCCACTCCTCCGCCGAGCGCGTCATCCTCCCCGACTCCACCATCCTCACCGACTACCTTCTCGCCAAGACAACGAACCTTATCGAAAAACTCCTCGTCTACCCCGCCCGCATGTTGAAGAATCTCGAGTCCACCGGCGGCCTCATCTTCTCCGGCCAACTCCTCCTCGATCTGGCCGAATCGGGCATGTCCCGCGAAGACGCCTACCGCCTCGTCCAGGGCCACGCCATGAACTCCTGGAAGAACGACCTCATCTTCCGCGAAGAGATCGCCAAAGTCCCCGAGATCACCGCCCGCCTCTCACCCGAAAAACTAGCCCGCGCCTTCGACTACAACCGCCAGCTAGCCAACGTAGACGCCATCTTCGCCCGCGTGCTGGGCGCATAAGGAATACCATCAAACCGGGTGCCCCATCTTCGCGACAGTTTTATCGTCGCTAAGGTGGGCATCGCGCGCCAGCGCGACCTTCCACGAAGTCATCATGCAGCAACCGCTCATCCAAATCGTAGACACCGCCGTAGCCGACGCCTACCGCCGCGGCGGCCCTCACCTGGCCTGCCACCCCGGCTGTTCCCAATGCTGCATCGGAGTCTTCCCCATAGCCCACGAAGACGCCGCCCGACTCCGCGAAGGCCTCACCTCCCTAGAACAAACCGACCCAGCAAAAGCCTCACGCATCCACACCCGCGTCAAAGACTCCCTAACCCGCCTAGACCCCTGGTTCCCCGGCGACCTAGCCACTGGCATCCTCAACGAAGACCACGAAGCTGCGATCCTATTCGAAGAGTTCGCCAACGACGAGCCGTGCCCCGTCCTCGACCCCATCACCGGCACCTGCGACCTCTACGAGCACCGCCCCATCCTCTGCCGCACCTTCGGCCCACCCATGCGCACCGAAGAAGACAACCTCGCCACCTGCGAACTCTGCTTCATCCACGCCACCACCGAAGAGATCGCCGCCTGCGAGCTCGATCCCACCATCCCCGCACAGGAAGCTGCGAGCAACCAAGCCTTTAACACCGCTCACAATCTCCACGGCCAAACCCTCATCGCCTACGCTCTACGCGACGAAATCACGAAGCCTTAGTTCGTTGGCGACACACTCGTAGGAGACAAGACGCTCCTCTCTCCACCTGGCACAGTGCCCACTCCAACCGGCGCATCCGTAACCTCTGCATCATTCACCGCAAACACCCTCGCATCCTTCGGCATCTTCAGCCTGCCGTCCATAAGGTACGCAACCACAATCCCACCCGTCACCTCTGGATTCAGCACCACCAGCGGGATGATGTACTTCTTGCTCTTCACCAGCGACTCAGCCACGCCATCCACTCCATGACTCCGCGATACACTTCCCGGCACCTGCGGAATCACAAACGCCGACATCTTCGCCTCAGGATGATCCTTCCCATATCTCACAAGCGACCGGGCCACCTGCTTCGGTGTCATCAGCCCTGCATCGGCAACAAAACTCCGATGAATCGCATGAGGAAAATAAATATCCAGCACCACCCGCGAAAAATCCGCGCAGTTGTGAAAGAACAAATTGAAGTGCCCCACATTCTTCTTATCGTTCACATACGCTATAAAGCGCTCATCCTGTTCCGTCGTACTCTCCACCTCGAACCCATGGATCGTCCGGTCATACGACGCCCCAACCAGTTGCGTCCACTCGCCCTTAGGCATCTCGCCCGTCGCCGTATCCGGAGCCAACGCTGTCAGATACTCCCTGCGATATACATCCCTTAGTTCCGCCACCTTCGCCTTGTCCACAGTCAAAGGCACGTTATCAGCCGAGGTCACCGCATACAAATAAGGAATCAGAGGCATCGCAATCCAGTCATACCCATTGATCTTGTGATATCGGCTGATCACCACGCCATACTCGCCATTCCTGCACATCCGCAGTTGAGTAGCCGTCTCAGCACAAACGTGATTCAGATACACAGCCGCATGGCCAGTCGGATTGAACGCACCGAAATCTCCATACGGCTCTTCCATCAGCAGCGCAACAGATGCACGTGCACTCGACACCATACCTAGCAGAACTACGACAATCACTAACCGGACTAACAGATTCTTGCCAGGCCCCGTAGCTTTACTCGCACTCTCCAAACTCATCTCCTGAATAACCATGATTTTTCTTATTTAAAAACCGAATCGCGCCGGAAGTCGCGCATCACTCATATCAGCGATAATCATTCCTGTGAGCGACGCCCACAACATCACCCTCGCCGTAACCGGAGCCAGCGGTTCTGTCTATGCTGTTGAGATGCTTCGCGCCCTCGCAGCCGACGCCCGCGTCACGAAAATAAACTTCGTCGCCTCGGACAATTCCCTCCGTGTCTTTGCCGAAGAGTTGCATCTAAGCGGCCGCAACAACCTCGCCGAAAAACTACTCAACGCCCCCTGCCCCAAACTCCAGCAGCACACCGATACCGACATCGGAGCCAACATCGCCAGCGGCAGCTACCCCACCGATGCCATGATCATCCTTCCCTGCTCCATGGGAACCCTCGCCGCCATCGCCAACGGCCTTGCATCCAACCTTATCCAACGCGCCGCCGACGTCTGCCTCAAAGAGAGCCGTCCGCTCATCCTCTGCGTCCGCGAGACGCCCCTCAACCGCATCCACCTTCGCAACATGCAGCTCGCCTCCGATGCCGGAGCCACCATCTTTCCCGTCATCCCGACCCTCTACAACCATCCCCAAAACACCACCGAGATGGCACGCCAATTCGTCAACCGCGTCCTGGCCCACGTCGGCCTCCCCCAACCAAACGCCTACCAATGGCAACCCGACTAACCGGCGCTCTTCAAATCGTTTTAAAATCCGCGCACCTCTGCGAAAATCCGCGGTCGAAGTCTTATCGGTGTAATCAGTGCAAATCGGTGTTAAGCCTTCCGTGTCACTCCGCAGGAAACACCCTCTCCCCGCCCTGCATCGCCGGCTCCGCCCTCAAAAAATCCACCGTTCCCTCCAGCACAGGCTTGGAGCACTCCAGCGGTGCAAGATGCCCGCAACCCTCGACAACATTCAACACTGAGCCTGGAATCAGTTCATGGATCTTCTTCCCCGTCGCCAACGGAATCAGATCATCCTTCGATCCCCACACAATCAGAGTCGGCCGCTGCATACCATGCAACCGAAAGTCGAGCAGATCCTTTCCATTCGTCATCTCCGCCATGCTGCGATTGATCACCCATCCATTCTCAGCGAACTTGCGCACCAATGCCTTCGTCACAAAATCCGGGACCTGGTGCGGATGCGGCGAAAGAATCGTTACCAACCTATGCACCCCGGCTGCATCAGCAGGCACAAACAAGTCCGGCCCAAACGTCGGCGGAAAATAAATCCCCGCGCTGTCATACACCACCAACCGGTCGACAAGCTCCGGATGGTCGAGCGCCAACTTCATCGAGATCCATCCGCCCATAGACCATCCGCCGACATCTGCGTGCGCCAGATTCATCGCCCGCATAAACTTCGCCACAGCGTCTTCTTCCATCGAGATCGAGTAGCTCGCATTCGGCTTCTCCGATCGTCCAAATCCCGGCAGGTCCGGCGCATACACA
>DATMQZ010000007.1:0-192809 GCA_035566575.1 Edaphobacter sp.
ATATACGTACAACTAGGATAGACGACTTTTACAGGTTAAAGGTTCCATCAAAAGGTGGAATCAGCGCTTTGCTTTTATGGTGACACCGGTCCCGGCCTTGCGGCGAGCACGTTTGGCGGCTAACTCACGCATTTCACGGCCGATACTGGTTCGGTTCATGACGCCCTGCTGGGCGATGCTGATGAGGTTTCCTACTGCCCAGTAGAGGGCGAGTCCGGAGCCGTAGGTCCAGGTGAAGTAGCCGGAGATGGCCGGCATCATGAACGCCATCATCTTCTGCTGCTGCGGGTCAACCCCCGGCGACGGGGTATAAAACTGCACCAGGAACTGGCTCACCACCATGATAATCGGCAGGATATGCCAGGGGTCGGGAGACTGGAGATCAGGCAGCCACAGCCAGTGAGCCTGCCGCAGCTCCACCACCCGGGGCAGCATGGTAAAGAAGGCATACAGCAGCGGCAGCGTGATCAGCGTCGGAATACAGCCGCCAAACATGTTCACTCCGTTGTCTTTCTGGAGCTTCATGATCTCGGCGTTCATCTCGTTGCGCTTGGGATCGGTGGCCTTGTACTTCTTGTACTTCTCCTTGATGGCGTCCATTTGAGGCTGGATGCGCTGCATCTTGAGGCCGCTCTGCATGGTTTTGACGCGGAGGGGAAGAATGAGGAGATTGATGAAAAGGGTGAGGATGATGATAGCCCAGCCCCAGTTGGAGACTATGTGAGCGTGGATGAACTGGAGGGTGAGGAAGAGATATTTGCCGATGGGGCCCCAGAAGCCAAAGTCGAGCAGGGCTTCGAGGGAGACTTTGCCGTCTGCCGAGTGGATGTTGCGGAGGACGTTGACGGCCTTGGGACCGGCGTAGATGCGGGTGAGGGTGTGGCCGGAGTTGTCGGCGAGGCCGGCGCCGAGGATGGAGACGTTGATGGAGCCCTTGGCGGGTGAGCCGCTGCCGAAGCCGGTGCGGCGGATGGTCTTGGCTACGTCGAGCTGGTTGTGGAGGGTGATGACGGAGGCGTTGTCAGGCGTGTCGGGAAGGAAGATGGCAGCGAAGTAGGTGCTGCTGGTACCGGCCCAGTCGAAGGGGCCGTTGAGGGTTTCGCCGCCGGAGACTTTCTTGGGGGCGAGGTGCTGGGAGGTGCCGCTGCGGCTGAGATCGACTTGGGCGCCGGCGTAGGCCAGGGCGTTGTCCTGATCGCCGAAGCCACCGGGCCAGCTGATGAAGGTGCGGATGGGGGCGTTGTCGCGGGTGATGGCCACGTCGGCGTGGAGGACGTAGGTCTCGTCGAAGGCGAAGGTCTTGGTGACTTCGAGGTTGCCGGTGGCGTACTTGAAGGTGAGTGTCGCTGGGGCGGCGAGGTTGCCGGTGGAGGAGGCGACGTAGAGGCCGCTGTTGACCGCAATGTTGACGGCGGGGTCGTAGGTGTAGAGGGAGAGGGGGTGGCCGAACTGCTCGGCGGCCTGATGGTGGACGAGATCGAGGGGTCGGCCGTCGCTGTCCTTGAATTTTTTGAGGACCCAGCTGGAGACGTGGGCTCCGCGGTTGGTGAAGGTGATGCGGTAGAGCTCGTTCTCGATGGTGGTGGTGGTCTCGGCGGCGGCCTGTACGGTGGGTACGGTGGCGGCTCCCGCGGCAGACGTAGTAGCACCGGGCTGGATGGTGGGCTGCGCTGGCGCGTTCTGTTGCGTGGCGGCGGGCGGGGTGGGCAATGCTGTCTGGGGGTTGGTCTTCGCCTTGAAGTATTGAAGGCCAAGGAAGACTGCAACCATTACGAATGCCATGACGAGGAGCGACTTGCCGCCGTCCTGACCGCCACCTGCTTGATTGGGGTTTTTAAACTCTGCCAAGTGAAACTTCCTATTCTTTGTGAGACATGAGGCTCGCACCGCGGGGAACGCAGGCGCTTCTTCTATGGTAAATGGTCTGTGTGAATGGAGACGGCTGGAATGGACGGGGAGTTTCGGGTGGGGACGGGATCGAGGCCGCCTTTAGCGAAGGGATGGCAGCGGGCGAGGCGGCGGAGAGCGAGCCAGGAGCCTCGGAAGAGACCGAAACGGACGAGGGCTACGTAGGCGTATTCGGAGCAGGTGGGGAGGTAGAGACACTGCGAAGGGCTGAAGGCGTGCAGGATAGGCGAGAGAATGGACTTGTAGATGCCAAAGGCGATGCGGATGGGTAGGGTGGGTTCGGGGTTGGGCTCGGAATTGGGTTGGGGGGTGTTCATGCGGAGGCTTGCTACTTTGCCTGCTGGGTCGTCTGCTGATTCCGGGCGGCTTTCTGGATGGTGCGGAAGACCTGGGCTACCTCGCGGTCGAGGGTGGCGAATTCGAGGTCGATGACGGTACGGCGTGGATGGAGAATGACGTCGACTGGAGTGGTGAGGGCGGGGAGATTCTTGCGGACGGCCTCGCGCATGCGGCGTTTGATGCGGTTGCGGTCGACGGCCTTGCCCATGACTTTGCCTACGGTGAGGCCGATGCGAGGACTCGCGGCGTCGGCGTCGCGGAGGGGCGTGCCGTCGGGGCCGAGCTGCGGGCGCAGGGTGAAGAAGTAGGTCATCTGCTTGGCGAATTGCTTGCGGCTGGCCTTGTAGACGCGCTGGTAGTCGGAGTGTTTGCGGAGGCGAAAGATGAGCGCCGTCATGGTGAGGTCCTGTAGGTTCCAGTTTACCGTGTGGGGCTATGACGATGGTTGTTCGGGGGAGTCGAGCTCATCAATCAACTCTTTGAGCTGCTCGCGGAGGCGGTCGCTTAGGAGGAGGATTTCGACGCCCAGGGTGCCGTCAGGGGAGATGCGGCGGACGATGCAGCGGGCGCGGAAGGTGAGGCGGTTGACCTCGAAGCGGAGGTCGAGGATGTCGTCGATGTTTACCTCAGATTGAAGGCGGGGCTGGAGGAGACAACCGTTAAGGCAGAGGTCGACAATCTTGCCTGTGGTGATGTACCAGCCGTCGATGCGGAAGTCGAAGGGGCCGTAGCAGGGATAGCGGCGCGACTTGCGGCGGTCTGAGGGTGAGGGCATTTCGCTGGGTGACTCGTTGGTAGGGTTATCGGCGGATTGGGCGTGAGGTTGAGGTAACGGCAGAGCAGAGACGAAATACAGGGATCCCTCCCCCATTCGGCTTCGCTCAGGGTCAGGATGACGACTTAAAAAGTGCGCTCAAAGGAGACCTAAAACAAGCAACCGTAGACGCGGAAAGGCCCGCCGTGGTCGTGGCGGGCCTTCGGAAGTTATTGGTTCAACCCTATTTCTTGTTTCCGGTTCCGGTTTGTGCTGGTTGGCTGCCTCTCTGCGGTGTGGGCTGGGCAGGCTTGCCGGACATCGGGTTGCTGGGTTGAGCAGGCTTTGTGCTCTGCTGCTGGTTTGACGTGTTCTGCTGCTTGTCCATGGTGTACTCCTGATGCCAGCAGGGCAATCATCTTGCGCTTGCAACCTTGCCGGCAGTTACGTTGGAGTGAGTGCAGGGTGGGTGGGTTGCCCCGTGTAGGGCCCTCGGCGGATGAAGTGCCGTGGGGACTCGGGCTGCATTTCGTTTGGAGAGAGCGATCTGAAGCTGAAGGCATGACACCGCTGGCCCTCTGTGCGGAGGGTTCCATGGAGGACGAGCGATAACTCGTCCTCCTGGTTGCGCTTATGCCACTTTGATGGACTGAACTGGTTTTTATCCAGTAACCCGATCACGATTCGCGGCGAGCTTTGTTCAAACTCAAGCTCCAAAAAGAGCGGAACACGCGAGATTCAGTGGATGGGCTTGTTGCAGCACTTCTGATGATGCGGAAGTGGGTGAAAGAAGAACTAGTCGCGGTAACCGGCGCTGACAGCGATCTTGTGACGGCCCTTGGCGCGACGACGGCTGAGGACGGCGGCGCCGGCCTTGGTCTTCATGCGGGTCAGGAAACCGTGGGTCTTCGCGCGGTGGCGGCGGTTGGGTTGGAAAGTACGCTTCGGCATCGGACAAACTCCTGCGCAGGATCGAATTCCTGCTGAAACTTTAGGCTTGTTGCAACAATCTCTGAGTATACCTGAATGGACGGGATTTTCACAGGGTATGTGCCCGTGTTCGTGTGTGATGAGACTTCAAAAAGCGAATTGGCGGTTTTGCGATGACGGCGGGGGAGCAACCGAGGCACGGAGCAATGCGCGGAGCTGGGCGTGGAACAGGATTGCAATGGCTTATCGGTTTACGGCCCCGGTAACACAAGAAGGGGATTGATAATAGAGGCAGCGGGGTGTGTTCGCACGCTTTTTTTTCGCATTCGCGAACCTTCAGTTCGGTTCTTCACCGTGAATGGTGCAACTTCTATTTTTTGGGAGAAGGGCTTGAAAAACGTCCGGTTTTCCGTGCTAACATCGAACCCGATTCGCAAGACGTTTTTCTGCACGTCCGGTTGATCCGCACTCTGCCTTATTTTGAAATACTCCTTTCCGCAGTCTGCAAGAAACGGGTGCAAAGCGGAGAGAATTCTGGCAACACAGGGACGCTTTTCCTCCCTCGCTCGATCTGCGGGGATGGAACCCTGTTTGCTTTTGTCTCTTTTTTTGCGTCGTTACTCGATGTAGTCAAGTGCGTTTCATCCGGGTTGGAACAGGGAAAAAGACAAGGAAGCTACAGAATGTCATTCGTTCCGACGGCAACTGCCGTATTGAATTATTGGGTCCGTATCCTCGCTGCTCTAGAGAAGAAGATCAATCGCCAGTCGTATGAAACATGGCTAAAACCGACGCGGTTCTCTCATCTCGAAGGGAAGAAGCTCTTCGTGCGGATCCCCTCAGCCGACTTCCAACATGTGGGCGACCGTTATGCCGACCTGATCCAGGAGGCGATCGATAACCTTGGGCTGGATGTTGAGTCGGTGACATTTACGACTCCTGAACAGGACCCGAGGGTGCCGAAGGTGCGTGAAGACGGCGGGTTTGCGCCGGTGCCGAGCCATAGCCAGAGTGCGCCGAAGCAAAATCGGCTGGGACAGCAGAGCTCGCAGCCCGCTGGGCCGGGGCCGGAGCAGTCGCGGTTTGACTGGAACGCGGCTTCGCAGCTGAATCCGCGATACCAGTTCGATGCGTTTGTGATTGGGAGCGGCAACCAGTTTGCCATGGCCGCGGCGCAGGCTGTCGCGGAACGGCCGTCGAAGGCTTACAACCCGCTGTTCCTGTATGGGGGCGTGGGAATGGGCAAGACGCACCTGATGCATGCGATTGGCCACGATGTGAAGCGGAGGCAGCCGCATGCCTCGATCAGCTACCTGAGCGGCGAGAAGTTTACCAACGAGATGATCAACTCGGTGCGGTACGACAAGATGACCGGCTTCCGCGACCGGTTCCGCAATGTGGATGTGCTGCTGATCGACGATATTCAGTTTCTCGCGGGCAAGGAGCGGACGCAGGAAGAGTTCTTCCATACGTTCAACGCGCTGCACGAGAGCATGAAGCAGATTGTGATTGCGAGCGACCGTCCGCCGAAAGAGCTGCCGGACTTTGAGGACCGGTTGCGCTCGCGATTTGAGTGGGGATTGATCGCGGACATTCAGCCGCCGGATCTTGAGACGAAGGTTGCGATTCTGCAGAAGAAGGCGGAGAGCGAGCAGACACAGCTGCCGACGGATGTGGCGCTGTTTATCGCTTCGAATGTGCGGACCAATGTGCGTGAGCTCGAGGGTGCGCTGGTTCGGCTGATTGCGTGGTGCAGCATGCACGGCGTGGAGATTACGCTGGCGGTGACGCAGCAGTGCCTGAAGCAGTTCATCGATACGCAGGTAAGGAAGATCACAATTGAGACGATTCAGCGGACTGTTGCGGAGCAGTTTGGGATGCGGGTTGCTGAATTGAAGCAGAAGAACAACTCGCGGCAGATTGTGGTGCCTCGACAGATTGCGATGTACCTGGCGAAGCAGTTGACGGAGGCTTCGCTGCCTGAGATCGGAAGGCAGTTTGGGGGCAAGCACCATACGACGGTGATGCACTCGATTGCGAAGATCGATGAGCAGCGGCGGGCGGATAAGGATCTGAACCGCACGATCAATAAGCTGATGGAGACGCTGAGCTAATAACGAAGAAGAGCGGATAGGCTGGAATTTTCAGGACTCAGACGTATTGCTTTTTGCGGAACTGCATTTGGTTGAGAGCTCCCCGTTCCCCACGGTTCCGGGCCTGTTTTAACTGTCGATGTTCCGATGTCTTCGTAAAGTGGAGAGCCTATGAACACGCCAGCGGGGCGGGCCCTGATCGTACACCGGTTTATGGGGCTGTGCGGTCTTATGGGCGCCCTGCTGTTCTTCGCAGGAGACATGCTTTTCTACGGATACTTCGGCTCCGGCGCAGGCTTCGAGGAGGGGATGCGCCGAACGGTGATGCAGGGAGCGCCCGGCAGGCTCGTTGCCGGCGGGGCGATCGGACCAGCCGCAGCCTGTCTATGCATCGTGGGGTTCTGGCATGTGTACCGCAACGTTCGGCCTGCGAGCAGGATATGGGGACAGGTGATGTTCGGGGCCTTCTTTGCCCTGATGGTGACGGGCAGTGCGGTACACACGCTCTGGACTGCCCGCGGTCTTGCGCTGAAGTACTGCGGCGGCGGGAGCGGACCTTGTTCCGACTTGCACAGCGCGATACGGAGTTATTGGGGCTTGATGTACCAGATAGGAGCCGCCCCGGGATATCTGGGGGCCGTGATCCTGCTTGGTCTGGTACTGATGCGGAAGACGTGGTATCCGCGTTGGACAGTCCTGGCCAATCCAGCTGTGTTGATTCTTCTTTCGCCGTTAGCTACGATGGTGCCCGCTCCGCTCGGCTCGGTGATCGTCGGGGGTTCCACAAATCTATCGATTGCTGTCTTTTTCTTTGTGTCGGTAGCGACGACCTGGAGGCGTCACTCAGACGCTTGATTCGGGCATGCCCACAGATAAAAGGACAAACAACAGCAAAGGCTAAGGCAGCGGTACGCAGCAGTGCCTGAGGCAGTTCATCGATACGCAGGTGCGGAAGATTACAGATGGAGGCCGGTGTGATGCCGGCCTCTTTTCTTTTAACTCAAGGATGTGTTGCCGTGGGCTACAATTTCGCTTCCTCCCCAAGAGCATTAAATTTCGTTTCGAGAAGGACACAACCATGAGTACAAGTGCGCCGGTAACACCGGAGCGGATTATGCAGTTTGCCTGGAGCTATGTTCCAACCCTGGTGCTGGAAGCGGCGATCCATCATCGTGTCTTCGATGTGCTGGATGGCGGGCCGAAGACGTTGAAGGAGACGGCGGAGGCGACAGGGGCCTCGGAACGCGGGCTGCGAGCGGTGATGAATACGCTGGTGGGGTTGAATTTTCTTGCGAAGACCGATGGGCTTTATGCGCTGACGCCGGAGAGTGAGGCGTTCCTGGTGAGCACGAAGCCGAGCTTTCAAGGGGGCATATTAAGGCACACGAGCGGGCAGCTGATTCCGAAGTGGCTTTACCTGAATGAAGTGGTCGCCACAGGTAAGCCGGCGGCAGCGGTCAATCAGGAGGGTTCAGGCACCGATTTCTTTCAGAAGCTAGTGGCGGATATCTTTCCGATGAGCTACCCGTCGGCGCAAGTGCTGGCGAAACATCTTGGATTGGATGGTTCAGAGAGTGAAGTTAAGGTACTGGATCTGGCGGCCGGATCGGGGGTTTGGGGTATCGCGCTGGCTCAGAGCTCTGAGAAGGTGACGGTGACGGCGGTGGACTGGGTGGATGTGCTGCCTGCGACTGAGAAGATGGTGGCTCGGTTTGGATTGACGGACCGGTTTACGTTTGTCTCGGGTGACTTGCAAACAGCAGATTTTGGAAGCGGCCATAACGTTGCGACACTGGGACATATTCTGCATAGCGAAGGCGAGGCGAGAAGCAGGAGCTTGCTGCGGAAGACGTTTGAGGCGCTGGCGCCGGGTGGGACGATTGCTATCGCTGAGTTCCTGGTGAATGAAGATAGAACGGGGCCGGTTGTGTCGCTCTTTTTCGCGACGAATATGCTGGTGAATACGGACGATGGCGATACTTATTCGTTTGAAGAGATCAGTGAATGGCTGACGGAGGTTGGGTTTACGAATGCCCGGCTGGTGGAGGTTCCTGGGCCTTCGCCGTTGGTGCTTGCTACGAAGCCTTAAGGATAGAGAGGCCGGTGTTCAGTCACCGACCTCTTCTGTTTGCTAGGGTAGATATTTTGCGGGAATCGGGTTGGTGGGGCGTTCGCTGTCCCAGAGGATGTTGATGATCCAGTAGCGGTCGCCGTCCTTGAGGAGCTGGATGCTGTTGATGCCGCGGGCGAAGGGGGTGGTATCGTCGGCGTTGTGGCGGGACTCGTAGGTGCTCCAGACGTGGACGATATTGCCGAACTGCTGGATCTCGTTGTGGATGCTGCGCTCGAAGAAGCCGCTTCCGGTCATGGTTCCGCTGCTGCGGGCGATGTAGTCGTCGATGGTGAGGATGAGGGCGTCGGCGTGGGGTGAATCCTTGGCGGCGCGGGCGGGGATCAGGCGGGCGCTGGGGAGAAAGAGGGAGCGCATGCGGTCCCAGTCGCGGGGCTGGCCCTTGGGGCCCGAGATAACGCTGTAGAGGGCCGTGAGGATGGCGTCGACGGAGTTGACGTCTGCGGGTTTGGCCGTGGGCCAGGTGGGGTGGGCGGCGATGTCGCCGAGCTGGGGCGAGGGTGCTGGGGTGGGTTTTGGCTCCTGCCCAATGGCTGTGGCCGAGATGAGGGCGAGGGTGAGGATGAGTTGCTTCATTGTGAACTCCTACTGCCGGCATCTTATTTGGCAAGTTCTTGTGTTTGCGCCGAACTTGCAATGTTTCTGGGAGGGTCGTCGCGGGTAAAGAGGTATCGATTGCGAATCTCAAACTGCTGTTTGCCTTCAGGCCTCGTCTCCCTTTGATAGACGAGCAGACCTTCCTTCTCCAATATCAATGTGTAACGCAGGTCAGTCATGACACCGGACTCCTTCATTGTTCCGGTAAAGATGAGGATGCCGTATCCCGTCTTAGAGAAGTCCTGCAGGCCATTGAGACTATAGGTGTGATCAAGAAGAGGTTGGTGGTCCCATTCGAGCTTCAGCTCTGAACTTTGGGGCATGATGGTGATGAAACGGCGATCGCGGTCCAGCTCCGATTTTCCATCATCAAAGGTGAAGTCCATGCGTAGTGTTTTGCCGCGCCTTACTTCCTCCATCTTGAGGTAAGTGGGATGTTTTTTGAGTTTACCGTCGGCGTCTTGGTAAGCGACGTGGCCAACCCAGTTGCCAACAAAATTCGCATTGAGGTCCTGGGGTTGAGAAGGTCCTGGCGTTTGAACGGGTTTCTGAGCTTCAGACTTTGCTGCGAACGGTTTCCCTTTGGGAGAAATGGGGCTGTCGCGGGTGAATGAGTAGATCTCGTAGGACGTGCTGTCTTTGTGTCCCTCAGAGCCGTGCCTGTCAAATTTTTTGGTGAACGTGTATAGATTTCTTTGCAGAGTGAGGACGATACGGACGTCGATCGGCTCTCCCTTCTCTGTGTCTGTGCCGGTAAGGATGAGTGTCCCTCGGCCGTTTTTCTCAAAATCCTCCAGACCCTGAAGATTGTATGTGCCCGGTGTGTAAAGTGGTTTTCCGCTCGTGCCGAACGTGGCTTTCGCGGTATCGCGGTCGAAGGTAATCAGGGTTGACCGGTGTGACGCCGGACCGGAGGAGTCGTAGGGGATAGCGTCCAGTTCCAGCGATTTATGGTCTGGAGTCTCGGTAATCGTCAGCCACATGGGATCAATTGCTTTTAGATTGCTGGAATCCTGGATTTGCACCTGACCCGCCCATCTACCTACAAAGCCCTTGGTTAGGTTGCCGGCAGGAGTTTGCGCCACAGTGGCACACGATACCGCGAGGGTCAGACTTGCCAATCCGATTTTGAATTGCAAGAGATACTCCGTTTTGAATAATGGATTTTATACAGGTACAACATGAGCCGTACCGGGTGGGGCCAAGCGCTTTCAGAGGCTGATGTAGACGCCTTTGCGGATCCATTGAGGGTCGGTGAGCTGCTGCATCATGAAGTCGGCTACGTCTTCGCGGGAGATGCTGCTGCCGTTGCGGGGGAGGGCTTCGCCGTCGATGCGGTAGTGGCCGCGGGAGTTGCTGTTTCTGAGCATCGGAGGCATGACCATGGTCCAGTCGAGGTCGGTTGCGGAGAGAGCGGCGTATTGCGAGATCTGCGAGGCTACGGGCCACTTGAGGAGCGTGTTGTAAAGGATCTTCTGGACGATCCAGCGGCGGTAGAAGGGCTGCTTTTTTAGGGAGTCGGTCAGCGCCCCGGCAGAGCCGAGGACGATGATGCGGCGGACGCCTGTCTGCTGCATGGCGGCGATGATGTTGGGGACACCGCGCTCGAGGACGTCCTCTTTACCGAGTGAGCGTGCACCGAGGGCGGATAAGACGGCGTCGGCTCCTTTGATGGTTTCGAGGACGGCGTGGGGGTCGCAGGCGTCGCCATAGATGACTTCGACTTTGTGGCGGAGGGGGAAGGTGTCGGGTGAACGCAGGAGGGCTGTAACTTGATGTTCGGCGTCCAGACAACGATTTGTTAGGAGGGTACCGGTGCCTCCGCTGGCTCCAAAGAGCGCAATCTTCATAAAGGGTCGCCTTTTCTGGTTTGGGACTGATTATCCTCTGGGTTGAGATGAAGTTGTGAAAAAAGTGGTTGGGCTAACTATATGGATTTTGTTTTGGTTGAGCTTTATTCCCACGAATGGTGTGGTGTCTTCTCAGGGTTTGAGGATTGCGGTTGTGAAGAAGTGGAATAAACGGGTACAGGGTAATGGGATGGGAGGAAGGTCTTCCTATCTTTGCTTCTTGACGGGACGAGTTTTCTAAAACAGGGACAGTGTTCAGGTTATTGATAGATAAGGAGATGGGAGAGTTATCCACTTTTCAAGCGACAACGGTTAAGGCTACTGGTATTTATCTCTTTTAATTCTTGTTTTTTAGAAGCAGTCGCGGCGTTGGGCATGGTCAGCAGCGTGGTGCAGTCGTCGCACATAACGGACGTAGTTTCCCACAAAGAAATCTGTCGCGCCGGGGGCGGGTTCGACCCTAGAATCGAGCAGATGGCTGAGCGGGCCGATGTGCGTGCTGCAATGTGCACGATGGGCATGGTTCGGTGTACAGTTTGGCCAGCGACTTACGAATCAAAATATCCGGAGACCAGACAGTGACGACTGCTACCCAGGAGCCCCCGATGGGCGAGACGACCCCAACATCAGCCCCGACCGGCAACCTCGAAATCACCGTCTCCCGCGCTGAGCTTCTGCGCGAGCTGACCGCGGCGCAATCGGTGGTGGAACGGAAGACGACGATTCCTATCCTGTCGAACTTTCTGTTCGAGGCGGCCGATGACAAGCTGACGATCACGGCGACCGACCTGGACCAGAGCCTGCGGACGAGCTGTGCGGCGAAGGTGAAGAAGGCCGGCGCTTGCACGATTCCGGCGCGCAAGCTGTACGACTACATCAAGCTGCTGCCCGAGGGCGATATCTCGATTAAGCTGATGGACAACCATTGGGTGCAGATTCGCGCGGGCCGCTCGAACACGAAGATGGTGGGGATGGCGCGTGCGAACTTCCCGCAGGTTCCCGAGTTTCCGGCAAGCGGCGCGTTCAAGCTATCGGTGGCTTCGTTGAAGAACCTGGTGTTGAAGACGATCTTTGCCATCTCGAACGAGGAGAGCCGGTATACGCTGAATGGCGCGTTGCTGGTGCTGAAGGCCGAGAGCATGGCAATGGTCGCGACCGATGGCCACCGGCTGGCGCACATCGAGAAGCAGGGCGAGACGTTGGAAGGGATCTCGGGTGAGAAGAAGACGCTGATTCCGCGGAAGGCGCTTGCTGAGTTGTCGTCGCTACTAGGCAACACGGATGCTGAGTCGCTGGAGTTTGGCGATGATGACCAGACGCTGTTCTTCAAGGTTGGCGGGCGCGTGCTGACAAGCCGAAAGCTGACGGGACAGTTCCCCAACTATGAGGCTGTGCTGCCGCGGGACAACAACAAGTTTGTGATTGTGCGCTCGGAGGATCTGATGAGTTCGATCCAGCGTGTGGCGCAGTTTGCCGATGAGCGCAGCGGCGCGATCAAGATTCGGCTGGAGCAGAACGAGCTGAAGCTGTCTTCGTCTTCTACGGATGCTGGCGAGTCTGAGGATACGATTGAGACACCGTATAACTACGACCCGTTGGTGGTTGGATTTAATAGCCAATACCTGATCGACTTTTTGAAGGCTATTGGAAATACGGGCGAGGTTAGGTTGGAGTTCAAGGATGCCCAGAGCGCTGGGCAGATGCGGCCTGAGGATGGCAACGAGGATGTGAAGTACCGGTACATCTTGATGCCGATGAGGATTTGAGGGACGATGCCAGGCACCACTACCAGGTATGACAAATAACGCATAACGTGGCCATCTGGCCACGTTATGCGTTATTTCTTTTGGCGCGTAGTACCACCCAGGCTCCTCATCACGAGGACACATGACTTCGCTCAGCAAGAAAGCCAGGGTTGCAGGGCTCCTGTACATCGTGAGCTCACTGTTTGGCATCGTGCGCCTCATTTACATTCCCAATACCTTGATCGTCGATGGAGACGCGTCAGCGACGGCCAACAATATCGCGGGTCACGAGTTGCTCTTCCGCTTCGGTATTGTCAGCTATCTGATCTCCAGCACTCTCTGGATCTTTGTCACGTTGGCTCTGTATAGGCTGCTTAAGGGAGTCGACCAGACGCTCGCCGTTCTGATGGTGATCTTGGGCGGCCTGGTGATCGTGCCTATCTTCTTCGTCAACACAGCCAATGATGCAGCCGCCCTGCTCTTCGCTCGCGGCGCCGATTTCCTGTCAGTTCTCGACCAGCCGCAACGCAACGCCTTCGTCATGGTGTTCCTCCATCTGCATCACCAGCTTGACCTGGTCTGGTCGATCACTGGGGGTCTGTGGCTCATTCCGTTGGGGCTGCTGGTATACAAATCGCGTTTTCTCCCCCGCATCTTAGGCGTCTGGCTGATGATCGCGTGCTTCGGCTATCTGGCCCTCAGCTTTACCGGCTTGCTGTTTCCAGCGTACGAAGACAGGGTGTGGAAGTTCGCCCAACCCGTCCTGCTGGCAGAGTTGGCGTTCATGCTCTGGCTTGTAATCATGGGCACCAGGGAGCAGCGCTTAGCCGCAACATCGTCCTAGAGAACTGAGGTCACTCAAACGCTCTCTTATGGGCAATAACTGACAGAAGAATAGGGAGGTAGTCTCGCTACGCGGGCAAGACTGTAGGATGCGCCTGAACTGCGAATCCATGAACCGAAGACATAAATAGAACGTCAAACAGGAAGGCTCTATAGCACGTCAGTAGAAAACGTTCGGAGAGGTGTTTCTGTAGTGAAATCGACGTTCGCACTTGCCACGGCTCGCGCCATTGTCTTCATGTTTACATTCCTGATCGGCTCACAGATCGCGAGTTGGGTTAAGGGCGAGTAATCGACCCCTGTTCAGGAGTCAACCCGCAAGGTTATTCGTAAGCTCTCGACTGAGTGCCGTACGGTCCGCGCTAGAGGATTGGCTGACTCGCGGATGGTACTGCGAGAAGAGGCGCGAGAGCCAGACACCAACCGATCTCCTTCCGTGCTAGTTCTGAATTCCAGATTTTGGTCATATGGGCGATCTTTCCGGTGATACATACGATTCGGAACAAGGCTGTGTCTGGTGTGTGACGATACCCCCCAAAGGATTTTCAATTGTTGCCCAAGACAATTGCGATGACGCGTTGCGGTGCTGATACGGACGCGGCGGCACGTGCGTAAGCCTCATTAGGGATGATGCGGCAGAATGACTGCTGAGCCGCTCGTATGGTCGATGAGGATGGCCTGCATGGCCTGATTGATTTGGTCCAGTCGGAAGGTTTCGACGAGTGGGGTGAGTTGGATCTCTTCGGCGAGGAGCAGGAAGTCGCGACCATCCTGCCGCGTCATGTTGGCTACGCTGCGGAGCTGGCGCTCTCCCCAGAGCAGCGTGTCGTAGTCGAACTGCGGGATGCGGTCGAGGTGAATGGCGTTGATCGCAACGATGCCGCCTTTGGCGATGGATCGCAGGGCTGCGATAACGACGTCGCCTGAGGGCGCGAAGGTGATGGCTGCATCAAGGGCGACGGGTGGGGAGTCGGTGGCTTCGCCCACCCACTCGGCTCCGAGCTGGCGAGCTGTGGACTGGTGGGCGGCGTCACGGGTGCTGACGTACACGCGGCAGTCCCAGGATTGGAGGACACGGATCATGAGTTGGGCGGAGGAGCCGAAGCCGAAGAGGCCTACGCGCTGACCCTTGCAGACCTCAGCGACTCGCAGGCTGCGGAAGCCGATGATGCCGGCGCAGAGCAAAGGTGCGGCTGCGGTGTCTGAGAGACCAGGTGGGATGGGGAGGAGGAAGTCAGTGCGGGCGGTGGTGTACTCGGCGAAGCCTCCGTTGCGGGTGTAGCCGGTGAAGGTGGGGTTGTCGCAGATGTTTTCGCGGCCGGAGGCGCAGAATCTGCAGGATCCGTCTGTGCCGCCAACCCAGGAGACGCCGACGCGGCTTCCGATGGGAAACTCCGCGGAGGGTGATTCGAGAACCTCTGCGACGATCTGATGGCCTTGGATCAAGGCTTGCTGCTTTTGGGGGAGTTCGCCGGCGGCGATGTGCAGGTCTGTTCGACAGACACCGCAGGCAAGGACTTTGAGGACAGCTTCGCCTTTTTGGGGGATGGGAGTAGGGACGTCTTCGATGATGAGGGGGTTGTCGCGCAGAGGTCCGGGCTTTCGCAGGATGGCGGCTCGCATGCAGTTCTCCTTACTACGCAAACTGGCACAGCCATCATGCCATTTCCCAGAAGTTTAAGGCGTACGCGAATTAGGGTGGCGATGCGAGCTCAAAGTGCAGTCCGGGCTAAATGAGTCATTCGAGCTTGTATGAACCTCCTCCCGAAGGCTGGATGGTTGGGTCATTGATTGTTGCCCTTGATCAAGTCCGAGGAAATCGCGGTCAAATATCCGAGCAACCCTCCAGAGCCATGGTTTGGGCCGGCCGTGAAGTACAGCTCTGCAGCGGGCGTAGATGCGGCATCATAGTTGCCCGGGCTGGCGTTTCCGGGGCTGATCGACCAGATTCCATTGATGGCGATCGGCTTTCCACTCGCATCCTCCAGCAGGCCATCGAAGTGGCCAGTGGTCAGGTTGTAAGCGGCGATCCAGCCGCTGGCCTCGGTATTTCCGCCGCCAGCGAACTGCCCGATCAGCAGGTCGTGGCTGAAGCGTCCAAAGTCGAGCGGAGCGAGCGCCACTCCCCACGGGGCGTTCAGCCAATCTCCATGTTCCAAACGCAGCAGCAACCGTCCGGTCGATGTGTAGACATCGACGTAGCCTAATCCCGGTCCGTCGGTTTCAAACGGCGACCCTTCTTCGTGGAGCGCATAAGTCACGACGATGTCGTTGCCGATGGTCTGTACGTTGAAAGGCACAAAGTCAGGCGGCAGCCGATCATCTTCGAACCGGCGCTCCCCGCCTCCTTCCTCGCCCGACTCTTCGCCGAAGTGTGCTCGATGGAACGTGCTGTCGTAAATATCGACGCGGCCTTTGCCGAAGTTAGCTGCGTAGAGGTAGAGCTTGTCATGGACGAAAGCGCTGGTCAAACCCGTATAAACCGAGCCATCCTTGGTTTTGACCACGGTCGCGGCCTGATTGAGAGCAACGCCGGGGTTCCAACCAGCGATGGTGCCGTCAATGGTGCTGAACAGGAAGATGGCTTGCGTGCCGGGAGCGATTAGAAAGTCAGTCGGGCTGCCGTTGAAGATCGTTCCGGTGGGCGTACCTTTTTTGCCGGTGACCGCGGCCGGAATGGTGACAACCAGACCCTGTTTGCTCCCTGCGCCGTTGTAGAGTGTGCTGAGTCCCGTTCCGTTGTCAGAGATCCACCAGGGACTACCGGAACCACGGGCCATGCCCCAGGGATTGATCAGCTGCGGATCGGTAACGGGTGCGACTCCCGGCGCACTAGAGACGAGATTTGTCTGGTTGTAGTGCTGTCCAAAAGCGACAGTCGCCATCATGGACAGAGCCAGTGCCGTTCGGGATGAAAAGCGCAGTAACGTCTTCATATGCGAGCCTCCTTGATGCTCTAGGGCCTCGGTCAACTTCGGGGAAAATATAGTCCACTCGTCGGGCCGGGATGTCGCAGTTTTGTCACCGTTTTGTTAAAAACGCTTGGTTTTGATGCCTGGCCAGGGTCGGACATTTTTTTGGAAATTCTCAAAAATAAGACTTGACGCCATACACTATGTGTCATACAGTGTGTGTGGAACAGTATGACGTCTGCACTCCAAAACGATTTGTTTGATTCGCTCCGGCTGGAGCTCCGCAGAGGCTGCCTGATTGTGGCCGTTCTGGCGCAGCTTCGGGTAGAGCACTACGGCTACACGCTACGGAAGGCGCTGGCTGACGAGGGTCTGGCGATTGAGGAGAGCACTCTGTATCCGCTGCTGCGGCGGTTGGAGACACAAGGGCTGCTGACGAGCGAGTGGCGCGAGGAGGAGAAGCGGAATAAACGCTTCTACCGGCTGTCGGCCGATGGTGAGGCGATCCTGGAGCAGTTGCTGGTGGAGTGGAACGGGATTAACGACTCGCTGCACAAGATTCTGAAGGACCAGAGAGGAAGGTAGGCTATGGAGCTACTCGAGCGTTATCTGCAGGCCGTAGGACAGTATCTGCCGACGAAGAGCAAGATGGACACGCTGGCGGAGTTGCGGGCGAACCTGCTGGCCCAGATGGAGGGTCGCGAAGAAGAGTTGGGGCGGCCGCTGACGCAGGGTGAGGTCGCCGATGTGCTGGAAAAGCATGGCCGGCCTATGCTGGTGGCCGCGCGATACCTACCGCAGCAGTATCTGATTGGGCCGGCGTGGTTCGGGATTTATTGGTTCACGCTGAAGAAGAGCTTCCCCTTTGTCGTGGCGGTGTATGTGGCGGCGTATGTGGTGACGCAGGTCGCGACGACGTTCGTTGAGGGAGCGAGAGGCCACTTCGACATTGGAGCTGCGATCTGCCACTTTCCGAGTGTCGCCTTAACCTTTTGGGCTTGGATGACGCTGGGTTTTGCGTTCTTCGAGTTTGCGCAAGGGCGGTACTTCCAGAAGGTGGATTTTTCGAAGGGATGGAACCCGAACGATCTGCCGAAGGTGGAGGCGAAGGGCAAGCAGCCATCGATGGCGGGTGGCGTGGCGGACGTGATTGTGAGCGCGCTGGTGATTGTGTGGCTGCTGGCTGTGCCCTATAAGCCGTATTTGTTGCTGGGCCCGGGTGTGGGATACCTGCACGCGATGCCGTTCGGGCTGACGTCTGAGTGGCACATCTTCTATTGGCAGATTATTGGTCTGTTGCTGGTGCAGCTGGGGCTGAAGACCGTGATGCTGTTTCTCCATGGAGCTCGCCGATGGCGCAAAGGCGTCGAGATAGTGGTGCAGGTGATGGGGATTCTGATCATCACAATCATGGTGCAGGCGCGATCATACTTCGTTCCTAGAACGACATCGGAGACGATGTCGCTGAAAGACCTGGCCACGATAAACACTGCGATCAATCTTGGGTTCAAGATGGTGCTTGCGATCTGTGTGGTGAAACTGCTGTGGGATATCTGGCAGCTGATCGTGCATTCCGATGCGAAAGACAATGGCTATGCGAAGCGAAGTAGCTGCGTTTGAGGAATGTGTTGCGACGAAGGGGGCCTGAGTGTCCCCTTTGCTGTGCAGAGAGTCACTATTGCGCTATTGTCTCAACTCAACTTCGGTGGCGCCCTGACCTCCCTGGTTTTGTGGAGGCTCGGTGATGGTGGTGACGTGGGGGTGGCTGCGGAGGTAGTCGCGCAGGGTGCGGCGCAGGATGCCCATTCCGGTGCCGTGCACGATGCGAATGCGTGGGAGGCCGGCGAGGAAGGCGCGGTCGAGGAAGCGCTCGACTTCGGCCTGGGCTTCGTCGGCGGTGCGGCCGATGACGTTGATCTCGGAGGTCATGTAGTCAGTGTCATCGTTTGCGGTGGCGACGGTGATGCCGCCGCGTTTGCGTGCGGCTTCGAGCGGGGTGACGACCTTGATGGATTCGACTTCGGCGATGTCGTCGATGGCGGCGCGCATCTTCATGGGACCCATGGAGACTTCGAAGTTCTTTGCGTCGATGATGCGGTCTACGCGGGCCTGACGGCCTAGGGATTTGAGTTTGACGAGATCGCCTACCTTGATGCCCTTGGGGATGTGCGGTTGGGCGGCGGGATCATTTTTGTCGGCGCGGGTGTTGTGGGCGACTACGGTTGAGTTGAATTGTTCGGAGAACTCGCGGCGTAGCTTGGCCATGCGGAGATCGGAGTCGCGGGCGATCTTCTTTGCGAGGGCCTTGTCGTCGATGGCTTTGACGGTCTCGCGGAGTTGGTAGGCGAAGTCTTCGATGAGCGAATTGAGTTTGGCTTCTAGTTCTTTGGTGCGGGCCTTCTGCTCCATGCGGCCTTCGACTTCGAGGCGGGCTCGCTCGCGGGAGAGTTCTTTTTCTCGTAGCTGAAGGGCTTCGCGTTCGGCTGCGGCTGCGGTGAGCTGGTCGTGGAGCTGATCGAGGAAGGCTCCAATGTCCGCGGTCTGCGTGGACATTTGGGCGCGGGCTGCGGCAATGATCTCGGGTGAGAGACCGAGGCGGCTGGCTATGTTGAGGCCGGCTGAGGCTCCGGGGACGCCGAGGCGCAGTTCGTAGGTGGGGGTGAGGGTCTGCTGGTCAAACCCTACGGCGGCGTTCAACACTCCGGCGTGGTTGGCGGCGTAGACCTTGAGCGAGGTGAGGTGTGTGGTGATGCAGCACCATGCATTGACAGCCAGGAAGTGTGAGGCGATGGCGACCGCGAGGGCTGCGCCTTCTTCGGGGTCCGTGGCGGAGCCTAGTTCGTCGAGGAGGACGAGCGAGTCGGAGGTGGCTTCGCGGGAGATGCGGTCGAGGTTGACGACGTGCGCGGAGAAACTGGAGAGGTTGCGCTCGATGGATTGTGCGTCGCCTATGTCGGCGTAGACGCTTTGGAAGAGCGGGAGCCTGACTTCTTCGGCGGGGACGGGGATTCCGGCCTGGGCCATGAGCGAGAGCAGGCCGAGGGTTTTGAGCGAGACGGTTTTGCCGCCGGTGTTAGGGCCGCTGATGATGAGCTGGCGGGTATCGGGTGGGAGGATGATGGTGAGGGGGATGGGGGTTGTGGGTTCTGTGCCTGCTTCGAGTGCCGTGGCGCGCATGCGGAGCTCCAGCAATGGATGGCGGGCGGCGATGAGGGCAAGTTCAAGCGTAAATACGGGGCGGGTGCAGTTGAGTGCGTTGGCGAAGCGGGCGCGGGCGGAGTGAGATTCGACCTCGGCGAGGATCGCAGTGCCGAGATGGATTGCGGTGGAGTTTTCGCCGATGGCGCGGGTCATCGCGACGAGGATGCGATGGATTTCGGATTGCTCTTCGTCGAGGAGTCGGACGAGTTCGTTGTTCTGCTCGATGGTTTCGAGGGGTTCGACGAAGACGGTTTGGCCGGAGGACGATGAGCCGTGGATGACGCCGGGGATGCGGCGCTTGAACTCCGCTTTGACGGGAATGACAAAGCGGTCACCGCGGATGGTGATGAGATCGTCCTGTGTGCTGCCGCCTTCGCTTAGCCCGCGGAGAGATTTGCGGAGGCTCTCTTCGATGGCGCGGTGCTGGCGCTCCATGGCTCGGCGGATGCGGCGAAGCTCGGGCGAGGCGTCGTCGTTGAGTGAGCCGTCGGGCTCGATCTTACCGCGCAGTGTGCGTAGGAGTGGGGCGAGGTCGTGATGAAGGAGTGGAGCGGAGAGAGCGGCGATGCCGGGCCAGTCGTAGCGCGTGCTGCCGGGAGCGGGGTCGATGAGGTTGCGCCATGCAGCGATGCGCTCGACCACGTTGAGGAGGTCGCGGATTTCGGTACCTTCGAGGGCTGCGCCGTCGATGCGAGCTTTGTCGAGCAACGTCGTGGGGTCGAAGAGGCCGTTGAACTCAAAGCTTTCGCCGCGTGCAAGCATGGTGCGCATCTCGGCGGTGCGTTGTTGCTGCTCGTCAATCCAGGGTTGATCGGAGCAGGGCTCAAGTGCAAGAATCCAGGCGCGGCCCAGTGGTGACGAGGTGCGGCCGGCAATGTGGTCGCGAAGGCGGTGCCACTCGAGCGCGGCGGCGCTGGATTCTCGCAAAGGGGAGGGGATCGACGGCAATAGATCTGGCGATTTCACTTCTTCTATCGTAATCTCGCAGGGAACTGCTGGCTGGCGGAATGCGTAGCAGTGAGTGCGCCCGGATGTATGGAGGTGTCAGATGGTCTGTCAGGCATGTGGTGCAGCAATTGCGGAAGGTGTTCACTTTTGCTCGAGATGCGGAGCGCAGGTGGTGGGCATGCCTTCTCCTATGTATCAGGCGCATCAGCAACCTCCGATGCCGCTGTATGTACCGATCCCAAGGGTGCCGCGGCATCTGCAGACGCTGGGGGTTCTGTGGTGCGTGTTTGGCGTGTATCGAATTGTCGGCGGACTGTTTGGGATGTTTTTCTTCCGGGTTGCAACTATGCGCGGCCGGTTTGGCAGTGAATGGCCATTTGGGCCAATGGGAGGCCCGTTTGGCCCGCATTGGATGGGCGCCATGCTTCCGTTTATCGCGACTATGATTGTGGTCTCGGCGGGGCTTGCCTTGCTGGTTGGATATAGTCTTTTGACTCGCAGGCCCTGGGGCCGAACGCTGGCGATTATCGTCGGGGTACTCAGTCTGCTGAAGATTCCGTTTGGAACTGCGCTCGGTATCTACACTCTGTGGGTGCTGGCGCCGGCGGACTCGGGAGCGGAGTACGATTCGATTGCAGACCGTACCTGAGAGGTGGAATTGAGAGGTCGTAAACTGGACTAATGAACTTTCCTGCCACGCGTATGCGCCGGTTGCGCCGGACGGAGGCGATGCGATCGCTCGTTCGCGAGACGCATCTGCACCCTGGAGCTCTGATCTATCCGTTGTTCATCTGCCCCGGTGAGGGTGTTCGTAAAGAGATCAGCTCGATGCCGGAAGTGTTTAATCTCTCGATCGACGAAGCGATGAAAGAAGCCGAGGCGTGCGCTTCGCTTGGGATTGGCGGGCTGCTGCTGTTTGGTTTGCCAGCGGAGAAAGACGAGCAGGCGAGTGGTGCGTGGGCTGCGGATGGCATCGTGCAGACTGCGCTGCGGGCGTTCAAGAAGAATAGGAAGCTGGACTCGCTGGTGCAGATCGCTGATGTTTGCCTGTGCGAGTACACGTCGCATGGGCACTGCGGCGTTGTGGCGCGGGATGGCGATCACTATGAGATCGAGAATGACTCGAGTGTGAAGCTGTTGGCTAAGACGGCAGTTTCACTGGCCGCGGCTGGCGCGGATATTGTTGCGCCGTCAGACATGATGGATGGCCGCGTCGAAGCGATGCGCGATGCGCTGGATGAAGGTGGGCATCAGCAGATTCCGGTCATGAGCTATGCTTCGAAGTTTGCATCGGCGTTCTATGGGCCGTTTCGTGAGGCGGCGGATTCGGCTCCGCAGTTCGGCGACCGGCGCAGCTACCAGATGGACGGAGCTAATTTGCGCGAGGCGATGCGCGAGATCGATCAGGACATTGCAGAAGGCGCGGACATGATCCTGATGAAGCCAGCGATGCCGTATCTCGATGTGATCCGCGAGGCTCGCCAGCGATATGACTTGCCGATGGGCGCGTATCAAGTGTCGGGGGAGTTCTCGATGCTGCATGCTGCGTTCCAGCGAGGATGGCTGGAGCCGCAGCGCGCAATGATGGAGTCGCTGATGTCGATCCGGCGAGCCGGGGCGGACTTTATCGTGACGTACTTTGCCAAGGATGCGGCGAAGGTGTTGGGATAGTCCCTACTTTTTTCCTGGCGAGATGCAGACCTTATCTCCTGTTAAATTCTGATTCATAAGGCGCGGCATCAGGAGTTTGAAAAACGCATCGGTTTGGGGTTCGAGGCAGACGTTGGCGTTTGGTGTGCCGGGTTTTACTCGCGTGAAGCCGTCTTTATCGACTTCAATGTGGAGGGGTGTCGTTGGGCAGACCTCGGGCTTAATCGCATAGGCTGCGGCAACTACGTCGAATAGAGTCGGTGTCGTTTGCTGGGTGCTCAGTGACCATTCGGCGGTGAGGAGTTGTAAGGCGTCGGTGAGCGGTGTGCTGATGGAGGCGAGCATCGACCTCTTCACCTCGTCGAATTTAATCTGCGTGGAGTCAAGCGGCATCATGAAGATGGGAACGCCTGATTGAAACAGCTTTTGCGCCGCAGGAATGTCCATCATGATGTTGTATTCGGCGATGGGTTCGCGGTGAGGGGTGTAGCCGAGATCCCCATAGCCGCGATAGACGGAGCCACCCATCAGGACGACGCGCTTCAACTTGCGGAAGGTTTCAGGATCGCGGTCGATGGCCGCGCCTATGTTTGTGAGCGGGCCTATTGCGATTAGCGTGATCTCGTCCGGGTTGAGCTTGATCTGTTCCAATAGGAACGAAACCGCATCGCCATGCTCTCGCTCGATGCCCTGGCTGGCCCATGCCTTCTGAGTAAAGATTGTGGTGGTCTTCGTGGCGATGCCGGTTCGCACGGGAATGTCGCTGCGGCCTGTCTCGCAGAGGAGGCGGTCGATCATTCGGCTGCGCAGAGCTGTGTCTCCCCAGGCCGAGGTAACGCCCAGAATTTTGAGTTCGGGACTGGTGAGCGCGAGACCGAGCGCGAAGACGTCGTCCACATCGTCGCCGATGTCGGTGTCGAGGATGACTTTTGTAGGTGCAGTAGCCGTTTGTGCGCGGCTTACAAGCGATGAGAGATTGAGTGCAACAGCAAACAACAGGGCAACGCCACAACTTTTACGCTTCATCTTTTCCTTCCGTCCAACGAATACGAAATTAGGCAACAATCTTGGCCACGCCAGCAAGGGTATCGCGAAATCAGGCACTTAGGGCCGCCAATGAGTCGCTTGACAACTGGCGTAATCTAAAATGTTTGTAGTTCTAAGCAGGAATGGAGTGTTCCCTTGGCAGATACGATTTTTGATGTAGTAGTTGTGGGCGGCGGTCCCGCCGGATATACCTGTGCGATTCGGGCGGCACAGTATGGCCTGAAGGCCGCGCTCATCGATGCGAACGAGCGGCTGGGCGGAACCTGTCTGCTGTGGGGTTGCATCCCGACCAAGGCGATGCTGTTCTCCGCCGAACTGTGGGACCACCTGAAGCATGCCGAACGTTACGGTATCGAGGTCACTGAACCCAAGGTGAACTGGAAGGGCGTTCTGGCGCGCAAGGATGACGTGATTACGCGACATACCAAGGGTCTCGACTTCCTGATGAAGAAGAACAAGATCACGACCTTCAAGGGCTTCGGTAAGTTGACTGGCCCGGCGAAGGACGGCATTCACACCATTGAAGCGAAGCTGGCCGACGGAAAGACCGAGACGATCAAGGCGAAGAAGGTTGTGCTTGCGACTGGCTCTGATGCGCGCATGCTGTCGGGCTACAAGCCGGATACGACGGTTCTGACGAACTACGAGATCCTGAAGATCGAACAGATGCCGAAGTCGCTGGTGGTGATTGGCTCGGGCGCAGTGGGCGTCGAATTTGCTTCGATTTTCAAGAGCTTCGGCGCAGAGGTCACAATCCTCGAAGTGCTGCCGCGTGTTGTTCCGGTCGAGGATGAAGAGATCAGCAAGGAGCTTCTCCGTAGCTTCAAGAAGCGTGGAATCGACGTGAATCTCTCGATCAAAGACACGAAGATCGAGAAGAACAAGGACGGCGCGCTCGTCTCGTGGACCGATTCCAATGGAAAGCCGCAGAGCAAGCAGGCCGAGAAGGTGCTGGTTGCCGTAGGTCGTGCGCCTCGAACCGAGGGCATTGGCTTGGAGAAGACCAACATCAAGCCAGATCGCGGCTTCATTATGACCAACGAATGGATGGAGACGACGGAGCCGGGCATCTATGCGATTGGCGACATAGTTGGAGGTCTGCCGCAGTTGGCGCACGTCGGCTCGATGGCTGGGCTTGTAGTCGCGGCGAAGATGGCCGGCAAATACGCCAAGCCGGTGAACCGCACGCGCATCCCGGGCTGCACCTACACCGATCCGCAGATTGCCAGCGTCGGCCTCACCGAAGCGCAGGCGAAGGAGAAGGGATTCCAGGTGAAGGTCGGCAAGTTCCCGTTCGTCGGAAATTCCAAGGCCACGATCGTCGATGCGCACGATGGCTTCGTGAAGGTAGTCTCCGACGCGAAGTACGGCGAGATCCTCGGCGTCCACATCATCGGGCCTTACGCGACGGAGATTATCGCGGAGTGTGTAACGGCGATCGAACTGGAAGCAACCGTTGAAGCGATGATGTTCACCATTCACGCTCACCCGACCGTTGCCGAGGCGTTGCTCGACGGCTTCAGCAGCGTTGAAGGTATGCCGATAAACGTCTAGGTGGCAAAATTTCTATAGGGACAAAATGCCGATCAATATATGGCATAATGTCCCTATGGCTCAGGCTTCAAAATCCCAGCACGCGCCGCGGTTTTTGACTTCTCTGCATCTCGATCTTGAAAGTGTCGAGGCTGGGGTTCCCGTCGAAACGATGAGCAATTTTGTCTCTGCGTCCGGAGTGGAGTTGAAAGATATCTATGAGATTGTTATTCCGGCCCGCACGCTGAAACATCGTCGAAGGTTGGTGCAACCTCTGTCGGCGGATGAGTCCGACAAACTCGCCAGGCTGGTCCGAGTGTTCGACCAGGCAGTGACGGTCTTCGGCACTGTCGAGCAGGCCCGCAGCTGGCTCAGCAAACCGAAGAAGCGGTTTGATCTGCGGACTCCACTGCAGATGCTTCGTACCGACGTCGGTGGGCGCATGGTTGAGGAGATGCTCGGTCAGATCGACGAAGGCATGTTCGCGTAGTGCCGAAATCGGTACAGAAACTGTGGCGCATCAGCAACCACAAATCGCTCACCGGCGCCGGTGGACTGAAGTATTCAGCGCGCTGGCATAGCGCTGGCCGTCCCATTGTTTACCTCACGGAGTCTCCGGCAGGTGCAATGGTCGAAGTACTGGTCCATCTTGAGCTTGAAGAAGATGAGTTGCCCCGTCCTTACACTCTTCTATGTGTGGAAGTGCCGAATGATATTGCGATTGAAGATATTAATATACGCAGAGACGAGGCATGGAGGACGAACCACGATCTCAGCAGGCGGCTTGGAGACGAGTGGTTGCTGCGAAAGCAAACAGCGTTGGCGCGTGTTCCCTCCGCTATTCTTCCGAACACCTTCAATTACCTGCTGAACCCGCTGCATCCCGATACGAAACGTGTTCGGATTGCGGGATCAACGCGAGCGGAGTTTGATCCACGCCTGCTGAAATACCTGCGCCGATAGCATGCTTTTGCAAATCGCCCTTGAGTTTGAAAGTATCTATCTCTGCGAAAGCTGTTCAATGTTCATCCACCTTCTCCATCTCGGCCGCGTCCCTTACGCCGAAGGCCTCGCCATCCAGCAGCAGGTCATCGCAGCACGCAAGCAGAACCTCATCGGCGATACGCTCTTGTTGCTCGAGCATCCCCCGGTGCTCACGCTTGGACGCAACTCCAGCCGTGCCAATGTTCTAGCGTCTGATGAGTTCCTGCAGCAGCGCGGCATCGAAATTCACGAGATCAACCGCGGCGGAGACGTGACGTACCACGGCCCCGGCCAGCTCATCGGCTACCCCATCATCGATCTGCGCGGCGACTGGCCCGGCAAGAAGGGCCCGGGCTTGAAACACCTCGGCCCCGTCGACTTCGTCCGCATGCTCGAAGAGGTCCTCATCCGCACCTGCGGCGACTTCGGCGTGATGGCTCAGCGCATCCCCAAACGCACCGGCGTCTGGACGCTCGCAGGAGGCAGTGTTCAGGAGAAAAAGATAGCCGCCATCGGCGTCCACGTCTCGCAGGGCGTCACCTCGCACGGCTTTGCGCTCAACGTGACGACCGACCTTCGCGACTTCGAGTGGATCGTACCCTGCGGCATTACGGATCGCGAGGTGACCAGCCTTGAGCTTGAAGCTGACCCAGACCGTCAGCCCACGATGGAGGCTGCAATCAACTCGACCGCACGACACTTTGGCCGCATCTTCGAGCGGCAGATGTTGTGGTGTGAGTCGTTGGACTCTTTGCTCGCGACGCGCGCCTGAGGCCGTTCAACGCCCAATTCGTTCGCTAACCGCACATCTCCAAGGCAAGCAATCGCTTTGCCGCCGTATAATCCCATTCGGGTATGCTCAACGGCGCACCGGGCAATAATGGGCTGATATTTCAGCCCCGTACCTGCACTTGAGGGAGAAGAGACTTTCATGCCGACTGAAATTGTTATGCCGCAGATGGGCGAATCCATCACCGAAGGCACCATCACCAAGTGGCTCAAAAAGCCAGGCGACACCGTCCAGCGCGACGAGCCGCTCTTCGAAATCTCGACTGACAAGGTCGATGCCGAGATTCCTTCGCCCGCCGCCGGAGTTCTGAAAGATATCAAGATTACGGAAGGCACGACGGTCCAGATCAACACCGTCGTCGCTACCATCGAAGAAAATGGGTCCGGGGCTGCTGCAGTTTCGCCAGCAAAGGCTGAGACTGCCGCCTCGCCCGCCGCCGATACGTCTACTCCCGCTGCTGTTGATACCCCGGCTGCAACTCAGGGAAATCCCGCCGAAGCCGACGTTGCTGCCGCAGGCACAAACATTGCTGGCCCGGGAACTGAAGTTCTGATGCCGCAAATGGGCGAGTCCATCACCGAGGGCACGATCACCAAATGGCTCAAGAAGGTAGGCGATACCGTTCAGCGCGACGAGCCTATCTTCGAAATATCTACCGACAAGGTTGACGCCGAGATTCCTTCGCCCGTGGCCGGAACGCTTTCCGAGATCAAGGTCGGCGAGGGCAAGACCGTCACCATCAATACAGTAGTTGCAGTCATCGGCGGCGCGGCTGGTAAAGCCGCTCCTGCTCCGGCAGCCGCAGCACCCGCAGCGGCTACCTCTGCTCCCGCTGCTGCGCCAGCCCCTGTCGCAGCCGCTGCAGTTGGCGACCACCCTCGCTCCTCGCCGCTGGTCCGCAAGATCGCCAAGGACAACAACGTCGACCTCACGCAGGTTGCGGGAACCGGAGCCTCCGGCCGCATTACCAAGAGCGACATCGTCGGCCACCTGGAAGGCGGCGCGAAGCCCGCAGCTGCTGCACCTGCTGCCCCAGCGCCTGCCGCAGCCAAGGCAGCGCCTCAGCCGCAGCCCGGCGAGCTCGTTCCCATGACGAAGATGCGCTCCATCATCGCGCAGCGCATGGTCGAGTCCAAACGCACCAGCCCGCACGTCCACACCGTCTTCAAGGTCGACATGACCCGCATCGTCAAGCTGCGGGAAAAAGAAAAGAGCAAATACGAGCAGCGTAACGGAGTCAAGCTGACCTACATGCCTTTCATCACCCGCGCCGCGATCGTGGCCTTGCGCAAGCATCCCATCGTCAACGGCTCAGTTGAAGGCGAGGCCATCCGCTACAACAAAAACATCAACATCGGCATCGCCGTTGCGTTGGACTGGGGCCTTATCGTCCCCGTCCTCAAGCAGACCGAGGAGAAAAACTTCCTCGGCATCGCGCGCGGCATCGTCGACGTCGCCGACCGCGCCCGCAACAAGAAACTCGCGCCAGACGAGATCTCCGGCGGCACCTTCACCCTCACCAACTCCGGCATCTTCGGCGAGCAGTTCGGCACACCGATCATCAATCAGCCACAGAGCGCAATCCTTGGCATCGGCGGCCTCAACAAGGAAGCAGAAGTCATCACCGACAAGGATGGCAACGACTCCATCGCGATCCGCTCGATTCAGCGCTTCACGCTTGGCTTCGACCACCGCATCGTCGACGGCGCCGACGCCGGCAAATTCATGTCCGACTTCAAGGCCTACCTCGAGAACTGGAACGAAGACATCGGCTAAGTGCAGCGAACGGCAAAAAGCGCATTAAGCAAAATAAACGGCGACTCCTCAATGGAGCCGCCGTTTTTCTCGTTGCTAAGTTACTAATTCGATGTAAATGGATCAACAGTTTGAATCGAGCCATCCGCATTGAAGTGCAATTCCGTCACTTTTACGTTGCGCAGGTGGTTCTTGTTAGAGAGCTGTGTATCTGCATAGAAGAGCCACCATTTTCCATCAGACTCGACGATGGAGTGATGTGTGGTCCAACCCTGCACAGGTAACAGGAAGTGTCCCTTGTACTGAAAGGGACCTTCAGGATGTGTGCCGGTGGCGTATGCCAGAAAGTGTGTGTCGCCAGTCGAATAGGTGAAGTAATACACACCGTTTCGTCGAAACATCCAAGAGGCTTCAAAGAACCTGCGATCGTGATCGCCGCCAAGCAACGGCTTGCCACTTTCGTCGAGCAGAACAACATCCTTCGCTAGTTGCGCGAAATGCTTCATGTCCGGCGCGAGTTTCGCTACCTTCGGCATGAGCGCGGGCTTGTCGTCTTGATGTAGATCGGTTGTCGTGCCTTCCTTGAAATGACCCGTAGTCCAGTTTTCAAGCTGTCCTCCCCAGATGCCGCCGAAGTACATGTAGCTCTGGCCGTCCGCGTCGGTGAACACCGCTGGATCAATACTGAAGCTGCCTTTCATCGGTTCGGCCTCCGCTTTGAAGGGGCCTTCCGGGTGCTCTGAGGTCGCTACTCCAATTCGAAACACGCCCTCTTTGTCGCGGGCCGGGAAATACAGATAGTAGGTATTGTTTCGATACGCTGCATCCGGTGCCCACAGTTGCTTGGACGCCCACGGTACATCCTTCAGATCGAGCGCCACGGGGCCTATGTTCACATGGCCGCCTATCCGGTCCATCTCAAGGACACGATAGTCACGCATCGCGTACTCGCTGCCTAAATCATCGTCTGGGATGTCTGTAGGCACATCATGAGACGGATAGACATAGATCTTGCCCTTGAACACGTGGGCAGATGGATCAGCGGTGTAGATGGAAGTCACCAAAGGTTGTGACAGATAGTGCCGGCCATTCGGAGCCTGGGAGCTAGGAGCCTGAGAGATACCGGCGGAAGGGTTGATCAGCGCCACTATGCTTACGAGTGCACTACAAATGCTAATTTTCACTATTCTCCTTACAAATCTGCCTGAGTGCTATCAAAGAATGCCACTCAATCCTTAGCGTTCCCCACAATACATGATGATACAGAGGCTTGTGCGTCAGAGTGGAGAGGCGTGCGCACGATATCAGACCGCGTTTATAGAGATACTGCTCGGCCTTGGGATATCCATTCCGACCTATAGGCTAGTCAAAATAAGACGGGCCTTGCCTTACAGAAGCTTTTGGGCCCGCAGCACAAGTTCCACAGCCTCATTAGCCGTCTTCCCCACTGCGCTCAGATGTCCCATCTTCCGCCCCTTGCGCGGCCGATGCTTCTCATACAGATGCAGCCGCACACCCGGCACTGCCAACGCCGCATCAAAGTGCGGCTCTCGCGGCTCGCCGTCCGGCCCGATCCATACATCGCCGAGCAAATTCGCGATCGCCGCAGGCTGCACCACGTCCACATCGCCCAACGGAAGATCGCACACAGCCCGCACGAGCTGTTCAAACTGGCTCGTCACGCAAGCCCGTTCGCTCGCGTGATAGCTGTTATGCGGCCGCGGAGCAAGCTCGTTCACAAGCAGCTTCCCATCCTTCGTGCAGAACATCTCCACCGCCAGAATCCCCTCAAGCTGAAACGTATCTGCAATCGCCTCAGCGATCCCTCGCGCCTCTGCCTCCATGGCCGAGCTCAGCGGAGCGGGCATCACGCTCCACGCCAGAATCTGCTCCTCATGGTGGTTCCAAGCCGCCGGATACACCTTCACCTCGCCGTTCGGAGCCCGTGCCACCAGCACCGAGATCTCGCGCTCCAGCTCTATCGCTTTCTCCGCTACGCCTGCCCGTTCCCCCAAAGCCTCCCACGCTCCCCGAACTTCAGCCTCGGCATCCGCACCCGGCGCAAATCCGATCTTTCCCTGGCCGCGCCCGTCATACCCCCCGGTAGAGCTCTTGCAGAAGCACTTGCCACCCAAATCCGCCACCGCCTTCAGCAGCTCATCGAGCGACCGCACCGCGCGATACTCCCCCAGCGGGAACCCATTCTTCCGCAGCCAGTCCTTCTGCTCGATCCTGTCCTGAATCACCGCCAGCATCGCACCGCCCGGCCTTACCGGGGCGAAGTTTGCCGCCGCGGCCATGCTCTGCGGAGAGATCTGCTCAATCTCCAGCGTCACCACATCGCATCCCCGCGCCAGGTTCGCCGCTTCGCGTGAATCGGCCCAATCCGCCTCGATACATGCATCCACCACAAACCGCGCAGGACAAGCCGGATCCGGATCGAGCACCTGAATTCGATAACCCATCGCCCGCGCCGCCATGGCCGTCATCCGGCCAAGCTGCCCGCCGCCAAATATCCCAATCGTCGCACCCGGCAAAATCGGCTTAGCCTTCGAAGTCGTTGTGCTCACGCGCCAACCTCATCGCCAACCACCTGTGCCAGCACCTCATCCCGTCGACTGGACCGCCACGCTACCAGTCTCTCCCGCAGCGCCGAATCCGTAGTCGCAAGCATCGCAACCGCCAGCAACCCCGCATTCGCCGCACCAGCCGCGCCAATCGCCAGCGTACCCACGGGAATCCCCTTCGGCATCTGCACAATGCTCAGCAGCGAATCCATCCCCTGCAGCGCCGTCGCGGGAATCGGCACACCCAGCACAGGAACCACCGTCTTCGCCGCGATCATTCCCGGCAGATGTGCCGCACCGCCCGCCCCGGCGATGATCGCTCGCAACCCACGCCCAGCCGCTGTTTCGGCATATTCAAACAGCAAATCCGGCGTCCGGTGCGCCGAAACCACGCGCACCTCATGGGGCACGCCGAACTCCTTCAGCATCTCCACTGCACTCTTCATCACCGCATAATCATTGCGGCTTCCCATCACCACTCCAACCAAAGGTTCGGCGCTCATAGACCCCGATTATACGGTTTCGTCCGCATTTCCTATGAACGCCGAAGCCTCACCGCTTCGCCCACACGCTCGCATTCAGGCAGGTGACAACTCCATCGATAATCGCGCTCAGCCCTTCGGTAAACTTGCCCGAGTCCGCAATCTGCTTCATCGTCACCGCATCGGCAATATTGATCGCAGCTCCAACGATCTCCACCGCCGCGGCCTTCTTCTGCTCACCCGATGCTGCACCGAACATAGCCTCCGTCCCATGAATCACGCCAGGCAGCAGCGCAATCCCCCGCAAAAACGCCTTCAGAAAATCCATAGCCCCATCCTTATCTACCGCGAAAATAATCAATCGCCAGATGAACCACCGTCAGCACAACTCCGGCCGCTCCAACCAGCGCCTTCATTCGCTGCACCGCCCGCTCGTGAAGGTCCACCCGTGCTTCTATCTGCGCCAACCGACCAGGCTGACCGATCCCCATCAACTGATCCATCTGGCTCTTCAGCACACTCAGGTCTGCCAACACCTGTCCCTCGAACTCCGTCATCACCCACCTCCTTCGTCGGCTAGCTCACCGGCAAATCCGTAAACACCGCACTTGAAAATCGCGAATACACCGGTGGCGTCGAACCGTCGTACATCCGCACGTAGTACCGCTCTTCTTGTCCTTCGCGCGGAATCGAAAAGCTCCGCACCGGACTCCGCAGCACAAGGTCCTGATCCACCCCCGGCCCAAAGTCCCCATCCCGCCGCCTCACCTCAAACCCACCGCCTGCAGGGGGAGCCATTCCGGCATCCACCTGCAGCGCAGTCCCCGTCGCGCTCACCACTTGCAACTGCTGCAGGTTCGCAAGCACGTTACCCCCACTTGGTGAAGCCGAACTCAACGCCGTCTGAGGCAGCCAGGCATCCACCGCAATCGCCTCCGACAACTTCAGCCCCAACCCCTCAGCCCAATCATTCGCAAACTCCATGCGATAAGTCAGCATCTCCGGCCACGCCGCACCATTCTCGATGGTCACGCGGCGAACCGCGACACTCTTCGTCTGCCCGCCGCTGGTTATCGCAAGCACGTCTCCCGGCCATACATCCCCCGGATTCACCGCAGCATAAGTCCCAGCCAACGCCGCCGCACGGCTTGCCGAAAAACTCAACACCGCCGCCGCCGCACTCTCGCAGTCAACAGAGCATCGCGCCGCAGGCCGCAACACCTTACCCAGCCACCGCGCTGTCCCCGGCATTCCACCAGCCGCTTCTGTTGCAACGCTTGCCGCATCCTCCAGCCGAGCAACAGACCGCTGCCGGCCGCGATACAACACCGTCACAAGTTCATTTGCAACAGGAATCCGCCCGGCTAAAAATGTAACCTTGCCAGTAGCAGATACCTTACAGTCCACCCCTTCACCCGCAATGCCAATCAGTCGAGTCTCCTTCGCACCACTGGGCAGCGTACTCACCACCCACGCCGACCCCGCCTGCCTTACCCTGCAATAACCCATCGACCCAAACAACTGCACACAGTTCACCGCAACAAAACTGCAACTAGCAGGCGAGCTTGTCACCACACCGTCATACAGCACTGTAGCGGGAGTATTCGCGGCCGCTCCCAGGTCCTGCAGCTCGAACACCACAGCCATCGGCGCAGCCACCAGCCCCCCGCCAAACGACCGCACCGCGCCATCCACCATGGCGTAGTACGTCTGCAGAACTCTCTGCATCTCCACACAGTGCAGCCGAATCCGCAGCGTATAACGATGCCCGCTCAGGAGCGTATAAACCGTCCCCACCTCGGCTCCATTCACCATCGGAGCGACAACCGTAGCTCCACCGCTCTGCCGCACGTTATATCCCGCAAAGCAGTTCGCCATCTCCGTAGCGCCCGAGTAAAGCCCGCACACCACGCCCGCACTTCCCGCTCCAAGCTGCAGACTTCCCGCTTCTATCACCAGCGATCCGCCAAGCTCCACAGCATTGATCGCCGTCAACGTAGTCTGCCCATCGAACCCATTGCCGCCCGTCATCGTCAACCCTGCCGCACTGAATCCAAGATGCGACCCCGAGTCATTCACGTTCCATATCCCATGATCGAACGCACTCTTATCGAAGCTATCCGTCAGCAGCTTCGCAGCCGAAGCCTTCAAGCGAAACGGAACCTCCGCCAACTGAAACACTGCCGTCGTCCCATCTCCTGCGAACGTCTCGCTGATGTACGCCGTAGGCTCCATCTCGCCGCTCAACGTCACATCGTTCGCCAGTTCTTTCACCTGCCCAAGCTGCAACGCCGCAACCTGCATGGTTCCATCCCTATCGCTCAGCGCATGAGTCACTGTCCCTGCCGTCTGCATCGTCAGCGCTCCGTTCAGCGTGCGATACGCAGCATACGCAGCAGCCGCCAGATTTCCGGCGTTCGTCGACCACGTCGATGTTTGTGAAGGCTCAAACACTCCCACCACAGGCCCGCTCGCAACACCCGCCGTCGTAAACAATCCTGCATCCACGCCATTGGTCAACGTCTGCAACAACTGCCCCGCCGGCTGCGCAAGGCCCGCCCCAGCCTGCGCAACCGACTGCTTATCCAGCAGCCACTCATCGCTCACCGCACTAAACGCGTAGCGATAGACAGGCCCCATCGTCCCATTCCCCGCATACACGGCTTCCGGCTCCGTCGCCACATATCCGGTAAACAACACCGTTCCGCTATCGGAGCTTATGACCACCCTTCCCCGCCGCGCAGGCACCGCAACTCCTGCATCGCTCACATCCAACATCCCGCTGCACCGCGAAGGAGAATTCAGCACACGATCGATCTTCAACGGCTTTTCCGCGCACACCGCGCCGCTGTAGTCCACTGCGCCCAGCCCATCCAGATTGTCAATCGTCACCTTCACTGCGTCACCTCATCTGCCGTCTTCAACGGAGCCAGCCCTCGCATCTGCCGCACCTCGTCCACCGTCAACACGCCCGCACTTAGAAGCGCAGTCTGAATCTGCAGCTCCTGCATCTCATCCCTGCTCTCCAGGTCGTTGAAGCAGAACTCGAACTCGCGCCAACCCAGCTTCTTCGCAAACAGATCGCGCGTAATGTGCTCCGCCACCAGCTTCGCCACTGGAACCACCGCACTCTGAAACGCCTCATCCGCCATCTCGCCCGCGGTAGATTTGTTCACATCGTGTTGCAACCCGAGCAACATTGGCGGCAGCTCAAACGCATTCGCAATCATGCGAATCAGAGCCTCCTGCCACTGCAGCCGCAGATCAGCATCAGTCCCGCCCGCAAACCGCAACACCTCCGGCTTCTGCTCGCAGCTCAACAGTGGAACGCGTCCCGTCCCTTCAATCTCGTCCTGCCACCACCGAATCAGCCGGTCATGCTGCTCCGGAGTAGCCTCGTTCAGCCAAAGCGCATACTGCACCACCGAGTTTGAAGCCAGCCGCCCCGCATACCGGTTCGCACTTAGAAACTGATTCACCGTCTCAAACGCAACCTCCAGCCGCCCCAGCCCAAACGGCGTATGGCTCCGCGGATTCAGCCGCACATACATCAGTTCGTCATCGAGCAGCGGCACCAAACCCTCCCTGCCCAACTGCCCCGTAGCCTGCGCATACCTGGGCTTCGCCGGATCCCCATCCCACCGGCTATCGATCTGGATCGTTGCACCATCCACCGCCCAAAGATGAAACGGTCGCAGCGGATCGCCCGTAGCCTCCATCTCAACCGCACCAAACCCACCCACCAGCAGATCCTCAATCACCTGCTCCCACAGCACGCGAAAGCTGTCCGAAGCATTCGGCTCCTCCAGGCATCGCCGCAGCACATTCAATCGCGCCTCAGCATCCGCCACCGTCGCCGCATCGAAGCCTCTGCGAACCCGCACCTGCCAATCCATGCTGGCAATCTTGTCCTTCACCACATTGATCGCCCGCCGCACCACAGGCGTCTCAGCCAACTTCCGCAGATTCGCCGGCGTAGGCTTCGGCAAGGCACTCTGCCCCGTACGCCCCACCTGATAGGGACTCAAAATCGCTGGCAACATAGCCGTCTTCCGCTCACCCACCGTCGCATCCGCCGCCGTCACTTCAACCCCCGCCACCCGCTCCCAAACACTCTTCGCCGCAGCCCGAACACCCATGCCTCACCTCTCTCTTTCCATCTCTGTTGCAAAAAGAAAAAGGCACAGCCCAGGGGCCATGCCTCACGCAATTTTCTTTGGTACATCTGTCGAATGTTGTCATTCTGAGCGCAGCGAAGAACCCCGCATTTCGCTTTTGCTTGTTCTTGCTTCTAGGTACCCCAAGGCTTCAGCCTTGGGTCTCTCAGTCCATCAACAATAATCTGGGCTTTAGCCCCTGGGGTATGCTTTCCTGTCCGCTCCACCATCGCAAATCAAACCCGTAACTCCACCCTCGCCGTCTCCGCCACCCGCGCCAGATCACTCAACGTAACCACGCGAATCTCCTGCCGTTCCATAGCCTCCACTCCAAACCGATACCGCTCTCCCGCCTCATCTTCCGCATCCGAAACAGCCCGCAGCGACTCCACCACAGCCGTAAGCTCCAGCGTCGCATTCTCCACCCGCGCAACGCCCTCGCGAAGCTGCGGAGCCGAATAAGCCAACCCCTTGACCCCTTCAACATCCCCCTCTAGCGAAACCGCCTGGAACATCCGAATCATCCCACCAGCATCAGCCTTATACCCACAATCAATCTTCATCGGATCCCCCGCCCGCGTATACAGCGAAGCCGCAATCCGTTTCCGCATCAACCCCCAAACCCCCGCCCGTTCAAACTCAGTGCGCATCGCCCCCGCAATCGCCGCGCGCCCGCTCTTCTTCCGCTCCGCCTTCACCTTCAGGGGCTCGACATACATTCGCATCAACTGCTCCATCTCCGTCTGCACACTCTCCGCCAGGCAAGCCTTCGCCTGCGTAATCTGCAGCGAATTCGAGAGCGTATCCTCCAGCACCTGCATCACAGGCTTCGTATCCGTCGTCCCCATCCGCAGCCGCTGCGCAATCTCCCCTTCAAGCCCCTCCAGCAGACCAATATCCGCATCCGCATCCATACACCGAACCCTGCTCCAATCCCGCGTAAAACGCACCACCGCGCTATCGTCGCGCCCTGCCTCCCGCAGCAGCACACCGATATTCGTAAACTCGCCCTTCACCACATCCGGCACATACCGAATCAGGAAGAACTCGCACGGCAACCGTTCCTTCAAGCCTTACCCCTTTCAAATAACCGTGTAACCAATATCGTCGTCATTCTGACCCCTGAGCGAAGTTGAATGGGGAAGAATCCCTGTATTTCGTAGTTGCTGTTGCCTGTTCTTCCTTCGAGCAATTCAACAACCATCCCTACATTACAAACTTCCCAACAACATCAACATCCGCAAACTGCCTCGGCACCACTCCAATCGCCTTCTTCTCCCACATCGGGAAAGGCGCCCGATCCGAATCCCGAAACGCCCCAATCAACTCCCGCACTCTCGACTGCCGACGCATCATCTGCTCCATCAATCTCTCAATCTCCGCCGTATCCCCGCCATACCACTCCGGCGGAACCGCCTCCGCAATCTCCCACAAAGTAGCCGCCTTCATCGCCTCCACGCGGCTCAGCCAAGGCTCAAAGCTCTCCCACCCCGTAACCCGCTCATACACCCGGTTCCGCTGATACACCCCTCGCAGCGGAGAGTCCGGAAACGTCCAATCGCCCGCATTGAAGCAAAACCCCTGATCAATAAACGTAGCCCTGTACTTCCGCTCCCGAGGCTTCCGTTCAAACACAGCCTGCCGGCCATTACAGTTGCCCGCCCACTTATCAATGCACAGCATCCCGGCAAACTCACCCAGGTTCCGCACCTCATCCAGTTGTGCCTCCGGCAGATAGTCCACCACCTGCCCCGGCATCAACCCACCCACAAACTGCGACCCAAACTGCAACCCAGCCTTATATCTCTCCCGTTCCCCCCGCGGCAGCTCCAAAAACATCTCCGCCGAGTTCACCACCAGCCAATCCGTCACCTCAACCACATCGCTCACCGGCACCGTAAGACCCACCGCCGCCGCCAGCCGAGTAGCAATCAACTCATTAGCCAACACCCTCAGATGCTGCGGATTATTCTGAAACTTCACCACCCAAAGCTTCCCATCGGCCCCCAGCATCAGCTGGCTCTGCGCCCCACCCCGCATCCGACGAATCGCCTGCACCGCCAAAACCGCCAACCCGATTTCACCCCGCCCAAGCAGAATATCTCACCCTACCCAAAAAGCCGGGTGCCCCATCCTTCGCGCACCTTGCGAAGGGTGGGGTTCACTCCACCACCAGGAAGTTTCTTCCCCACCAACTCCGCCCTAACCGCCTGCGCCACCGCCATAGCCATCAGGCAATCATCATGAGCCCCACTCACCGCTCCCGTCCTACCCCCCGCCATCGAAACAAAAGTCCTGCACTCTCCCAACAGCCTCTTACTAAAAAACAACCACGGCGACTCCACCAGCAGGGCTCCCATCCTGCTCACCATCCCCGGTTTATTCCCCGCCGTAGTCAACCATCCTGCGACTCCCCCCTGTTCATAAACCCGAGCGTAACGCTCAACGCTATCCAGATAAGCCACCACACCAGCTCCATGATTATTCCTCTCCACGGCAATCAATGCCCCGCCGTACTCTCTGGCTATATCGGCAGAGACCCGCGCCAGCTCTAGTGTCCCCAGCCTCTGCTGCAGCTCCGCGCACTGCATCCCCGACTCCACCTCAATCACCTGCACCGCAGCAAAGTCTCCATTCGCGCCGCCACCCGCCGTATCCACCGCAACCAGATACTCCTTACCCGGCACCGGCGGCAGCCAAATCTGCAAAGCCCCACACCGCCTCACTTCCACCGGCTCCGGAACCTCCCACAGTCGAGCCTCCACCGCCTCTACCTCAAAGCAGCACTCACCCGTAGCCTTGAAGCAGCTCTCCGCATCCTCGGCAAACTCCTGCGACCGCAACCCCCTGTAACTAGCCTCCAACCCCCGCCGAAACCCAATCTGCCCCGCCGACAAGCCATTCGCCAACATTAGCGCCCGCTCATCCTCCCGCAAATCTATAACCGCGTCCGCTACATAAGCTTTCTCCATCCACCACGGAAAGAAATGCCGCACCACATCATTTCCCTCCGCTCGCCCCCACTCCTCATAGAAGCACCCATAAGCCCCATTCGGCGTAGACTCCATCACCATCTCGCCCCCCGGAGCCAGCGCCGCCCGCAACCCCGCCAGCGTAGCCCCCGCATCTCCCGGCCAACGGCTCACCTCGCTGCAATGCAGATTCTGCACTGTCAACCCGCGTCCCGCATTCGCATCCCCCGCACTCACCACGCGAAACTCACTATCCAGCGCCGGAAAACACATCTGACCCGAGTTAGCGATACTCCGCCGCAGCGGTCCCTTCCGAAACTCCTCCGGCAGAAGCTCCCAGAACCGCTGCACCATCCGAAAGATTCCCTCCGCGGCCTCCCTCGTCTGCGCCACCTGCAGCGTCAGCACCCCAGGCCTCGTCACCGTCTTCAAAAAAAATCGCCCCGCCACCCACGTAGTAATCCCCATCTGCCGAGCCTTCAGCACAATGTTCTGCCGCCCACGCGCCCGTTCAAACGCCAACTGCACAGCATTCGCCTTCAGCGGACGCTCGACACCCTCACGATCCCGCACCCGCAGCAAACCCTCCACATACGTCGTCATCAGCGCAGGCCGCGCCTCCAACTCCCTGCCCATCTCCAGCAAATCCTTAAGCTCCCGCATGTCCCCACCTCGATACTCGACAGCGCACCCAGCCTCCCGCACAATGAAACCGAATGATCATCCACCTCTCCCCGGTCAAAGAGACCGAGCTAACCACCCTCTTGCCCCTGCGCGCACAGCACAGCGTCCACACCCTCACCGACGACCCCGCCGCCGCCGATCTCATCCTTCTCATCGGCAGCTTCGGCCTCGACCCCGCCTGCCTCCTCGACCACCCTCTCTACACCGCATTCCCCAACAAATGCGCCGTCTACACCGAGGACGACAACTACCTTCCCCTCGCCCCCGGCGTCTACTCTTCCGCCTCGGTAGACACGCACAGCCGCGCCGGCCGAACCTCCTCCTACTCCTACGTCTCCTCCACCGGCCGCTACACAAATCAATACGTAATCAAATCAGTCACAGATAAGAAATATCTCTTCACCTTCCAGGGCGGCAGTACATCTCTGCTCCGCAAACGCCTCTTCAATCTGACCTTCCCCCGCCCAAAAGATGCATTAGCCACCCTCATCGAAAACACCAGCACCTATTACCACTGGGACCTCACCCAACCCGACCGCCATCAGCGTCAGCAGCGCTACGCCGAAACCATTGCAGCCTCGCACTTCGTCCTCTGCCCTCGCGGAGCAGGCAACGGCAGCATTCGTCTCTTCGAGGTCATGCAGGCCGGCATCGCCCCCGTCCTCATCTCCGACAACTTCCTTCTGCCCCCGCACGTCCCCTGGGACACCTTCCTCCTCCGCATTCCCGAGCGTGACATCGCCCGTCTCCCCGAGCTCATCGAGCCACACCTCGCCACCAGCGCCGAACGCGGCCGCCTCGCCCGCGAAGTCTGGCTCAATTACTTCGCCCCCGAAAAAGAGTTCGACGCCATCATCGCCGCCGCCGTGGCCGCACTCCACCACGGCCCACCCGACGAAGCCGTCTTCCGCCGCCGGCAAGCCCGCATCGTCGCCCGTGCAAACCGCCGTCGTCAGCTACGCGATCTCGCCCGCAACACCGTCCTCACGACCCTCAAAGTTCTCCGCCTCAAATCCCCCTACCAGATGAACCGCTAAGCCGCGCGGGCGCAGCCTCACCCCAACAAGGCCGCGCCCGCTATCGTTTCACATGATCCAGTGGCATCCCGAGCTGCTCTTCGGATTTGGCACATCCCGCAGCGTCACCGTGCTGTTGCTCGGAATCGTAATCGCAGAGCTCAGCCCATTGATCGGTTGTCCCGAACCTCCCGTAATCGTCACCGTAAAGGCCGATTGCGGGTTGCTTATCACATACGACTCGCCGCTCGGCCCCGTGCAGTCCGGCATCGTATAGGCAGCATTCGCCGTAGGAGCAGCCGTTACCGCACCATCGCCCGAGAGCATCTGATAGGTCGTCGCTGTGACTACCGTAGGGCTTGAAACCTTCGAGCCGAAGTAGTAATTCAGCGAGTTTGAGACCGCAGTTGCCACAAGCCCATGCCCGACAGGTGTGGGATGCGTTCCGTCTACCTGAAAATAAGTAGTATTTGCGTAAGCACCATCCGCCCCAAGAAGAGGGTTAGCTGCCACGTCGATAATGCCATCAGCACCGACCGCCTTTGCACCCGTCAACACTAATGCGTCATAAGCGTCTTTATCGGCGTCGAGCGACACGGATGAGGCATCGTTACCAGTCCGCGACAGCATCGTCATCACGAACACGCGGCACCCAGCCTGTTTTAGCGTTTGCACCTCCGCCGCCATGGTCTGGAAGACGCTACTCGCAGTAGATGCTACCTGAACAAAATCATTTGTCCCGCCAAAGACAATCGCAGTCGCCGGACCAAATTCGGTAGAACACCTAAGATCGACACGGTTGGGCTCCACATTCACCATGCCCCGTAAGGTAAATCCAGGGATGCCCCAGTTATTAATCGTATAGCTGGGCTGGTTGGTCAGAGTCAGCAAAAGCGGCCACGGAGTAGATACACCTGACCCATACGTGATCGAATCACCAATTGTATGTAGCTGCGGAGAGTTGAGTATCGCAGTCGTTGGCGTCACCGAAACACCGCGTGACGCCACATCCTGCCGTATCGCCACCGTTGCCGACTGCACCTGAGCGGCACTCAACTGGCCGGAATAGGCGACAAAGCGATACATCGTGCCGAACAATCCAGACCCCGCCCAAACGCCAGTATTTGTCGATCCAAGCCACAAGTTGCCGGCACTCAGCGTTCCGGCGGAGCTTCCCTGCATGGTATAGGTCGCCACCTCCACGCCATCCAGATAGAGGTGGTCGACGTTCCCACTGCCGGTCCCCGCTACAACCCCGAGAATATGAAAGCCAGGGAGAGGATTCGGCGCACTGGTCGCCGGTGAGGTATTGCTATAAATCGTAGGTGTCCACACATAGCTAGTCTCTAAGCCGGTTACAGGTGACGCCTTCAAATACATGACATTGAAGCCGGCGGCCCCTTGCGAACTGGAAAGCAACAAGGGGAACTGGTTCCCTGTCGTCGCAACCGTACTGTTCCCAGTTGTCACCGGGTTGATATAAACCGCAAAGAAAAACGTCTTTGCAGCATTCAACGAAGTAGGCAGAGAGACGCCCTGCCCCGGAGTAAAGCTTAAGCCGGATGTGGCCCATGTAGGAGCCTGAGCACCAGTGCCGAGTGTCCCATTATTCCCACTCCCGCTATTGTCCGTCAGCACCGTGCCGGATCCCTGCAGGAAGTTGTAATCCGCAAGCGCTCCCGTCAACACTCCAACTCCAGACCCACCACTGCCCGAAGGCGCAGCCCACGTGCCGTCTTCCCGCAGATAGCGCGTCGTCCCCGCCACCGCTCCCGGATCAGGCACTACTCCCTGTGCATGTCCGCTTCCCGAAGCCTGAAACACCGGCAGTTGTGCCGCGCTCACCGCTCCGTTAAGAGTCGTTGCATTCACTGTCCCCGCATTCACCGTCCCCGCAGTAAATCCCTGCGGACTAAATCCATACGGTGTCCCCCGCAGCGTCATCGTCAACGTGCTCGTCGTCGGCTGAAACGACATCGTATCCACCGCAACATTGCTATCCAGTTCAAACAGGTTGTAGCCGGAGTTCCACTTGCCGCACCCATGCGAGTTGCAGTGCACCGTAAACAAACTCTGCTCGCCTGCCTGCAGCGACATCGTCCGGTTCCACACACCCTTAGCCTCATACGCCCAGTCCGGAGCCGAATGCGTCCCTCCATTGCCCAGGTATGCCGTCGCCGGTGCAGCATTCGTCACTGTCCATCCCTGCAGTCCCGGCCCGTTGTTGCCTTCATATTGAACGCCCGCTCGCATGTACGTGGTCGGTCGCGGCGTCGTCTGCCCTACAAACGTCAGATCCGCTCCCACCTTCTCCTGGTAGTAGTGCGGCTGCTCCACTGCATCGTTCGCGGCCCACGCTACTGTATTCGGAGCCAGGGTCATCTGCCCGTCAACGCTCTTCGTCGCCGGGTTCAGTACGCTCAGCACCTCAGCCATCGGATACAGCGCATATCCGCCCGTCAACACAGCCATCGTTCCGCCCGTGCTCGTGCTGTTCGCTCCGCTCTGTGCGTAGGTCAGTGTGTTCGGCCCTGTCGTCGTCACCACGTAGCTGCCGTTGTAGCTGCTATCGGTTACGCCATTTACTGTCATGGTCAGGCCGTTCACATCCACCGGCAGATTTCCTGCCGTCGTTACCGTAACCACGTTTCCGCTACGCGCAATCGAAGCCACATTCAGGTTTACGTTCAGATAACCGGAAGTTTGGCTCATCAAGCCCACAATCGCCGTCGCGCCTCCCGCGTAATAGAGACCCGTTGCAGAGTACGATCCAACGACAGGAAACACCTGCCGTATCCCCGAAGCTGTATCCACCGTCTGCTCCAGGCCATAGCCGCACAACCCGCCAATCGCAACCGTCGCCGGCAGATTATGCGCCTTGTTCAGTGTCATCTGCAGATGCGTCCCATCCACCACGCTATAGTTCGCCATCTCGTAGTTCTGCGCGTTCGTTCCGTTAATCGCATCGCTCACGCAAGCCACACCACTCGTCTGCGGCGCCGCTGCTGTATTTGTCGCAAACCCCGCCGTCACGCCACTCGTCGCAATCGCTACCGTCACCGTCCCCGGAGACACATTGTTCGCCTGCGAAGGGATCGCCTGCGCTGTCTGGAAGAACACGCTCACCGGAAAGGCGCTCCCGCTGAATGCAGCCGATGCATGAGGCCCGCTCGCGCCAACACCCGCCACCGCGCCGGCCGTTATTACCTTCGCCGGATTCTTATCAATCAGGAACCGTCCATCTCCCTGCGTTCCGGGTGCCGAACTCACAGCAACCTTCACGCTTGTCGATCCCGTCGTGCATCCGGTCGAACACGTTCCCTGGAATACCAGCGAGTCTTCACGCACCTGCAGGTCCATCGGATGCGTAGCTTCATCCGCATTGTCCCGAAAACCTCCAGAGGCCGTAAGAAATTGCGACCCGATCAGGCAGTCTCCCACCCCGTAACAGTTCGTCGTCATCGGCGCCAGTACATGTTGTCCCTGTGTGTTATACGTTCCACGCACCATCAGCGCGCTATAGGCCGTCTTGAAGTACGGAAGCTGGCTGTCGATATTCTGCGGAAACTGGTTCGATCCACCCGCCAGCACCGTGTGGTTGATCTGCAGTCCAATCGAGCTGGGATTCCCATTCACCACCTGTGGCTGCAGCATCGCATCGATGTGGGTCGATGTCACATCGATCACCTGACCGGCCTCAACTCCCGGTGCCACAACGCTGGCCGGGTTCATATAGGTGTCCCGCCGTTGTCCTCCTCGCGTGTCCTCCACATGCGTCTGATCATTCCACTGCGTCGATGTATACAGCTCTCCCGAGGCATAACTTTGTTCCGCCTTCACCTCGCAGCCGCTCCCGCAGTCCGCACTCGTCACTGCATTTGCAATACCGTTATTCCCTCGCCCACTTGTGTACTGGCTCGCATACTCCACGCCATTCAAACGGTTCGTCTGCAGCATCGTTCCCGTCGGCTGCGCGACTGTCTGGGTCGCGGCCGGCAGCGTCGCCACCTTCTGCGCCAGGCCACTCGCCAACGCCGTCACGTTCGTATCGACATACTGTTTATCCGCAGCCTGCAGCGGCGAGGTAGGATCGCCCGGCAGCGCCAGCGCACCCGTCATCGTATCGCCGCTCTTCAGCACATAAGGCGTCGAGCTGTCCAGCGGATGACCCGATATCGCCGTGGCAATCGCCGTATCGACATAGCTCTTGCTCACCGTCTGCATCGCTACCGAAGTAGGCAGCACCGTGCTCTTTACCGCACTCAAGTGCACAGGTGTCGAGCTCGAAGGCACCACCCAGAACTCCCGGCTCACCGTCCCATCATCCAGGTGATACACCGCCGTGTAATAGCTCCCAATCGGCGTAGCCCCTGCATTGGGCGCAAGCTGCACGCTTAACACGCCACCCGCGGCAATCGTCGCCGACGTGCTCCCGCTAGGAATCGTCTGCCCCAGAGCACTCGAGAACGCCGGCCAACTCACGAGCACCGTGCCAGTAGCTGCAGTCCCATCCGCTCGATAAATCGTATCTGTAACAGTAGTAGTAGCAATGGAACTCTGCGCCACCGCACTCACCGTCACCACTGCCAGCAGCATCCCCACCAGCGTCCACCCTCTAAGCTTCCAATGCATCATCATCCCTTTCACCTTGCCTTTATAGCAGCCTCGCCCGCGTTGCCTGGCCCACCGTTGCTTTTGCGTCTCTCGTTTTGTCATCCCGCAGGGATCTGCGGTTGCCGTTGCATCTGCCGTTGTTGTTGCATGTTCTTTTGTTTGTCATCCCGCAGGGATCTGCTGTGGTCGTTGCGGTTGCCGTTGCATCTGCCGTTGCCTCTGAGGTAGGCCTGGGCTTTAGCCCAGGCATCTAGAGAGCAACAAATAAGGGGGGGGCTTTAGCCCCTGGGGTATGCCTTCCTATCCCAGCCACCAAGCCCTCACCCCGGCAAATAGCTCCTGAAACAAAGCACCGAAGCCCCATCATTCGCATCCTTCACCGGCAACGCCCGAAAAGCCCCCACCAGCCGCACCTTTTCAAGCGGCAGCGCAAGCGGTTCCGTCTTCTCCGCCGCCCCCTGCATAGCCTGCAGCCGCGGATAGTGATAGATCACCCGATCCCCCTGCTCCCCCTCCATGCAAAACAACCCCGACCACTCCTGAAAGAACCCGCCACCCTCACGATCAACAAACCCCACCAGCCGGCTAACCTTCATCCCCGCCGCCGGAGCCCCCGCCAACAAAGCAGACTCAAGCTGCAACGCCCCATTCGCAATCGCAACCACCCGCCCCACATTCAGCGAAACCCGCCGAACATAATTCACATCAACCGAAGCAGCCGAGCCAACATAAGCCCCACTAACCCCACTCCCCACAAACCCAACCTGCCCCGCATAGTCCACATCCACAGCAACCAGATCCCCCACCACAAACCCAGCCGCCGCAGTACTACCCACATTCAAAGCCGTAGCCGTAGACCCCGCCACCAGCGCCACCGCAGCCGCCGCAATTCCCCCACTCCCATTCGCCGCCGCACCACCGGCAGTCCGCAGCAGATTCATCTGTTGCGACCCCGCCGCCACAGCCATCTGCAACTTCCCCCAGCTCTCAAACTCAAGCGAAACCGTAGCCTCCACCTCAGTCAGTACCTGGCTCTGCACCATCGCCGGAGCACCCGCCCGCAACGCCCCAACCTTAGTTGCACTCTTCCGCGCAAACCCCGTACACCAACCCAGATCCACCCACGGCGCAGGTGGAGAATCCAGCGCAAATTCCCCCATTTGCGCCGCATCAAACACCGTAGGCACTCCTGCCGTCCGATTCACCGGAGCAAAGTAAGCCCGCACCCGCCGCACTACCGGAACCAAGTTATCTATACTCACAGCGCACCCGCTTCCTGAAAGCAAAACACCTCAACCGTCGCCAACCGCTCCAACCGTTCCCCATTCACGGTCGCAGCCGCAAACGCAACATCCCCCCACCAAACATTCGTCCCCATCGCCACCGCAGGCAAAGCCGCATAACTCATCTTCACCACATTCTGCAGCCCCGCATTCACAGCAGCCACCAACTCCGCATCCATAGCAGCCAACAGCCTCCCGCGGTCCATCCCGCCATTCCCCGCATTACCATCCGTCGCATATCGAATCTCACAATCCATCACCATCAGCGGCAAAGCTCCCTTCGCATCCACACGAAGCCCCGTCCACCGCAGTCGAAAAACATCCGCCGGTGCGTTCGCAGAAGCCAGCTCGTTCTCCTCCACTAGCAAACCAGGCCGCGCCACACTCCTCACCACTATCGTTCGCGCGGGATTCACCGCTGCCAGCCTGTCCCGCAGCGTCACATAAAACGTATCTCTGGCATTCTGCATAAATAAGTAACCCTTTCAGTAACAAATAATCAAACCTGCAAAGCAACCGGTTCCCGCAGCCCCACCCGATAGACAGCGGCAGCCCCACCCAGCTCCGTCTCCGCCACCGACTCCACTTCCATCAGCACGCCATCCACCAGCACACCAAACGCATCGGCAAACAGAACACTCGAAGCCGAATACCCCATCGACCCCACCAGCTCATTCACGGCATTAGCCGAAACCAGCATCGTCCGCACCGTCGCACTCCCACGCTCCAACACCACCGGAGCCAGCTCCACATCCTGAAACTGCGGCACTGCCAGCCCCAACTGCTCCGTAACATCGCCAACGCTAGCCGGAGCAGGCATCCGCAGCATCACCGCTCGCCCGCCAACACCGCGCAGCAGAACATCCGCCGCCCTCCGAACCGCCACGGCATTCATCAACAGATCCGCCATCGCATCACCCCAGCCTCTCCGCCACATAAGGCCGCAGCATCGCCTGCACCTGCGCATCCACCAGCACGCCGCTGAAGTACTCCATCTGCATCCGCTCTATCCGGCTGCTCTTCACATTCATCGCCGGAGTTGCCTGCGCATTCTTCACAATCTGCGCGCAAGCCACCTTCACCCCCGCAGGAATCACAGCTAACCCCGACGTGTACGTAACCTCAACCTCGTTGTAGTTCAGTCCCAGAAAGTTCTGCGGAAACGTCAACTCGCCCGTAGCCTCATTCACGTCCACACTCGACACATCCAGCACATTCCAGCTCCCCGGCACACTGAAAGCCCACGCAATCTGCTCGCGAAACGGATCAGCCATCTCCCCACGCCGCGGCCTGCCATACCGCACCCGCACACCCACCAGCGCCGAAACCGCCCCAACAGCCGCAGCCAGCGGACGATAGCTCAACCGAACCGTCTGCGCCCCCGCCGTCAACCGCATCCGTTCCACATACTCGGTCACTGACAAACTAGGCCGCCTGCAATGCGCCTCAATCAGCGCCGAAGCCATAGCAACCCAATCATCCGTAGTCTCTGCCGCCAGTCCATACTGCACGTACTCCGAAGGTAACAAGTACCCCACACCCACCTCCAATTGCTCTTGCTGTTGCCTGTTTTTTATTTGTCATCCCGTAGGGATCTGCTGTTGCTGTTGCTGTTGCTGTTGCTGTTGCCTTTGCTCTTGCTTTTGCACTTGCTGTTGCTCTAGCCGTTGCCTGTTCTTTTGTTTGTCATCCCGTAGGGATCTGCTGTTGCTTTTGCCGTTGCACTTGTCGTTGCCTTTGCCGTTGCACTCGCTTCTAGGTAGCCCAAGGCTTTAGCCTTGGGTCTCCCTGGGTCTCTCAATCCCGCAAGAAAAAGGGGGCTTTAGCCCCTGGAATATACCTTCCTATCCCAGCCACAAAAGCCCCTTTCGACTAGCGGTCTACAAGCACCTGATAATGCGCATAATTCGCGCCCTTCACAACAAGCCCGCCAAACTTCACCACCACATACTGCGAAGCCAGCGAACCAGGAACACCCAGTTGGAATATCCGCGGATTCGGATCGCTCAACCAGTGATACTCAATCAGATCCTCAGTCACGATATAAGCCGGCAGCACAGCCGAACCCGAACCCGGAGTACCCGTATAGCTCAGCGTCCACTCAGGAATCAGCGGAATATCACCCGCCTGCGTCGAAAGCGTCTTCACCGAAATGCCAGCTGCAATCTCCTTCGTGCTCAGCACAACGTTGAACTCCGCCTTCATCTCGCGATCGATCAAATCCAGCAGCACCGGATTCGCATAGATAGCCGTAGGCCGAACCCCATACGAGCTGTTCGCAACCATCTGCGCAATCGTCGACTTGAAGCCATCGACAATGCTCTGGTTCGTACCAATCGTCGTACTATTCCCACCCGCAGCAATCTGCGCAGCCGCACCAAAATACTGTGCGGTAGTAGGCGAGCTCAGACTGGTATCACTTCCATTCCAAAGTGCTACATCATGCGTCCGCAGAACGCCATCGACAGTATCCGCAAGGTCCTTCGCCTGCAAATAAGCAAACTGGCTCTGCTGTTGACCCAGCTCAATATCAAACAGGTTGTAATTGATCTGCGCCACCAGAGCCTTCAGCGGAACGCTGCGTTCCAGGCGAGTAGGCGTCACCAGCGGAGCAACGATATTTCGCGGATCAACGAACCCCGAAGAAGCCGCAGGCGAAGGAATCGCCGTCTCCTCAAAGAATCGTGAAGGATGCCCAGTAGCCGGAACCTGTTTGATTCGCTGACCAAACACACCTCGACGGCGAACAATATCCGTAATCTCCGACTGGTAAAGCGGAACCTCAATCGCACCAGGTCCCAGGTAATCCGCCGCCGCATGAATCTCAGTAAACTTCGCGTTCATCATTTCTCCCTTTCAAAAAAAGGGGGCGCAGCATCCAGCCACGCCCCATATTTAAATCCGCGCTCATCCGCGCCAATCCGTGGTCGAAGCCTTCGCTACCCCAACAACCCAGCCCGCATCAACTGAGCCTTCACCGCAAACCGTTGTTCCATGCTCAAGCTCACCAGCGCAGCATCAAGCGCCCCAGCCTCCATGGAATCCACACTCACACCCTGCTTCGCCAGCAGAGCAGTCATACTCACCGGCAGAGTCTTCCGTCCATTTGTAACCGAAACAGGAGCAGAAGCCTTCAACTCCGCAATCTGAGCTTCAGCCGCCGCTAGCCTCTCCTCAAGATCAGCATCCACTGTAGCCGAGATCCTTCCAATCGAAGCCTCAGCATCCTTCTGCCGTTCCGCCAGCCGTTCCACCGCCTGCTCCAGCAAACCGGCCGCAGCAGCCAAACGTTGCACAAACGCACCAAGCTCGTCCTTCATTTCGATCTCCATACTTTTCTCCCTTTCGTCCCACCACATCAGTCCACCCACTGAATCTCTTTAGGCAGCCGTGGTCTGCGCCTGCTGCACATTCAAAATCGCCACCACAGCCGACACCACATTCGCCACATAGTTCGAATCCACCGAAATCCCGGCCTTCGTCAGCAGCCCAGTCACAGCAGACTCGGTCAGCAGCATCACCTCAGCCAGCTTCTGCGGACCCGTTCCGCTTTGCACACCGCTCGCCGCATACTTCTGCTCCACCAGCAGCACAGCCGTCTGAATCAGCGAAGTAGCACTGGCAACCTCATTCGCCACCGGAGCAGCCGCAGGAAACAGCAACCCCACCAGCTTCTCCACCGGAACCGCATACGTCACAGCCCACTTCAAGCCCTTCTCAAACCCCTTGCCCACTGCCTCCAACACACTCAAAAAGCTCATCCATCCTCCATCGTTATCTCGCGTTATGTTCCATTAACGTTCCTCTACAAAAAAATCCGCAGCAGCCCGCAGATTCTGTTGTCTCACTCTTATCAGCCTTTATCCCTTTGATCACCGTTACGCCGTTTGTTTCGTACCCACCGTTCGCCGATGCACAGCTATGCGGACCTACCGAGCCAAAGCCACCCGTCTCGAAGCCCCCACCGGCCTCTTCAACCGAAAACTAGTACTCCGATAAGCCGCCTTATCCCGCAGCAGAATCGCCGCCCCGGTAAAAGTAGCCCGAGTCAGAGTCCATATCTGCGCCCGCATATCGGCCACATGCGCATCCGCCAGCTCATAGCTCATCCCCATCGCTCCTTCCACCTGAATCTTCGCCTCCATCTCCGGAAAGTCCCTGGCAAACAGATACCCCGCCACCGTCAGCCTCTTCCCATCCACTTCGGCAGCGGTAATGATGCCGCACTTCTGCCTGGCATCATGCCCATCCCACCCAGCCTTATAGTCCACAGCCATCCCCAGCAGACTGGGCAGCGCCGCCTCCGCCGCCGCACGCGTCAACACCACCCGATGCCCCTTCGCCCCATTAGGAGCCTTGTCGCTGGCCACATCCACCAGCGTCAACACACCCTCAAACGGCAACCGGTTCGGATGCCCATGCACCTCCGGAAACTCCACCGCCATCGCCCGCATCTCCAAACCCGCGGCCGTACGAAAACCCTCTCGCCCGCCGCAAGCCGGCCCTGCACCACGCCGATGAAGCCGATCCACCTGTCCCATCTCCCACCTCCCATATCGCATTCCCAAAAAACGCAGGTGCCCCATCCTTCGCACTTTTGCGAAGGGTGTGGTATCGAGCAAAGCTCGACCGCTCCTGTCTTTGCCTGTCCTCTTGTTTGTCATCCCGCAGCGATCTGCTGTTGCTGTCGCATTTGCTGTTGCCTATTTCCCTCATCCTTACCAAAGCCCGGGTGCCCCATTCATCGCGGTCTCATCGCGATGAGTGGGAATGCAAAGTCTTCTCCTGGCCAGCCTTTGTTGTTGTACTTGTCGTTGCCTTCCTTGTTTGTCATCCCGTAGGGATCTGCTGTTGCCGTTGCTGTTGCCCTTGCTCTTGCTTCTGAGATAGGCCTGGGCTTCAGCCCAGGCATCTAGAGCCCAATAAAAAAGGGGCGTTAGCCCCTGAGGTTTGCCTTTTGCCTGTTTCAAAACCAACCTCGAGCGCCTACTCCGGCTCCTTCGTCATATCCAGCAACCGCCTAACCACGCTCTTCCCCCTTCGCTTCTTCACCACCGGCAACTCCCCCTTATCCAGCCCTCCAAGATTCGCCAGCATCTTCATATGCGCAACGCTCCCTTTCTTAGCCTCTTCCGCAAACGCCTCCACGATATCCGGCAGCGCCTCCGCCACCTTCTTCCGTGTAAACGCCCTGCACTGCCGAGGCCGCGGAGCCCCCACCGCGGCCTTCAGCTCCTGCTTCACGTCGTCCACCCCATCCTCCCGAACAAACCGTCCACCCTTTCGCTTCCGCTCCATTTCAGCCCCCAAAACAAAACGGGAGAGCAGCCATCAGGCGCTCTCCCGTTCATTTCTTACTTACATTTATAGAATAGCAGCCAGAGAGAAACTCTTTTGCAAAATCCAAGACAAAATTTACTGCAATTGAATCAATGACTTACAGGGTAAAACACGTTTTCCACCTCTTGACACGCTACGAGAGGCTCCAGAAGTTTGCGTTCCAGGAACATCTCCGTCAGCACATCCAGCGCATCGAAGTAGCCCCGGTTCACAGTCCACAGGTGCAGCCCCATCATCACGGCCGTCTCGTTCAGCGTGTACTCCTGCAGAGCGATCCGTTCGATCAGAAGATGCTGTTGCTCATCCAGTGTTGCCAGGCACTTCTCCACGTCGTGCACAAAAATCACCACGTCGTCGAAGCCCTGTACCCGGTAGTTCGTCACCTTGCCCCGGAACATCTCCCGTCCCAGCAGCGATGGTGCACGCCCCGCCTCCATCGACATCTTCATGTACCGTCGCAGCAGTCCCTCCGTGTATTTACGGTAGAAAGCCAGCTCCGGAGCCGTCTTACGCCGCTCCACCACAGCCGAAGGTCGAGCCTCAGTAGCCCAAACCACCGGAAGAATCATCACGGCTGCACTCATCGAGCACCTCCTGTTGTTCCAACGGCGGCTCTGCATCGCGAAACCCGCGTCAAACGCGGCCTTCCCCCAGCATGTTTCTGTCGGGGAGACGGAAACCCAGCCAGCCGTCCTAAACACCCACGACAGTAAACCTCTACTGCCGCCTCATTGCGGAGCCAAAGCCCTCCGCATCCTTCGCATACCTTCAAATTCACGCGCAAGTATTTCATTTTGTTCCCTTTCAAACGAAAGTTTTCCCCCGACGGGCCTCAGTGTTTTTCAGCGGTCGAATGGGCCCGCTCAGGTTGCTATGAAATGCCATAAACCCTTTCGTAAGACTCTCTTGGCCTTATCGAACCGGCTCCGGCATTATGTTGGCTGCGGTTGTTGTACCTTGGGAAAATCCTTCACCTACATGCTTCTTCCACCCTTTTGGCCCAGCTCCAGACGAGATTCATCCTTCTTCAAAGACAACTCCTCTTCCTCTGATCCGCTCAAATGGAAAGTCTCAAGGTTATAGCTTTCGACAAAATCTCTGTCAATAGTTATCTTTCCTCAGACCCAAAATGGAAATAAATGCAATTATTGCAGCGTCTTGCACAACAAATGCGTTGCACAAAGCTAAGTTTTCGCCTAATCTTCGTCTTATTGGGTGATATGGTTCGCCACGAGATATCCAAACCTATGAACTTTCAGGACCTGCACGAACTTCTCCGCCTCGAACTCCAACGCCGCATCGAACGTGGCATCCTCACCGGCAGCCGCCTCGCCCAGCAGGCCGGCTTTCAGCAGGCCCATATCTCCAACTTCCTCAACCGCAAGCGCTCCCTCTCCCTCGAAGGCCTTGACCGCGTCCTCGCCTCCCAAAACCTCACCATCGACCAGATCCTTCCCCTCGAACTCACCGCTGCCGCTGCCACGCCAGTCAGCGACCCCACCGAGGTCGTACCTGTAGTTTCCGCATCTGTAGCCATGGACGACGCTCGCGTCCCGCCCTCAGCCATCATCGAGACCATCCAGGTCTCCGCCTCCCGCCTCAACGACAACCGCTCCCGTCCCTCCACCAAATACGCCCACTGGCAGCGCTTCCTCGCCATCCGCGCCGATGCCCAGCAGGCCGCCGCCATGGAGCCTCTGGTCGCCACAGGAGCCATCGCCGTCCTCGACCGCCACTACAACTCGCTATCCCCCTACCGAGCCCATCAACCCACGCTCTACGCCGTCCGCTGCGGCGCCGCACTCTTACTGCGTTTCGTCGACTACGACGAAGGCCGCCTCATCCTCCGCCCTTACTCCCGCGAGTTCCCCGTACAGTTACTCCCACTAGCCGCCCACGAGTCCCCAGCCGACTACATCATAGGCCGCGTCTGCATGATCTTCTCCGAACTTTAAAACCATCCCCACGCTGTTGCCCTTGCCGTTGTTCTTGCTTTTCTTGTTTGTCATCCCGTAGGGATCTGCTTCTGTTCTTGTGGTTGTTCTTGCATTTGCCGTTGCCGTCGCATTTGCTGTTGCCTCTGAGGTAGGCCTGGGCTTTGTCCCAGCCATCAAAACCCCAAATGAACGGGGGCTTTAGCCCCTGAAGTTTGTTCTCCATCCAATCCACCAACACAAGCAGCCTGCAATCGCTTGTCACAAATTACTTGCATCAGGCAATCGAAAATTGCTACCTTGCCCCGTACAAAGCAAACGCCGATCCAGCCGTCCCGTCAGCATCCCGCTCGAGAATTACCCCCCAAAAAGGAGCAAAGCATGAGCAGCGTAAGACTACTGGTAGGCACGCGCAAGGGCGCATTCGTCATCACCTCCGACGGCAAGCGTGAAGACTGGAAGATCAGCGGACCCCACTTCGCCGGATGGGAGATGTACCACCTCAAGGGCTCGCCCGCAGACCCCAATCGCATCTACGCCTCGCAGTCCAACAGCTGGTTTGGCCAGATCATTCAGCGCTCCAACGACGGCGGCCAAACCTGGGAGCCCGTCGGCAACAAGTTCGCGTACGACGGCGTCCCCGGCACGCACCAGTGGTACGACGGCACCCCGCACCCCTGGGAGTTCAAGCGCGTCTGGCACCTCGAGCCTTCCCTCACCGATCCCGACACCGTATACGCCGGTATCGAAGACGCCGCTCTCTTCCGCTCTACCGACGCCGGCGCCAACTGGACAGAGCTCTCCGGCCTCCGCGGCCACGGCACCGGCCCACACTGGCAGCCCGGCGCTGGCGGCATGTGCCTCCACACCATCATCCTCTCGCCCACCGACCCGCAGCGCATCATCATCGCCATCTCCTCCGCCGGAGCCTTCCGCAGCGACGACGGCGGCAACACCTGGCGCCCCATCAACCAGGGCCTCCGCTCCGAACACATCCCCGACCCCACCGCCGAAGTCGGCCACTGCGTCCACCACATCGCCATGCACCCCAGCCGCCCCTCCACGCTCTACATGCAGAAGCACTGGGACGTCATGCGTTCCGACAACTCCGGCGACACCTGGCACGAGGTCAGCGGCAACCTCCCCACCGACTTCGGCTTCGCCATCGACGTCCACGCGCACGAGCCCGAGACCATCTACGTCGTCCCCATCAAGTCCGACTCCGAGCACTTCCCCCTCGACGGCCAGCTCCGCGTCTACCGCAGCCGCACCGGCGGCAACGACTGGGAGCCTCTCACCAAAGGCCTCCCGCAGTCAGACTGTTACGTCAACGTCCTCCGCGACGCCATGGCCGTCGACACACTCGACACCTGCGGCATCTACTTCGGCACCACCGGAGGCCAGGTCTACGCCTCCTCCAATGCAGGCGACAGTTGGTTCCCCATAGCCCGCGACCTCCCTGCAGTCCTCTCCGTAGAGGTCCAAACCCTCGCATGAACCAGCACCAAGTCCGCGTCGACCTCCCCGCCCACCTCCGCACCCTTGCGAAGATAACCGGCGAAGTCTCCCTCGAAATCGAAGGCCCCATCACCCAACGCACCATCGTCGACGCTCTCGAAGCCCGATACCCCGCCCTCAGCGGAACCATCCGCGATCATTACACCCAGCAGCGCCGCCCTTTCCTCCGTTTCTTCGTCTGCGAGCAGGACATCTCCCACGAGTCCCCCGACGCCCCACTCCCCGAAGCCATCGCCCGAGGCACAGAACCCTTCCTCATCATCGGAGCCACCGCCGGCGGCTAAACCCTTCCAGCCGCCGCAAGCACCCACGTTCTCCCTGCAAAAATCTCACGCTTCCCTGCAAACCGATGGAATGCGCGCCAAACCTGCGCGAACCTTCATGCATGAAAGCCCACTACCAACTCCCCATCGCTCCCCTACTCTTGATATTTCTCGCAGTATCTACATTCGCCCAGCAAGCACGACCGCCTGAGCTCCTCCAGGCTCAGGCATTGATTTCACACGGTCAGTCCCATGCTGCAATCACAATCCTCGAGCCACTCGTGCAAAGTGATTCGCACGAGCTCGACGAAGCAAATCTCGGAGTTGCCTGGAATCTACTCGGCTCCGCCTACATCGACTTTGAAAACTTCGACAAAGCGCGCCATTGTTTCGAGACCGCAATTCACATCCTCAGAGCAATTCCCGATGAGCAAATGCAGTACGCCACTGCCCTCGATAACCTCGGTGCCGTTGCAGCTTCCACCGACCGCTTTGACGAGGCGAAAGCCCTCCACTCCCGGGCGAGACGCGTGTATGAAGCCCTCGGCAATCATGCCGGCATCACAATCTCCTCCTGCAATCTCACCATGATCAACATCGCTCTGCACGACCTCCGCTCTGCACGCGCAAATCTCACCCAGGCCTTTCGCGAGTCACAGCTAACCAACCAACTCACCGACAATAACCTCGCGATGCTTCACTCAGCGAAGGGTTCTCTCGCGCTGGCCGAGAAAGATTTCCATGGAGCTATCGCGGCCTTTAAGCTTGCCATCGATATTTGGACGCGCAGCAACGGCCCACGCTTCTTCATGTTAGGAGCCGTCTATGCTCTGCGCGGTCAGGTCTTTGAGTATCTGGGCGACCATCCGCAGGCAATCTCCGACTACCGGCAAGCCCTCTCTCTCTTCGAAGATACTCCCGGCAGAAACTCCGCTGCCTATCTGAAGGTTCAGATCTCGTACGCACAAGCGCTTCGCAACGCCGGCTCCAGACAGGAGGCCGCGCGCATGGAAAAGGAAGCGAAGACCGCCCTGGCAAACGTTCGCACCCAACAGTGCAGCGGCTGTACCATTAGCGCAGAAAGCTTCCGGTGAGGGTCACGATGGAGAAACAGCTGGAGCATAGAAACAATTCGGTTCTTAATACATCCAAAACAAGCTCGCTACCTTTTCGCGGCGCCATTGCTATCTCCTCGGCAACCGTCGTCATGACCTTTCTCACCGCCGTCGAGTGTCACGGCTACCTTGCTCTCATCCATCCAGACGCCACCCTTGCCTCGCTCCTGCTCTTCGCAGCTATCTACTGGCTCTGGTGGGGAGTCCTCGCCATCGCAATGTGGGGCCTGGGCCAACGCTGGCCTGCCACTCTCTCCTGCACAGCACCTGCTTTGATGATGCACTCCATCGCCGCCTGCCTACTCGGCATCGCACATCTGGCCCTGATACAACGGTACGTCAACTATGCTGCCAAACACTGGGGAGACCCTGGCGCAGCCCCACTCGACTACCTCACCGTCATGCGCTTCGGCTTCGAGATTCTGCTCTACGCATTTCTATTCGGCATCTCCGGCCTGCTCCACGTGCAGTCGCAGTCGCAGAGAAACGCACTCCGTTCTCTCGAATTGGAAAAGCAACTGTCACAGGCACAATTGGCCACCCTCCAGATGCAGATGGAGCCGCACTTCTTATTCAACACGCTCAACGCCGTCACCACCCTCGTCGAACTCAAGCGCAACGACGAAGCGTCCGAAACCCTCGCCCATCTCAACACCATCCTCCGCAAGACACTCCAGCGCAACGTCCCCGAAAAGATTCCCTTCGCGCAGGAGTTGCAAATCGTCGAAAGCTACCTCGCCATCCAGCAGGTCCGCTTCGCCGATCGTCTCCACGTCAAAATCGAGACAACACCCGAAGCCCTCGAAGGCCTCGTCCCTTGTTTCCTGCTCCAACCCATCGTCGAAAACGCCATCCGCCACGGTATCTCTCGCCTCGAAGGCGATGGTCTCCTCGAAACCTCAGTCGAGCGTATCGGCGACACCCTCCGCCTCCGCGTCCGCGACAACGGCCCCGGCCTGAATGGTGCATCGGCCAACACAGGCCATGGCATCGGCATTCAGAACACCCGCGATCGCCTCTCCTACTTTTACCCGGACGCATACGACTTCGCCGCCATCGAACCCGAACACGGAGGATACGAAGTCACCATCCAGATCCCCTACGAGCGTCAAACAACTTACGAGCCTCAAACCGCATGACCCTCAAAACCGTCATCGCCGACGACGAGCCTCTCGCGCGAGAACGCCTCAAACTCCTCTTGTCTCACGACGCCGACATCGACATAGTCGCAGAATGCAGAAACGGCAAAGAGACCATCGCACGCCTGAAGTCCGCACCCGCAGACCTTCTATTCCTCGACATTCAAATGCCAGGCGCTAGCGGCTTCGACATCATCAACGCAATCGGCCTCCCCCACATGCCTCCAACCGTCTTCGTCACAGCGCACCACGAGTTCGCCGTCAAAGCCTTCGCCGTCGAAGCTATCGACTACCTCACCAAACCGATAGAACCCCCACGTCTGCAGGAGACACTTGCTCGCGTAAAAGAGAGACTCGCCGGCAAAACCGCTCTGCTCACGCAGCAACAGCTTTCCCAGGCGCTCGCCGCCCTCCAGGGCCCAGCCCGCGAAGAGAAGCAGCCTTATGCCGAGCGTTTCATCGTCCACGAAGGTGCCAAAGACATCCTCATCAAGGTCTCCGACATCGACTGGATCGAAGCCGCCGACTACTACTCCTGCCTCCACGTCGGCAACAGAAAATACATGCTCCGCGAGAGCATCAAAGAATTAAGCGACAAGCTCGACCCAGCCGAGTTCGTCCGCATCCACCGCTCCATCATCGTAAAGATCGCACAGGTTCAAGAGATCCACCGCGACGGCCGCACCGAATACTTCGTCGTCCTCACCAACAACCAGCGTCTCCGAATGAGCAAAGCAGGCTGGAAAAACCTCACCACCACCAACAGCGCATCCTAACCATCGCCATCGCCATCGCATCTGCCGTTGCGGTTGTCGTTGCTGTTGCCTGTTCTTTTGTTTGTCATCCCGTAGGGATCTGTTGTCGCTTTGCGTTGCTATTATTTGTCGTCATCCTGAGCGCAGCGAAGGATCCCTGTATTTGCAATTGCCGTTGCAATTGCCGTTGCAATTGCCGTTGCCGTTGCCGTTGCCGTTGCCGTTGCCGTTGCAATTGCCGTTGTCGTTGCAATTGCCGTTGCCTTTGTCGTTGTCGTTGCCGTTGCATTTGCTGTTGCCTCTGAGGTAGGCCTGGGCTTTAGCCCAGGCATCTGGAGAGCAACAAAAGGGGGCTTTAGCCCCTGAGGTTTGCCGTTGTTCTTGCTGTTGCTTTCTTGCGTGTCATCCCAGAAGGGCATCTACTTTTCGCCGTTCCCATCCACCATTACAGCGCAGCCAATCAATCTCCCTTGATAAACTGAATAAATGCTCTCAAGGCTTTACGCGAAGTGGATGTTCTCCTGGGAGACTGCCCTCACAACTCGCGACACCAACCGAATCGTCCGCCCCGTCGAATGGGGCTTCGACTGGCTCAACGACTTCAGCAGTGACGACACCCGGGTGCCCCATCCTTCGCGCCTTTGCGAAGGGTGGGGTATTCGCGCTACGCGCGAACCCGAAGGTCTCCAGGCCGCCCAAGCTCTCGCAGCCACCGACGATCTCACCCGCATGATCGCCCTCAACGAGCACATCGTCCACAACGCCGACGCGTTCTACAGCTACCAAACCCCCACCGACTTCCGCATCGAACGCCGCCACCCTCAACTCTTCCCCACCAATGTCCGCCCCGAAACCCTCGCCCAGGACGCCGAACTCAAACTGCAAGCGCAAGTAGGCGAACTCGAAGAAGCCGACTTCCTCCGCTTCACCTCACCCATCCGCACCATCTATCCCGAGAACGACACAGTCAACGCCCGCTGGTACCCAGCCTCACCTGAAAAACAAGCAGGCAAGCCCAAACAAGCCATCATCGTGATGCCCCAGTGGAACGCCGACGCCTTCTCCCACAACGCCCTCTGCTCCCTCTTCAATCGCTTTGGCATCTCGGCTCTCCGCCTCTCCAAGCCGTACCACGATATCCGCCGCCCCGCCGAGCTAGAGCGCTCCGACTACGCGGTAAGCTCCAACATCGGCCGCACCATCTCCGCCTGCCGCCAGGCCGTCATCGACATCCGCTGCTGCATCGACTGGCTTGCCACGCAAGGCTACGAGCAGTTCGGCGTCCTCGGCACCAGCCTCGGCAGTTGCTACGCCTTCATCGCCGCCGCCTTCGACCCACGCATCCAGATCTGCGCCTTCAACCACGCCTCCACTTGGTTCGGCGACGTAGTCTGGACGGGCCAATCCACACGCCACGTCCGCGAAGCCTTCGAGCAGGCCGGCCTCACTCAGGACACAGTCCGCGACATCTTCACCAGCATCTCCCCCATGTCCTACATGGACCGCTTCGCCGCCAACCCCAAGCGGGTCCTCGTAGTCCACGCCACCTACGACCTGACCTTCCTCCGCGAGTTCTCGCTGGACGTCCTAACCAACTTCGACCGCCACAAAGTCGACTACGTCTCAAAGGTCCTCCCCTGCGGCCACTACACAACCGGCGAAACCCCCTACAAATACATCGACGGATGGTACCTCGGCTCCTTCATCCACAACGCCTTCAAACGCCTCGCCACGAACTCGAATACACCATAGAACCGGGTGCCCCATTCATGCGGTTTCATCGCATGAGTGGGCATTCGCGCTACGCGCGAACCGCTCTCCTCCCCCCAAATAAATCCCAAAAAACTGCAAAAAATCCCCACCTCAAAAACCGTCCTCCCGCAAACCACCTTTCCCACACAATCCACCACACCCAGTCCACAAAAACACCACGCCGAAGCACCAATTTCCCCAAAACCCCCTGCAAAAAGCACAAAACACCACACCAAAAAAATTACCCGCATAAAATAAACACATGCCAATCGACCTGAACGCGACCCTAGCCGCCTCCGACCCCGACATCGCAGCGCAAATAGAAAACGAGATCGTCCGCCAGCACGAAGGCCTCGAGATGATCGCCTCGGAAAACTTCGTAAGCCGCGCCGTCCTCGAAGCCGCAGGCACCGTATTCACCAATAAATACGCCGAAGGCTACCCCGGAAAGCGCTACTACGGCGGCTGCGAGTTCGCCGATGTCGTTGAAAACATAGCCCGCGACCGCGCCAAAAAACTCTTCAGCGCCGAACACGCCAACGTCCAGCCCCACTCCGGCTCCCAAGCCAACGCCGCCGCCTGCATGACCCTCCTCACCCCCGGCGACACCATCTTAGGATTGGACTTAGCCCACGGAGGCCACCTCACCCACGGCCACAAGCTCAACTTCTCCGGCAAGCTCTACCGGGTCGTCGGCTACCAGGTCCGCAAAGACACCGAAACCGTTGATTACGATGAACTTGAAGCCACCGCCCTCCGCGAAAAACCAAAGATGATCATAGGCGGAGGCAGCGCCTATCCCCGCCAATTCGACTTCCCCCGCATGCGCGCCATCGCCGATAAAGTAGGCGCCTACCTGATGGTCGACATGGCTCATTTCGCAGGACTTGTAGCCGGCGGCGTCCACCCATCTCCCGTCCCGCACGCCCACGTTGTCACCACCACAACCCACAAAACGCTACGCGGCCCACGCGCCGGTATGATCCTCTGCGGACAGGACTTAGCAGCCGGCATCGACCGCAGCGTCTTCCCCGGCCAGCAGGGCGGCCCGCTGATGCACATCATCGCCGCCAAAGCCGTTGCCTTCAAGGAAGCCCTCCAACCCGAGTTCGCCACCTACGCCCAGCAAGTCGTAGCCAACGCCAAAGTCCTCGCCGAAGCCCTCGCAGCAGAAGGCTACCGCATCATCTCCGGCGGAACCGACACGCATCTGATCCTCGTTGACGTCTTCCAGAAGGGCATTCTCGGCTCCGAGGCCGAAAACGCGCTCGGTGAAGCCGGAATCACAGTCAACAAGAACGCAATCCCATACGACACTAATCCGCCGATGAAGCCCAGCGGTATCCGCGTCGGCACACCAGCACTCACCACGCGCGGCATGAAGGAAGCCGAGATGCGAGTCATCGCAGGATGGATCGCGCAGGCGCTCGAACATCGCAACGACGTTGCTAAGTTACGCAGCATTCGCAATCAGGTACAGGAGTTGGCCGAACAATTCCCACTCTACGGCTGGGCTCGCGCGACAACCACCGTAAGTTAGACCCAAAGTTCGGCACGTCAACAACGACAACGGCAGATGCTCCGATCATGGAGCACTGCCGTTTTACTTTGCTGTGCTAATCCCAATGACAGCTTGAACGTTTCGCCTCTTGAGATATATTGGCGTTTGCGGAACGCTAGCAAGTCACTGAGGTGATCAAAGAACCAATGGCACTTGCAATGATGTCGTGGATTATCGCGATCCCGCTACTGGGCGCTGTAACTGGACTACGGTCGATGACATCGATGGCCGTGCTCTGCTGGTTTGCTTACCGGGGCCACTTGCAGCTGGACGGAGCCTGGGATCAGTGGGCGACGAAGCTTCCGACTGCAATTATCTTCACGATGTTGGCAGTGCTCGAATACATCGCGGATAAGTTGCCTCAGACACCGAACCGCACGAGCCCTGGACCATTGGCCGTGAGAATTGTCATGGGAGGGCTTATTGGTGCGCTCGTCGCGGACGGTCTGGACGGATCCGGCTTTGAGGGAGTCTTCCTTGGCGTTTCGGGCGCGCTGATCGGCGCATTTGGTGGGTTCCTGACGCGGCGAGAGCTGGTCGAGCGCGGAGGTGGCAACGACTGGCCCATAGCGGTTGTGGAAGATGCCATCGCTATCGGCTGCGCGATTCTGGCGATGGGGATTATTACCGGATAGCGCTTATTGGGTTGTTGCGGCCTTCAGCCAGCTTTCCATCACATCTTGATTTACGACTCCGGCCTGCTGGTGCACGAGCTTATTGCCGGAGAAGACTACGAAGTTCGGAATGCCGCGCACATTGTAACGAGCGGCAAGTTGCGGATACTTTTCCGTATCGACCTTGAGAACGAGCGCTTTTCCAGCCATCGACGCAGCGGTACGTGCAACATCTGGCGCTGCCATGTGACATGGACCGCACCAGTCGGCCCAGAAGTCGATCAGGACGGGAACGCGGGAGGTCTGGATGATCTCGTCGAACAACTCAGCATCGACTTGCAGTGGCTCGTCTATCGGAGGCAAAGGAGTTTTGCATGCGCCGCAACGGCCTGTATCGGCGAGGTGGTTTGCGCCTACGCGGTTCTTCTGGCCGCAGTTCTTACACGTTCGTATTGCTGGCATCGAGAGCTCCTGATGAGGGACTAGGCGCGGCGTCGATAGCGAATCGCGAACTCGTATCCGGAATTCGGCGGAAACAGTTTGGCGACGAGGCGGAGCCGTTCGGCCAGCGCCTGAGGAGCAAGCAGAGGATATTCGCGCTCGCGCAGTTCGGAGTAGTCGAAGTCGACCGACAGCGAGAGCTGGTAGATCGCGACCGCATCGGAGAAGGCTGATTCGAGGTAGTTGCTCCGTGCTTTCTCGTCGATGACGGGTTTACCGTCGATCCTCGAACTTCCGTTGCCTTCGGAGACCTCGCCTCCCAAGGCGAGATTACGGCTCTCCCACGCGTCCTGGCTGGTCTCGCCGCGAACATCTGCGACCGCCTGATTCCAGACGAGTTGGTTGAAGCTTTCGGGTACACCAGCTACATCGACGAAGGCGTGACCGACGTTAATGAAAAACTCGAAGGCAAGCGCGAAACGGTCGCCCAGCAAGCGTGTCGAGATAAAGACTCCGTCGATGGCGCCGAGGCTCACGTTGCGGTGGCAGATCGCCTGATCGCCCAGCTCTGGCGTGTAGGCGGGTGCGACGAGAGTCGTGTCGCTGGTTCGGCCTTCGCTGAGCGCAAGTGGAACGAAGTAATACGTCTTGCGGCCGAGGGCGCGAGCGATGGCTACAGGGACTGCCTGCACCATGTGTTCGAGGTCCTTCTCGGCCAAATTGGTCTCGCCGAATGCAGCGTAGTTGATGCCGTTCGGTGTCTGCCGTACTGCTGTGTCGCGGGCTACCTGCGCCGCCTGAACCAATCCGCTTTGAACGCCTTCTGCCATAAAGCAGTATTCTACTTGTATGACGCAAGCATCGCAGAGCGGAAGTTCGGCCACGCCTCGGGCCGTTGGTGGAGGCTACCTCTTCGGAGTTCCTGTAGGCCACCTTGGCTGGTTTTCGACTCTACTTATCAGCACAGCGGCGGGGTTTGCGGCGTTCTTCGCGGCGACGTTCTTCGCTATCTTCGGCATTCTGATCTACAACTCCGCGACGCATCACGCGGTGGACTACGCGATCAGTTATCGGCTGATTGGGCTTCCGGTGGGAAGCCTGGTTCTCGTTCTGGCGCTCGGATACCTCGGTACGCTGTGGGTCCGGCGACTCGGACGGCGCTAATTCATTGCTGATCTAGGACTCTGTAGCGATTCTTTAGCGGCGGTGCGAAACCATTTGGGTTCGCGGCTCGTCTCTGGAAGCATTCTGCTATTCTTTTTGCTCCTGCAAAAAACTGCTCTCTGGAGGATTCATCCGCATGTCATTTGTCCGCACGTTTGCGCGGTGGGGCTGTTGTTCGGCCACTATCGCTTGCCTTGTCGCTCCAACCTTCGCCGCTGATACGAAGAAGAAAGAGGCGCCGGTCGCCGAGACGCCTTCTTACTACGGTCCGCAACCTGCGCAGGAGAACATCGATCTTACGATGTACACGCGGATACGCGAGGAGGGCTTCAAGCACTCGCATGTGATGCAGTTTGCGGGAGCGTTGACCGACGGGATTGGGCCGCGGCTTACAGGCTCGCCGAATATGGCGAAGGCAAATGCGTGGACGCGCGATACGCTGACGAAGATCGGTCTTGAGAACGCGCGCCTTGAAGATTGGGGCGAGTTCGGCATGGGCTGGCAGCAGATCAACACGTCGATCCGCATGGTCACGCCTGATCCGGCGCCGCTGATGGCACAGGCCGCACCTTGGTCGCCGGCGACCAATGGTGCTGTCTCGGGCGAGGCGGTTCTCCTCGATATCCAGGATGTCAAAGACCTTGATAAGTACAAGGGCAAGCTGAGCGGCAAGATCGTTCTGTTCGGCGCGATGCGTCCGACGCCAGATCTGACCGATCCTTTGTTCCGTCGCTACACGGCCGAAGAGCTCGCCGAGATGGAGACGTATCCGACGCCGCGAGCGGGAAGCCCCGACATCCAGAAGCTGATGGCTGATCGCGCTCGCCTGACAGCGCTGCGCACGGCCGCGCTGAAGATGATGACCGAAGAGCATGTTGCGGCCATTATCACGCCTTCGCGCGATGGCAAGGACGGCGGCGGCACGGGCATCATCTTCGACGACAACGGAGCGAACCTCGTCCGTGGTGCGCAGGTGAAAGAAACTGCGGTGACGATTCCCAATGCCGTGATGATGATCGAGCACTACAACCGGCTGGGCCGGATGCTGCAGAACCATGTTCCGATGACGCTTGAGGTGAACATCGAGACGAAGTTCACGGGCGACCACGAGCATGGCTTCGATACAGTTGCAGAAATTCCGGGCACCGATCCTAAGTTGAAGGATCAGGTGGTTATGGTTGGCGGCCACCTCGATAGCTGGATCTCGGGCACGGGCGCGACCGACAACGCCGCGGGCTCGGTGGTTGCGATGGAAGCTGTTCGCATCCTGAAGGCGCTGGGCGTGAAGCCGAAGCGGACGATCCGCATCGCGCTGTGGTCCGGCGAGGAGCAGGGCTTGTTCGGTTCGCAGGGTTATGTGAAGCAGCACTTCGGAACGTTTGCCGATCCGAAGAATGCCGATCCGAATGTTCCTTCGTTCATGCGCCAGCACGGGCCTTTGACGACAACCAAGGAGTGGGAGACGCTGGACGCCTACTACAACCTGGACAACGGCACCGGCAAGGTCCGCGGTGTGTATACGCAGGAGAACTTCGCCATCGCGCCGATCTTCCGGCAGTGGATTGCGCCGCTGAAGGACCTTGGCGTGAGCACGATCAGCTACCGCAACACGGGCGGAACCGATCACCTTTCGTACGACGCGGTCGGGCTGCCGGGCTTCCAGTTCATCCAGGATCCGATGGACTACGAGACGCGGACGCATCACTCAAACATGGACACCTACGACCGTTTGCACCCGCTCGATCTGGAGCAGGCCGCGGTGGTCGAGGCGATCTTCCTCTACAACACCAGCGAGCGTGAGGCGATGATGCCTCGCAAGCCGTTCCCGCACCCGGAGAAGGAGAAGGAGCTGACGGCTCCGATTCCCGATATCTATCCGAATGCGGTTCCGGAGGCTAAGTAACAGGGTACCCCCCTGGGGGTACCTACCCTAAGCCGCGTTAAATCAATGATTTGCTAAATTCGCTCTTCGCAAATTCGTCTTTCTAAATGGCTTACGGGTAAATTCGTCCAACGAAAGGACTTACGCTCCAATCTTGAAAAGTGGAAGGCCCCGGTTTATCGCCGGGGCCTTCTTTTTATCTCTAAATCAATTGTATCGGATTAAGTAAAACTCTTTTGCAACGTCGATCTCTTTTGATGGCATAGAGATACGTGGGTTTGGGGCTTGACAAGGATTTACTGTGGAAACTTCTGGAATGCTCAACCATTGGCCCAAATCGCTATCCAAATCTATGGTCGATTCGGTCTTAGCGGTTGAATGGACGAACTCGCCAAGAGCACAAATAAAGCAGTTAGACTCCATTGAGGGGGGCCGCTTATGAAGTGGCACGCCGCACTAGCGCTCGCTTGCATAACATTGGCAACCTCGAAACCGCTCGCCTTGGCGCAACTTCCCGTTTCTCAGGCACCTGCTCTTAGCGCTCACTCTACCTTGGTTCTCGTGCCCGCCCTCGTCCGCAGCAGATCCGGAGAGCTCATCTACACCCTTAGCGCCGACGACTTCGTACTCACCGATGATGGCGTTCCGCAGAAGCTCACGCTCGAGCAGGACACTGGCGGTGAGCCCCTTGCGCTTGTTGTAGCCATCGAGATCGGCGGCGCGGGTACCCGTGAGTTCGAGAAATTCCGCGCCCTGGCTCCCATGCTCGAATCCGTCGTCGGTAACGTTTCCCACAAGATTGCCGTGGTCGCATTCGACAGCCAGCCCACAGTCGTTCAGAACTTTACCCCAGATGCGAACGCAGCGGCAGCCGCCATCCTTGACCTCGAACCAGGTTGTTCACGGGAACATCACATGGACAACTGTGCATCGCCAAACGCCGTCCACGACCTCAGCCTGGGAGATAACGGAGCCGCTATCCTTGACAGTCTTGGATTCTCCGTCGACCTCCTCCGTAAGCAGCCACCTGGATATCGCCGTGCAATTCTGCTAGTCAGTGAGACCCTCGACCGCGGCAGCCACTTGACGCTCGAAGAAGCGCTGCGCGCCATCAGCGACACCAACACAGCCATTTACAGCATTGGATTCTCAACCGCGAAGTCTGAGGCTGCACACTACGGCTACAGAGAGCTTTCAACCCAGTCGGGTGACCAAATGCCGTTTGAAAACCACCACCCTAACCCTCCAAACGGATGCATGAGTAAAGACCCCAACCCAGACCTCGATGCCAACCCCAATAAGCTCGTCCAGGGATATGACTGCCTTACTCAGCTCGCTCCACCACTCGCGCTGGTCAAAATGGCCGCGATCGCCGCGACTGACGGTCTACGGCGCAACATTCCCGAGACCGTTGCGCGTCTCACGGGCGGAGAGTATTTCAAGCTCACCGATGCGAAGAGCGTTGAACGTAGCCTTGTAACAATCTCCAACCACTTGCCTAATCGGTACGTCCTGAGCTTCCAGCCACAATCGCCGCACCCTGGTCTCCATGTCATCGGCTTGCACTTGCGAAACTATTCAGACATCGAGGTCACGGCTAGAAGCAGCTATTGGGCAGATACCGAGGTTACGCCTCCCGATACTTCTTCGATGCCCCACTGAGTGCGGGTTGGGTATAGGCTGTTTTCGTGAGCGCGGACGAGGCGGCGGAGATACTTTCGATCGACGGGCGCGAGGTGCGGGTGACGCATCCCGACAAACTTTATTTTTCGAAACAGGTGAAGGTATCGAAGCTGGACCTTGTGCGCTACTACCTGGCCGTGGTTCCGGGGGCGCTGCAGGGGATTCGTGATCGGCCCATCGTGCTGAAGCGGTTTGTGAATGGCGCGGAGGCCGAGCCGTTCTATCAAAAGCGTGCGCCGAGCGACAGGCCGGAGTGGATGCGGACGGTGACGCTGTCGTTTCCTTCGGGAAGGACGGCGGAGGAGATTGTTGTCGATGATGCCGCGGGGCTGGCGTGGATTGTGAATTTAGGATGCATGGAACTGCATCCGCATCCGGTGCGGACGGGTAATCTTGATCATCCGGATGAACTGCGGGTGGATCTCGATCCGATTCCCGGCGTTGGTTGGGATGATGTTCGGCGCGTGGCGATGGAGGTGAAGGCGCTGCTGGAAGAGGTGGGCCTGCGTGGATGGCCGAAGACGAGTGGGTCGCGCGGCATGCATGTGAATGTGCGGATTGAACCGCGATGGACTTTTACGGAAGTGCGGCGGGCGGCGCTCGCGTTGTCGCGTGCGGTGGAGCGAAGAGCGCCGCAGCTTGCAACTTCGAAGTGGGGGAAGGAGGAGCGGCACGGCGTGTTTCTGGACTACAACCAGAATGCGAAGGACCGGACGACATGCTCGGCTTACTCGGTGAGGCCGCTGCCGGATGCGCGGGTGTCGACGCCGCTCGAGTGGGATGAGGTTATGGCTTGCGATCCGGCGGAGTTTACGGTGTTTACAGTGCCGGATCGATTTGCGAAGAAGGGTGATCCGCACGCGGAGATGGATGCTGCGGCGGGATCCCTCGAAGCGCTGCTGGAGATGGCGGCTCGCGATGAGGCTGAAGGTTTAGGCGACGCTCCGTGGCCTCCGCACTTTCGCAAGATGGAGGGTGAAGGGGCGCGGGTGGCGCCTTCGCGGGGGAAGTCTGCGGCGAAGAAAACGGGTGCGCGTGTGCCGAAGATGCCGTTGGTGGTGGTGGCGAATTCGACGAACAAGCAGGCGGCTCTTGAAGGATTGGAGCGGTGGAAAGAACGCCATCCTGAAGCGGCGAAGATGCTTGCTGTGGATGATGTGCTGGTGGATTCGATGCGGGGGAGTTCTTCGACGTGGACGCGGATTCGTGTGAATCTGCGGCACGTTCCGGAGGAGATGAGGCCGATGCAGGAGACACCTGACCCGGATGATGATCCTACGCGGGTGTGGCGAGAGGCTCGGAGTGAAGGCGGTGAGGAGAAGCCGAAGAGGGTGCGGAAGAAGAAGGAGTGAGCTCCTGCCTGCACGTCTGATTTGCCGAGTACTTTCATTTCAAGGTCAAGGCAGTGGGATGTTTTGGTTGATAGAGGCCGAGCTCTCCTCCGCCGGGAAGCTTGATTTTGGTGATGGAACCCCATCGTTGCTCCTGAACGGGAGAGCACTCGATGCCTTTGTTTGCGATGGAGGCCATCTCGGCTTTTAGGTCGTCGCACATGAAGTAGAGTTCGTGAGCTCCGCTCTCGTCGGAGGGGTGGATTGCAGCTTCGGATGGGGGCAACGCGAAGATCAGCCAGCCGTGATCAGCGTCGACGGATTTGAAATGGAGCACATCGCGGAAGAATGCTCGGTCTGCGTCTGCATTTTTGCTGTAGAGAACGATGTGAGCGCCAGAGATCATGGACTCCTCCAGAGAGCTTCAGCGGCCGGTGGCGAAGATGGCTGCTAGCTCGTGCGGTGGGACGACTTCGAGTTGGGCGTAGGTGCATTCGATGGGAGGCTTGTCGGTGCGCCAGCGGCGGAATTGTGACATGTGACGGAAGCGCGTGCCTTGCATGTGCTCGTAGGCGACTTCGACGACGAGTTCAGGGCGAAGCGGCTGCCACGAGAGGTCTTTGCCTTGGCTCCATCGGCTTTGGCCTCCGGGCATGCGCTGGTTTTCTGGGTTGTCCATGTATTCGGCCCATGATCTCCATGGATGATTCGCGAGCGCGTTGAGTCGGTAAGGCTCGAGGAATTTGACGAGCTCGCGGCGCTTGGCCTGTGTAAAGCTGGCGCAGACACCGACGTGCTGGAGCGCGCCCGACGCATCATAGAGGCCGAGAAGCAGAGAGCCGATGGCCTCGTTCTCTGCGTCCTTGTGCCAGCGAAAGCCGGCAACGACGCAGTCGCAGTCGCGCTCGTGCTTGACCTTAAGCATGGTGCGTTTGTTGGGTTGATAGGTGCCAATCCTGGGCTTGGCCATGACGCCGTCGAGGCCTGCGCCTTCGAACCGCTGAAACCAATCGCGTGCGATGGTGGCGTCGCGTGTGGCTGGTGTGATGTGGATTGGTGGTGTGGCTGAGGCGAGGAGGGATTCGAGCTGGGCGCGGCGGCGCTCGAATGGTTCATCGCAAAGATTGCGGTCGTCGAGGCAGAGCAGATCGAAGAAGACGACAGAGGCAGGAATCTGCTGTGAGAGCAGCTTCACGCGCGAGGCTGCGGGATGGATGCGAAGCTGGAGCGCGTCGAAGTCGAGACCGGTTGAGGTGGCGATGACGATTTCGCCGTCGAGCACGCAGCGTGGAGGGAGTTGTTTGAGGAGCGGATCGAAGAGCTCCGGGAAGTAGCGATTGAGAGACTTCTGATCGCGGCTCTGTATCTGAAGCTCATCGTGGTCGCGGAAGATGAGCGCGCGAAAGCCGTCCCACTTGGGCTCGAAGATCCATTCGTCGCCATCGGGGATGTCGTCGACGCGCTTGGCGAGCATCGGGAGAACGGGCGGTTTGACGGCTGTGTTCACGCACCGATGGTATACCGGCAGCGGTTGTAATTAGAGCCATGCGCTGAGGAGGCGTCCCGCGGAGCCGAGGACTTTGAGGTTGTCGGTGCGGTTGGCGAAGTAGCGGGCGTTGATCTCAGGCGAGCCGAGGTCTTCGATGTCGTGGAAGCTCGCAAGCTCGGCGCCGATCTCCGATGGTGTGAAGAACAGCTGGAACGGCTCGCCGGCTTGTTGAACGCGTGAGGCGAGTGAGTCGTGGGCGAGCTGCTCGAAGAAGGGAAGGGCGGAGCGGGGCTGACCGTAGTCGAGGACGACGCCGGAGCCTGCTGGCTGCGCTGCGATGAAGCCGAGGGTCGCACGGAAGGCCGCCAGCGTGAGGTAAGGGACTACGCCAAGCCACGCGAAAAATGTGGGTGTATGTGGGTTGAAGCCGGAGGGAAGAAGTTGTTCGGGGAATGTTTCATGCTCGAAATCGACGGGCGTGTAGGTGAGGTTTGCGGGAGTGGTTAGAGCATTGCCTTCGAGCAGTTCACGCTTCCACTGCTGCGTTGCAGGGTGGTCGACTTCAAAGACATGGAGATGGGAGTACGGATTACGATGCGCGAAGGTATCGAGGCCGGCGCCGAGCAAAACGTACTGCGTGACGCCATTGACGACGGCATGGGCCAGCAAGTCTTCGGCATAGCGGCTGCGTGCGACGAGAAAGGCACGAAGCGCGACGGAGAAGGGTTTGTGGAGCTTGGTTGCAGTCTTATGGACTTCGGGGAGATAGTCCGGTCCGAGAATAGGAACGGCGATGGGGTCGTCGAGAACGAGCGGCTGCGCGTCGTAGAGTTGGTGTGCGGCACGGCGCATGGCTACGCGGAGCGCGGTTCGCGAAGGGCTGGCAGCTTCCATAGAGATAAGACTAACGGAACATTGAGACGCGTTTGCCGGAAAACATTCAGTCGGTGATACTCTTGCAGCCTTCCCGCGGTAGAATTTCAAATTCAATCCGCCGGTAGTACCCGCTGCATGCGAGAAGGGCGGTCGATGATCGAGAAAGGTGTGCGGCAGACTCTGATGCGTGACGATCTGAGGGACCCAGCTGAAGTGGCCGTCGTGATCCCGGCATACAATTGTGCGCGCGATCTGCCGAGAGCTATCGACAGCGTTCTGGCGCAGACCTACCGCGACTATCAGATATTTGTCATCGATGACGGCTCAACGGATGGAACAGATGTCATCGTGCAGCGCTATGGCGATCGCGTCACTGAGTGCAACAACCGCACGCTGGGGTGGCCACGGCGCGGAACTATGGGATATCGCTATCAGCTAGTCCCTATGTGGCGTTCCTTGATGCCGACGATGCCTGGTTGCCTGCTAAGCTCGAACGTCAGCTCGAGTTGCTGAAGAGTCAGCCGGATGTGGGGTTGGTCTGTTCAGATTTTTTGATGGAGGGCGTCGTCTATACCTCGCAGATCGATCATCCCTCCCTTACTCCGAGTGGACGTTATTTCGAATACCTTCTTCATCACTGCTTCATTCTCACTTCAGCCGTGGTCGTACGTCGCCAATGCCTGAACGAAGTAGGCGGTTTCTATGAGCCGCTCAAGGTGAGCGAGGATTGCAATTTGTGGCTCCGTATAGCCTCCAGATGGCCTGTCGCCGCTATTGCCGAGATCTTCGTGCTCAAGCACAACTCTTCCGGGAGTCTGTCGGCAAGCACTTCGATAGAAGACAGGTTTCATCATGCTATCGCTGCGTTTGAGCACGTCCTATTGGTGAGTCCAGGGCTTACGCAGCGTGAGCGGCGTGTACTACGACGAGTTATTGCCGACCGATATTACAACTTTGGCTCCTACCTTTTGCTCCAGCAAGACCCTCGCGCAGCGCGGTCCATTTTGGCGAAAGCCTGGCGCGATCGCATTTTCAACTGTAAGGCGGCGACGAAGTTTCTTGCCAGTATGCTTCCGCCGAAAGGGCTACGATTCCTCATACGACTGTGGCGTAACTCTGTTGGTGGACTAAAAGATTCGGACCGTTGATCCAGTTGAGTGCTTGGCTCTGTCCTCAGGCACGGCAGCGTACTCTTCTACATGGGGATATGGAATGTAACCTCGAAAGAGTCATTTTCGTAATACCTTGAATCCAGCAAACAAGTTTGGAAAGAGGAGATGATTGATCATGGGCAGACTCGAAGACAAACGCGCGTTGATAACAGGCGGCACTACAGGAATCGGTCTCGAAACGGCGCGTGAGTTTCTCAAGGAGGGCGCGCGTGTTGCTATAACAGGAACAAATCCAGCGACCCTCGCCGCTGCGCGTAGGGAACTTGGCGGCGAGGTGGTGATCCTCTCTTCCGATGCAAGCGATGTTGCGAGCCAGAAGCCGTTGGCGGAGGCTGTGGAGAAGGCCTTTGGTGGGCTCGATGTCTTATTTGTAAACGCCGGCATCGCGGATTTGCGGCCAATCGATCAGTGGGACGAGAAGGGTTTTGATCGCACGTTCGCGATCAACTTCAAGGGGCCATTCTTTCTGATCCAGGCGCTATTGCCGATCTTCGCCAACCCGGCGTCTGTCGTGTTGTGTGCTTCGGTCAACGCGCATATAGGAATGGCGAACACGAGCATTTACGGTGCGTCGAAGGCTGCGCTGCTGTCGCTGACGCGCACGGTTTCGGGCGAGTTGATTTCGCGCGGCATCCGGGTGAATGCTGTTAGTCCGGGGCCCATCTCGACGCCTCTTTACAGCAAGCTCGGAATGACGGAAGCGGATCTGAAGACGGTCGCTGCATCCATTCAGGGCATGGTCCCGATGAACCGTTTTGGAGAACCGAGCGAGGTCGCGAGAGCCGTGGTCTATCTCGCATCCGACGAGTCTGCTTTTACTGTGGGCAGCGAGATTCAGATTGATGGCGGAATGGGTAACTTGTAAGCGAAGGGCCTGCAGAACCATCGCCGAAAGGCTTATGCGCTTTGTGCAGGCTCTTCGTGCATCTCGCGGTTCATCCCATTCATCCAGGTCAGCGCCTGAGAGAGATACTCCTTCATCTCTTTGCGCGGAACGATAGCGTCGAGGAAGCCGTGTTCGAGGAGAAACTCGGAGCGCTGGAAGCCCTCGGGGAGTTTTTGGCGAATAGTTTGCTCGATGACGCGCGGGCCGGCAAAGCCGATGAGGGCCTCAGGCTCTGCGATGTTAAGGTCACCCAGCATTGCGAAGCTTGCGGTGACGCCGCCGGTCGTCGGGTCGGTCATCACGGAGATGTAGGGAATCTTCTCGTCGTCGAGGCGTGCGAGGCCAGCGGATACCTTGGCGAGCTGCATGAGGCTGGCGATGCCTTCCATCATGCGTGCACCACCGGAGGCCGAGACGATGATCAGCGGATGCCGAGTGGCCAGCGATCGGTCTACCGCACGGGCAATGGTTTCGCCGACCACGGCGCCCATGCTGCCGCCGATGAAACTGTACTCCATGACGCTGAGGACGACGTCGTGCGGCCCGAGCTTGCCGATGGCATTAATGATGGCGTCGTTGAGGCCGGTCTTCTTCTGCGCGTCGACGAGGCGCTTCTTGTAGCGCTTGAGATCGGTGAAGTCCAGCGGATCGGTGGAGCGCAATTCGAGATCGACGAGTTCGTAGCCGGGCTCGAGCAGATTCTCGATACGGGCGCGGGCATCGATGCGAAAGTGGTGTCCGCACTTGGGGCAAACCTGCTGGTTGGCGTCGAGGTCGGCCTTGAAGATGATCTGGCTGCAACCCGGGCATCGGACCCAGAGCCCTTCGGTGCGAACCGTCTTCTCCGAGGTATTAACGATCTCGTTGTGTTGGCGTTTGAACCAGGTCATGCGTCATTGCCTTCCAGTGTGCCTTGACTATTGTAGCGGGGGGCGGCGGATGCGTCGAAAAAACGCTCCGATAAAAATTTTTCAACAGAAGCAAGTGGTTTGAAGCGATTCATTCTGCGTAGCTTCCGGGTATTTCGATCGCTTTCTGAGAGGACAAGAGGCTACTAGGCGACAGCCTCCGACGCCGTATTGGCATCAAAAGGAAGCATGGCTTCGTACGCGAACACCTTGAGCAAAGTCGGTGAATCCGACCCTTACATCAAGAAGTTTCGGTCGCTCTTCGAGATGCATCACGTCGGGTTCGGTACGCCAGAGGATTTTTCTGGCTTCATGCAGAAGCTTGCCCAGAACAGGCACTTCGCAATGGACTTCTGGGCGCTTACTGGTAGTTTGAGCAAAAGAGAGGGCGGCGAGCTTTCTGTCGAGCAGATGCTGGATGTTATCGGCGAGGCAGTCATCGGCGGCGAAATTCCCGTGCACGACGATGGCATCCGAACACTCGCAGAAGAGCTCTCCGCTTTGCTGTCCGGCGTGGATCTTTATAGCCCATCACGGATAAGCGATGAGGAAGAGGCTGTTGCGCCGCCGCCGCCGGTATCCTCGTTATCGCATGCGGTTGCGCAAGCCAAAGCTGCAAATGATGATGCCAAGCCTGCCAGTGAAGAGGGTCCGAAGAAGCCTGTTGGTGCCGCCACCTCTTCTGCGGAAGCAGCCGAGAATGTAACGAGCCAGTCTGCTTCTTCCATTGCTGATGTGCAAAGTCAGTTGGATGAAGCGCTGATGCGGCTGGAGTTGAAAGAGCTCGAACTCAAGGAGCATCTGGAACATCTTGATAAGAAGATGAGCCGGTTGGAGCCTCGCGTGGAAGAGCTTACGTCAAAGGTTTATTCAGAACCGGTTCGTCCTGCCGCCCGCAAACCGGCTGAAAATTCTAGGCTTGTCCTTGAACCCAAGGAAGAGACGCTTGCCGATACACACAACGATGCTTTCGGTTCCACTCCTTTGGCTGGATATTCTCACCGCAGTGGCGGCAATGTTGCTGTGATCATCGTTATTCTCGCTGCAGTTATTCTCGGCGCAGTTGTAGTTCAGCAGACCTATGGCTCGTCGGTGTGGCTAAAAGCCGGGACTGTGTTGCGGGAGAGATTTGACGCACTGCGCGAGAAGATGAGCGGTACGAAGCCGGGACGGGATGCGACGACCACGACAACTTCAAACCCAGGTACGGTTAGTGAGCAGATTCCTGCAGATCCCCAGACATCTGCTGTCTCGCCGTCTTCACCTCCGCCACAGGTGTCGGATCAGCCACCGGCGCAAGCTTCACCGTCAGCAGTTGTGTCATCACACGATGCGGATGCAAAGCCACGGCTAAGCCGGAAGCTCGCGCACACCGCGGAAAATGACTCGACGGATCGTGGAACGCAGAACGTTGCTGAAGAGGCGAACGCAGTCAGGGTGGCTCCAGCGGTGATGGAAGCGAATTTGCTTGCCTCGCGCGTGCCCGCGTATCCGGAGACTGCGAAGGAAGATCGTATCGAAGGCCCTGTCGTCGTGCAGGCGATCATCTCTAAGGATGGCTTTGTGGATCGTGTGCATGTGATTGAAGGTAATCCCCGCCTGCGGAGTGCAGCGACAGAGGCGATCTCGAAGTGGCGCTATAAACCATATCTCCTTAATGGACATCCGGTTGAAGTTGCGACAACCATCACGGTCGATTTCAGTCTGGATGAGTGGTAGTCACGCAAGCAATAGGAAAGGCGGCCAATGCTGAATGGCCGCCTTTCCTATCGAAAACTCAAAAGATTCAACCGTTTCAGGCAAGCGTAATCTGCAAGGTCGTTACGCTGGCTGGTGGGAAAGTGTGCAGCAAGCGGCCACCGCTGGGCTGACCAATGGTCGCAGCTGTTGGTTTTACTGCATCAGGATGCGCGAAGTCGTTGTGGTCGTGGACATCGTGGCTGGCGAGTACGCTGCCCTTCGCAGATGAAATACTTGCTCCGCGCACGGCAACCTCGGTTGTGATAGAGCGATCGATGTGCGGATTCACGACGCTGAGAGTCAGCAGCTTGCCATTGCTGTTCTCCGCGATCGACGCCGAGCCACTTAGGCCGGCGAGGGCCTTCACTGCATCGAGCGAGCCGATGTAGCTGTTGCCTCCAACCGGAATCGGCGCACCTGCAAGCGGATTCGTAATGGTCGGTGCAGTGAACTCTGCGCGGACGGCCTGCGCTCCGCTGTGCGGCAGATACATCTTGAAGACATGGTAGGTCGGCGTAACGAAGAACTTTTCCTCCTGCGCCAGCATCAGCGAGTGAATGCAGTTGATCGACTGCGCAACGTTGGCGACGGCGACCTTCTCTGAGTTGCGCTGGAAGATGTCCAGCGTGATGCCGGTCAGCAGAGCATCGCGCATCGTCGATTGCTGCGACAGGTTGTACTGCGGCGCAAGCTCAGTTCCCTTGCCGTACCATGCTCCCCACTCGTCGACGACCAGTTTCACCTGAGGATTGCCGGGCTTGTTATCGACGGCCTTCCAATGATCGTTGACCACGCGCTCCATGATGCTGGCGCGGGTGAGCAGATCGTAGAACTCATCGTTGCTGAACTTCAGCGCATCACCGGCGGCGAACTGGCTTGGACTGCCGGAGGTGTAGTAGTGGATGGAGAGTCCCCAGAGATGACGCTGTTCCGGGTTGGCGTGGAGCGCCTTGAAGAGGCGAGTCGTCCAGTCGACGTCATCGCCATTGGGACCTACAGCCACGAAGCGCAGAGGCTCATTGCTGTAACTCGGTGTCCATGCCGTGAAGCGGCGGTACTCGGCGGCATACTCTTCGGGTGTCATGTTGCCGCCGCAACCCCAGCTCTCGTTGCCCACGCCCCAGAGATCGACGTTGAAGGGCGTAATATCGCCATTCGCCGCGCGCTGTGCGGCAAGAGCATTCGGCACGGCGGGTGCCGCTGAGTTCGAAGGCACATTGCCAGCGGGAGCGTTGCAATACTCGATCTCCTGGTAGAAGTCGCGGCCGGGCAGCGTGCGCAGGTTGGCTGCGAGGTAAGGCTTGCAGCCGATGGCGCGGCAGGTGCGCATGAACTCATGCAGGCCATACTCGTTGCTGTCCTGCTGGTTCCAGAAGGCTGTGCGCGCCGGACGTTTGTCGCGGGGACCGATGCCGTCGCGCCAGTCGTAGGAATCGGCAAAGCAGCCGCCGGGCCAGCGCAGCACGGGAGCCTTTATGGAGCGCATGGTGTCGATGAACGCCTTGCGGATGCCGTTGACATTCGGGATCCTCGACTTCTCGCCGACCCACACCCCGTCGTAGATCACGCCACCGAGATGCTCGATGAAGTGGCTGTAGATCTCGGGCGAGATGGTGGCGATGGGCTCACCGGGAAGTATCTCGATTTGTGCGTCAGCCTGTGCAGACTGGGCTAGGAGACCGGGACCGCGCAGAGCGAGCGCGGAGGCGGTAAGCGTGGAGGCTTTAAGGAAAGAGCGGCGCGTTGACGAATTCTGAGCCATTAAGTAAACGTTCTCCCGTACAACTCGAAACGATATAGTGAAAGCAGAGAGACGTGCAAGTGACCGATCAAATTTGTCTGATGGATTAGGTTGATACGTCACCTCTGTCGCTTACTCCGTCACCCCCAAACTCGGCTCCAGGGAGAGTGGTCCAGCAAATGGATCAAAAAAATCGAAGGGAAGATCGAGATTACCCCGCGGCCAGATATCTCCGCATCCACTCGATGACCAGGCTGCGCATCTCGGGGGTTTCCTCGTGGGCGCAATCGAACAGCTCGACGCGGCAATCCTCCTGGCGGCCGTGTTGCCGATAAAGCGGCAATAGATTTTCGCGAATCTTCTCGACCCCGGCGGGCGGCGTAAGAGGATCCTTGCGGCCGTTGACGCTGAGATGAGGCCGCGGAACGATCAACTCGTTGATCGCAGTGGTATCGAATTCCTTCAGCAACGATGGAACGAAATAAGAAATGCTGTGACCGCTCAGATTGTGCGCCGCGATAAGCGAATCGTAATCGGTCAGGCAACAAAGATCGATGGCCAATCTGACACGGGGCTCGAGCGCAGCCAGCCACCAGGTTTTGGTGGCCCCCATCGACATACCGGTCGCGCCCAGCCTTTGCGGATCAACTTCCGGCCGGCTTGCGAGGTAAGAGAAGGCGCGGAATTCGTCGAACATCATCATGCCCCAGAGCACCTGGCCGCGCCAGAGCATGGACTTGAAGGCGTCCTCCTCTCCGCGGTGGCCGTTGGTGTCGTGCTGGCGCTCACCAAAACACCAACTGTCGATGGCCAGAGTGACCACTCCCATTTCCGCGAGGACAGGAGCATAGGCGGGTTGAACGTCGGTTCCTTTGAGAAGTTGTTCCTTGCCCAGCCCGTACATTCCTGCGTGCCAGTGAATGAAGAGGAGGCCGGGCGCCGGGCGCTTGAGCTTCTTGGGGATCAACACAACAGCAGGAACCGGTTCAATCCCATTCAGGTCAAGGACAATCCGCTCTAGAGTGTACTTGTCGTGTTCCTCCCTGCTGATCAGTTTGTGTGGCGCGGGTTCATGCTGCCATGGCAGATCGCCGAGGAGGCCCCACAGATCGGCGCGCCGGCGCTGCTGATATGCGGAGAATGCGGTTTCTGTTTCGGCGACCAGGTTACTGGCAGCGGAATTCAGACCGAGGGAGATACTACCCGTCAAAAGCGCGGATCTAGACACGAATTGGCGACGGGTGATGCTTTTCGGTTCGGTGATTACCATGGCAGCCCATTCTATAAAGTGTGACTCGCAGGCATGGGCTGGCTGAACAACTCGCCCCGATCGCGATCGAAGGGCAGTCACAATTCTGTGCGCTTTACGGCATCTGGCTGAAGAGCGTGCGTGCCGGGACAACGACCGGCAATCCGGAACTTTCGGCGTGACTACCCTCCGGCCAAACTTTCGTATCGCCGACAACACATCCGCTTCGCAGTCAATGAGTGCATTGCTCTGATTGCATCAATATTCATCGGCGGGAGGGTTGGAGGGCTCGACCCTCCCTATAACTACTTCTCAGCCTCGGCGCGAAGTCGCTTTCGTTTACGACGCGCGTATTGCAGCAACGGGATCGACGCGCATCGCGCGGCGCGCCGGAAAGTAGCATGCGAGAACCGACATCGCCCCAAGCAACACCACAACCACGATGACCGTCAGAGGATCGTTGGCTCCCACCCCGTAGAGCCACGCGGCAATGAAGTGCGTGAGGCTGAACGAGAGCGCCAACCCTAAACTTAGCCCGATCGCTGTTAGCGAAAGCCCTTGCAACAACACAAGCCTCTGAACGTCGCCGGGTGAAGCGCCGAGTGCGACGCGGATGCCGATCTCGTGCGTGCGAAGTGCCGTGCGGTACGCCACTACACCATAGATGCCGGTCGTCGCGAGGATCAGCGCGATCGCCGCCAGGATGCCCGCAAACGTGCTCTGCATGACCGCAAAGATCGTCGCCATCTGCGTGGTCTCGCGCATGGAGCGTATGTCGAACACTGGCAGCCGCCCATCAATCTCGTGAATTGCGTCCTCCACCGCCGGAGCTATGTCGTTCGGATTGCCTTGCGTCCTCACCTGCACAATGGTCTCGAAACCTCGCTGGAAGTAACTCAGGTAGACCATCGGCGCGGGGCGCTCGTTCATAAACTCGTGCTTCATGTTCTTCACCACGCCAATGACCGTGACAACGCTGTTCCCTTCATGAAGCCTCTTCCCCACCGGGTCCTGCCCGGGCCAAAACCGGTTCGCCGCCGTTTGGTCCACGATCGCCACCCGCGGCGCCGTTCGGTTGTCATACTGAGCGAAGTCGCGCCCATCGAGAATCGGCACGCCCAAAGTCTCGAAGTATCTAGGCGTAACCTCGGCATGTTGCACCTCGAGCGACTCATGCGGGCGTGGCGCATACCCTTCCGGGTATGCGTCGTCCGTCTTGCGGTTGAAGTTCATCGGCATCCAATCGGTGAGCGACGCAACCGTTACAGTCGGCAATACCGCTACCCGGTCGAGAATCTTGTGGCAGATCGCATTCACCTCATCGTCGGAGTAGCCGGCGGTATACAGTCCCACAGACGCCGTCAATACATGATCCTGCTTGAATCCGGGGTCGCCCGCGGAGAGATTGCGCAGCGTCTGCAGAAGCAGCGCCGAAATCACCAGCAGCGCCAGCGAAAGCGAGATCTGCGCCACCACCAGGCCGCTGAGCAGCCGCCGGTTGTGCGAGCCTCCTGAGATGCTTGACGACTCATCCTTGAGCGCCTCAGACGCAGGGACATTTGACGACCGCCACGCTGGAAGCGCGCCGGAGAGCACGCTGGCCAGCGCCGCCAACACCACGATCCCGATCACCACATTCTGATCCACGGTTCCGTTCAGCGCAATGGGGTTCGAGTTTGCAGGAAAGAATCGAGCGAATGTCTTCGCCGTCATCGACGTCAGCAACAGAGCCACCGCTCCCGCACCGGCGGAGAGAATTACGCCCTCGAGCACCATCTGCCGCACCAACTGCACGCGTTGCGCCCCGAGCGACTGGCGAATCGCAATCTCGCGCCGCCGCGACACAAACCGGACCAACATTAGCGTAGCCACGTTTGCGCAGGTCAGCAGTAGCACCACTCCGGCGATGGCCAGCAGGATAGGCAGCGTGTCAGCCATGTAGACGTTTGCCCCGAAGGGTGAGCGCCACATCGGGTCCAGCGTGATAGTGTTCGTTCCCAGGTGATCGTTCGGATAGGCCGCCACGATCCGCCGCATGATCGTCTCGAGGTCCTGCGTCGCCTGCTCGCGGCTGACTCCAGGCCGTAGCCTCCCCAACACAATGAAAGAGGCGACGTTGCGATGCGTGATCCAATACTCATGCGTCCCAAGCGGGTTCAGCGTCAGCCATGCATCGTCCCGAAGCCCCGGCGCCGCCCCGATAAACCCCTCCGGCGCTACGCCGATCACCGTCACAGGATGCCGGGCAATCTCGATCGCCTTGCCCACAATCTGCGGGTCTCCCGCATAGCGTGTCTTCCACATAGAGTATGCGAGCACGACGTACGGGACGGCATCCGGTCGCGTTTCTTCCCCGGGCAGAAAGAACCGCCCCAACAGAGGCTTCACTCCCAGCACGTCGAAGAAGTTCGCTGACACATTCCCGATATAGATGCGCTCCGGCGCGGCTCCCGCGCGGGTCAATGTGATCCAGTCGGAGTGATAGGCAAGAAGCCCGGTCAGGCTGTGATTCTGATCTCTGAGGTCGCGGTAGTCGAGATAAGAAAGCGGTGGCGTCGGCGAGGTGCTCCACTGGCCTCGCATCACGCTCACCAGCTCATCGGTATTCCGCGCTCCAGGGATCGGATGCAGCATGGTTCCGTTGATCCAGCTGAAAACCGTGCTGTTGGCGCAGATGGCAACAGCCAGTATCACTGTCGCCGCAATCGTGAATCCGAGATTCCTGCGCAGTTGCCTCACGGCAAAGCGTGTATCCCGAAGCAGTCCTGCCATAGCCACCTCCGAGGGACATTGTTCCCGAAGAACGAGAGCACTGCGTGGTACGCCAGCATGCTGTGTGCCAAAGCGGGTCAAAGCCTAAGATATTGCTCATCAGTGATATAGCTTGTGGGCGAGCTTCAATGTCCGGCTTGCCAGTGTTCATTCTTACTCCTGCATGTCCATTCTCGAACACCCGCGAGATTCATCTGCTCGCTTGCTATAAGGCTGCTTACCGGACGCGCCGTCAGCACATGCATAATCGCCGATGCACTCACCGAGATTCTGGGGGACTCGGCGGTCCGGACGTATTACCGGCAACCCGGAATTCGACCTCAATTGACGACTTCAGAGCAATGCACTCATTGAAAACAGCGCGGGCACCTTAGGCCTCAAAGACGCCCTTCACGTCACTGGCTCAAGGACTTTTCGCCAACTTAGAAGCGACAAAAAGTACGGTCGTGTCCAACCTAAAACTCGACACCGCGTTGCGCGAGGATGCTTTTTCGTAGGCGGGTTTCACCTCGCGCATCTCGGTAACGGTGTCATCTTGTAGCCGATGGCGTAGTCGATTTCGCCCAATATCCGCACCAGCCTCAAACCAGCAAAAGGTTCGACGCAGAGAAGACTCTCAGTCCCCGCGCGCGGCGGCAGCCTCTAACGCGGGCAGGTCCATCTTGATCATCCCCATCATGGCTTCCATGGCTTTGGGGTGACTGATCAACTCGCCGATATTGCGTGGCACAATCTGCCAACATAGGCCAAAGCGATCTGTGAGCCAGCCGCAGGCCATAGGTTTGCCGCCATCGATCAACTTGTCCCAGTAGCTGTCGATCTCCTCCTGGGAGTCGCAGCGGACGAAAAACGAGAAGGCGGGATTGAACTGATACGCGGGACCGCCGTTAAGAAAGACCATCTCCTGACCCTCAAGCTCGATCGTGATCGTGGCAATCTTGCCCACGGGCCACGGACCGACGCCTTTGGAACGCACCTCATCAAGCTTACGGGCGTGCGGGAAGACGCTCAGGTAAAACTCGGCAGCTTCTTCGGCGTTGTCATTAAACCAGAGAAATGGCGCAAGTTTGTTCATGGCAGGCATGATATCAGCTAGAAGGTCACTTTCGGCAAGCCCATTTATCCTCGATTCTGAGATGTGGGCCATCGCAAAGCACTCTGCTACAGGTGCAACGCTGAAGAACTAACAAAAGAGTGGGCTGCAGCCCGCTAAGAAATACGGAGATGCGCTATGTCGAACAGGATTCATGAACTACTAAACCGCAACCTCCAGGAGGTTTTCGGTGAAGGCGACGCCGCCCGCCGTCGTGCGGCAATCGAGGAGCTCTACACCGATGACTGCGTCCTCTATGTTCCCCCCGGCGCTTTCGTCGGGCACGACGCATTGGACAAGTTCGCAGGAGACCTGCGTGCGACACACCCTCACTTCGTGTACACGCCTCATGGCGAGCCGCAGGCGCTCCATAACGCCGGCCGTCTGGCGTGGGAGTCCGGTCCGCGTGGGGAGAAGCCCGATTACACCGGCCTGGACGTGATCATCGTGCGCGACGACAAGATCGCCGCGCTCTACGTGTTCCTCGATTCAATGCCCTCATGACACAACGCTGGACCCGATCGGAAGTGACAAAGGACAGTCACGTCCGATCTAAAACTCGATGCCGCGCTGCGCGAGGATGCCTTTTTCGTAGGCGTGCTTCACCTCACGCATCTCGGTGACAGTATCGGCAAGTTCTACGAGACTCGGATGAGCATTGCGCCCCGTGAGAATCACGTGGACCATCTCGGGTTTTGCACGCAATACCTCGGCAACCTTCTCCGGATCGAGCATCTTGTAACCAATGGCGTAGTTAATCTCGTCGAGCACGACCAGGTCCCAATCGCCCGAGAGGATCGCTTCGGCAGCTTCGGCCCAGGCCTCTTCCACCATGCGGATGTCCTCGGGGTCGGTCTCCGCGCCGCCGACCTTCACGAAGCCTCGGCCCATCTGCTTTATGACGAAGTCTTCCCCCAGCAGCTTGGCGGCATCGAGTTCGCCGTAGTGCCACGAGCCCTTGAGGAACTGGAGGATGAGCACACGCATCCCATTGCCTGCGGCGCGAAATGCAGTGCCGAGTGCGGCCGTCGTCTTGCCCTTGCCCGGCCCGGTGTTAATCAGGATCAGTCCGCGTCGTGATGTCTCAGTCATAACAAACAGGAGAACACAGGTTCGGTTACAAATGCTCTAGTGCCCGGAGTGATACGGATGCCCGGCGATGATCGTCAGGGCGCGATACACCTGTTCCGCGAGAACCAGCGCGGCCATCTGGTGTGGCAGCGTCATCGGCCCAAAAGAGAGCAGCAGATTAGCGCGCTTGCGGCTGGCTTCGGAGAAGCCGTCGGCCGGACCTACGCAAAAGATAAACTCCTGATGGCCTGCCTCTTGTAATTCGCGGAGGCGATCTGCGAATTTAGTTGAATTGAACTGTTTTCCCCTCGAATCAAGGAGGATCAGATAGAAGGAGCGAGTCTTCCTGTCGAGCGCCGAATTAAAACGTTCCTCCGTCAGAAAAATCTCCTCGCTAACGGAGGCGTACTGGCGGATCCGTTGTATATAGGAGCTGATCAGCGGGCTCCATTCGGAGCCTTCGCGGGCTCGTCCAATCCTGTGAAAAACTAAATTCAATAAGCCCTCTATGAAAATCGGGATATTGCGTTATTGTGCACGCAGGCGAGGGATTTCGAAAGCACTGTAAAACGAACAAATGGTAGATTCAACATTGGCCCTCAAATTGCGGTAGATTCATCGGACGCCAAACATTCAATTTCTATTTTTTCGGTCTTCAGTATATGGAGAAGCTGGTTTAATGTAGCCGAAATTGTCCACGGAGATGAAGCACATGCGACGCCTACTTACCAAGATTGTTGTTCTTGTACTTGCACTTTCTTTCCCCGCCTTGCTCGTGGCTCAAAATGTGGCCTCCATGACCGGTGTGGTTACGGATACGACCGGCGCAGTCATTCCGGGCGCGGACGTGACGCTCGTCAACACGACGACCAATGTGACGTATCACGCGACCACGACTTCGTCCGGCTCCTACACGATCACGAATGTGACACCTGGCCCTGACTACAAGGCGACATTCTCGCTTAAAGGCTTTGAGCCTCTCGTCATTTCGAATATTTATCTGACTGTCAGCACCACCCGCACCCAGAATGCATCCTTGCGTGCTGGCGGCGAAGCGGTGACGGTAGAGGTTTCGGCTGAGAGCTCTGAAGTCACGATCAACACCACCGACGCATCGGTGGGAAATAACTTTGATGCAAAGATGCTTAATGAGCTTCCCGTTCAGACTAGAGATAGTCCCGCTGCCCTCTTCACGCTGCAGCCAGGTGTAACGCTCGATGGAGCTGTGACCGGAGCGCGTGTCGATCAGAACAACGTTACGGTCGATGGTCTCGACGTCAACGATTTTGCTACCGGTAACGCCTTCTATATTGTCGGCCGGGCTCCCGTTGATTCGGTCCAGGAGTTCCGCGGTACCGTTGCCGGTCAGCCTGCAAGTGGTGGCCCGGGCGGTGGCGGACAGTATCAGTTGGTAACCAAGAGTGGCACAAACTCATTTCACGGTACGTTGTACGAGTATCACCGCAATACGTCTACCGTAGCGAACGACTGGTTTAACAATAATGCTGGCGTCGGCAGAGCCCCACTCATCCGCAACCAGTTTGGCGGTACGATCGGCGGCCCGGTTCTTCATGACAAGCTCTTCTTCTTCTTCCAGTACAACAATTCCCGCATCGTCCAATCCGAGCAGGTAAGCAGAACCGTTCCCCTGGACTCACTGCGCAACGGCACTGTCTCTTATATTAAGCACGACGATGGAGCTGGCAACATTTGCATTGGGAGCAGCCGTCAGAACACCACTCCCCAGTGCATCGGAAACCTGAGCTCGGCGCAGGTGGCCGCGCTCGACCCCGCTGGCATCGGCATCAACAGCAATCTGTTTACGTTCGTAAACCAGCGTTATCCGCACGCAAACGACCTCACTCGCGGTGATGGCATCAATACAGGCGGTTTTCGCTTCAACACGCCGACGCCCGATTTCATGACCAACTATGTCGGCAAAATCGACTACGACCTCACAGCGAAACAACGAATCTACGGTACGTTTGCCCTGGCCAGGGAAAATGCCACACAAGACCCCGTTCGGTTCCCCGGCGATCCTGTGACGAATCCATTTATCGACCGGAGCTATCGCTATTCTTTTGGGCATACTTGGGCGATCAGCTCGAAAAAAGTTAACCAGTTCTTCATTGGCGAGACCGTCTCCGACCTCGCCTTTCCCAACACCTACAATCCGCAGGGCATAAACCTTCTCACCTTTGGGGATGGAACGACGACGCTTCTCTCCGATGCGTACACCAGTCCAGTCAACGCGCAAGACCGCCGAGTTCCAATTCCGGTCGTTGGTGACGATTTCAGCTGGATCAAGGGCAGCCACAATCTTCAGTTCGGCGGAACATTCAAGTGGATCACTTCCAATAACAACACAATCCTGGACTACAACACAGCCACGATCGGTCTGGGCGGACAGACACTCGGGCTCAATTCCAGCCTTCGCCCCGCCGACATCCGCACCGCTGGTACCACGGCGTCGAACACCTACGATAGCGCGTTTGCCTTTGCTCTCGGCCGTGTGGGCTCCATCGACAGTGGCTTCAACTACGACAATAGCGGCAACGTTATCCCACAGGGAACCGGCAGCAAGCGTCAGTATAAGTACTATCAAACCCAGCTCTATGTGGGCGATACGTGGAAGGTCACTCCGAACCTGACCCTTTCGTATGGCGCAAACTATCAGATCTTCTCTGTGCCCTACGAGACGCATGGCCTGGAGTCCACTCAGACGCTCACCTTTGACCAGTACTTCTCTCAGCGCGTCAAGCAGAGCGCCGCAGGGGCAACCGGCGATAATGCAATACCTCTCATCACCTATGTGCTTGGTGGCAAGGCCAATAATGGTCCTGCTCTCTACAAGCCAAGCTGGAAGGACATCGCGCCGAGATTCGCCTTTGCGTTCAACCCCAGTTGGGATCGCAATACCGTTTTCAACGGGGGAGCGGGCATCGTCTATGACCGTACCATCATCAACGCAGTGCAGTATCAACAGGATCAGCACTCTTACCTGTTCCAGCAGGATCAGGTCACACCGTATGGCATTCCTGGCGACCCGGTTGGATCGCTTGCCACCGATCCCAGACTCGGCGCGCCCAAGTCTTCGACAACTACACCTGGTTCATCAAATTCGCCGATCCCACCTTCGTTTCCTGCTACTTCGGCTCCTGCCGCGCCCAAGCCCCCTTACCAGCCGTTCACGAGCGGTGGGGTTCCTTTCGGTCTTCAAAATGGCCAGGCATTCAACACCATCATTGATCCCTCGCTTAAGACCCCTTATTCCATTGGCCTAAACGCCGGAATACAGCACGCGTTTCCAGCTCAGTTCGTCATGAAATTGAGTTACGTGGGTCGTTTTGGCCGCCGTCTGCTGGGCCAGGCCGATGCGAACCAGATCGTCGATTTCGCTGATCCAGCGTCCAACCAGCTTCTCTCCAATGCTTTTGGCAACATGACAACACAGTTAAGGGCAGGAGCAAACTCGGCGAACCTTCCGGCGCAGCCCTGGTTTGAGAACCTGGTCGCCCCTGGCATTGGTGCTTCCTTTGGTTACCCCAACAACACTTCTTTCCTTGCAGACAACCTTGGCGGTATCCCTGCCAACGGCGACTTTGCCGACTTTGTCCAGGCGATCTCTAGTCTCACGGTTGCTTCCAACATCGGTATGGCTCCCCAGTTCTCGGAGAACACCTTCTACACCAACAAAGGCTTCTCGACCTATCACGGACTGCTGACCACGCTTACAAAGAACGTATCGCACGGTCTGCAGTTTGACGTGAACTATACCTGGGCCCATTCGATTGACAACGTCTCGCTGATAGCGAATCAGGGCGCTTCGGGCGGATATGGTTTTATCTGCGATGTACTGAAGCCACGTAACTGCCGCGGCAACTCGGACTTTGACGTGACTCACTACATCTCCGGCACCTTTACTTACAACCTGCCATTTGGCCGTGGTCGTACATTTGCCGCTGATACTCCATACTTGGTGAATCTGTTCATTGGCGGCTGGGACTTGAGCGGAATTACGCAGTGGCATAGCGGTCAGGCATACACCACGTTCAGCAATGCGTTCGTGGCCGGCTATGCCAACGATGCACCTGCCATCTTCAATGGTGACACCGGTGCCATCCGAACCCGTCCGCATAAGACCGCTGATGGCTCGGTGAACCTCTTCGACGATCCGGCCAGAGCACAGGCTGCTTTCTCCGGTCCCGTTGGCTTCAACATCGGCAGCCGTAACCTTCTTAGCGGTCCAAAGTTCTTCAACCAGAACCTCGGCCTTGCCAAGAACTTTCCGATAGTTGCGGAAAAGCTCAACTTGAAGTTCCGTGCGGATGCATTCAATGTGTTCAACCATCCCAACTTCGCATTGCCCTCTCTTACCAGCCCAAGTCCAAACTTTGACATTACGGGCGGTACCTTCGGACAACTCACAAGCATCGACACCGACAGCAAGTACCGTGTCATGCAGTTCGCGCTTCGGCTCGAATTCTAACCTCGCCTCAACGCTATGCGAAAAGCCCCCCGAATTTCGGGGGGGCTTTTTGTGCTGTGTAAGACGTTGTCTTGAGTTCGGAAAGATAACTCCGGGAGATCCTGTATCCGAGGGAGGCACCTACTTCTTTTTTGTCGCTGCCTTTTTTGCGAGCTTCTTGGTCGCAGTCTTTGCCGCGGCTTTTGCGGGCTTCTTCGCCGTCGCCTTGATCGCCGTTTTTGTTGCAGTCTTCGTCTTCACTGCGGCTTTCTTCAAAGGCGCCTTTGCGGCCGTCTTTACCGGAGCACTCGCTTTCTTCGGCGCCTTGGTGCGGCTAGCGGTGATCCGTTCTTTCAACTCCGCATTCAATTCCGCGACGCTGAGAGTCGTCGCCGATTTGCGCAGACGCTCCAGACCGTAGAAGGCGCGCTTCTCCGGCGAGAAGACATGGACGATGAAGTCGACGTAATCCATCAGGATCCACTCAGCCTGGCGGCGTCCTTCAACCGAGTTGGGATAAACGCCAAACTCGCGCTTGAGACGAATCTCGATCTCGTCGCTAATGGCAATATTCTGACGGTCGTTCGTGCCATTACAAATGAGGAAGTAATCGGTGAGGCCGCTCTCTGCGGGGTCGAGGGCGAGGATGCGAATATCTTCAGCTTTCTTGTCTTCGCAGGCAGCGGCGGCGGCGAGCAGTAGCTGGTTGCTTTCTATTGATGGCATGCGACTCCTTGGAGTTTCCATGGTAGCTGGTTGCGGTCGCGGATGTCACCATTTTGCGGGGATTTCAGAGAGTGCAGACTCAATTCTCGTGCCGTACCCAGGCGGCTAAGTCCTCCGGTGTTTTAATACGGTTACTCATGATGCCATCCAGAAGCGCCCGGGTGCGGACTGCGTCAAAGCGGTCGTTGATGCGAACCCCCTGTTGCTGATTGGGCAGCTTGACGATGTAGACCGGACGGTCATCGAACTGCACCCCATGGCTTGCTGCCTGGTCTTCCGGCGTCCATCCGTCTTGTTTTGACCACAGGATTTGGGTTCGCCACGAGTGATCGCCCATCACAAGGATGGCAGAGGAATCCCACTCGCCACGCTGCTCCAGGCCAAGGCGTAACTGCGCTAGGTATCGATCAGCCAGTGCAAGATTATCGATGTAGGATGAATCGCCGCTGGTCGTCGTACGAGATGTTTTGCGGTTGTAGATTCCTTCGGGATGAGGCACGGGCAGGTGCAGGAAGAGGAAATCGACAGACGAGTCGGCCATAAACTCACTCGCTGCGGCAGAGACCTCTTCTTGCTCGTCGATGTGGAACTGAGCCCTAAGTGTTGCATTCCAATCTGCATGATGGACATAACCAGGCAAAAGAGATAACGCAACGAAGAAATAACGGCGCGCTGGACCGAACAAATTACTGTTGATGGGCTGGTCGGCATAAAGACCCGGCGCAGGGAAGGGATAAAAAGTCCAGAAGCATCGATCGGTAACAGAGGCAAGAATCCTGCAATAAGGGTTGTACCAGCCGGCAATTGCTGTGCTATACCCGTTGTCCAAAGCGTCTTGAAGGACAGTCTGATGAGGATCAAAAGATTGCCAGATCTTGGTGGCAGTGTTATGCAGCATGAGTTGCCCATCGGCGGAAGCCTTGATCCGATCTATCTGGATTCCGGTCATCAAAGACGGGATGACTTTCTCGGTATAGTTAGCGGCGGGCATCGTTTGTGTAAAGAGAGTTGATTGAGCAGCTAGTCGATCGAAGGCTGGCAGCTCCAATCCCGGAAAGCGCCTCTCGTACGCCTGTTGATACGAGAGCTCGTCTAGAACCACCCAGACGATTCGCGTCCTCGGCCGATGGGTGGATGATAAAAGCTGTCTCTGATGCAAAGGACGTGGCTGATTGAGCCCTCGAGCCTGCCAGCTAAACCAAAGCAGCTGGCCCAGGATGAGGATGCTGCTCAGCGCGGAGAAGCCGAGCATCGTGGCTACCAGCCGTTGAACACGTTCAAAGTGCGGTAAAAACGTCGGCTTCCACAGGACCCAAAGCAACAGTAAACCGATCAAACATGCGCTAAACCCCGCCAGCCTCGGCTTGTGCGGTATTGGCCAAAGTGCGAGGACAGAGTATCCCTTTAGCAACACCCACGGCAGGCCCATCATCAGACTCGACCAAATGACGATGCGTAGCCGGCCTGGTCTCTCCGCGAGCAGGAGCAGCAGTGTCAGCAGGATCCACAAGCCAAACAAATTTAGAAGGACAGGAATAGATATGGATGAGATGCTGCCATGGAGATGGTATACAGCGGTGTGGTTAAGGGAGACGAGCGGAGCTATCAGAGTTAACAGGCAAAGCGTCGCCACTCCGAACGCAATCATCGCCGGGTGGGTCAGAATCTTCATTATCCTTATCGTCTCCTGAAATGAAGCAGAATATGCTCATTCGCCAGCGTCAACTCGCTGCGGACAGTGAAATGTTTGGCGAAAGCCTCGCGGAAGAGGGCTTCGGTAATGTGCGAATAGATATCGTCCCGGCCCCGGAGCAACTCGCTGAACTTCACAGACGAGGGGGGAATCCATTCCAGAATCAGATTCTCTGTGGTGAGCTTGCTGCAAAGCGCTGCAATCCTGTCCATCGGGATCTGGTTATGCAGCAGAAGGTGATGAATAACAGCCAGCATCATCACAGTATCGAAGTGGCCGCAGCAACGGCTCAGAAAGGATGGAGCCTCGCTGTTCTCCCAGCCGACCGATGGAGATGGATACGCGAGATCGACGCACAGCGGAAGGATGTTCTTTCCGCTCCCTTTCAGCTTCGCGCACAGGCGATCCACGGCCTGCGGGTCGGTATCGATCGATACCACCTCAGCGCCTGTATCTGCCGCCAGGAGCGAGGAAACGCCAGTGTTGCAGCAGCCGACATCAAGAACACGCGAGGGCTTCGATGCGGCGAGCGCGTCGGTTACAAAGGCCCTCTCGCGAGAGTGGTCGTCCTCGTTGTAGTGGGTCCCCGTCTCGGCGTAGGCGGTCCTGGCCACAGGTGTGACCTGCCGCATTCGTGAGAGCAGGGTCTTCAGGGTCTTCAGGATGATCTCTTTTGCTAGATCGGGGTCTTTAACCCTGCGTGTGGCAAGACCTGTGTTTCCCTTTGCCTTACCAGCAAGCAGCGATGGGAGCGTAACCGCTGACAGCGCAGGCTGACGCAGCCGCGCAGACCACGACAACGCGGCGAAGATCTCCTCCGGCTCGTAGCCGTCCCGACGGGTAAGAGAGACTTGCAGCGGCCATCCAAGCTGCGAGTGCGCCAGCATGGGCAGCAGAAAGGTACGGACAAACTGCCCATAGGCCATCCAGATCGGCAGGTCAGGTGTTGCGCGCTGGATGGAGAGAACATCGACGAAGACCGGCTCCATTCCCTGGAAGAGAACGTTCAGCGGGGTTGCATCCTTCAGCAGCCAGCCTTCCTTGACGAGATCACTGCACAGGTTCAGCGTAAGCTCTGCCGCAGCGAGCCACAGCGCAGGTGGCCACTCCCACGGGTAGGACTGGAAGGACACACGTGGATGCCGGAGCACAAGCGTCTCCGTGTCGGAATTCCTGGTTACGACCTCGCTGGCAACCAAGCAGCCATCGGCGATTAATTCGGAAGCAATAGAAAGATCGAGAAAAGCCAGTATCTCGACGTCGAACGGAGAACGGATGCTGCGGTACGCTCCGTCAGGCCTGATCTCTACACTGCCCGCCGGATCGCGAAATGTGGGAAGAGGGGAGAAAGAATGTGACTCGGCCATGGGTGTTACTTATCGGACACATCGGTCGAAGTCGTAGAGGAGCGTGTAAAGCGGCCCTTCAATCGCTTACGGAAGTAAAAAAGGGCGCCCGTAACCATCGCACTGATGCTCTGAAAAAGCAGCAGAGTCGTACCCGGATCGATATAGGCATAAGCCCGCTGTTCAAGACAAAAACTGACCGCAAAAAAAAGAGCTGCGGTGACTGCGATGTACTTCAGACTCAGGACCATGGGAAATTCTCCAAAAAAATAAGGGAATAAAAAAACACATGGCAGTCAGTTATTACCTTGGATCAATAACCACATGAATGAATGGGTTGTTGTCAGTAGATGCTCATTCACGAGGATCAGTTAGTACTCGTTGGATTTTATCGGCTGCAAGCCCTGAAATCCAGTGAAACTTCGTTTTAGCCGTACTCGTCACACATCATGAGACTTATGTGTTCCCTTAGCTGTTACTTAACAATAGACACCATGCGCCACGATATAGTTTACGACCTCAGGTAATAGCATCTCCGAGCAGTCATCCCCCTCCCGCAGCCGCCGCCGGAGGTCGGTCGCCGCCACATCGTAGTGGACCGTCTCCAGCAGATGAATCCGCGCCCGCTGCTCCTCCGTGAACCCCAACGCCGCCAGCTCCCCCACCGGAAATCCCGGCCTGCTGGCGACGATCCACTCCGCCAGCTTCAGCAGTCGCGCAGGCTCCCGCCAATGCCGCAACCCGATCAGACTATCGGCCCCGATCAGGCTGAACATCTCCGCATCCGGCATCGATTCCCTCAACGCCGCCAGCGTATCCACCGTGTAGTTTGGAGTCCCATCCTCCCGCGGCGCATCGATCTCCGAGGCGAAAAACCGCGCATCCTCCGCACAAACCAGCCTCACCATCGCCAGCCGATCGGCAAAGGCAGCAGGCGCAACCTCCGTCTTCAGCGGCTGCCTGCCCGCCGGAGCGAACAGCACCCGATCCAGCCCGAACGCATCCGCCGCCGCCTTAGCGATGCCGATGTGGCCCCGGTGGGGAGGGTCGAAGGTTCCGCCAAACAGAGCCACGCGCATAGGCAGTCAGAGTCAGAGCCGAAGAACAAGCCCCGTCGTAAATATCTTCGCATTCACCGAGGTGCCTGACGCAGCACTATAGTCAAACTCAATCAAGCGCCAGTCGACATGCGGAAGGATCGTCATATCGACCCCACCCAATATCTGGTAGTTCAGATTCGTGTTGCTTGACGAGCCATTTCCGTCCTTGACACTAGCCACCCCGACAAGCCCTTCGACATACGGCCTGATCGGAAGCACCGGGGCCCTGAAAGCGAGCCGCGGCCCAGCCGCCCCGGTAAAGTAGTTGAACCCATTCCGCGTAAGAAACGTTCCCCGCAGATCTCCACCCAGCGAGATATATCTCCCGCTCTGCGCATACACGCCCAACGTCGGGCCGAACGCCGACTGAGTCGCGCCACTACCGTTGACCGGCGCACCGCTGAAACCGGCATACACGCCAATCTGCGCCTCAGCGCGGACCGCGATGCCACTAAAAAGAAGAGCGAAAATAACAGCAAGCAATGGCCGATGAAGCTTCATGGGGAGGGTCCTCCTAACTGAGGCTACCTCACTACTAACACCGACATTTGCACATCGTTGCGCCCGGAACCACCAAGCAAACGGCCCAACCCATCCGCTTCTGTTTTAAATCCGCGCCAATCCGTGGTCGATCAGCCTCGACGCCGCGCACTCGCTGGCGGAGGCGGATAGTGCGGCTTCAGCTTCGCCGGCTCCGGTGCTTCCACCTTCACCTCGACTGGCCGATGTTCGGCCACCATCTCCGCAATCGCAAACTTCAGCGGCTCCACGCCCTCGCCCGTCACAGCCGAGATCGCATAGAACGGCAGCTTCCGCCGCTTCGCCATCGCCGCAAGCTTCTTCAACTTCTCCGGATTCGCGACATCCACCTTCGCCGCCACCAGGATCGTAGGCTTCGCCGCCAGCGCCGGGTCGAAGCTCTTCAGCTCCTCCGTAATCACCTTGTAGTCGTCCACCGGATTCGGTCTGTCATTGCCACCGGCCGCGGCGCTCGCATCCGAGACATCCACCAGGTGCACAATCACGCTGGTCCGCTCGATATGCTTCAGAAACTGAATCCCCAGCCCCGCGCCCAGGTGCGCGCCTTCAATCAGCCCAGGCAGATCGGCCACAGTGTAAGAGTGCTCATGCGGCCACTCCCCCACCGACACCACGCCCAGATTCGGCTCCAGCGTCGTAAAGGCATAGTTCGCAATCTTTGGCCTTGCCGCCGAAAGCCGCGAGATCAGCGTCGACTTACCCACATTCGGATATCCAACCAACCCCGCATCGGCCAGCAACCGCAGCTCTAATCGATAGCTGCGCTCTTCGCCGGCCCGTCCCAGCTCATGCTCCCGCGGAGCCTGATGCGTGCTCGTAGCAAAGTGCTGATTCCCGCGCCCGCCGCGCCCGCCCTTGGCGATCACGATCGTCTCGTTCGGATGCGCGAAGTCGTGCACCAGCTCGCCCGTCACGTCGTCATACAGCAGCGTGCCGACCGGAACCTTCAGCGTAGTCGACTCGCCCGCGTAGCCCGAGCAGTTGGACCCCAGCCCATGCCCGCCGCGTTCGGCCTTATGCTCCGGGTTGAACCGGAAGTGCACCAGCGTATTGTGGCTCAGCGACGACGACATCAGAATATCGCCGCCATGTCCGCCATCACCGCCCGACGGTCCCCCCTTGGGGACGAACTTCTCGCGACGGAAGGCCATGCAGCCATTACCGCCGTCGCCGGCCTTGATGCGGATTCGTGCTTCGTCAATGAACATTTTTCAGTATTTAGTGTACTAGCCCACGCGGTATACTCGCTTCATACGACAAAAAACACAAAATACCTGTTCATGAATCAGGACGATGGAACCATTTCGCCCTCAAGAGGGGCGGTTTACCGCATGTTAACCGCGGTGTGCGATCTTGAAGCAAATCCAACTCATGTTTGAACGACAGCAGCGTTGAGGAAACGCCTGCGTATCAGCAGGCCGCAGGACAACTTTTGCAGCATTACTTTTCAGGAGACCAACTAGATGTTGAAAACAATGAAGCGATTAGCGCTGGCGGCAACGCTGTGTGCGGTCGCCGGTACTTGGGCCCACGGACAATCCACAACACAAGGCGCGGTTGGCGGAACGATCTTCGACACTACCGATGCCGCAGTTGCAAAGGCTTCCGTAACGATTCACAACGATGGCACCAACGCCGAAATCCGCCTCACCACCGACGAAAGCGGCTACTTCAACGCTCCTCTGCTTGAGCCCGGCACCTACACCGTCACCGTAACGGCTCCCGGATTCAGCAACTATCGCGTCAACAAGGTCGTCGTCCAAGTAGGAGTGCTGACCTCTCTGACTTCGCATCTCGCCCCCGGACAATCGGCCTCCGTCGTTGAAGTCACCGCCGACGTTCCCGTTCTCAACTTCGACTCTCCCGACTTCTCAGCCAGCCTCAACTCGCGCGCTCTTCGCGATGTCCCGGTCAACAATCTCCGCTGGTCGAGCCTCGCCCTCACCACTCCCGGCGTCGTCTCCGACTCCAGCGGCTTCGGTCTGGTCAGCGTTCGCGGCATCAGCCCCATCCTCAACAACGTTCTCATCGACGGCGCCGACGACAACCAGGCCTACTACTCTGAAGAGCGCGGACGCACCCGCGAGGCCTATTCGACCCCGCCCGAGGCAGTCCGCGAGTTCAACGTCAACTCCGGTGTCTACGCCGCCGAGTACGGTCGCGCAGCCGGTGGTGTCATCAACTCGGTCACCAACAGCGGCGGCAACCAGATCCACGGCTCTGCCTACTTCTACGACCGCGAATCAAGCTGGGGCGCCTTCAATCCCTACACCACCAACACCACCGGTGTGCAGGACCCCAACACTGGCAAGTACACTTTCACCAGCTCTCCCTACAAGCCATCCGACTCCCGCAGAATCTGGGGCTTTAGCGCGGGCGGCGCCATCATTAGGGACAAGCTCTTCTGGCAGTACACCTACGACCAGCATCATCGCAACTTCCCCGGAACCGCTAAGGCCAACTCGCCCTCGGCGTTCTTCTCGCAGCCAGATGCCACCCTCGCCAGCATTGCCGGTAGTCCCACCTGCGATCTCACCACGGGTTACCTCTCTGGCAGCACTTCAACCAACAAGAACTACGCTCTGGACAGCCAGACCTGCACCCTCGCGGCTCGCCTCCACCTCGTTAACTACGATGCCGGCGCCACCCTCTACGGCAATGGTCTTGCCAGCCTTCTCCCGGATCTCGGCTCCGTGCCGCGTACCGGCGACCAGGTCGTCAACATGCCAAAGCTCGACTACCAGATCAACAGCAAGAACCACGTCAGCCTGCTCTACAACCGTCTCCGTTGGGACTCGCCCGGCGGTGTTCAGACCCAGGCGACCAACAACTACGCCATCGATACCTTCGGCACCGACTTCGTCAAGCTCGACTACGGCGTTGCCAAGCTGACCAGCCTCCTCACCTCCAACATCAGCAACGAGCTCCTCTACCAGTACGGCCGGGAGCTCAACGACGAAGGCCAGCAGCCCCTCAGCGCCTACACAAAGGCCCACCTGACCGGCGCAGGCGGCAACATTCCTGAGGTCGCACTCGCTACCTCCACCGGCTTCTACCTCGGTTCGCCCTACTACTCCTACCGCAAGGCGCTGCCCGACGAGCGCAAGTGGCAGATCGGCGACACCCTCTACCTCAACCGTGGCAACCACAGCTTCAAGTTCGGTGTCGATGGCGTGCACAACTATGACCTCATCAACAACACCTACGAGAGCAACGGCTACATCACCTACGGCTACCTCAGCAACTATCTCGCGGACGTTACGACTGCAGGCGGCAACCCCACCTGCGACAGCAATGCCCTATCCACTGCAACCAGCAAGAACGGCACAGTGACCAGTGCTGTCGGCAACCATCCTTGCTACTCATCACTCGCTCAAGGATTCGGCCCTCCGGTCTTTGCGGTATCCACCTTCGACTACGGCGTCTTCGCGCAGGACAACTGGAAGATCACGCCGCGCCTGACCCTGCAGCTGGGTCTGCGGTACGACTATGAGGCACTCCCCGGAAACTCCGCCAACGCAAACCTGACGGCTGCTTCCGGAACCTTCACCCCCTACGCCGGACTCACCAACGCTCCAAGCGACAAGAACAACTTTGGTCCGCGTCTTGGCTTCGCCTATGACGTATATGGTGCCGGTAAGACTGTTCTTCGCGGCGGATACGGCATGTACTACGGTCGCATCACCAACGGTGTCCTGCTCAACGTTCTCCTCAACACCGGCAGCCCGCTTGGCCAGTATGTCGCCACCATCAAGCCCAGCTCTTCAACCGCTCCTATCTTCCCGAATGTCGTTCAGGCATCGCTTAATCCGCCTACGCCCAGCTCCTACTACCTCGCTTCCAATCTGCAGAACCCCATGGTTCACGAGTTCGACCTCGTGCTCCAGCAGCAGGTGGGCCGCGGTACAGTCTTCTCGCTCAACTACCTCGGCGGTCTGGGCCGTGAGCTCACGAACTTCGTGAACACAAACCTCAACTCGTCGAACATGACCAACACCACCATCACGATTGCCGACCCCAACGGCAAAGGTCCTCTGGCGAACGGTTCAACCTACGTCGTTCCGGCCTACACCTCCTACGTCAACAAGAACTTCACCTATATCTCTGAGGTCGCTAGCAACGTCAACTCCAGCTACAACGCCTTCGTTGCCGAGATCCAGAACCGTTCCCTTCACTCGATTCAGTTCGACGTGAACTACACCTGGTCTCACGCGCTCGACTTCAACCAGAGCGCGACGACGACGACCGCGACCTATGGGAACAGCATGTACGACCCCAACGGAAGCCATCACGCCGACTACGGAAACTCCAACTACAACGTGCCTAACCGCCTCGCTGGCTACGTCCTCTACAACCTTCCGAACACGCACCGCGGAGACTGGGTGAAGTACCTGGCCAATGACTGGAGCATCAACAGCTCGTTCCAGGCACAGAACGGTCTACCCTACTCGGCTCTCCTCACCGGCTACGTCTCCTCCAGCGCTCTCTTCACCGGTTGGAACGGTGCGGGCGGCGGAACCTGGGTTCCGATGCTCGGACGCAACACCTACAAGTACCCGCGTGACGTCGTTCAGGATGTTCGTCTGCAAAAGCAGGTCGCCATCACCGAGCGGTACCGCGGCGAAATGCGTCTCGATCTGTTCAACATCTACAACCACCAGAACGTGACCGGAGTGCAGACCACGGCCTACGCGCTTCAGTCCTCTGGAAACACAGCAACCGCAACCTACCAGTCGGGCGTTGCAGGCTCGGGCACATCGGCCTTCGGTTCGGCCAACAACTCGAACTCCAGCGGCTTCCTCTACACCCCACGTCAGGTGCAGATCGGCTTCAAGCTCCTCTTCTAACCCAGAGGACCAAAACCAAAAGAGCGGCAGCTACGGCTGCCGCTTTTCTTTGCCGCGCACCTTGCCTGATAGTGGAAAGTCGTCATCCTGAACGCAGTGAAGGATCCCTGTATTTCGCAGTAGCTGTTGGTGGGTGACCATATACCAAGGACACCAATACCCTGGGTGCCCCATTCATGCGGTTTCATCGCATGAGTGGGCATTCGAGCGAAGCTCGAACCGTCTTCCTCGGCCCCAAAAATAAACCTGAAATCCATGCAAAAAACCCGTAGCCGTTTTAACCCTCGTCCACTTCCCACGTTTGCCACACAATTCACCACATCCTGACCACAAAAAAACCACGACGAAAAACCAAAATCCCCAAAAACCCCTGCAAAAACGCATAAAAATTCTCCACGCGACACCGCAGAAAAAAGTCCCTATTCTAAAGCCCTGAACAAAATTCGGGAGAAACTATGGAGCGGTGCCTGAATCGCGCAGGGCTCAACGCGATCATCCTGAAGATCGTCTGTGTTTTGTTGAGCTTGCACCCCGCAAGCGCACTTGCCCAGACAGCGGTAGACGGCGCTCTCGCCGGCCAGATCACCGACCCCACCGGAGCCGCCATCGCCGGCGCGACACTGCAGGCAAAGGACTTATCCACCGGCCTCACCACCCAAACCACCTCCGGCCCCGACGGCGAATTCTTAATCCCCCGCCTCCCCCCTGGCGACTATCAGGTCACAGTCTCCGCCCGCTGGTTCAAACCCCTCATTCTCAATCACATAGCCATCGAACTCGGCTCCTCCACAACCCTCCCTCTCCGCCTCCAGCTAGCCATCGCCACCACCGAAATCACCGTAATCGACCCCGGCCAACCCAACACCAACACCATCACATCCGCCGAAATCGACGCCCTCCCCATAACTGCCCGCCGCTGGCAAACCTTTGCCCTGCTTACACCTACAGCCAACCCAGACCCCGACGGCCTCCTCAGTTTCCAGGGTTTAGCCATCACCCAGAACAGCACTCAGATCGACGGAGTCTCTGACGACCAAAGCTTCGGCGCTGTGCCACGTGGAACATCCACCCCAGAACCCGAAAACGAGGACAACGTCGAAATCGGCGGCGCCAATAGAGACGCGGGTTCCCGCAGCAGATCCGGCGCAGCGTTCACCTTCTCAACAGAAGCAGTTCGCGAGTTTCGCGTCAGTGGCCAGAACTACTCCGCCCTCTACGGCCACGCTGCGGGTGGCGTCGTAACGACAGTAGCGAAGAGCGGAACAAATATCTTGCACGGCAGCGCCTTCTACTTCGCCAGAACGAGCGCCCTTGCTGCAACAAACCCTTTCTCCATCGCTACAACTTACTCGAACGGCGTAATCACCAGTACAACGGTGAAGCCTCACGATCTGCGGAACCAGTTTGGCGGTAGCGTGGGCGGAGCCGCAATTCCGGACAAGCTCTTCTACTTCTACGCATATGAGCAACAACGGCGCAGCTTTCCCGCGATCTCCGCGCCGAGCGATCCCGCCTTCTACGCACTAACGGCGACACAACTCGCGCTGCTGGGCAATCGAGGCGTAACGACAGCGAAGGTAAACGCCGCGCTGAACTACCTGGATAGCCTGACTGGCAGCACACCTCGACTCAGCGACCATACCATCAACTTCGGTAAGCTCGACTGGCAGACTTCGGCGAAACATCGTCTGAGTACTCAGTACGACAGGGCAAGATCGAGTGCGCCCGGAGCGTTGAGAACGGCGCCTGTGGTGGATCGCGGCATCGCGAGCCTTGGCAGTAGCACGACGAAGGTGGATGCCGTGCTTACGCGCTGGATGTGGTCCGTTTCTCCACATCTCACGAACGAACTGCGCTTTCAGTATGGCCGCGATCTTCGGTCGGAGCAGGCACAAATGCCGCTGCCCCAGGAGCCCGCCGTTGGACCGGGCGGTTACGCTCCTGAGGTCGCGATCGGTTCGCAAGACTTTATCTTTGGGACGCCGCCTTCGCTTCACCGCAGAGCATATCCTGACGAGCGGCGGTTCCAACTCGCAGAGATGTTGACGTTCGCCCGTGGACATCACCTGCTGCAGACTGGAGCGGACGTGAGCTTCGTGCACGATGACGTGTCATCGCTCAACAACGCGGAAGGCGCATTTCACTACGATAGCGGAGCGACGGGAGGACATGCTGGCGGTCTCGTCGACTGGATTACCGACTACACATTCAACGTCAACGCCTACCCAAACGGCGGATGTCCTTCGATCAATGCGACCATCCACAAATTCTGCTTCCGTTCGTTCACGCAGAGCTTCGGTTCGCAGGATGTGTCGTTTGGAACGCAGGAATGGGCTGCATTTGCCGAAGACAATTGGCGTCTGCGGCCCAACCTGACGTTAAGCGCAGGCTTGCGCTACGATTATGAACTTGAGCCGCTTCCGCAACATCCAAATGGCGCTTTGGACGCAGCGTTTGGACAAACCGGAGCAACGAGCATCTTTCCTGAAGATCGCAACAACTTCGGTCCTCGCGTTGGCCTGTCGTGGGATCCGTTTGGAGCCGGACGCGGACGGGTGCGGTTGGGCTACGGAGTGTTCTACGGCCGATTGCCGGGCTCGACCATACGGAGCGCGCTGTTGGATACCGCGATGGCGTCGTCGACGACGCACGTGAGGATTACTCCAAGCACGATTACGGCTTGTCCGCAGGTGGCGAATCAGGGATTCGGTTACGCCTGCGCTTATCTGACGACTCCTCCGGCAGCGGTTGGCACGACGACTTCTGCTATGGTGTTCGATCGCCGGTTCCGTTTGCCGATGGTGCAGCAGGGAAGCGTCAGTGTGGAGCACGAGGTCGGTGCGGGTGTAATGGGCAGCGCGACTTACCTGTTGAATCTCTCGCGGCAGCTTCCGAACTCGGTTGATATAAACATCGTTCCTTCGACGGCGACGAAGACGTTTCAGATCGTGGGCGGAACTGGAGCTTCTGGTGTTCGGGATGGCGAGACATTTGCGGTTCCTTTCTACACGCAACGGGTGAGCGCTGATTACGGTCCGGTGACGGATATCGTGTCGAACGTTGATGCAAGCTACAACGCACTGGTGATCGAGGCTCGCCGGCGTGCGCGCAGAGGGCTAGAGCTGCATGCAAGCTGGACATGGGCGAAGGCGATCGACGATGGACAGAACATCGCTGCGGCGCCAAGGACGAATGGACAGTTCGATCCGTTCACATTGCGGTACGACAAGGGACTTTCGCGGCTAAATTTCCCGCACAAGATTATGGTGAGCGCGGTATGGGAGTCACATATTGCGAGTCCTCACGAAGTGCTGCGAAGAACACTAAACGGCTGGCAGATCGCTCCACTTTTTATTGAATCGAGCGGGAGGCCTTATAGCTTCGACATCTTCGGAGGCTCTCGGCTCAGCGGTGGACACGACAGCATCAACGGCTCTGGCGGCGCTGTCTATTTGCCTACTGTGGGTCGGAACACATTGCGATTGCCAGATACTGCGAATCTCGATCTGCGCGTCAGTCGAACGGTCCGTGCGACGGAACGGGTTCATGTGCGAGGGCAAGCGGAGATCTTCAATGTCACTAACCGAGTGAACTACTCGGGGATCACGCAGAGGGCGTTTCTGGTTGGGACTGAAGCCAGCGGCATCACACCGCTGGTCTTCCAGGATGCGGTTACGGTGGCGGCAGAGGGCTTGAATACTCGTCCCTTTGGTACGCTGACCGAGGCGGCAAACGGCAACATGCAGGAGCGCCAGGTGCAGTTTGGGTTGAGAGTCGAGTTTTAATGCTGTGAGATGGAGAGGACGTTGTTATCCGGGTCCGAGAACCAGGCGACCTTCGCTCCATTGGGCGCGGTCCAGACGCCATCTTCGCCCTGCTCCAGGAAGGAATACCGTTTGACCTGCACTCCGTTAGAGCTGAGCTCCGCCACCTTCGCGTGGATGTCATCGACCTGCCAACCGAGAATGGTGAAGGGTGCGGGGGTGAATTCGCCGACGCGGACGATGCGGATCATGGTGCCATTCGAGTCCATAACGATAGCGAAGGAATCATCGCTAACGAACCGTAATCCGAGCACGCCCTCGTAGAAGACGCGCGAGTGGTCAGCATTTTTGCTGGGGATAAAAGCTATCAGCGGGTTTGTGGATAGCATGGTGTCCTCGCATTTCGGTGATAAGTGTAAGGGCGTTGATCTGTTCGGTGCTGGTCTGTCATCCGTATGTACAGGTTAGATGGGATTGCTATCCCCAATTTAAAAAGACGATTTTACAAATCCTGTTTTGTTAAGTAGCTGAAAATAAATCTTCTTACCCGCTCACTCCGGCGTGGGTTATCCCACCGGTAAAACGAGCCAATGCGCCCATGTGTTACCGTTCCGCCATGCGCCTGAAAGCGATTGTCCTTCTCTCCACCCTCCTGCCCTTCTGCGCCCATGCCCAAACATCCGTCTCGCCCGAGACCCGCACCGCCGTCCGCCAGCTTATCGGCGACATCATGGTGGATAGCAAAGCCTACGCCTACGATCGCCAGCTCGCCGACCACGTCGGTCCACGCCTCACTGGCTCCGACAACTACGTCCACGCGGTCTCCTGGGCTGTCGATCAGTTCAAATCCCTCGGCCTCACCAACGTCCACACCGAGTCCTTCACCATGCCGGCCCTCTGGGAACCCGAGGTCCTCGCCGCTGGTCAGATTCTAGAGCCGCGCCTACAGACCCTCCACATCTACTCTCTCGGTTGGAGCCCTTCCACTCCTGAAGGAGGCATCAAGGGCAACGTCGTCTACATCCCTCATCTCACGATCGAAGGCCTCGATTCTCTAAAGGACAAGATCAAAGGCGCAATCGTCCTTATCGATGAGTCCAGCTTCGGCGACCAACCCTCCTTTAGCCAGATCCTCAAAGCCCTCAACCATCTTGGCGAATTCGTTCCGCAAGCTCTTCTGCTCGTCGGCGGCGCCAACGGCATCGAATCCGCCACCGCCCTCACCTTCGACGGCACCATCTCGCACATCCCCATGGCCCAGATCGGCCTCGAAGACGAACTCCTCATCAAGCGCCTACTCGACGAAGGCCCTGTCACTGTTCAGTTCTCCTTCAAGAACCGCATCCGTCCCACCACTCAGGTCAATAACGTCGTCGCCGAAATCCCGGGCAGCGACCTGCCCAACGAGATCGTCATCGTCGCCGGCCACCTCGACTCCTGGCATCCCGCCACCGGAGCCCAGGACAACGGCACCGGTGTCTCGACCGTCATCGACGTAGCCCGCGCTGTCAAGGCACTCGGCCGTCCCCCGCGGCGCACCATGCGCTTCATACTCTTCGGGGGCGAAGAGCAGGGAATTATCGGCTCAACGTCCTATGTCAAGCACCACATCGCCGACTTGCCAAACATCGACGCCGTCCTCATCTCCGACACTGGAGCTGAACCAGCGAAGGGCTGGTACGTCATGGGCCGCAACGACGAGACCAAGGCCCTCGAAAACATCGAGCCTCTTCTCGCTGGCCTCGGCTCCGACAAGACCAATCCGAGCACACAGTTCCTCTTCCAGACCGACCACATCAGCTTCGATCTGCTAGGCGTTCCCACGCTGGTCCTCTGGACCAGCACCGAAAAATACTTCAAGCTCCACCACAAAGCCTCAGACAGCTTCGACTCCGTAGTCCAGGCCGATCTCACCCAAGGGGTCGCCACCACAGCCGCCACGGCCTACGCGATCGCCGACTCTGCCCAACCCTTCGCCCCACACTTCACCCCGAAGCAGGTCGAAGACATGCTCAAAGACGCCAAACAATACGACGACTACCAGTTCTTCAAATCCGCCGGCGTCTTCCCATAAACGGCGCATAACATTTTTGGTCGTGCATCAGTTCATCTATTGCGCGGGTCGCTGCGCAGTACGGCTTTGCGCGAGGATAAGCGCAAGGATAAGCATGCCTGCCGCTGCGAAGAAAGGCGTGCCAGGATGCCGCAACAGCGGATTGGCTCCGATGGATTTGCTGAAGACGTAGGTAAAGAGGCCGGGGCCGATGAGGCCCGCAATGCCGCGCAGACTGTTGATGGCGCCCTGTAACTGACCCTGTTCGGAGGGGCTAGTGTGGCGCGAGAGGATGCTTTGCGCGGCGGGCCATGTGATCGACATCATGTTGAGAAACGGGATGCCGAGCCAGAAGAGAAGACCGGTTCTGGAGAGACCGAACATGGAGTAGCCGAAGGCTCCGCCGATAAGGCCGATCGTGACGGCACCGCGCTCGCCTAGTTTGGCGACAGTGGGTTTGACGAGGAGGGCACCGTAGATTGCAGAGCAGATACCGATGGCCGCGAGAGAGAAGCCGACCGTGCGATCGGTCCAATGGTAACGGTAGTCGGCATAGATGACGTAGACGTTCATGAGGGACTGCTGGGCGATGTAGCCGAGCAGGAGCAGACCGGCGATAGGGAGCATGGACTCGTGGCGCAGGAGTGAGAGCGAACCGACTGGATTTGCACGACGCCAAGAGAAGGGGCTGCGATTCTCGAGAGAAAGTGACTCCGGCAGGACGAAGATTCCGTAAAGACCATTGATGAGCGAAAGCGAACCCGCAACCAGAAATGGCAGACGTGGACTAACGGTGCCAAGGAGGCCTCCAACAGCAGGGCCTAGAACGAAGCCGAGTCCGAAAGCTGCGCTCAACATGCCGAAGGCGGCAGCACGGCGTTCGCGCGGAGTGACATCGGCCATATAGGCCATTGCCGTGGGAATGCTGGATGAGGTGAAGCCGGAGATAACCCGGCCCAGGAAAAGCCAGCCAAGCGCCGGAGCCCATGCCATAAGGAGATAGTCAAAGCCGAGCCCGAAGTTCGAGAGAAGGACGATAGGACGGCGGCCGAAGCGGTCGGAGAGTGAGCCGAGGATAGGAGAGCAGAAAAACTGCATGACAGCGAAAACCGTTCCGAAGAGTCCAAGCATCTGTGCGGCATCGACGGTATTGCCATAAAGGAAGCTCTCAATGAGACGCGGAAGAACAGGCGCGATCATGCCGAGCGCAAGCATGTCCAGCGTGACGGTGAAGAAGATAAAAGCCGCTGCTGCTCTTCGGCCCTTAGCTGGAGTGGGTTTGAGGGCAGTCCCGTCGATTGAAGAAGGGAACTCTGGCTCGCTGAGGAGCGGGTTTGGGATCTGGTCCGGCGAATTGTGTGGAGAGTCGGACATGGGGATTTGAGCGCTAGTCTACGTGAGTTTCATTTGCGGAAGCTTGGAGATTTCGGCACAAACGCATCTACTAGTGGGAGAGGGTTAGTTTGAAACGACTGAAGTGGCCTCAAATGTGGTTTTGGTTGTTTGTCGCGGCGGGGCTTTGTTTGCCTACTCCGATGGTGATGGCGCAGAGCGGCCAGACGGCGCGGCAAATAGTGGACGCCATGCTGCTGCAGGAGAGAACAGCAGAACTGCATCGAAACAAATATATGTATTTGTCACAGGAGCGGTCGGAGCGAACCGGGCACCACCTCTGGACGGAGCGGGTGGTTGAGACATCGGCCGGGAAGATGCGGATGCTTATCGCCGAGGATGGGCAGCCTCTCAGCAACGAGCGGGCAGCCGCAGAGCGAGCGCGGTTACAAGGAATTGTCGAAAATCCGGCTGCGTTTGAGAAGAGTTCGGCGGCGCTGAAGAATGATGAAAAACACGCGAAGGAGATGCTGGACCTGTTGCCGAAGGCGTTTCTGTTTGAGAATGCGCGGCAAGAGGGAGAGTTTGTACGGATCGATTTTCGCCCGAATCCCGACTACGTAACGCAGTCGCTGGAGGAGCGAGTTCTCCATGGGATGAAGGGTTCGATCCTGGTGGATCCACGCGTGATGCGGCTACGCGGGATTGAAGGAAGATTGCACGAGGATGTGAACATCGGGTTCGGTTTGGTGGCGACGATTAAAGCTGGAAGTAACTTTGATACCACGAGACAGCTGGTGTATGGGACGGAGTGGAAGACGCAGACGCTCGATACGGATATCAATGGAAGAGCCATCTTCTTCAAGATGATTGGTAAGAAAGAACACGCGGTGCACAGCGATTTCAAGGTGCTGCAAGAACTAACGGTGGCTGAAGCGGTGGCTATGCTGGAGAAGTAGAGGCATGCGGTTCGATCGCGGCTAGTGGACGTTGCGGTTGGTGATAGAGACGCGGAAGGGTGGCCGAGTGGCTTCAGCGGGATCCTGTATGTAAGCCTGGGTTGTTTGGGCAGGATCGTAGTCTCGCCATAGCCAGATCATCTCCTGAGGGAATTCAGCTGCGCCCTCGACCGGGCTGTGCGGGCCGACCCCGAAGCTGAAGTGCGAGTCGTAGGATTTGAGCTTGAGAGCATTAGCCACGCGGATGTTTGCGAGCGGCCAGCTGCCGTAGCGATCGTTCTCCTGGTCGTTGCTGCCATCCTGTACCCAGACGCGAATGTTGCGGTGTGGTTCGCGGAGAATCTTTTCAGGATAGTCCTGGCCTCCATCAGGGACGGCGGGGTCTTCGTGCCATTGGATGCCGGTGAAACTACCTATCCAGGTGATGACGCGGCTGAACTCATCGGGCATTTGCCACGCGGCGTTGAAGGCGGCGATTCCGCCGGAGGAGAGGCCAGTGATGGCGTGGCTGTAGGCGTCTTTGCGGAGGTTGTATTTGGCGGCGACCTCAGGCAGAAGTTCATCGCGCAGAAAACGGGCGTAGCGGTCAGAGACGGTGTCGTACTCGGTCGATCGCATGGAGTCTTTGAGGCTGCGCGACCATTTCCGGGAGTACGCTTCGACGAAGCGGGAGGTAGGCGTACCAGGCGACATAGGTATGTCGCCGGGGTTGGTGAAGACGGTGATCATGACAGGGATTTTGTGTTGCGCGATGAGGTTGTCGAGGACATTGAGGGCAGGATGATCGCCGTTGCGGTTGATATATCCTCCGCCATCGTTGAAGACCATGAGTGCCGCGGGGACTTTGGGATCGTACTGGGCGGGGACATAGATCCAGTAGTCGCTCTTCATGCCGTCGTAGACGTGGCTGGTGATAGAGAGCTTTGGTGAGAGTGTGCCGGAGGGCACATCGGAGTGTTGGGCGGAGTTTGTTGCGAGTGATGAAGGCTCAGGCTTGGCGGGGGTCTGTGCAGCGGCGGACAGGGAGAGGCAGAGCGTTGCCAGCAGATACTTGATCATGGGCTACCACTATATCGCTGGCGGTGTGGGCGGTGCTTCTACAATCAAGTAGATGGCGCTTACGTTTGAGATACAGAAGACAGCAGAGTGTGGAGGGCGCAGAGCCTCGGTTACGCTGCCGCATGGTGTGGCGCAGACTCCGGTGTTTATGCCGGTTGGAACACTAGCGAGTGTGAAGGCCGTCGAACAGGGCGTGCTGGAGAGGACTGGACCCGATGACAGAGGGGCCGAGATCATCCTCGCGAATACATATCATCTCTATCTTCGTCCTGGACACGAGCTCGTGCGACGGATGGGCGGAGTGCACCGGTTCATGAGCTGGGAACGGCCGATGTTGACCGATTCGGGTGGATTTCAAGTATTCAGCCTGAGCGGTCTGCGGAAGGTTACGTCGGAAGGCGTGGAGTTTCGATCGCATCTGGATGGATCGAAGCACTTCTTCTCGCCGGAGCACTCGATGGATGTGCAGATTGCGCTGGGCGCGGACATTGCGATGGTCTTCGATGAGTGTGTCGAGACGCCGGCCACATGGGAGCGAACGCGAGAGTCAATGGGGTTGACTCATGCGTGGGCGCAGCGGTCGAAGGATCACTTCGATGCGAACAGACATCTTGTTCCGTGGTTCGCGGAGAAGGATGGGAAGACACAGAACCTGTTTGGAATCGTGCAGGGCGGAATGTATGTCGATCTCCGGAAGGAGTCGGCAGAGCGGCTGGTAGAGATGGATCTGCCGGGCTATGCGATTGGCGGTTTGGCTGTCGGTGAGCCTCGCGAGGTTACGCGGGAGATGATTGCGCGAACGCTCGAGTGGCTGCCGAAGGACAAACCTCGCTATGTGATGGGCGTTGGTTATCCCGATGAGATTGAAGAGTACGCGAAGATGGGCGTCGACATGATGGATTGCGTTTTGCCTACGCGAGCGGGACGTCATGGACTGGTGTTTGCCCGTGATGATGACGGACGTGTCGTGCGGATGAACATCAAGCGCAAGGAATATGCAGAGGATTCAGGACCGATCGATGCTGCTTGCGGATGCATGGTTTGTGCGCGATATACGCGGGCTTATCTTCGGCATCTATTTGTGGCTGGCGAGCCGCTGGGGCTTACGCTCAACTCGGTGCACAATCTGCATTTTTATCTGGCTACGATGGAGCGGGTTCGAAGCGGGCTGAAGTAGAGCCCAAAGAAAAGAATCCTGATCTTTCCGCCTCGCTTCAGCGAAGTTTCTTACTGACGACCTTCTTCTTCGCCGGCTTCAACGACCGCACCAGCTCCTCCCAGTCCGTCTCCGTTTGATTGGCATACGCCACTGCAAACGCCACAACCGCATCATCAAACCGCGTCGAAGGCCCAAGATACCCCGCCAGCATCGCAGCATCGCCCGATCGCGCATGACCACGCGCCAACAGCTCTCCGCACACCTCCGCGTACTCCATCAGTCCTGCCGCCTTCAGGTCTTCCACCTGGATCGAAGCCTTGTGATCGTTCAGCTGTCGCACCAGATAGTCCCGCCCCTCCATCGTTGTCCACCCCAGAAATGGATCCGACTGCAACTGCATCGCCCGCGATCCCTCCACGACTCTCCGCCCCTGATGAAAGTTTCCCCGTCGATTGAATCCCCCATTCACACGCCCCACATAAGGCGCATACCCCGAAACCGCCTCCTCTTTGATCTGCAGAAACAGCGGATCCCGCGGTCCATTCCCCTCCATATAAACGCAATAGTCCCGCAGCCCAACCGACCCCGTTCCCACCACCTTGAACGCTACATCCACAGGCCGGTACTGCGCCAGCAAATGTCGACGTTCCCGCAGCAGACTCTCTGTATATAACTCCAGCGACCCCACGATCTTCTCAGCCATCGCACCCTTAACTCTTGTCAGAGTCGGTGGTATCGTCCGGAACACCCGTCCCGCTTTTTCCTGCGTCTTGCTTTTTTTTGTGGTCGTAGCATCCTCGCGTTCCGTCAACGTCAACAGAGTATGCGTGGGTGTAGCCCGTTCTGCCATTCGCAGAATTCCGCCCACGGTCGGCACATTGCGCAGCCGATGCACTTTATACCTCGCCACCTCCAGCACCGGCATTCGCGCGAACATCAGCATCGTCGTCCGGTACTTATCAAGAAACACCGCCGCCGCCTCACGGCAATCCACATTCTTCGCACCGGCGCCACGCCCTGCCAGCACCAGGCTGGTCGCCATCCGCTTCACATCCCACTCAAACGGCCCCGCAATCGTCTCATCGAAGTCGTTGATGTCGAACTCCAGCCGCCCGTCCGGCCCCGCGAACGCCCCCAGGTTCCTCACATGCGCATCACCGCACAGTTGGCTAATGATCCCTGTATTCGCCACCAACGAGAGGTCATACGCCATCACAGGCACCGCTCCACGAAAGTACGCAAACGGCGATCCTTCCATCAACTGGTACTTCAGCTGCACCAGGGCCGGCACCCGCCCTTTCATCGACGCATCCAGCAGCTTCAACGGATCGACCTTGCGGTCCTTCGCCTTCAGCATTGCATGGTCTACTCGGCGTATCTGCTTACGCCGCTGTCGTCCAATCTCCGCACGTTCCTCTACGTTCGCCATCACCGCCATCGCTCAGTCCTCCGCTAAACTTCAAGAGAACAAGCGTACGCCTTTTGCCGCAAAAAAATAGAGGCGCCTGATTGGCGCCTCCTGGAGAGCAATACGTAACGAAGACAAGATTACGATCGATGCCTCCCGCTGTCATGGGTACGATGGTCCATTTTCGCCTCCATCTTTCGATGGAGACAAGGCCACTGCGCCGCGTTAGAAGTGATGCGTCAACCGCACAATCACCGTATAGTCAGCAAAAAACGCATCGCCATTCTTCGTGTTGTTCTGTACCTCCGGCACGCTCGGAGGCCGGTTCCGGTACAGCGCCCACGGCCCATTCACCGACAGCGTCGTCCGTTTCACATTCATCATCAGCCCCGGATCCAGCGACACAATCGTTCCCGGCCGCCGGAATCCATTGCTGTCGCCCAGCAAATCGCGCACCGGTACGCCCTCGCCGCGAACGCCCAGACTCAACGCCAACCCCCGTACCTTCGGGACACCCTGCGATACTCCCGCCCGGTAGAGATACTGGTCCGTCACCGACATTACGCCTTGTCCCGGCTGACTCCGAAACGTCGCCACGCCATTCGTATCCATCGGATTGAACAGATACGCCGCCTCATAGTAAACATCCGCCCGCCGCCACATCGACTTGTATCCCTGTGAGCCCAACGAAAATCCCCAGCCACCATCGCCCGGCTGCATCGACTGATCCGCCGTTGCTTTGATCACCTGCCCTTTATAGAGCCCCGACCCAGTCGCATCATTGATCCCCGTAGGAATCTTCAACGAGGCGCTCACAGCGATGTCTCCTCCATTCTCCGTTGGCGGACGGAAGATCCATGCCTGCGCTCCCAGCGTAATATCACCCAACCCGCTCACCTGATATATCCCCGACGGCGGATAAATCTGGTTGCGCGTTCCGTCGTAAATCGGCACATCGGCGATGAAGCTCCACCGCGGAGAAAACCGGTACTCCACTCCAATATCGAAAATATTCTGATGGTTCCTTACTGCTGTCGGCCGCGCAATCTTCTGATCGCCGACAAAATACTTGTTCGAATTGAACACTCGATAGCCGATATCCAGGGTCAGGTTATGAATCGACCACAAGCCGTGAGACCCGCCGTCATAGTCCTTCACCAACTCATCCATGTTCCGCTGATTCGAATGCGCCGCGACGCATCCCTGCGCCAACGCTCGACCGCCTGCGAAACTCACCGACACCGCCGCCACCAACATCATCAACCGCTGTATGTTTTTCATAATTAATCCTTAAAACGCAAAATTGGCCTATCAATAAACGGACAACAAAATAGCCTGCTCTTGAGCTTTCACACTCTAAGCGACATCAAACATGGCCGTCTTCGCCCAAAAGATTGAGTTCGCACTCCTTCGTCGAAACGAACCTAGCGCCTCAACCTAAAAATTTGCTTAGAACGCTCTTGACAATTGCTGGTGTCATTTTTATATTACCAATCAGTTATGGAACCGATAGGCTATATAAACGCACCTTCACTCGATGCCACCTTCGCCGCCCTGGCAGATCCCACCCGTCGAGCCATCCTCGCCCGCCTCGCGTCCGGCGAGGCTTCAGTAACAGAGCTGGCCGCTCCCTTCGAGATGAGCCAACCTGCCATCTCCAAACACCTCAAGGTACTTGAGCGCGCCGGCCTCATCTCACGCGGTCTCGACGCCCAGCGGCGTCCCCGCAAGCTCGAAGCCGCACCTCTCGCGGAAGCTACCGAATGGCTCGAGAACTACCGTCAGTTTTGGGAGACCGCCTACCGGCAACTGGACTTTCTGCTCGACGAAATGAAGACAAATAAGACAAGCAAGAAGAAAAAACCCGCACGCAAAAAATCGAAAAAATAGGAGATCACCAATGAACCGAATGGAAATGATGCAACTAGCCACCCCCACCGAGAAGGAGATCGTAGTCACCCGCGTCTTCAACGGCCCGCGCCAGCTCGTCTTCGACGCCTTCACCAAACCCGAATTGCTCAAGCGTTGGCTCTTCGGGCCGGGTAACTGGTCTCTCGAAGTCTGCGAGGTCGATCTAAGAGTGGGTGGCTCCTATCGCTATGTATGGCGCGGCCCCAGTGGAGAAGAGATTGGCATGGGCGGCATCCATCGCGAGGTCATTCCGCCGGAGCGCATCGTCGCCACTCAGTTGTTCGATCAGGACTGGACCAATGGCGAGGCCATCGGCACGCTCGTCTTCACCGAGCAGGACGGCAAGACCACACTCACCAACACGATCCTCTACTCCTCACGCGAGGCACGCGATGCTGTCCTTAAAACCCCAATGGATAAGGGCATGGCCGAAGGTTACGACAGGCTTGAGCAGATCCTGGAGTCACTCTAATCGTTCACAGCCTGCAAAGCATGGCCAAACCGAATTGCCGCCATCTTTGCAGGCTTCGCTTCTTCCTGAAATTTTCACAGGAGCATTCCACGGAGCCGAGCCATCCCAATCGCTGGCCTACGTTTTAGGCGACGCAAGATCCAGCGGCTCCTCAGCCGTCACAGCCGACTCGCTCCCATATTTTTCATTCCATCCAGGAAGATTCTGCGAGCCGGTAATAAGGCGAGCGCCTTCACTAAAGGTGATGTAGGTCCAGGCCCATTGCAGGAAGATGGCGATACGATTTCGGAAACCTATGAGGAAGAAGACGTGGATGAAGAGCCACGTAATCCATGCGAAGACGCCGCTCAAGTGTCCTTTGAAAGGCCATTTGATGTTCGCGACGGCAGCCTTTCGTCCTATAGTAGCCATGTCTCCCTTATCGAAATAGTGAAACGGAGCGTCGACGCCACTGCCATCGCTACCGAAATCGCGAGCGGTCAGCCGCGCAATGCGCTTCGCCGCATAAGTTCCCATCTGCATCGCAGGCTGTGCAACACCAGGAAGCTGGCGCCCGTCCTCTTCCACATGGGCAAGATCGCCGCAGATAAAGATCTCCGGATGACCCGGAGGGTTCAGATACTGATCGACGAACACGCAACCTCGCCGATCCGTTGGAAAGCCAAGCAGCTTGCCCAATGGTGAGGCCTGCACGCCAGCAGCCCAAAGCGTAACAGCAGCCTCGATTCGCTCATCGCCCACCACAACATAACCAGGCTGAACATCCGTCACATGAGCATTGGTGCGAACCTTGACCCCGAGAGCATTGAGCTGCTCCAACGCTTTCTGCTGAAGATCAGGGGGATAAGCGGCAAGTATGCTCGGCGAACCCTCAAAGATCTGCACCTCTGCCGTAGCTGGATCGATGTGGCGAAAATCTTTCGCCATATACAGCCGGGCGATATCGCTGATAGCTCCAGCAAGTTCAACCCCAGTAGGGCCACCACCAATAATGGCGAACTTCAACGGCGGATGAATTCCCGCCTCCTGCATCTGCCGCTCGGCAAGCTCAAAGGACAACAGCACGCGGCGTCGAATCTCGGTTGCATCCTCGACCGTTTTAAGACCCGGCGCAAGAGACGCCCAGTCATCACGACCGAAATAGGAGTGGGTCGACCCGGTAGCCACAACCAGATAGTCATATTCCAGCTGAGCGCCCGTCTTAACCTGAACGCGCCGCTGCTGCAAATCGAACCCAATCGCCTCATCCATCAGCACCTCTACGTTCGGGTAGTCACGGAGAATCGAGCGGATGGGTTGCGCAATCTCCGCCGGAGACAGCACACCAAGGGCAACCTGGTAGAGAAGCGGCTGAAACGTATGGTGGTTTTTTCGATCCACAAGCGTGATATCCAGAGGAAGTTTCCCCAACTCCTGCGCCACATTGATTCCGGCGAACCCTCCGCCAATCACAACCACACGTTTACGGAAGTTGGTACTGATCGTCGTAGCTACTGCCATCTCTCTGATCCCCGTTTCGCTCGTCCTGATTTTGATGCACCTACGAGAGGTTAGGTCACATTACCCGATTGCGAGCGCGAAGCCATCCTTACGGTTGCTGCTGAAGCGCCAGCGACACGAAGCCATTTGGGCCGGACGCAGCGGCTATACTCGTCACGCCCGGAACCCCTGCCATCTGCATCGGCACAATCGCAACAAGGCCATTCGCATCAGAGATCTCGCTTGTCGTGGATGTGCCATAGACCGCCGGAACTGGGCAACGTCCGTGATCGGGACACGGAGGTTGCCACGCATCGAGAGTTTGGTGAATCCCAACAAGCGCCCCCGCTACAGGATGCGATCCCGCATCGGTCACGCGAAGAACCACGGGAGCCAGCGTGCCGGTCGCTGAAATCGACTGGCCTTCCCCGCTCACGATCACGATCTGCAACTGACCATCGTCGACACCGATTGCTGTAAAGCTGGTGCACGTAGCAATCCACGCGCAAGCTGTAATCGTGGCCTCTCCTCCCGCAGCCAGCGGCCCCGCCGTGGCCTGTGCCTGCGCAACACTTTGAGCATCCGTTGTTGAGACCGACGGTGTTACAAGCATCTGCCCGGACGCTCCACTCCAACTCACAGGAACCCCAATAGTCGAGGCAGAATTGTCAGTCAACGCCACCCGCGGGTTCCAGACGACGCTTGCCCCTGCTGCTACGTACTGCTCAGGATTGAGCGCGGTCACAGTGCGGACACGAGCCGCCGCGGTGAAAACATCAGTCTGTGTCCCCGCGGTACCCGTAGCAGCGAGCGCTACGTCGCCCGGAGCCTGCGGAATAACAGTAATGGAAGCGATGCCATTTACATCAGTCAGAACGCTGCAGGTGGCCGCCGCGCAAGCTCCGAAGATCGCATCCGCACCTGTGGTCGTAAAGGCGATGCTCTGATTCACCAGAGGAGTTACTCCGTCAGCTGCAATCGCTTGCACGGTAAAGGGAGCCGTATCGCCAATAAAGACGGTTCCACGCGGCGCAGCCCTAGTGTTCAGCGTGGGCACAGGAGCGGCATAGGAAAGAGCGCTGGTCATCACCGTCGTTCCTCCACTGGCAAGGTCTTTCACGGTTACATCGGCGACGAGCGCAGTACCGACGCCCATACTGTGAAGGGACGGCACAGTGGCCACGATGGTATTCGCCGTCCAACACGAAACTGCTGCCGAAACCCCGTTGACCGTTACAGCATTACCCGCGCGGAAGCCCATGCCTGTAATCGTGACCACGCCTCCGGTCGCCGGAACTATCGTATCGGCATACAGAACCCTGGCCTGATACGCATAATCCGGTCGTCCATCACCACGCTGATCAGCAATCGCAATTCGTAACTGTTGCGGTTGCGTACTCGGGGCGGTCAGCGTAGTCATGCCCGTAGAGGCGCTGTTGAACGCGCCAGGCGTGGCCGCGACAGTCGGAAGCGTTCCCGTTGCATCAGTCGACTTCCAAAGCCCTATAACGGGCATCATCTTGGCCGAGGTGGCAAAAGATTGTTCGTCCAGTGCGGTCACCTCGACACTCAGCGTGCGGTTTGCCTTGACAGAAATAGCAGACCACGCCGTATGGCCATACGAACAGAGATTGCCGGTCCACCATCCTTGCAGCGAGACCGCTGCCGGAGCCGACTCAGTTCCGTCCTGCGTTATCTGGCAACCCGTGGCCGCGTCGCTGATAGAGAAATTAGCAGTCGCGTCTGCGTAGGTGCCCATGACGTAGAGCATCTGCTGCGCCGTCGCCCCAGAGGGTTTAACAACGTTGGTGTCGTAAGGTCCAACTGCGTATTGCCCTACGTAAAGAGGATTGATGGCTTGTGTAGAGATGACGAGATTCTGCCAGGGCTCCCAGTCATACAGCGGCGTTCGGAATATCTGGTAGTAACCCTCATAGCTTGGGTTGGGTGTCCCCATATTGGTCTTCGCTGAAGACACAATGCCATTTACGGGATTTGCACTGTGGCGACGGAAGAGATAGCCCGAAACACCCGAGGTCGACTCCCATGCTTCAGGGGTGCTCCAGGACGGTTCCAGACGATGTATCACCACATTGACCCCCTGCATCCCCTGGCCGTTGGGAAAGCTAATCGTGCCTCTGACCAACCCTCCGCGAGCTAGCGTATCGGTCTTTCCCGGAGCAGGCGGATCGAATCTCGAGACCGGATACAACAGCACAAGACCAGAGATATCGTCGTCTCGCAGAGTGAAAGGCTGCGGCATGCACTGATAAGTGTAAGGTCCACAGATGATGTCGATCGGATGCATGATCGGCCAGTAAAGCGCCTGGTTGTAAGTAGGTGTGGGATTGCCGGTGAAAACATTGTCATTAGTTTGCGACCAACCCATGCCGACGATTCGGCCGAACGCTCGCATCAGTTGGTATTGCAGTTGAAGCTGTTGCTCTGGAGCCGGTCCGGTACAGCGCCCATTCAAAACGAGAATGGCATGTTGAATTTTGCCGGAGGTGGAGATCGAGTCCGCGCTCTCGGTAACAGCGTTCTGGCGGCAACCCGACGGATCGCTCGCGCCCTGCCCCAGCATCATATCCGTGATCGCGCCGTCCGAATCGTAGAGCACGGCAATCTGTTTGTTCAGGTAATTCGCGCTTTGCACGTCCGAGGGAAAAACCAGTCCAGTGCTGGTTGGATAAACATTGGCCGCGCTCGCATGTTCGTCGAGCGTCCCGCCCCTGAGCAGGTTTAGCCGCGAGACAAGAATGGTCCAGACGCCTGCCGCAGCGTCGACAATCGCATCCGCTTGAGCGTGGTTAACATAGGCACTCAAATCGCCCGAGTCGGTAAAGTATTGCGGGCTATCCGTGTACCAGACAATGGGGATCCCCTCTGGATAGTAGTAAGGCTGTCCCGTCACCCAGCGCGGCCCGCTGCCCGCCGCGTCAGTCGCAATCGCCACAACCATTAGCGCCAGCCCACGAAGAAATCTACTTGGCATCTTTCTTCCGCCACGAAGCCAACATGTTCACCACAACGCTGACAGACGCTTGCTGCGCCGCTGTAGAGGTTTCACTTCCTGCCGTATCTACGCCAATCGCTTTAGGTACATCAGTTGCGCTTACCAGCGGCTCGGAAGCGTCGCGATACGCCACCGCGCGCTGCAATCGCGTCCCAACCCAGCAAAGATCCGCTACAGGCGAGGGCATCGACGATGCAGTTGCCGTTGCCGTCAACGAGGTGGCCGAGCCACGAATCGGGATAGCTCCCGCCATACCTCCCACCGGCGAGGTAACGCCACCGGCTCCGGGACTGTGAAGCAGCATAAGAAGACGCTGTCCGACACGGTAGCGTTGATCGCTGCCAGACCACAGGCCAGCCCATTCGCGCAGCACATACGATCCACCCGTAACGCCACCGCGCACCGCCTGATCGACGCGAAACTCTACTTCGACCACACCGGAGGCGCCGCCTTCACCAGCAATGTGGCGAATCGCAACAACCTCGCCAACAAAGACAACTCCAGCCTGATCCGACATCCGATGCAGTGCATCTTCGACCGTGGTATCGGCAGCCGTCGAATCTTGTCCATGGGCAACCGGCACAAGCAGCAAAGCAAATGCCATGTAGTGTCCGATCCATCGAATGTTAGTCATAGCTGCGTCTCTGTCTCTACTCCTTCTTCGTCAGCAGAAGGAGGGAACAGCGCAGGTAGTAGATCGAGGGCGCAACCAAAGGTCACGTTACAAAAGGACTGTCTTTGTCTTTCGGGTGAGAGCACATGGCTTTAGGGTGCTGAAAAAGGACTGCCTTTGTTCTTCGGTGGGAGCGCAGGGCTTTAGCCCTGCGAAAAACCGTTGCGAATAAAAGGGGCTCTAACCCCGGGCTTCTCTTCATTTCCCGTAATCAGGCTTTTTCAGTACCTCTTCAGAGCCAGTCCTGAGCGAAGCCGAAGGATGCCGTAAACATTGCGTGTTGAATGCGCCTTTATCCACTGACGTACGCTTCCGCTGCGCTAAAGGCACCCTGCTAGATCTCCGGATAAAAGTCGAAAAAAGCGTCTAGGCTCATGCGCAACTGGGCTTCAATCTCTTCCCGGCTTCCTTCAAGAACGTGCATCGTAACCCGCGCCTTATTTCCATTCTTAAGAGCGATCGGAGCATCGCCCACCTCTGCCACCTCATCTGCCGGCAGCAGCCTCATCCCATAAACCAACGTCAAATTTGCCATAAGCCAATTGTCCCACCAACCCGCGTTGTTCTCCCACCCACCTTCGCGTCTTTTGCGAAGGGTGGGGTATTCGCCGGGTGCCCCACTCATGCGGTTTTATCGCATGAGTGGGTATTCGCGTTACGCGCGAACCGCACTAAGCTTCTTCACTTCGCCACCATCTCCGCACTAAGCCGAACAGCCCCACTCCCCACCATCATGCTCCGTGTCCAATCCTGATAACCGGCCTTCTTCACCACAATCTCATGCTTTCCCGGAGCGAGATTCAGCGACGAAGGCGTACTCCCCACAAAATTCCCATCCACCTCGATATCACAGTTCGGCACACTTGATTCTATAGTCAGCCCCTGCGCAGGAGATGTCGCCACAACCGGAGTACCCGAAGCCACAGGCGCAAACTTCGCCATATCGAGCTTCATATCTCCCGACACAAACGCTGTAACCTCCGTCCCTTTCGGTATCGTGATGTCCTTACCATGAATAAACAACAGTAGTGGAGCTGCGGGAAAGAACACGATTGCCGTGCCGACCATTCCAGCCGTCATCGCACCGGTATGTCCGCCGCCCTTCGCATTCTGAGTAGCGCTTAGCGCAGCCTTCTCCCCATCGATCAGCCTAACGCTGTCGATATTCACATCCAGCTTTCCACCTCGGCCCATGCTTTTCTTCGGTTCCGCCGTAGTCACTGTCGCCAGCGCTTGCGCGCCCTTCGCAATCACCGGAACCCCCTGAACATCGACCTCGTCCAGCACCTCGAACGAAACCTGCTGCCCCGCTTTAGCCGTCGCAGAGGTCAGGTTCTCAGCCAATCGTAGTTTGATCGCTGTCCCATCCTGCAGCGTATTAGGTGGCGGCGGTACGCTCGCAGCCTGGGCCGCAACAGGAGCAGCTGCCGGAACCACCGGAGCCTTTTCATTCTGTCCAAAGGCACTATCGCCCAATGCAAAAAGCGCAACAAGACACAACGCCAGCAAACGACGCATGTTAGTCAACCTGTTTTCTGTAAGTTAGAATCAATCAAGAAGCTACGCGAGAAATTGTAACCAGACAAGAACAAATGTCTGAGCTGTAACCGAATCAGCTGTACTACCAGCTAACTCCTACGCTTACACCCGAGCCAGCATCTCCCTCACCGTCAACCCAAGCACCGGATGCACCATCTCCGGAGCAATCTCCGCCAGCGGCTCCAGCACAAACCGACGTTCCGTCATCTCCGGATGCGGCAGCGTCAACTCTGTCGTGTTCATTACCGCCTGCCCATACAGCAGCAGATCCAGATCGATCACCCGAGGCCCCTTGGCCACCGCCCCCGACCGTTCCCGTCCCATCCTCCGCTCAATCTCAAGCAAAGAACGCATCAACTCCACCGGCTCCAGCGAAGTCTTCAGCAGTACCGCAGCATTTAGAAATCTCGGCTGCTCCACATATCCCACCGGCTCCGTGTCGTAAACCGATGAGACCGCCTTCACCTCGCCCAGTTCCCGGATGCGCTCGACCGCTTCCCACACGTTCGCCCTTCGGTCGCCAAACCGTGACTCCAGGTTCGACCCCAACCCAATCGCGGCGAGTTTCTTCACCCTCGCACCGCGAACGAGGGGTGCAAATTAGCCATACAAATCACCACAAGATGTCCACCATTTTCAGACTTAATACCACGTCTTGCACTACGAAAATGACTAAGCGTGAACAGGCTGCAGTCTCGCCCTCACCCTCTCCGGCTCAACCACTTCATCATACCCATGCGCCAGCTCCCACGCTGAGCGATCACGCATAAGTCGTTGCACTAGAGCAGTATGCATCGCATGACCTGCCCTCTCGGCCACCACCCGGCCCTGTATCCGACGCCCCGCCAACGCCAGATCCCCAATTAAATCCAAAACCTTGTGCCGCACAAACTCATCACTAAACCGAAGTGGCCCATTTTCAACACCTTGCCGCGAAACAATGATGGCGCTCGCGTCGGAAACCCCACGAATCAGCCCCATATTCCGCAACATAGCCTCATCTTCCTTAAACCCAAACGTCCGCGCCGGAGCAATCAACCTCACATAATCCCCGGTTGCTAGATCTCCCGTAAATGTCTCATAACCAATAGGTTGTGGGAAGTCGATGGTGTACTGGATCCCGTAACCCGATCCTGGGTAAACCCCAATAAACTTGGACCCATCACGGACCTCGACATCCTTCAAAATTTTTATGTATTCCCGCCGCCGCCGTTGCTGCTTAAGCCCCACAGAATGAAAGGTTTGCACATAAGGCAAAGCACTCCCATCCAGAATTGGAACCTCCAGATTATCCATCTCAACGATGACGTTATCCACCCCAAACCCAATCAAAGCTGAAAGCAGATGTTCCGTGGTCGAGATCAACACACTACCGCGCATCAGGCTCGTCGCATAGCTTACCTTCGCGACGTTTCGTCCATTAGCAGCAATCTCAAAGTTGTCTAAGTCTGTGCGTCTAAAGACGATACCGGATCCGGCTGGCGCCGGAACCAAGCGCATCGAAACCGGGGCTCCACTATGTAGACCCACACCGGAAAACTCAATCTCCGACCGAATTGTCCGTTCAAAGTGGGCTTCCAATGCCACGAATCGATGTCTCCTGCAAATCCATTCTTAAGCTTACATTCCGACTTATCCCTGTCGATGTGGCAAAATTACCACACTTTGTCGCCTTGATTCCCCGCCAAGCCAGTCTTAATCTATGCCAATAAGCCATTTACCTGCTATAACATGCATCCATGGATCCCCAAACCATTCTCCGTAGTGTTAAAACCAGAAGCGAATGGATACGCACGACCCTTCGTGAACTTGTCCTTCAGGAATCGCCAAGTGAAGATAAGGCAGCAGTTAATGCAGCCATGGCCATTGCCGAGCGACACGCCGTCTCACTCGGCGGGCGTGTTCGGCGGCATAGGCAGAAAGTTTTCGGCGATGTGTTGGAATTACGGTTCGGTCCGCAGAACCTGGCTCGTAAGCCGTTGGTTTTATTGGGACATCTGGACACTGTGTGGCCGATTGGGACGCTCACGGGAATGCCTTGGCGGGAGGAAAAAGGACGGTATTGGGGGCCGGGTGTTCTCGATATGAAGGCTGGGGTTGTCATGGCCTTGGCGGCCGTAAGTACCTTACGGGAGTTGAAGTTAGCTCGCCCTGTCACTCTCCTTATTAACAGTGAGGAGGAGGTGGGGAGTCCGGTTTCGCGGGGGATTACGGAGAAGTTGGCGTTGGAGTCGGAGGCAGTTTTTGTATTGGAGCCAGCGCAGGGGCTTGCTTATAAGACCGCTCGGAAGGGCGTTGGCTTTTATAATGTGCAGGTTACGGGAGTGGGAGCGCACAGTGGGGTGGACTTTGAGCGTGGTCATTCTGCGGTTCTGGAGCTGGCAAAACTGGTCCAAACCATGTCGAACTTTACCAATTTAGAGCGTTCGCTGACGGTAAATTGTGGTGTTGTTGCAGGTGGAACGCGGTCAAATGTCATCGCTTCCGAGGCCCATGCCGAGGTCGACGTCCGTATCGCGAAGGCGAGCGATGCTGCTTATGTGGAAAAGCTCTTTCGCGGTCTCAGGGTCTCGGACCCGCACTGCAAACTCGAGATCACGGGCGGCATCAACCGGCCTCCGATGGAGCGCAAGGCTGGAACGATCGCTCTCTTCAAGAAGGCGCGGAAGCTCGCCGCCGAGATTGGGTTTGAACTCGACGAGGCTTCGACGGGTGGCGGCTCCGATGGGAACTTCACCGCAGCGCTTGGAGTTCCTACGCTCGATGGCATGGGAGCCGTCGGTGAAGGTGCTCATGCGGCGCACGAGTCGGTTGTGATCGAGCATCTCGTTCCGCGCACGGCGCTGCTGGCTGCGATGATCGCGAGCGTTGACTAGTGAGTCAGCCTAGTCTGGCGCGAGCTTCGTCGAGCAGCGCGATGGTGCGGGCGATGGGCAATCCGACGACGTTGAAGTAACAGCCCTCGATGCGTGGAATCCATCGTGCCGCGTAGCCCTGAATGGCATAGGCGCCAGCCTTGTCGAGCGGTTCGCCGCTGCTGACATACTTTGCAATCTCAACGTCGTTGAGGAACGTGAATGTAACCTGCGTGACCTCGACATCGCTGACGATCTTGCCTCGGCTTGCAGCGGCGATGCCGGTGAGGACGGCGTGCGTCCGCCCGCTGAGAAGCTGCAACATGCGGCGGGCATCTTCGGCGCTGGTGGGCTTGCCTAGAATGTTGCCATCGCTTACGACACAGGTGTCGGCGCCCAGAACGATAAGCGGATCATCCTGCGTATCGAGCGCGCGCTGAAGGTTCCACACCGCCTGCGCCTTTTCTTCCGCGAGGCGCTGGACGTAGGCGGCAGCGATCTCATGCTCCTGACGGTCTTCGTTGATATCCGATGACTCGACCGTGAAGACAAGGCCAGCTTGTGTGAGCAGTTCGCGACGACGAGGGGAGGCGGAAGCAAGAATGAGCATTGCAGGTTGAGAGTATCGGCTTGGGCTGTTTCGAAGCAAGGAAGAACAATTGCTTCGAACGCTGTTCCTACAACATCTGAAGACGTAGAGGCTCACTCATGAATCCCGTCGTTACCGAATCGTCGGAAGCCATTGACTTCAGCGCCCGCCGTGCCGCCTTCCGCAGGCTCCACGAAGCGGGCTTTTTCGTCATACCGAATCCCTGGGACAGAGGCACGGCACGCTACCTCCGTTCGCTCGGCTTCAAGGCTATGGCCACCACAAGCTCCGGCTTCGCCTTCACTCAGGGTCTACCCGATGCCGAGTGGGCGGTTCCGCGCGACACTGTCTTGCAACATATCGCGAGTATCGTGGCTGCTGTCCCCAACGTTCCCATCAACGCCGACTTCGAATCGGGCTACGCGCATCAACCCGATGCCGTCGCAGAAAACGTTCGGCTCTGCGTCGCTACTGGAGTCGCCGGGCTCTCCATCGAAGACGCGACCGGCGATCCTGCACAACCTCTTTACGATTTGTCCCTTGCTGTAGAAAGAATCAAAGCTGCACGCGCCGCCATCGACTCCACAGGCTCTGACGTTCTACTTACTGCGCGTGCCGAGTGCTACCTTGTCGGCCATCCCGATCCTCTTGGCGAAGCCATCCGCCGCCTCAGGGCCTACGCTGAGGCAGGTGCCGATGTTCTCTACGCTCCCGGCCCCACCAGCCGCGCCGATATCGAAGCCATTGTCGCTGCCGTTCGCCCGAAGCCAGTCAACGTTCTTCTCACATCCAGCAAAGGTCTCTCTCTGGCCGAGCTGGCCGATATTGGGGTGCGCCGTGTAAGCGTAGGCTCGGCGCTTGCGCGCGCTGCGTGGACCGGCTTCATTCATGCCGCACGCACCATTGCCAATGAGTCCAGCATGGCCGGCCTCGACGACACAGTTACCTTCGCTGAGCTGAATGCGTTTTTCCATAAGGACCACGGCGAACGGCAATAGCCACTAAGATCGGCTTTGTGGAAAGGGATGCAGAGCTCGGGCAATCGGCATGTTTTTTGCCTGTCAAGCCAGCTTGGCGAATCCGGCCCACTCGATGAGTGCATTGGCGATTATGCGCTCGTCGAGAGCCTTGCAAAGGTCAAATTGGTGAAGAGCAGCGCCGTTTTCCGGACAGAAAGTGGTGGGCATTCTCTGATGCCCCATTGCTCCAGCGAGATGAGTTGGCGACCCAGCGTCTGTTCGACTCCGGCTGTGGTGGCCGCGAGACGTCCTTCACGAATGGCGCCGCATAATTGGCTGTTCCACACTAGAGCGCCTCTCATACTAATGGCTATCGAGCTAATGGCTATCGAGGATTTCCCGCATCCGGTCCTTCCGTGAGAAATCGTTTTACGGCATCATCAACGCCAGTATCTTTGATGCCAGAATCGAGCGCATTGGAATTCCATGCCAGGAGCGCGATCGTCGACACCTGGTGATCCGCGAGAAATCGAAGCAAGTCAAAGCTGAACTGGCTCAGCTCGACGCGACTTCCAGACCAATTCTTCCCAGGGTTGAATTCCGCCAGGGCCCAGCCGTGGCCGTCCGCTTTTTCGCTTACTTGGGAGACAAGCTCCCGGAAGTCTGCGTCTCTTCCTTCATAGACATTCGCTGTCACTCCCGGAATCGAACCGTTCACGAATGCTGTTCGTTGCGGTGACGCGAAGTCTTGTCTGCGATAGTCGAGGATGAGGTTCTCATCGAGCGTTCCGAGCTGGTGCGTATATATGACCGTCGATGGAAAATGCCTCCGGATGTTGGAGACAGTATCCGAAACAAACTTGCGGTGCGCTTCAGCTCGAAAATCAAACCAATGGCGCTCTTCAGAACGCTTGTATGTGAACTGATGATTGCGGAAGAATGCGTCGCAGTCAGTGATCCCGTAGCGGCGGCAAAACGGCTCGGTCATGGACTTTTCATGACCGATGGGCAAAGCGTCACCCGAGGGCACACTGCGAAATGAGAAGTCACACACTTCGCTGTCGGTCGTAATTGCCTGTATGGTTCCCGCGTAGGTTCGGTCGATCCGCTGCCACTCTGCAAGCGCTAGGTCCAGCACCTTCAGGCGTGCGCGCCGATACTTGGTGGCGTACGGCGAGAGCGTGAGAAGGAGCGCATCCTGACTTCGCTTCACGTCGTAAAGATTGATTCCGAGAAAAGGTTCAAGCTCTTCTTTGGTCAAAGAGCCCTTGGAGTGAAGAGACTCGTTGACCTGGCCGTCCTGATACCGGGCGAGAAAACGTCCGCCATCAGCCGTCTTCCAGTACGCGTAGAAAGGACCGCCAGGTGAGAACCAGGGACCGTCGTTGAAGCCCACGACAACTGGCAATCCCATTTCATGGGCTACACGCACGTTCGCTTCATAGCGTTTCATTTTAGCTGCATCGATCGCAAAGCTCGCCGGCCCGCGGCCGGTCACATATGTGAGGTAGGGATAGTTGAGGGCAATGCCTACCGAACCGTAGCGCGAGCGATTACCAAGATGATCGATAAACTCCTGAAATTGGGCGCGAACAGCACCGTCCCCATGTTCAGCGATGGAGGAGTCGGTATAGATGAAAAAGGAGATCGGCCGATGACGGCTCTGCTCCGGAGCTTTCGCCTGTGGGAATGAGCGGGTTTGCCCAAGTAACAATGCAACACAACAAACAAGTACTACACGCGGAGCTCTAGCCAGCATAGAGTTCACCCCACCTCATCACAACTCGAACCAATCCACACATATGCCACGCAACCCTTCGGGTCGAGAGTCTTTGACTAACACTTTTTATCTTCTCAAAGGCTTGATCCAAAATTTCTAGAACCTTTGGCGTGTCTTTTTGATAGGGTCACGACCGAAGAATGATGGAGATCCGAATGATCACATTTCCTCCTTGACCTGCTCGAGGTTGAAGGTGGCACCTTTCTGCATCGGCGGGTACCTACACTGTGCTGAAAAGATTGAAGGAGGTGTAGGGCCCACAGGACGCGGCAGGATTTACGTGAGAGTGCGCCTAGATCGCCATCTAACGAACAAACCTGGCTAGCAAACGGATATAGGCAGTTTGGTAGGAGATGGATGGCTCGGTCACCTCCCAGGAATCGATTGGCCAGCCATCGCTAAAATCGGCATAGGCCTTTTGTGGCACTTCACCAACCGGGGGTGAAGGCGGCGCCTGCCCACAGCCAGAGTTGATGTTCGGGCACCCTTTGGCCCAGGTGTAATGCGGATTGGCGCCGCCCACGAGGTAGCCGGGCGGAGGACCAAATTTAGAGCCGCTAACGCTGCCCCAAAGTGCACTGCCGTGGGCAAACCAAGTATGGTAGAAACGGTCCACCGAATTGCTCGCACCAAACGCCTTCATGTTGGACAGATAGACCTTGCCGAGCGGATTGACGCCGTCGATATAGTGCAGATAGTCCGCCGCAGCGTTCATGGCATCGACCGGGCTGTGGCTGCCCAAACCATAAAGCGCTTCGTCGCCAAAGATGTCGCCGTGATTGGATTTGGTCGCGTTGCTACCCCAGGCATAGGCCGAAATATGGGCCCCGTAAGGATCGCTTTCGGTGGCCTTCCAACCGTCGTCTTCAAACCCTTTGGCAAACTCTGTCTTGATGACAGACGAAACCAAAGGCGTCGCCCCGGCCAAGCTTGCGTAATAGACCAAAGGTGCTGTCTGGGTGTAGTCGAAATCAAGCGTACGGTGATGGGTGAAGATCTGATTGTCGCGGTAATGCGCGTCGATATAGTCGCGGTAGATCGCCTCTCCAGTAAGATCGAAGAGATAGACGGCGGCGGCTATGGCTCCCATCTCGCGTCCGTAATCGTCAACCTCCTGCTGCCCAGCCGCAAGCCCTTCAGAATGATCGCGTGGATCATTGTTGTAAAAGAGCACGTGCGGATGCGCTTGGGCCCACAGCCAAGCCTTAAGCGCCCGCTCTCTCAGATCATCGGCAAATGTTTTGAGGGCCGGAAACTGCCCGTAGGTCTTGGCCGCATAGGCAAAGGCCTCGGCGCCCGCATAGGTCGAAGAGGTGGTCGCCGGGCCATAGAAGCTAGGCCCCGTAGCCGCCGAAGCTGGGCTTCCCGACGCGGATCCGATCACCGACAGGAGGGAGCCATCATCATTTTGCATGCGCTTTAGCCACTCAACCTCCCATTTGACCTCATCGAGCAAATCGGGAATGCCGTTACCGGATTCTGGAATGTTAAAGTCGTCGGTAAAGGCTGTCGGGCTTTCGTGATAAGCGTGAAGGAGGCCCACCACATAGTCACCGCTCCAGCGGGTATAACGATTGAAATCACCGGCGTCATACCACCCGCCGTGCAGATCACGTGCTGTCGCCTTATCGCTCTTGGCGCTATAGAGCCGAGCCTTAGAGTCTTGAGCTGGGCCCATATGGCTCGCCTTGTCCGCCCAGCCGGCGCCAGCATAACGCGCCTTTTTGGTAAAACCGGCGCGCTGATAATAGAGCATGCGCACAGCCTGTACTAAAATAGGCTTATAGAGATTGGCCGCGACCGAAAAGGCCACGGAGTCATACCCCATCTGCATGTCCCGGATCAGATAGCGACCCGGTGTGACAACACACGAAAAGTCGAATTGCCAAGCATGGTCGCCTGAAGAGGGATCGACAGCGCTGGCGTGCCAGGCGATAGGCGCGCCCTCAAAGACAACTGCATGCGTCTCCACATTGACGACCTGATAGACCTTACCCGGCGCAAAGTGCCATTGGCTATCGAAACCGATAGCCGGATCGCGGATAACGGCGACCTTTTTTGCATCCGGTAGATAGCCAAACTGATCGACAACGATAAAGGGCGTAGGCGACGCGCTACCGTTGGAGCTGCCCTTGGCACTGGCTGGAAGGCTCGGACAAAAACAAAGTGCAGCAAGCCCCGCGATCAAGACCTTCTTCAACATGACCCGCCAACCCTTACAAAAAACCTTTGATGTCGAGCTCGGAACGACACGCTACGAATTCAGCTCAAGGCTGTATTTATTATGTCAATTGACATAATAACCGGAACGCTTTAACTACTACCCTGGGCACCTCATCGCGATTCCTCTTCCGGAGTAGCTGAGTTAACCGAAATCTGGGTGCCCGTGTTTCATGTCTGAGACATGGATGGCTGGAATCGCGAGTCGTGAGCGGATCACCGCCTATCCGTGAATTACTACTTGAGTGACAACACGGTAGGGTCGATCTCGCCTCGAATTCCTGGTCCCGAGATGTGAGCTAGCGTCCGCCGATCTGTCCACGCGATCCTCGATCGGCTTGTGGGAAGGGATGCAGAGCTCGGGCAATCGGCCGAGCGTCAACCATAGGTGAGGTCGGTGCTCTGTCCGACCTCGATAATATATCCGTCAGGATCGCGGATGTAGCAGCGCGTCTCGCCGTACTTGGGGATCGGCTCGGTGATGAACTCCGCTCCTCGACTTTTCCATAATTCATAGCATGCTTGAATATCCGCGACGCGGAAATTCATAAAGCTGTCGATGTGATTCGGGTCGGGGACGCTGAGCGTTACCGTCGGCTTATCCGGGGTCGGCCCGCCCCCAACGTTGAGAATCATCCAGATATTCGCAAGCTGAAGGTACCCAGGCGCGTTGCCGTCACCTCTGCTCAGAATGCGCGCGCCGAAAACCTTCTCGTAGTAATCGAGCGATCGGTTGATGTCGCCCACGGTTAGAAAATGCGCGATGCTCATCCCCTCTCGCGGGGCATCTCATAGCTCTTCTGCTCGATTTGTACGCTGCTCATTGACGACTCCTCGACTGAAAAATCGAAAATCATGGAACAAGCGGTGAGTCCGTTGGTTTGGGCAAGTCGATTGTGTTCTAAGGTGGCAGTTCCCGGGTTGGGCTCAGGCTGCCCCGTGATTCCGGCAGCGGTCGCAGTATACCCGATCGGGCGTGAGCGGGTGGACAACACCGGAAAAGACCACAACACATCCACGGTGGCGATCTTCGCGGCAGAGAAAATCCGATACGAATCCCGGTCTAATCCGAATTCCCGGTTCTCACGAAGAGAAGCGGGTCGCGCCTTCGCGCGATGGCCCACATCTCAGAATCGAGATATGGGGCACCCCGATTTTGAGGTTTCAAGTTAGATCTGGGCCACTCCGCCACTGTCGATACGGCACTAGAGATTTTGCACCAACTAAGAAAACCACCAACTTCCGGTTGAGGGGGGCCGCGATGGTACTTGCCGGGACTAATCGACCGCCAGCGCGACAGCCCGCTCGAACACCGGATCGCGCCGCGCCATGTAGTCGGCGAAGGTCATCTTGATCGTCTCGTCCGGAGCCAGCGATTTGACCCGCACCGGAAAGATCCAATTCAGCCAATAGCACCGGCTCCAATCATCACAGCGATGCGCATAGTCATGCATCCCGGTTGCGTAGTGCAGGCAAAGGCCTTCATGGGGAAGACATCCTTCATTCCCCTCACCATAAAAGGTAAGCCGATCGCCGACGGTTTCGCCAAGGATGATTGCGCGAGATCCAGCCGCCTGCTTCACGAAGGCTGCCGTCGTAATCGCGGCGGAAAAAGTTTGCGGACCCGTCAGAAGATAGATTCGTCCGCTTGGCGGCACGAAATCCGGCAGGTGCGATGCGAAACGAGCCGCCTTCGTATAGTCGCCTCCGGTATTGAATCGCATATCGAGAATGATGTTGCAGGGCGGATGTGCGCGCATCTCATCCGTCGTGGCGTTGAGGAAGGCGCCAATATGGTCCTTTTCCACATCCGCGATCGCCTTAAGCTGTATGAAAAGCGTGCACCCGTGATCGATCCATGCCCGTCGGAAAGTGCTGTTGAAGTCGCGCAGCGGCAGTGGCAAGTTCGCGTCATCGGAAACCAACGCACGCCAGTCCGAGGACTCGCCTTTCACCTTTTGGGGTGACAGCCAGCGCGTCATCTGTCCGTGTGGATCGTTCTCCCCGGAGATTTTACCCGGCAGCGTGCGCGTCACCTCGCTGCCGTTTGGTAGACGGAACGTCCAACGCGTCTGGTCCGGGCGCGAACCGATCGCGTCGCCATAAAGGATCTCGGGTGACTGGACGTAGATCGCCGCATAGGTGCGTCGCCAGCCCTCAGTGCCCCCATGCAGCTGTTCGAGCGCTGCAATCACGTCGCTTGTCGGCCTGCCTTCGATGCTTTCGACGCGCGCGCCCAGAAGATCCGCATACGCCGATTTTGCCCGCAGGACGTAAAGCCCGTCAGCAAACAGCGCCACACGCAGGGGGATAAAGTTCTGCGGGCCGCCTTTACCGTAGTGGAGGTTCGTATGACCGTTGTCGGCAAGCGCCGTGATGCGCAGCAGCCCAACATGGAATCTTTCCCATTCGAGCGGTGCGTGTTCCGATTTCAGTTCGGCAATCTGGTGGTTTGCTTCGGCGCGCGCTGCAGGTGAAAATGACCGATCCATAGCAAGCAGGCGCGAAAATTGTTCAATGTCCTGCTGTTGCGCATCGAGCGCATTGGTAGGCTTGGGAAAATCGTTGGACGGCGGATTGGGATTGAATTTGTGAAGCATGCAGAGCGCGAAACCTCCGGCTATCCCGACGAACAGGATAACGACCGCCAAGACCGACAATCCCGCCCTGAGAATCCCTCGCTTCGTCATCAGCACACCCCACTCACCTGGAACCTCGACCTTGATGAGCTTACATGGAACCCGATTCAGAGCGCTTGGATACTGTTTTAGGTATTCCCGGCTCTCATGAAGAAAAGCGAATCGCGCCTTCGCGCGATGGCCCACATCTCAGAATCGAGATATGGGGCACCCCGATTTTGAGGTTTCAAGTTAGATCTGGGCCACACCGCTGGAACTGGTTTGAATCTGTGATGCAACTCAGTTTATGTCTATGCCATTGAGACCGATGGCTGGTACTATCCGCATGAGAAGTAAATCGATTAAGCAGGGGACCGGATGTCTGGAACGGCCAAGCAGTATCACCAAGTCATACCACTTCAAACGAAAACACTGACCAAGAGTTTCCTTTTCCCTCACCGAAGGCGAGCTGCCTACGCATCGCTAGCAATAGGACTTGTTTTATCGTGCATCGTTCGTGCAACAGCCCAATCCTCGATGACGCCCTCTTCCATGCCACGTCTGGTGGAGGAGAATGGCCGTCATGCTCTGATGGTGGATGGCGCGCCCTATCTCATCCTAGGCGCTCAGGCAAATAATTCCTCGAATTATCCTGCCTCGTTGCCCAAAATCTGGCCGGCATTGCAACAGCTTGGCGCGAACACGTTGGAGATTCCGGTTGCGTGGGAGCAGATCGAGCCGGAGGAAAGCCGGTTCGATTTTACGTATGTCGATACGCTGCTTGAGCAGGCACGGCAGAACAATGTCAGGCTCATCCTGGTGTGGTTCGGCACCTGGAAAAACACCAGTCCGGCTTATGCTCCTGGCTGGGTGAAGTTCAATAATGCCCGTTTCCCACGCATGAAACGAGCAGATGGCACGTATGTCAACTGTCTATCGCCATTTGGGGAAACAACACGCGAGGGAGACAAGGCCGCATTCGTGGCCCTGATGCGGCATATCAAGAATGTGGACTCCGACCAGCACACGGTCATTATGGTGCAGGTCGAAAATGAGGCAGGCACCTATGGTCTGGTGCGCGACTATTCGGAAAGGGCCAACCAAGCGTACAACGCTCCGGTACCCAAAGCGATACTGAAAGCCATGCCTGCGTTTGCCGGGGGCAAGGCGACGGGGAGTTGGCCGGAGGTCTTCGGCCCGTATGCTGACGAGTATTTTCACGCCTGGGCCATTGCCAGTTACGTGGAAGAGATTGCGAAGGCGGGCCGGCAAGTTTATGACCTGCCTTTGTCCATGAATAATGCTTTGCGCGATCCACTCACTCCGCTCGCACCATGGCACTCAGACTTTGCTTCGGGTGGCCCAACCTATGATGTCATCAGTCTCTATAAGGCCGCCGCACCGCATATCGACCTTATCGGCCCCGACATCTATCTCGCCGACTCTAAGAAATTCGAGACCGTTCTCAAACAATTCCACCGGGCGGATAACGCCCTTTATGTACCGGAGATGGGCAATGGCGCCGAGTTCGCGCGCTACGCCTTTTCTATCCTGGGGCAACAGGGACTCGGCCTGTCTCCTTTCGGTATGGATTTCACTGGCTATTCCAATTTCCCGCTTGGTGCTAAGACCGCCGACGCCGCTATGATCGAGCCGTTCGCCAAGATCTATGCCTTGTTCAAGCCGATAGCGAGAGAATGGGCCCGGCTGAGTTTCGATGGAAAGGTTTATGGCGTGAGCGAGAGAGATGACCATGCGCCACAGATACTCGACCTGGGCGACATCAAGGCCACGGTAACTTATCGCGAATGGCAGTTCGGTGAAAAGGAAGCGTTCCCCAATCTCAAGGACCTGCCCGCAGGTACCGAAATTCCTACTGGTGGTGTGGCCTTGGCGCGGCTGAGCGATACGCAATTCCTGATCGTTGGGGCACATGCACGCATTAAGTTCGATGGGGCCGGCAAACTTAAGGACAATCCGGTGATTTTCGACAGAGTGGAAGAAGGCCACTTCGACACGAAGGGCCAGTGGGTGTTCGAGCGCATGTGGAACGGGGATCAGACCGATTACGGGCTCAACTTTACAGATCAGCCAATCGTCCTCAAGGTTAGTCTGAGGACATATTGACGCCAACATGCTTAAGGGGACAGAGATGCAATCTTTAAGGACAGGCTTTCGTGGGACGCTAGCTGTTTTCTGCCTGGGTGCATTATTCGCAGCGCCGGCACAAACGCAGACGGTCAAGGTCGCAGGCATAGACGCGCCACTTAGCTGGATACATGTGCCGCTCAACTACAAGCTCACAAAGACCGGGATAGCGATAACAGCACCGGGAAAGACCGACAAGTACATCGCGCCGGGTGATGGCAATACGACGGACAACGCCACGCGTCTTGTCTTCGACGCTAGCGATGGCGACTTTATTTTCAGCACGGGTGTTAGCCATAGCTTCGCCAGTGTGTGGGACTCGGGCGGCGTGATCGTCGAGGCGGATGCAACGCATTGGTTCAAATTCGAATTTGAGCGCGACTATACGGGCGCTCATCGCGTGGTCTCAGTCGTCACGAAAGACTTTTCCGATGATGTCAATGCGATGGAGATTGACTCGGATACGGAATATTTTGAAGTCGCCAAAGTGGGCGATGCCTTTTACCTCTATGTCTCGAAGGATGGCAAGAGCTGGTATTTGGTACGTGCTTTCAATCTGAAATCCACGGGATCTCTCAAAGTCGGGCTTATCGCTCAGTGCCCCGAAGGCAAGAACGCTACAATCACCTTTTCAGATGTGAAATACAGCCCTACTCGCATTAAGGACATGTGGAAGGGACAATAAACGGCTGCCAATGTCAGCGGTCCGCCCCGCCTCAGTTGATCGCTACGGCGATGTCGCTGGTTTGCACGAGTGTGGTTGCGCCGCTTGCAGTGCCAGTGATGGTCAGGGTGGCGGGTTGGGCTAGATGCCGGGTGTAGCCTCCATCTCCACAGCCGCTGCATACGACCAGACCGGCGATGAGGGTTATGCTGAGCAGGCTGAAGGGGTGCCGGCGGAGGCGCGCAGTCAGGCCGATCCAGGGAAGGCCGCCAAGCAGCAGGGCGAAGAGTGCAGTGGTTGCGTCGGTGTGGGGACGGCTGCTTGCGATCGCTGTTGTGGTTAGGGTCAGGGTGGCGGTCGCGGCGGCCGCGTCGGGGGTGATGGTGGAGGGGCTTAGGCTGCACGTTGTACCGGAGGGCGCACCGGAGCATGCGAGCTGTATCGCCGAGGGGAAGCCGCCGGCACCGGGGGTGATCGTGATGACGGAGGTGGCGGAGTTGCCCGCGACCACCGAGAGACTGGAGGGCGAGGCGCTGATGGTGAAGCCGACGACAGAGAGCATGTTAGCCTCGGTCGTCGACGGAAGGAAGACGTTATCGCCGGAGTAGGTTGCAGTAAGAGAGAGGGTTCCTACGCCGAGTGAGTCGAGCGCGAAGACGGCATCGGCATTCGATAACGGCGAAGTCCCGAGGATGGTTTGGCCGTTATATAAGGTCACAATGCCTGTGGGTATGGGGCCGTAGCCGCTTACCGAAACGGTGACGCTTGTGGAGCCTCCTTCGAAGATCGGCGACGAAGAGGTTTCGAGGTTGATGGAGGACGGAACGCCTGTCACGAGATTGATCGAGGCGTTCACGATTTCGTTGCCGGTTTCGATCGAGAATGCCTGGGAGCCTACGGGCGCATTCGACGCCGCGTGAAGTGTGCCATTTAAGGCGACGATGCTGGGCGCGGACGGAGCGGAGAGAGAAAGAAAGTTGGAAACAATCGTGGAGGCGTTGCTGAAGTGAGTGAACGCTCCGCCAAACGAGATCGGCCCGACATATCCGACGCGAATCGAAGAGGGTGAGACGGAAGTGACGGCGGGAGTGCCGGGCACAGTCCAGGCGCCGAACGGCACGCTTGACAGTGAAGCGGACTGTCCCTGTCCGGTGAAGGTTGTTGTGAGACTGACAGTGTAGCTACCAGGGTATTGGGAGGAGAAGGTGAGGGGAAGCTGAAGGGTGGCCGCGGTGCCGCCAGGATTAAAGGCGACTGATGCCCCTGCGGTGGACAGAGAGCAATGGCTGGTTGAAGCGGAGGCGGCTGGCCCGGGGAGGGGCAACGGAGTGACGGGAAAGAACTGACCGGTTGAGTCGTCCTGCAGTTGCAGCAGAAGGCTGTTTCTGTCGCTGCCGACAGAAGCGACTACGTGGCAGAAGGACGAGCCACCCAAGAGGTTGGGACCGGTGAACGGCGCGAACTGGAGCTCGAAGGATTGCAGTGCATCGAAGGCTTCGGTGTCGAGGGACGTGAGATCGATGGTGAAGGTCTGGTTAAGGCCCGAGCCCGGGATGGGAGAGACATCGGCGGAGATTGCATTACCACTCTGCGAGAGAGGAAGCGACTGGCGCTCGATGGTGATGAAGCCGGTTCGTTGGAGCAGATCTTCGTTCTCCTTAACCGTAAATGGGACGCTGCCGTTTCCGGAGCCGGAAGTGGCGCCGGAGAGAGTGATCCATGGAGTAACGGAGGATGCTGTCCAGGCGCAGGTAGAGGGTGCGGTAACGGCGATCGAGCCGCTGGACCCGGCAGTGGGAAAGAGGCCGGCGAACGAAGGCGTGAGCGTAGCGCAGGCGGTGTCGTAGTTCACCTTGAGGACGAGGCCACCCGCATCGGCGCTTTCGGTGGTGAGGGTGAGGAGCGAGTAAGGATCGGACCACGAAGAGCCGGGTAAAAGTGTCGCCGTGGCGAAGTTGTTGGGTGTCATTTCGGGGTTCATGTCGAGCAGGTTCGAAGTGAGAGTGGTCGCATGGGCTGCGACGGCATTCCATCGAATGTGCTGTCGATCAGGTAGGGATCTTCATAGTGGATAAGCGCGCCCTGGAAGATAGTGCTGTTAGGAACAGTATTGGGGATCAGGGTGTCGATGCTGCCGGTGTTCTGCCGGTACTCCGCCCAAATCCAAGAGCCGGGGACCGGGTTTCGCTGAATCCGTAGGGCGCGTACGCCGGAGTTTGTCGGGGTCGGGAGGACAGTGTAGGTGCCGGAGGATTGGACCTCGTGATAGTCGGTTCCCGGCTGCAGCCAGTTGAGGAAGAGAGCCCGATGAGGCGCGGCGTAGAAGCCACCGTGGTGCCCCATGGTGGAGTAGGGATCTGCGTATTCGGTGTTAACGAGGCCTGTGTTGGCGGTATCAAAGGGGCCGAGAGCTTCGGTACCGTAGTCATAGCTGTTCGCATGACCGAGGGTGAGATTGTGGCCCATTTCGTGGGCAACCGTGTCATCGAGGTCATCTCCGAAGTCTGTATTCGGATTGATCGAGACCCAAAAACGGCTGTACGGATGAGTTACATTCGCGTCGGCCTCCTCACAGCCGAGGGTGCCGAGGCCGACCCAGCCGCAACTCAGTGTGGGAAAGATGAATGCAACACGCGTAACGGTCGAGAGATCTACCTGCCCACTTGCGGCAGCAAAACCTGCGGCAGAAATTTCTTCGGATTGATCGCAGTCATAGGCTTGATTGAGGGTATAAGGGCCGTATACCGATCCCGACGCTGATGTCTGATTTGCGGACATCTCCCGCCAGATTGAATTCAGCGAACGGGTAGCAGGATCAAAAAATCTGGTTTGCCAGAAACCTGGATCGTCCTTTCCCGCAGGGTAGACGAGGCCTGGCATCTCAAGGATGATGACGGCGGTGTTCTGATCGCCCTTGGTGGTGCACGAGATATCGCTGGTGGTGGACGTGGTGGTAGCCGCGGGGGCAGGCTGGACCGATTCGGCTGCAAGATAGGTGGAGGTGCCGACGCCTGAGGCGGAGACTCTTCGGTTGATCAGCGCGCCGAGGCCGAGTGTCGTGGTCGGATAGAGGCTGATCGTGCCGGTGCTGCTCTTCAGGGTGTATCGCGGCTGGCTAAAGCTGTGGGCCAGGTCCTCGGCAAAGGCGACGTGGAGCGTCCCGGTGCGCGGTCCGTCGGTCTCAATGAGTGAGGCAACGGCCGGGTCCGCTGCAATCAACCCTGAAGCCGTGGGGTCGGGTAGAAGGATGCTGCGGACCTGCGCGGGGCTGGTGCGGATGAGCGCCTCGACCAGGGCTTTGCGGCTCTGGAGCAGAGTGAGGACAGAGGGCGCGAGCGGCGTTCCCGCGGGAGGCAGAGGAGTTGAGACTAGCTGCAGGTTGTCGCTCTGGATGGAACTCAACAGCGTCGAGGCACTCTGGGCCGGTGCGATGGGCAGGCAGGCGGCGAACAGTGTAAGGAGAAAGAGAAGACGATTCCACACAAGCATCAGAGAACCTCCGGGTCTTCAGAGAAGTAGGCGGTTAGCTCTTTTAGCTTTTTGAGGGGGCCTGGGAGAGAGCGGCAATCGTTCGGGCCAAGAGGGATGATTTTATACCAGCGCTGCACCGGCCCGCTGCCTTTATAGGTGCTGCTCGGTAGTCCAACCTAAATCCCGGTTCTTGCTAACAGGCCTTAGCACTCATTGAGCCGACAGCACGCTCGCTGTGTGCTCGGCGATTGTGCGCTCATCGAGAGATGGAGAATTTCAGGCTGGGTTAAGCCAAGCTCATCGCGAATCTTTCGATCGTGTCTGTGCCTGCTGCGCAATCGAAGGAGTTGATATCGCGCGGGGCCGCAATTCGAAATTGCGTTATTTCTCTCTTGACAAACCATAACCGTTTGGCTATGGTTTTTCTGTGAAGCTGGCCAATGCCAATTACGTGTTCCGCGCTCTTGCCGATCCGACTCGCAGGGCCATTTTCGAGGAACTGACCCGGCAGGGCGAACAGACCGTTCACGCATTGACTCGCTATGCGGGCGTGTCGCAGCCTGCTGTGTCCAAGCACCTGACGGTGCTGAAGCGGGCGAGGCTGGTACGGCATCGCCGCGAGGGGCGCGAGACTCACTATCGCGCACAGCCCGATGCGCTGGCGCCGATGGTGGACTGGCTGCGTGACTACGGCGCATTCTGGCGCGACCGGTTTGACCGTCTTGAAAAACTTTTGGAAAGGATGGAGCCATGAGCAATACAGCAGAGGCGAACAATACAGCAGAGAGTACGCGTACCCTTGTGATTGAGAGGGTATTCCCGCACCCACCAGAGAAGCTGTGGCGAGCGCTGACGGAGAGCACGCTTCTCGCGCAGTGGATGATGAACAACGACTTTGAGCCGGTGGCCGGGCACAAGTTTCAATTCCGGGTCGATCCCATGCCGAACTGGAATGGTGTTGTCGACTGCGAGGTTCTGATCGTCGATCCGTTGCAACGCTTGTCCTATAACTGGGGTGTTGGGGGAAGCGAAAGCGGGCTTCAATGGGTGGTGGAGTGGACATTGACGCCAGCAGAAGGCGGCACTCACGTTCGCATGGAGCAGTCCGGCTTCGGTCCCGATCAGCAGGCAGCTTATCAGGGTGCGAAGTACGGCTGGCAGAAGTTCTTCGGCGGTCTGGAACAGGTGCTCGGGGGGGTAGTGTGACCACGAAAGCAAAAAACATTGCTTATTGGACAACGACCATACTCGTAGCGTTTTTTATCGGGAGCGGGGGCGTGGCGCAGATGGTACAGTATCATGCCAACCCCCATGGTGTTGTGCCCGTCCTTGGGTACCCGTTGTACTTCTTTGGCATCCTGGGATTTTGGAAGGTGCTTGGAGCGATTGCCATCCTTGTGCCGCGTTTTCCGCGGCTCAAGGAATGGGCGTATGCCGGCATATTCTTTGACCTGACAGGCGCGGCCATATCCTGCGCGGCAGTCGGCGGTTATGGCGCCTACGCCTTTCACGTTCTCGCCCCGCTCATCATTGCTGGTCTTACTGTGGCGTCGTGGGCGCTGCGACCCCAAAGCCGTGTCATCGGCGTTCTTTTTCCTGCGAAAAACGGCGTGCCAGTGTAAAACACGAGAGCAGCATTTCCGCATCGAGCTTTCGTTGGCCATGTTGGCGGGTTTGACCGTCGACCTCTAAAGCGTTTCTCTGAGCTAGCCGTTTTCTACGCGCGCCTTTATGTCCGAGTACGCCGTCTCGATGAGCCTGCTGAGCAATGCAGCGTCTGTAGCCGTTCCCGGCCTCAGCTTCACATGGCGCATGAGCTTGCCGGTGCCTTGCAACAAGCGGGCCGGATCCGGTAGCGCTGCGCCATGAAAGAACCCCACGTTTACGTGCGTAGTGAATGCATTGACATAGCCGAAGGGCGCATCGCCCAGACATGCAACCGGACAGCCGTCATTCAAGATCTCCCGGACTTCGTCCCCGCATTTTCGCATCACCTCAAACCACTTCTGCGCGATGGCTCCCAATTCACCTCTATGCTCTTTCATCCACGCATCGATGGCGGGATCGCGTTCGACGGCACCGTTGAATCGCAGCAATTCCGCTCTCATGGTCGCTCGATTTTCGCTTTCGGATCTATGTTACGTGACACCCCTACACGTCGTTTCCGAGATGGAAGATCGGTTCGAAGCCGGTTGCACCCGCCAGCAGTGTGTGCTCCTCATGTTGATCGAGAGGCTTGAAGTGCTGGGCCACGTCCATCGCCAAGCGGAAATATTTCTCGTCCCCCGGAGGCAGCGCAGCCGTGACCGGATGCCCGAGCGTCCAGCGCAAGCCCAGCGAAGCTTCGTCAGGGAAGGCCGCAGGTTGATACCAGCATTTTGGCTCGGGATGGTTCTTCTTCTGATCGGCAGGCCATACCGTCTTTGCCATTGCCTTCAGTGCCAGGATGCCCATGCCCTTTTCCTGCGCGCGTTTCAGAATCTGCGGGCCGAAGTTTGCCTGCGTGAAGAGCACAAAGTTTACCGGAAAAAGCACGGTATCGAAGTCGTAGCGGTCCATCGCCGCCAATGCTGTCTCCGCCGAATGCACCGAGAAGCCGATGTAGCGAATCTTGCCTTCCTTTTTCGCAGCTTCCATCGTCTCCATCGCGCCGCCGGGACGCATCACTTCGTCCAACTCGGTCATCTTTGTCAGTGCATGGAGCTGATATAGATCGACGTGATCGGTCTTCAACAGTCGCAGCGATTCTTCCAGTTGCTTGCGCGAGTCATCCTTCGTGCGCCCTTCGGTCTTGCAGGCGAGGAAGCAATTCTTGCGATAGGGCGCGAGGGCCGGGCCCAGACGTTCCTGCGCGTCGCCATAGCTTGGCGCAACATCGAAATAGTTCACGCCGCGGTCCACGGCCTCCGCCACAATATTGTTCGAGTGACCGGTATCCTCGTTCATTACCACGATGCCGCCAAAGCCAATTATCGAGAGATGCTCTCCCGTCTTGCCCAGAGGTCGGCGCGCAATCGAATTGGTGGATGTCGCCGCGGCGGAAAACCTGGCACTGGCGGCAGCAGCAGCTGTAAGGGCGCTTTGCTTCAAAAAGTCACGGCGTTCCATATGCAGACCTCGTAAAAGGAATAGCTAGGTCGAGCCGACTTACTAAAAACATTTTCTCAAAAGCTGAACCACGTGGCTAGTCGTGCAGTTGGCGCAAATCTCCTTGTCACTGACTGACGGACTGAGAGATAGGCACATCGGTAAACAGAATGTAATGGTCCGCCGCACGACTGCAAGAGAAAAGCTGAGGGCGAGGAGAAGCCTTCTGCGTTCTTGACACTTTGTAATGCAAAGTCTATGCTTTGCGTTACAAAGCAATTCAAACTTATGACCGACTTCAATCGAGCACTCGTCGAAATACGCAGCATTCGCCGCCAGGTGGCACAGACTACCGAGTTCCGCGGCTACGGCCCGGCTACTCTTTTCGCGACAGCTATCGTGGCCCTGCTTGCTGGCGCAGCCCAATCCCATTGGCTCCCTGAACCCGCGATTCACCCAGCACAGTATGTCGCCCTCTGGCTCACGACTGGCGTCTTCTGCGCCGCACTTATAGCCACCCAGATGCTTGTGCGGGCAAACCGTATCCACTCCAGCATGGCGGACGAAATGATTCGTACGGCCGTTGCACAATTCCTTCCTGCGGGCATCGCAGGTGCTATTCTGCCCTTCGTCCTGCTACATGTCACGCCGAGCGTCTTATGGCTGTTGCCTGGCCTGTGGCAGATCATTTTTAGCCTCGGAGTCTTTGCCTCTTGCCGCTGCTTGCCGCGGCCTATGCTTCTGGTGGGCATGTGGTTCCTTTTCACCGGCCTCGCCTGCATCGCGCTCGGAGACAAACGCGCTCTCGCTCCAGCCACAATGTCCTACGCTTACGCTATCGGCATGGCGTTCGTCTCTGCTATCCACCACCTGTCCGCAAAGAAGGCCTTGATCGATGAAGACAACGAACTCTAAGCCCGCGGCCCCTTTCGCGTACGAAGGCCTTGATCGCGTCATCCACGAACGCGCACGTCTAAGCGTTCTCACCTCTCTTATGACCCACCCCAACGGCCTCAGCTTTGTAGAGCTTAAACAGCTCTGCGCACTAACCGATGGCAACCTCGCCCGTCATCTCCAGGTACTCGAAGAAGACAACATGGTGCGACTCACCAAGGAAGCCGACGGTGGCCGCGCCCAGACTACCGCCCGTATAACAGCCTCAGGCCGCAGGCGGTACCTTGAATATCTCACCATTCTCGAGCAGGTCGTCCGCGATGCGGCCTCAGTAAACCACGAAGGCGAAGAAAACCAACTTCGCCGCAAGCTAACACCGCTCAATACTTAGGAACGTTGTTTATCCATAGTGCGCAGCCCAGTCCTACGTCTTTTAACTTTGTATTGCAAAGTAACTTCTAAGGAGAAACGACACAATGAACACCTTCGCCTCGACTCAGCCTTCAGTCGCCAGCCTCCGCTCCCGCTCCCTGGGCGCAAAATTCTTCGTCCTCCTCCTGCTCGCCATCGGCATGAGCATTTCAGGGTTCTTCGTTGAAGGCCTGACCACCGAGCGAGCCGACAGACACGGCGTCCTCGCTGCCTCCTCGGAGAATGCTTCCGAGCAACCAAAGACCGTTCTCGGCATTCGCCTCGCCGACTCCTACCGCTCCATGCGCCGCTCCCTGCACTACATTAGCCTCTTCCTCGGCCTCGTTTTCCTGACTTACTTCCTCTTCGAAGTCCTGACCGGGAAAAGCGTCCATCCCGCCCAATACGCTCTGGTAGGCATCGCTCAAACAATCTTCTACCTTCTCCTCCTTTCGCTGGCCGAACACCTCGGCTTCGACCCTAGCTACCTCATTGCCGGCGCATCAACCGTCGCGCTCTTCGCTGTCAACACAGAGTGGGTCTTCCGCAGCCGCAAGCTTGCGCTTAGATCGCTCGTGGTGTTCACAAGCCTTTACACGTTTATTTATGTCCTCTTGCGTGTCGAAGCTTACGCTCTCCTCGTCGGCGCGGTCGCCAGCTTCGTCGCCGTGGCTGCCGCAATGTACATCACGCGGAATGTGGACTGGTATGGAAATGGCGACCCGGCACCCAACTTCGCCACCACCCCTCCCGCCTCCGAGTCAAGCACAAGAGACTCATGGCTGAAGTAAGCGTCTCGTTAAACCCGGCACCTTGGAGATCGCGGCGCACGCGGTCTTGAAGTTGCCGGGACGAGCAGCTCTCCGGGCAAACCCAAACTGTTGCTCTCGGGAAACGCGCTTGTCGGAAGCATCGGATGCTCATGAGAAGCCGTTTTTCAATTTGGTCGAGACTTGCGGAGGGTTGCAGGTTACGTTGAACGCGGCTAGATTAGGTGCGAGAGTTGGAACTATATATGAAAAAAACAATCCCGGTGGAATCTGCCTCTGTACTCATCGACGCGAAGATCAACGAACTTGGGGACTGGCGGGGGAAGATGCTCGCGAAGGTGCGCGCAATCGTGCACGAGGCAGACCCTGAGATTGTCGAAGAGTGGAAGTTTATGGGGACTCCCGTCTTCTCACACGGCGGCATCGTATGCACGGGAGAGGCGTACAAGAACGTCGTCAAGATGACGTTTGCCAAGGGAGCTTCGTTGGAGGACCCTTCCGGTCTGTTCAACTCCAGCCTCGATGGGAATGTCAGGCGCGCCATCGACATTCACGAAGGCGACAAGGTCGATGAGGCGGCTTTGAAGGATCTCATCCGCGCTGCAGTGGCGCTCAATCTCGATCTCAAGGCCAAAGCCAAGAGCAAGCCGAAGCCGCGGCCAACGAGCAGCAAGCGGGGCGGCTAGCTTCGTCGCAGGTCCCGCTTATATCGACCAAAAGCGAGGAGCAATATGTCACGCAGCGAAGGAAATACAAATGGACGATGTGTCACCTTGCACATGGTTTCCAGTCTGGATGGTTTCATCGCGAAGAAGGACAACAGTGTCTCCTGGCTAAATAGCCCTGGAAGCGTCTACGAAGCCGGGGTTTCCATTTCCGCGGAAGAAGCTGCAACCTTCGTCAAAACGATCGACTGTTATGTGCTCGGTTCCCGCACGTATGAACACGCGCTTGAACTGGGCTGGCCCTATGGTGATACTCCGGCGCTAGTGGTGACCGGCAGAGAATTGCCGTCGGCGAGGAAGAGCGTCGAGTTCTATTCGGGCGATCTGAAGACATTAGTTGACGTGCAACTGGCGCCTCGATATCGAAACATTTGGCTAGTGGGCGGGGCCATGTTGTGCCAGCGTTTTCTCGAACTCGGCCTGGTGAACGAAATCAGGTTGATGATCGCGCCTGTCCTGTTGGGTGAAGGACTCCAGCTGTTCGGTGGTTCCCTGACGGAGGAGAGGTGGAATTTGAAGAACGTCGTCGCTTACAAGAACGGCTTTGTTGAGCTAGCGTACTCAGCCCCTATCGCGTGAAAGCTTTGCGAAGACATTTGCTGCCATTTGCGGAGGTTGCGGGTTACGCTAAGCGCATATCGACCACTTATGGATAAAACCGCAGAATTTTCAGCGATGGCAATGATTCACCCCATATCCAGCAGCCGACGCGACAGCTGTTCCACCGTCATTCCCGGTTCTTCGCATAACCCGGTATGCACGGGGGACACCTGAATCATCGTGCTGCGCGGCGACACCAGCCAGTGGAAACGCTCGCGTTGGCTCAGCTTTGCAATCGGTCCGGCCGACTCATCTCCTGCGCAGATCTTCGGAATTGCCTCAAGATGCTTGCGCACCAGCTCCACATCGATCTCAGGCCATAGCGCCTTCAGGCGGGCTTCATCTACATGCACACGTGCCTCAAGATAACGATGCTCGAGGCAAAACACAATTACGCCTGCATTGATGAATTCCCCGCGCTCCACGCGAGGGACCACACGCACCACGGCGTAATCAAACGAGCTCGGCACGGGCACGCATCGCCTCCTCAACAAAGTTCGCGGACGACTTCAGCCGCCGCACAAAGAAGTCCTCATACACTCCGCGCTTTTCAATCACGCTCAACTCTCGTGCCTCCGGCAACAGCCATCCTTCCGGCACGCTCTCCAGGATTTCGGCGAAGACCGATGCATTCAGCCTCTCGTGTGCAAAAGCATCGGCCTCCTGCAATGCCGCAGCCCATGGCAGCAATACATGCTCCTTTACCTGCGCGAATCGCGACTCCGCCTTTGCAGCCATGCTCTTCCAATCGTGATGAAAGTACAACGCTGCTCCATGATCGATGAAGTAAAGCTCGCGGTGCCAGCAGAGCAGATTCGCATTGCGGGCGGTTCTATCGACGTTGGCGACAAATGCATCGAACCAGACCGCCAGTGAGGCCGTCCGTGCATCGGCCTTATCTCCTGCAGCAACGTCGAACATGGTCGACCCGGGAAGATAATCGAGCCCAAGATTCAGGCCCACACTCGCTTTCAGCAGATCTCGAATCTCTTGATCCGGCTCATTTCGTCCGAGCGCCGCATCCACCTCGACGAGCACCAGCTCTGGGACTTTGAGGCCAAGCGTCCGGCCGATCTCGCCTGCCACCAGTTCAGCCACGAGAGCCAGCGGACCTTGCCCGGCTCCGCGAAACTTTACGACGTACATGCCCTGATCGTCGGCCTCGATAATCGCAGGCAGCGATCCGCCCTCTCGCAGAGCCGTAACGTACTGTGTGGCGCAAACCGTCCTCAGCATCCCACCCAGTGTAGCTGGCTATTCATACGACCCATCCTAAAGAAGGCCCGCCGCCGTCGCATGCTCGCGAATCGCCTGATTGATCTCCAGGGCCAACGCCAACGCAGCACGCCCATTCTCGCCCGAGACCAGCGGCGTCGAACGAGTCCGCACGGCATGAAGGAAGGACTCGATCTCCAACAGCAAGGGCTCGCCGGGCTTCACCTCAACCTTACTCAGGGAGAGTCCTGCGGAGGGATGACCTCCTGCCTGCTGCACCATCTGGGCCATCGCCGCCAGTTGTGCGGTGTCCAGCCCCGCCGCTGCCGTCACGTCAATCAACAGCAGATCTTGCCGCGCGAAATCGAGCGACAGATATTGATGCGGCTGGAAGAACCGCAGCTTTCGCACCCGTTCTGTGCTGATGCGGCTTGCGGTAAAATTTGCGACGCAGCCGTTCTCGAACTCGAGCCGAACATTCGCAATGTCCACTTTGCGTGAGAGCACGGGAAGGCCAACGGCGCGCACCTCGCGTACAGGAGAAGCCACGAGGCTAAGCACGATGTCGAGGTCGTGGATCATCAGGTCGAGGACCACATCGACATCGAGCGAGCGCGGCGTAAACACGCTCAGCCGGTGTGCCTCGAAGAACATGGGCTGATGGAGATACTGTCGAGCGGCGGTGACCGCTGGATTGAAACGCTCCAGATGTCCCACCTGAACGATGCGGCTGTGCCTGGCGGCCAACTCAAGAATCCTGTCGGCATCGGCGAGGTTCGCAGCGAGCGGCTTTTCAATCAGAAGATCGATTCCTGCAACCAGCAGGGGCTCGGCAGCCGTGGCATGATGCACCGTCGGCACACACACCGATGCAGCATCAACCTTTCCAGCCGCAGCCAGACAGGACTCGATGGTGTCGAAGCCGGGGACCTCGAACTTTGCGGCAGCGGTGGTCAGCGTAGCCGGATCGCGGTCCACAACTCCGACAAGCTCGATATGCTGACCGGCCTGTTGCAGTTCGCGATAGACACGCAGATGGTTGCGCCCGAAGGCACCCGCGCCAACAACGACAACCCGCAGTGGCGCTGAAGTAGACACTATTTTGTGCTGACCGGGGCCTCGACGGCCTGGCGGCAGCGTGCGTACAGCTCAAGCAGCTGCATCACCTGATCCTCGGGCTTCGCGGCCGTAACGACGCCAAAGCCCGTGGAGCCTGCACCCTTGCTTCCGACATTGGCCTGGGCCGCGACAAACTTGAGCAGATCGAGCGCGATATCTTCAGTGCGACGCGCCGTTGTGGTGGATTCCATGGAAGTGTTCCCTCTCGTTTCTTTCAAACCCGATCTTAACGGTCGATGCCGTGCAGGTGCAAACTCATCACGGCACAAGCTGCGATTCCGCTCGCACGCCGCAGACGATCTCGTACGCGATTGTCCGCGCCAGTTGCGCGTGATCGTCCGCTGTGATGCCATCGCCAAGGACAATCACCTCATCGCCAACCACGACATCGTCGATGTTGCTTACATCTACGACTGTCAGATTCATCGACACGCGTCCGACAATCGGAGCACGCTGTCCGTGCACCATCATCCAGCCACCGGGAACGTCGTTCGGACCCGAAAGCTCGCGTCGTAAACCATCCGCGTATCCCACGGGAAGCAGCGCCAGGCGCATCGCATGCTGTGCCGTAAAGGTCGCGTTGTACCCGACCGTCTCGCCGGCACAGACATCGCGGACGCCGATCACTCGCGTCTTCCATGTCATTACAGGAAGCAATCCGTTGCGAACGTGAGCAACGGCCTGGCCCTCAATTGGCAGGCAATACCCGTACAGTCCCAACCCACTGCGAACCATTGCACGCGCACCGCATCCGGCGGCAATCGTCTGCAGCCACCCCAGCGATTGGGTCGCATCGCCATTGTTGTCCAGCGTCGAAGAATTCCCAGCGTGCACCCACGCCGGACTTAGTCCGCCATCCTCGATAAGCCACATCGCCTCTTCGAACCGTGCCTGCTGTTCGAGCGTCTGCGCTGAACCGGCCACCTCAGCCGAGGCGAAGTGTGTCATCACTCCATCCAGCACGATTTTCGGCTCCTTAGACAGCCACTCCACCAGCTCGCGGAGTTCCTCACCCGCAGCGATGCCCTGACGAGCCATTCCGCTGTCGATCTCGAGATGCACCGCAACCGGCCCCGAGCCAGAGCGCTCCGCAGCTTCCGCCAACCACTCCATCTGCTGTCGAGTCCATACCACCGGCGTAAGTGAGTGCTGCACAACTGCCTCGGCTTCATCGCCCAGAAGCCCCGACATTACAAGAATCTGCGCCTGACTCGCGCTTATGGCCTGCCGAACCGCTACTCCTTCCGCCGCATCGGTCACGCCGAGCCACTCCGCGCCAGCCTGCGCCAGTACCGGAGCACATATCTTCGCGCCGTGTCCGTAGGCATCCGCCTTCACAACTCCCAGCACGGAGACTCCCACCCCCGCCGTCTCCGCCAGCAGCCTGTAGTTAGCCGTCAGCCGCCGCTCTGATACCTCCACCCAACTCTTCACACTCACTATCCTAAACGGCGTCCGGGGGATACCCGAGGACGACCATTCCAAACACTACCCCGCCTGTGATACAAAGCCACGTCTGGAAAAAGCATCACCGCTGCGACAGGAATTGGGTTCGCGAAGTCTTCGAGGGAGCAGTGTGGCGTCATGAAAATGAATACTCGTTCATCTTTAGGAATCAGCTGTTCCGTTCTGGCCGCGGGGGTCCTGGTTGCCATTGTTGGCTGCTCCAGCGGTAGCTCCAATCCGCTTGCTGCAATTCAAGCCGCTCAGATGAAGAACATCGGAAATTTCTCCAATACCGTCTTTCTCGGCGACTCTCTGACGGCCGGCTACCAGAGCGGCTCTCTGCTCGACGCCCAGCAGGTCCACGGATGGGCGGCCCTGGTTGCGACGCAGGCAAAGTTCAACATCACCCTTCCACTGATTGCGCCGCCCGGTGCACCTAGTGTCCTCCATCTTGAGTCTCTCGGCCCGCCGCCCGTGATCGCGCCAACACCGGGAACCACCACTGGCCGTGACAATCCCGCGACGCAAGCCACCGATCTCGCGGTGCCCGGCGCGTTCCTCAACGACATCGCGAATACTGTTCCACTTGCCAATCCAGCTCCGGGACAACAGCAGATCAACCAGCTCGTCCTCGGCTTTCCGGGCCTCGGCTACGGCCAGGACTTTAGCCAGGCCACTTTTGCGGTCAACGCCCAGCCGACGACCATCTTCCTGTGGGCCGGCAACAACGACGCCCTCGTCGCCGCGCTCACCGGCACGCCTGCCTCCATGACCTCGGTGGCCAACTTCACCACGCAATACACCGCGCTGATCACGCAGCTGTCCGCCCTTACGCCTGCCCACCTCGTTATCGCCAACATCCCCGATGTCACGCTGGTGCCCTATCTGCAGCCCGCTGCCCTCGTGCTCGCCGAGTACTCCGCCGCCACGCACCTGCCCGTCGCCACACTCAGCGCCCTCTTCGGCATCGTCCCCGGTGACTACGTCACGCTTGAAGACGGCTTCGCCGAGATCACCGCCATCCTCGCCGGAACCCAGAAGACACCCATCTCCGACGCGGGTGTCCTGACCGCAGCCGAGGTTGTCACCGTCAAAGCGCAGGTCACTGCCTATAACGGAGTCATCGCCCAGCAAGCCAAATCTGCAAACGCCACCCTCGTCGACATCAATGCCCTCTTCACCCAGGTCGCAACCTCCGGCATCACCATCAACGGATACACCGGTACCACCGGCTTCCTGGGCGGCGTCTTCTCTCTCGATGGCATCCACCCCACCAACACGGGCTATGCTGTGGTGGCCAATACCTTCATCGACACCATGAACTCGAGCATGGGAACTAAAATCCCCGATATCGACCTGGGGCCGATCACCGCCGCTGATCCACTATGGCCGCCGAACCTCGTTCCCCACGCCATCGCCACAACACCGATGGCAGCGCCCACCACCCTGGGCCCCAAGAAAGACAACATCATGCTTGGATCCTGGACTTCCAAGCAATAATCACCGCGGATTTGCGGAGGAACGCGGATTGAAATACAAAAGCGATCTCGGGACGTAATTGTTTGTGATTCGTGGTCTCCGCGCAAATCCGTGGCCGGCTTCAGATCGCAGTGTGCAATCCGACGTGATTTCCCTCTGAGTCCCTCATGCAGGCAAATGCACCGTGTCCGCCCGGAACCAGCGTTCGCGGCACGATCACCCGTCCGCCCGCCGCTTCCACCTTGCTCAACACGGTATCCAGCTTGCCATCGCAGCTCAGGTACACCATCGTTCCTTCGCTGCCGGGCCGCTGAAAGTTTCGCTTGATCAGCGCACCGGAGACGCCCGTCTGCTCGGCCGGGAAGATGCAGATCTCTTCCTCCCTGTGCTCGAACTCGTTCGTCTCCATCGTGCAATCCAGAATCGTCTCGTAGAATCTCTTTGCCCGGTTCAAATCACGGGACGGAATCTCGAACCACGCCACCGCCGAAGCTCGTTTCATTCTCTGCTCGCTCATAGCTCTCTCCTTTATTCCGCGACTACACCTGCAGCATAAAAAAGGCCACTGACACCCTCCTGTCAGTAGCCTTTTGACTTTGTTATCTGCTGCGATACCTGTGCTTAGTAGCCGCCCGGATCAGCCTGGGACAGATTCTCAAACCGCGTGTAATCCGCCAGATACGCCAGATTCACACTTCCGGTCGGACCATTTCTCTGCTTGGCGATAATAATCTCCGCCTTGCCCTTCAGGTCTTCATTCTCGCGGTCGTAGTACTCCTCGCGATGGATGAAGCAAACCACGTCGGCGTCCTGTTCGATCGAACCCGACTCGCGCAGGTCGCTCAGCATCGGCTTCTTGTCTCCGCCGCGCTGCTCGCTCGAACGTGACAGCTGCGACAGCGCAATCACGGGCACCTTCATCTCCTTGGCCAGCGCCTTCAATCCACGGGAGATCGCCGAGACCTCCTGCGTCCGGTTCTCAAAACCCTTCTGGTTCGCGCCGACCGATCCCGTCATTAGCTGCAGGTAGTCGATCACGATCAAATCAAGCGCCCCATGCTGCTGCTTCAACCGCCGAGCCTTGGCTCGCATCTCGGCCAGCGTGATTCCCGGCGTATCGTCGATAAACATCTTCGACTCCATCAGCCGCTCCAACCCGCTGATCAGCTTCTGCCGGTCATCGCGCATCAGCATGCCGGTCTGAATCGCCTTCGAGTTCACCAGGGCCTGCGATGCCAGCATTCTGCGCAGCAGGCTGGCCTTGCTCATTTCGAGCGAGAACACTGCAACAACCTTGCCCCCGCGAACCGCTGCATTCTCCGCAATATTGATCGCCCACGCCGTCTTACCCATCGAAGGCCGAGCCGCAATGATGATGAGCTCCGACTCCTGCAGACCGCTCGTCATCCGGTCGAACTCGATGTAGTGCGTCGCCAGCCCCGTAACCTCGCGCCCCTGCTCGTACAGCGCGTCGATTGAGCCAAACGACTCCTTTACGATCGCCGTAATGTCGGAGAAGCCACCTGTAACGGCATGCTCCGATATCTCCGTCAACCGGCTCGACACCTGATTCAGTACGTCGATGGCCTCGCGACTCTGGTCTGAGGCCTCGACCATGCCCATGTCGCACACGGTCAACAACTGCCGCATCAGGCTCTTGTCCCGGACGATCCGGACATAGCTTTCGATGCTGAGCTTGCGCGGCAAACCCTCGCTGAGCGACGCCAGATACGGCAGTCCACCCACCGAGTCCAGCTCTTTGCGCTTGCTCAGCTGGTCTGTCACCGTCACGATATCGACGGCATGCCCGGCCTCCGCAAGCTGCAGCATTGCGCTGTAGATCTTGCGGTGTGAGTCCAGCGCAAAGTCCTCCGTCTTCAACAACATCGTCGCGTCGATGATTGCGACCGGCTCAACCAGCATCGCGCCGAGAATCGTCATCTCTGCGTGAACCGCTACGGGGCGCTCCTGTTGTTCGCCGACGATTTGTGGGTATGTAGCCATCTGTGTGTCAGAATCTGTGCAAGAAAATGTGCATGAATCTGTCTAAAGCTTAGCGACTATCCCCTTGAGGAAGACTCTACAGTCTGTGGAAACCGAGGAAAATCCGGCAATCCAGGCAATTCGCGCTCTCGTTCCTGCGGACCATTCCTAAAGCATTGTAGGCTTTAGGAAGAGGTCATTAAAACCATGGGTTCCGAGAAAGTACTGAGCATTCCACCCGTCGCCCAGCGCGACAAGGCCTCCTTTGAAGTCCTCCGCGTCTGGATCGCCGAGCAAGGCCAACACGTTAGCATCCGCAGCGGCGCCTGGGATGATCCATTCGCATGGGGAATCGTCCTCGCCGATCTCGCCCGGCACATCGCATTAGCGCATGAGATGCAGGACGAGAAGATCGACAAGAAGGCTTTTCTCGAGCGTCTCCTGGAAGGTTTCAGCGCCGAGATTGACAGCCCCACCGACGAACCTGAAGGCGAAGTCACCCACTAGTCGCCCTCGGGCACAGTCTACTCGTCAAACAAGCTCGGCGTCTCCTCAAAAAGTTCCCTTAGAAAACCATCTCGGTGGTTTACAAAGTGACGCACAATCTGTACAGGAGCCGCCTCTTCGTAATTGATCTGGTGAAGATTCCCGTCGTCGAAGGAGATAATCTGCGCGTTCGGATAGCCAAGCAATACTGGTGAGTGTGTAGAAATGATGAACTGGGCATCCTTGTATTTCTTCAAGGTATCGTGGATTAGAACCATAAAGGACAGTTGACGCTGAGGCGAGAGCGCCGCTTCAGGCTCATCCAAAAGAAAAAGCCCATTGTGCCGAAATTTATTTGTGAGAAGCGTAAAGAAACTTTCGCCGTGAGATTGGGCGTGAAGACTTCTACCACCGTAGTAACGTTCGACACCCAGGCTGTCAACCGCAGAAGCCGTATTGAAAAAACTCTCTGCGCGAAGGAAAAATCCCGCGCCAGTACGCTTGTCGAATGACAAACGAAGCGCTCGAACTAGAGCATCGGTAGAGTGATTATGTTCGGTGGTATCGTTTTGCAGGTTGCGATTCCCACCCTCCGGGCCAAAACCATAGTGAGCCGCAATAGCTTCAAGCAAAGTCGATTTACCCGTGCCATTCTCACCGGCAAAGAAGACAATGCGCGATTCGAGATTCAGTTCAGCAAGCCCCTTGATCGTAGGGACAAAGAAGGGATAAATCGTCCAGTCTTCAACTCGGTCGCGAAGCAAGGTTATTTTCTTAAGCAAGGAAAGCCTCGAATGCCTATAAGACTAGCGGATTCGAGGCTTTGCATTCTTTCTTTTTAACTGCCGATGTTGAAGTTTCAATGCCCCTTATACGTCTGAAACAAATCCGGAAACTGAGCCTTTAGCGCCGCGATCTTCGGCACATCGCAAACCTGAATATAAGGATTATCCGGATTCTTCAACGCATAATCCTGGTGATAGTCCTCGCCCGCATAGAAGCCCTTCAGCGGGACCACCTGCGTCACAATCTTCGCCGGAAACACCTTCGCCGCATCCAACTGCGCGATGTAAGCCTCGGCAATCTTCTTCTGCTCATCGCTCGTATAAAAAATCGCCGACCGGTACGACGTGCCCACATCCGGGCCTTGTCGGTTCAACTGCGTCGGATCGTGCGCCGCGCTAAAAAAGATCCGCAACAAAGTTCCATACGAGATCTTCGCGGGATCGAACACAATCTCTAACGACTCGGCGTGTCCCGTCGTCTCCGTCGTCACCTGCGCGTATGTGGCCGTCTCAGCCGATCCACCCGCGTAACCGGCTGTGGTCTTTTCCACGCCCTTCACCCGCTGAAATACCGCCTGCGTTCCCCAGAAGCATCCACCCGCAAACACTGCCTTTTCATGATGTGCCGCAGTTTTCGGCTCATCCACCACCGCCGCCGGAATCGGCTCTTTACGCTCTGCCGCAAAAGCTCCCATCGAAACCCTCCTCCAGCCAAACCACGTCAATCCAAGCAAAACCAAGATCGCTAGAAAGATTTTCATCTTCGCCTCGTGCATCTTCCGATTAGATGCGGCGCCGTTGCAGAAGTAACAGACCTAGCCCACTGCCTGGCGCTTGCCCTGGATCTCGATATACACGTGAATCAGGCTGATCGCCGCGGGCGTCACACCCGCGATCCTGCTCGCCTGGCCCAGCGTTTGGGGCCTCACCCGCGACAGCACCTGCTTCATCTCCGTCGACAACCCGCTCACCGAGCTGTAGTCGAACCACTCCGGAATCGCCCGCCGCTCCGCCTTCTTCATCTTCTCCATCGAGCGCTTTTGCTGGTCGAGATACCCGGAGTATTTGATCTCCGTCTCCACCGTCTTCATCTCGTTCCGCACCCAGTTCGGCAGCCTCTCGGCGGACTCGATCGCCTCAACCCACGGGCGCAACACCTCACCCGCCTCAGCCAGCCTCTTCTTCAGCAACGGTGCAAGCTCCTCAATCGGAACCTCGGGCCGCTTCAGCAACTGCGTAAACGTCTGCCCCGTCACGCTTGCGGCATCGCCATCCATCCGCGCCAGCAGGCCCTCCTGCAACTCCTCGGCCCGTACACGAGCCGTCTCCAGCAGCGTCTCGAACGCCACCGCCCGCGCCTGCTTCGCCTCGTAGTCGGCCCACGCCGCATCATCAATCAGCCCCAGCCGACGTCCATGCGGAGTCAGCCTGCGGTCCGCATTATCAATTCGCAGATGCAGCCGAAACTCAGCGCGCGAAGTAAACATCCGATAAGGCTCGTTCGTCCCCTTGCTGATCAAATCATCAATCAGGATGCCCGTATAAGCCTCGGTACGATCGAGCGTAAATCCGGCCTCGCCCTTTACCGACAGCGCCGCATTGATCCCCGCCATCAGGCCCTGGCATGCAGCCTCTTCATACCCGCTCGTGCCGTTGATCTGCCCGGCAAGATACAGGCCATCGTACTTCTTCACCTTCAGCGTCCGGTCCAGCTCCGTCGGATCGATCGCGTCGTACTCAATCGCATATCCGGGCCGCAGCATCTCCGCATGCTCAAGTCCCGGAATCGACCGCACCATCGCCGCCTGAATCTCCATCGGCAGGCTCGTGCTCATGCCGTTGATGTAGACCTCGTGCGTATTCAAACCCTCCGGCTCCAGGAAGAACTGATGCCGCGTCTTTTCCGGAAACCGCACAATCTTGTCTTCAATCGAAGGACAATACCTCGGCCCAATCGCCTCAATCTGCCCCGTGTACATCGGCGACCGGTGCACGTTCTCGCGAATCAGTCGCAGCGTCTCCGGCGTCGTATGGGCAATGTGGCAGTTGATCTGTCGCAGCGGCAGCGCCCCGCCCTTTGCAAACGGAGAGCGAAAACTGAACGGCGTAGGATCGACATCCCCCGGCTGCTCCTGAAACTGTGTCCAATCAATCGTGCGCCCATCCAGCCGCGGGGGAGTCCCCGTCTTCAACCGGCACTCCCGCAAACCAAGTCGCTTCAGACTCTCACCCAGCAAAACACTGGCCGGCTCGCCACTCCGCCCCGCCGTGTACTGCTGCTCTCCACAATGAATCAAACCGTTTAAAAACGTTCCAGTAGTAACGATCGTCGCCCCGGCAATAACCACCCGACCATCCCGCAGCTTCAACCCGCTGACCCGCTGACTCGCTGACTCGCCGACTCGCTCCACAACCAGATCCACAACCTCAGCCTGCTTGATAAACAGATTCTTCTGCCCCTCAAGCACCTCACGCATCCGAACCCGATACAGCGCCTTATCGCACTGCGCCCTCGGAGACCAAACCGCCGGCCCCCGGCTCGTATTCAACAACCGAAACTGAATCCCGCAGGCATCCGCAACCTCACCCATCACGCCACCCAGTGCATCCACCTCCCGCACCAGATGTCCCTTGGCAATCCCGCCAATCGCCGGATTACAACTCATCTGCGCAATCAAATCCAGATTCAGCGTAAAGATGGCCGTGCGCAGCCCCATCCGAGCCGCAGCGACAGCCGCCTCACACCCGGCATGTCCCGCGCCTACAACCACAACGTCGTACTGTTCCGTAAAAGCCATCACCCTTTATTCTACTGGGTTTGACTCTCTTCACACCATTTGTTCAGCATGTTCCGTTTGATGCGAAGGAATTCGAGCACCTCGCAAACGGCGATTCATCGGCTCCGAGAACCATCGTGCGACAAAGGCGCCAACCATCAGGGATAGCATCACTATGGCTGCAATCCATAATGGCCCCGGGCCACGCCGCAGCTTGAGATAAAGCAAGGTCATCCACACCACAACGAACTCATGCGTCAGATAAATCTCGTAACTGCGACGACCGATCCAACGAATCGGTTCACTCCACGACCTGCCTTTATGTCCGTTGAGTACCGAGCCAAATATGACAAAGCATGTCCCCAGCGCCAGAATTGTGCCGTCCAGTCCCGTCCGGCCAACCGTCTCCATCCAATGCCAATGCGGCCATGCAAAGATCAGAACCATCAGCGCAGCTCCGACAATCTGAATCGCCACTGGAAGGCGTGTTCCGATTTGCACACGATCTCGCTGCAATCGCTCCGTAAGCAGCGCCGTCAGGCATCCCAAAGCAATACCATCCATGCCCCCAAGATAGGACTTCTCCTGCCAGATCTCGTTTGAGGTCCAGACTGTGCGCGCAAAGGGTCCCATTCCTATAAAAAGAACAAGCGCCAGAACGAAGAACAATGTCCCACGTTGCCAACGCAAAAATAAAAGACACGCTAGCGGAAAAAACAGATAGAACATCTCTTCAACCGAGAGAGACCACAGCACATCCCAATTCGCGGGCAGAAATCCGCGCTTGGCTTCGAGCCAATTCAGATGAAACGTAAGCGTCGAAAATACCGCCAGCGGCAAACTGCCGCGCGACGGCGGAATGCGAAAACCTTCCGCATGCATCAGGTGCAGCAAGCTGAGCACAGCCAGTGTGAGGATAAGCAGAGGTGCGATGCGAGCAAATCGAATGCGATAAAAAGCTGCGACACGCATTCTTGCGAGCGCTCCAAAACGACGCAGCGATGTAAACGTAATGAGAAAGCCCGAGACCGCAAAGAAAACAGTCACGCCATTGTTGCCATTTGTAAAGAGAACCTCGAAGAGCCACCGCGGCATCAGTGGTTCGATCGAGTGCCCCGCAAAAAACAGCCGCAGATGGGCATGAAGCAATACAACTGCCAGGATGGAGAGGCCTCGCAAGGCATCGACTCCATCGAAGCGTGCCACCGGAAGATCCGCACCGTCAATTGATTGCATACTGCATTATGCGTGGTATTTCAGCAGAATTAAAACCTTCCTGTCTTCTTCGATAAATGACAACCAAGCTGCTAATTGGTTACGCTCGGCGAAAATTAAGATTTGCGGCAAGTACCTTCTCTACAATCGCCGCATGACCCTACGACGCCTTTTTCTCTCAGCTTCACGAAGGACGTGCGCTGTGTTTTGATGCTGTCCTTAGACGGCTTGAATTGGAAAATACACTTCAGTCTTCGAGATTCTCAGTCAGTCCGCACCGAAGCCCGTCAACAAAGCTGTCGCTGCGAACAGTAAGGTATCGCCCACATAATTGACCCCTTCCACTGCAAGCGGAGAACGAATCTCCAATATGAGGATCGGAACGTAGAAGAAGACCGTGAGTAGCAGAAGCACTACGCCCGCAAAGGCAGCGGCAGTGCGACGAGTGCGGCGAATCATCAGCCCAACGCCTGCAACGAGCAAAGTTGTACCAACGATATAGGCAAGCAGCGTTGGCGCTGGCACCCAGGCCGGTGTCATCTTTTCCAGCGGAACACCGGGAACGAACCGGGGAAAGAGAAAGTGCTTCCCGCTCTAATCATCCCCTCGGCTATCACAGGCATAGATGTCTCCCTGTTGTCGAGGACGAAACAGAGGCCGGATCACGGCCCGTCCCATGCGGGATCCATCCAGGTCACACGACGCACGAGTGAGGAAAATCTTACATGGTTCTCGATAACTTCATCCAAAGTCATCTGATATCTCCATGGTCTCTCATTACAATCACCGCATGATCTTACGACGCTTCCTTCTCTCTGCAGCCCTGCTCAGCGCATCGGTCTCCATCGTCGTACCCACGCACGCCCAGTCCGCCATCACCACCGATCCAGCGCCCGACAAGCAAAACCCAGCCGCCATGCAGTCCTTCCAGCTCCCCAGCCATGGAGCCCTCCTCAACGCGCTCATCTACATCGCGCCTGGCGCCGGGCCGCACCCGACCGTCATTCTTCTCCACGGATTCCCTGGCAATGAGAAGAACCTCGACCTCGCCCAGACCCTTCGCCGCGCGGGCTGCGACGTGCTCTATTTCAACTACCGCGGATCATGGGGCTCGCCCGGCGACTTCTCCCTGACCCACTCCATCGAGGACACGCAATCGGCCATCGCCTTCATGCGCGATCCCGCTAACGCCAAAAAATTCCGTGTTGATCCATCGAACATCATTCTGATTGGCCACAGCATGGGCGGATTCATGGCGCGATATGCTGCCGCGCAGGATCCGTCCATTAAAGCCGTCGCTCTCATCTCCGCAGCCGACATGTCAGTCGATACCGTTGAGTCGCTCAAGCCCGAGCAGCGAAAGGCCGCCGTTAATCCCATCGCAAAAGACCTCGCTGCCGAAGGCATGGCTCCGCTCGCAGGTGTCACGCCCCAAAGTCTTGCCGAGGAGATCGTCGCCAACGCCGACGGATGGAACGTCCCCAACCTTGCACCCAAACTCGCCACCCGGCCTATCCTTGTCATCACTTCCGACGACGGCTTAGTTCCATCGAATGACGCCTTTCTCGCGGCCCTGCGCAAAGCGGGTGGTAGGCAGGCAACCACGCTCCACTTGACCACCGACCACGCCTACTCCGACCACCGCATCGCGCTCCAGCAAGCTATCCTCGACTTCCTCAGCCACCAGCAGCAAAACTAAGCGGCGTATCAAACAATCCTTGTCTCTCCCTGCATCTAAGTTCGGGGAGAGATAAGGTACTCCTGCACCTGTGCCAAACTACCGTTAGCTATGCAACTACCCTTCTCCATCGCGGAGCACTTCCACCACCCCTGGTTCTTCGCCATCTTTCTGTTCTGCGGCGTCATCGTCATCGCCAACATCGCGCATTACGTTATCTTCCGCATCCTCCGCCGCAAAGAAGCCGAACACAAGATCATGGGATGGGGCATTCGGAAGTACCTCAGCCATCCTGCGCGCGCGATCTTCTTCATTACCTGTCTACGCATCGTTCTGCCGGCCATTCCAAGGATTCCCGATAACATCGCGCATATCCTTCGCCAGGGTATCGCCATGGCGCTCGTCATCGCACTCGGATGGTTCGCCATCGGCTGCATCTATGCCTTCCAGGCCGCTACGCTACGCCGCTACGACCTCGCAGTTTTAAACAATCTCCAGGCGCGACGTGTTCATACTCAGTTCCAGCTCTTCCGCCGAATGCTCATCTTCCTCATCGTCATTGTGACGATCGGCGCTCTTCTCTGGACCTTCAACGATGCCACCGTCCTGCGCTGGGGCTCCGGTCTTCTGGCCTCTGCCGGCGTCGCTTCGGTTATCCTCGCCACCGCAGCCCGTTCCACCGCAGCCAACCTCTTTGCCGGCCTCCAGATCGCATTCACCGAACCCATTCACGTCGATGACGTTGTCGTCATCCAGGGCGAGTGGGGCCGCGTCGAAGAGATCAACTCCGCCTACGTCGTCGTCAAGATCTGGGATCTCCGCCGCCTCATTGTTCCCTTGAGCTTCTTTATCGAAAACTCCTTCCAGAACTGGACGCGCGACTCCGCCGACATCTTGGGCACGGCCTTCCTCTACGTCGACTACTCCATCCCGGTAGAGGCTCTGCGCCAGCAACTCAACACTATAGTCAGCGCCTCGGCGCTCTGGGACAGACGAACCTGCGTCCTCCAGGTGACCAATCTCACCGAACGCGCCATGGAGGTCCGCTGTCTGATGAGCTCCCGCAACTCCGGCGAGAGCTTCGACCTCCGCTGCCTCGTGCGCGAGCAGATGACCTCATGGATTCAGCAGAATTACCCCAACGCCTTCCCCACCACCCGCTTCTCCGCCGTCTCCGAAATCCCCGTCCGCACCTCCCCCGACTCACCCCAGCCAGCACCCGAAAATTCATTCCCCGCCCGCCTTCCTCGAAACTAGTAGACTCAGCTCGTCGTATCTCACAACGCGAACTATCTCCGGCCCCGCATCAAAAGCCGCTATTAGGAGACCCAATGCAGCGTAAGCTCGTCCCCGCTGTCCTCTTCGTCCTCTCTGCTTCCGCCCTCGCCCAATCCGACGCCAAGCCCAGCCTCACCGGCCACTGGACCGCGAGCATCGACTACTACGGTACCCACACCAACTTCGGCGTCGATCTCACCCAGCAAGGAAACAAACTCACCGGCAAATTCGGCGGTGATTCGCTCGAAGGCGAAACCGACGGCTCCTCTTTCCACTTCACAACCAAAGACAACGAAGGCGGCACCGCGCAGGCCAAAGGCACCATCGTCGACAACACTCTCCAGGGCGAGGTCATCGAGATCGAGTCCAGCACTCCCACGCACGTGACGTACACCTTCACCGCCACCCAGCGTCCACCGCGCCCCTCAGCCGCACCCCAAAGCCACGACTTCATCCCCACCGTCTTCTACCGTCAGTTCTCCCCCTTCAACAAACCCGTCCTCACCGTCAACCCCGGCGACACCATCCACACCACCACCGTCGACGCCGGAGGCAACGACCACGACAGCCAGAAGCGCGTCATGGGCGGCAACCCGCAGACCGGCCCCTTCTTCATCCAGTCCGCCATGCCCGGCGATATCCTCGTCGTTCACATCAACCGCCTTCGCCTCAACCGCGACTGGGCCATGAGCGACGACGACCTCGTCAGCCGCGCCACCGACAGCGACCTCGCCGTCAAGATGAAAGACGCCGGCAAGACCATCGTCTGGCATCTCGATCTCGCCAACGGCACCGCCTCACCCGTCAAGCCCACCGAACGCCTCGCCCACTACACTGTCCCGATCAAACCAATGCTCGGCTGCATCGCCACCGCGACCGGCACTGCCTCCGCGCCTCCCGGCACCGGCGACTCCGGCAACTACGGCGGCAACATGGACTTCAACGAGATCACCGACGGCGCCACCGTCTACCTCCCCGTCTCCAACCCCGGCGCGCTCCTCTATCTCGGCGACGGCCACGCCCTGCAAGGCGACGGCGAGCTCAACGGCAACGCACTCGAAACCTCCATGGACGTCGAGTTCACCGTCGACGTCATCCCCAACAAACACCTCCCCAGCCCGCGCGTCGAAAACCCGACCTCCATCATCGCCCTCGGCTACGACGGCTCACTCGACTCCGCCTTTCGCGACGCCACCTCCAACATGGCCCAGTGGCTCACCGACGACTACAACCTAACCCCCACCGAAGTCGCCCAGGTCCTAGGCACCGCAGCCCAATACAAAGTCGCCGAGGTAGCCGACCGCAACACCGGCATCGCCCTCAAAGTCGACAAGGCACTCCTCCACCCACTGCCTCGCGTTTCAAAATAAACAAGCTTCATCAAACGCCTTCGGTTTCCATCTCCGATAAGTCGCCGCGATCGTGCGGGAGGCGTCAGGGGCGCTGGCCATGGGTGGAGGCGGTGATGGGAGTGGCTGTGGGGGCGGCGAGGCCGAGGAATTCGGTGACGGAGTTGTAGGTGAAGTTGGTGACCCAGAGATTGCCGGAGGGGTCGATGGCGATGCCTCGCGGGCCGCTGACGCCGTCGGCGGTGTAGCCGGTGGAGGGAGTGATGGCTACGCCGGCATTGGTGAAGGCGGAGATGGAGTTGGTGTTGCGGTTGGTGATCCAGACGTTGTTGGCGCCGTCGATGGCGATGCCGCCAGGGCCGTTGAGTCCTCCGCCGGTGTAGCCTCCGGCGGGTGAGAGGGGTTTGCCTGTGGGGTCGGATTTGCCGATGGCACTGTTTTTGCTGGAGACAAACCAAATGTTTCCTGAGGCGTCGATGGCAGTGGGGATGAGCTCGGTGGTGGCGCTGGGCGCGGTAACGGACTCGGAAGAGACAGAGATGGCGGATGGCAGGGTTAGGCGGTAGAGTTTGCTGCCGAGGCCGAGGGTCCAGGCGTGGTCGGAGGGGTCGAGGACGATGCCGGAGTTGTAGGCGCTGGTGGTGAATTGAGCGAGATTTGCGCCGGAAGGGCTGAGAACGGTGGTTCGGTTTGCGGCGGAGATCCAGAGATTGCCGGTGGTACCGAAGGCGGGGAAGAAGCAGGTGGTGCTGCAGGGGTAGGGTGTTGCGGTGGCGGGGGAGCCGTTCGAGAGGAATTTCGAGACGGTTGAGGCGTTGATGGGGCCGAAGTTGACGACCCATGGATTGTCGGAGGCGTCGATGGCGATGGAGTAGGGCTGGTTGAGGCCGCCGCCGGTGAAGCCGGATGGACCGGAGAGGATGTTGCCGGAGGGGTCGAACTCGGTGAGGGTGTTGCTGGCGAAGGCGGGGACCCAGAGGTTGCCAGCGGAGTCGAAGGCAGGGTAGTAGGGACCGGCCATGTTGGGAGCGTAGAAGGTGATGGCCAGGGTCCAGTCGTTGGGGGCGGCGGTGAGGGCGGGCTGGTAAGGTGCGTTGGCGGTGGCCAGGGTGAAGAGGGCGGCGGGGTTGGCGGCAGGGTTGTGGGCGATGTTGAGGACGGCAGTGGCGGTGTCGAGCGGGGCGTTGCCGTTAGAGTCTTTAGCGCTGTTGAAGAGGGTGGTGCACCCGTTGGTTTGGCTGGTGGAGTTGATGCAGGGGACGAGAATGTTGGCCAGGGTGTTGAGTTTGGCTTGGGGGAGGACACCGTTGCCTTGTTGGTTTTGTGCGAGGGAGGTGCCGGAGGCGATGTCGACGAGGGTGTTGACGGTGGCGAAGGCGTTGGCGAGGCCCTGGATGGAGCCGGGTGAGAGCGCGGAGCTGACGTGGATGGGGTCGGACATGAAGCCGGCGAGGGCGTAGATGGTGGCTACGGTTGTGAGCTCGTTGATGGAGATGTAGGGAACGGTGGCGGCGAGGTTGCCGTCGCTGGGACAGCTGCCGAGGGCGGTGAGCATGGCGAGGGCGTCGTTGTTGGAACTGCCGTGGAGGCCAGGGTTTCCAGTGGTGGCCAGGATGTAGAGCTGTTGGCCGGGGATGCAGGAGTAGGCTCCGTTGAGACTGAAACCGCCGGAGGCGTTGGTGATGAGGTAGGTGCCGTTTGCGTCGGTCGCGGCACCGGGGGCGTGCGGATTGATGAGGGAGATGCTGGGCGCTCGGTAGCCGATGTTATTGGCAGCGAAGAGGTAGATGTGGGCTCCGACGACGGGTTGATTGCCGCCGTGGAGGGTCCCTTCGATGGCCTGGCCGGGGACGCTCACGGGGGCGGCTTTTTGGGAGGACGTAGGCCCGCAACCGGTGAGCAAGACGAGCGCCAGAAGGGCGAAAGATGGTGGCAACCGCCGCACGAAATCAATGCTCCGAGGGAAGGGATGAGGACTATATTTTTTTGTATCGTGCGGCGGCAGGAGACGGAATGCCGCTTTTTCGGAATTGGGCTGCAACTTTTGGGGAATGAGACGTGCCCAACGTATTGATGGTAAAAGGATTTGTCCGCCAAATCTTTAAATATGAGTGACTTACTATCAAGTTTTACAACTTTTGGGCCTGTAAGACATCTATTTGATTGAGATTAGCTACAGGAGAATAAGTAATGGCAATCAAGTGGGATAGATTGACGGTGAAGTCGCAGGAGGCCGTGCAGGCGGCGAGTGGGCATGCGGCGGAGAATGGAAATCCAGAGGTGTTACCGCTGCATTTGATGGCGGCGCTGCTGGAGGACCGTGAGGGGGTGGTGATTCCAGTGCTGGAGAAGGTGGGGGTGCCGGTGGAGCAGTTGCTGAGCGGGGTGAACTCGGCGATACAAAAGCTTCCGAAGGTTCAGGGTGGGGCGCAGCCTGGGTTGAGCTCGGCGCTGCAGAAGGTTCTGGAGCAGGGGTTCAAAGAGGCGGACAACTTCAAGGATGACTATGTTTCGACCGAGCATCTGTTGCTGGCGCTGGCGAAGCAGAAGGGCGATGCTGTGCAGACGGCGTTGGCTGCGTTGGGAGCAACGTATGAGGCGATTCTGAAGGCGCTGGCGGAGGTGCGTGGATCGCAGCGGGTGACGGATCAGAATCCTGAGGGCAAGTTTCAGGCGTTGGAGAAGTATGCGAAGGATCTGACGGATCTGGCGCGGCGGGGCAAGCTTGATCCAGTGATCGGGCGTGATGAAGAGATTCGCCGTGTGATTCAGGTGTTGAGCCGCAGAACTAAGAACAATCCTGTGCTGATCGGCGAGCCGGGTGTGGGTAAGACGGCGATTGTTGAAGGATTGGCGCGGCGGATTGTGCAGGGTGATGTTCCAGAGATTTTGAAGGACAAGCGGGTGTGTGCGCTGGACCTGGCTGCGATGGTCGCGGGCGCGAAGTTTCGCGGCGAGTTCGAGGAGCGGCTGAAGGCTGTCCTGAAGGAGATTGAGGACTCGGACGGCGAGATCATTTTGTTCATTGATGAGTTACATACTCTTGTAGGAGCCGGAGCAGCCGAGGGCGCGATGGATGCCAGTAACATGCTGAAGCCAGCGCTGGCGCGTGGTGGGCTACGTGCGATTGGCGCGACGACGCTGAATGAGTATCGGAAGTACATCGAGAAAGATGCTGCGTTGGAGCGGCGTTTTCAGGTGGTGTATGTCGGTGAGCCGAATGTTGAGGATACGATTGCGATTCTGCGTGGGCTGAAGGAGAAGTATGAGGCGCACCATAAGGTTCGGATTAAGGATTCGGCGATTGTTGCGGCGGCCACGTTGAGCCATCGGTATATCTCGGATAGATTTTTGCCGGACAAGGCGATTGATCTTGTGGATGAGGCTGCGGCTGCGCTGGCGATCCAGATTGGAAGCGTGCCGGTGGAGATCGATGATCTGGAGCGGCGGGCGACTTCGCTGGAGATTGAGCGTGCGGCTTTGAAGCGCGAGAAAGATGCGGCTTCGAAGGAGAGGCTCGAGATTGTAGAGCGTGAGCTTGCCGAGGTGAAGGAGAGTGCGACCGGATTGCGTGCCCGCTGGCAGAAGGAGCGTGGTGCGATTGGCCGGATTGCGGAGCTGAAGGAACAACTTGAAGGCCTGCGGTTCCAAATGCAGGAGGAGACGCGTAAGGGCAATCTGCAGCGGGCTGCGGAGTTGCAGTATGGCGAGATTCCGAAGCTGGAGGCGGAGCTGAAGGAGCTGACTGCGCTGCAGGATGCTGCGGTGCGCGAGGATGCCGCTGAAGCGGCGACGGGTGTGGCGGCGAAGCCTTCACGGATGCTGAAGGAAGAGGTGGACGAGGAGGATATCGCCGCGATTGTGTCGAAGTGGACGGGGATTCCTGTCTCGAAGATGCTTGAGGGCGAGATGCAGAAGCTGGTGCAGATGGAGGATCGTCTGCGCGAGCGTGTGGTTGGACAGGACGAGGCGCTCAGTGCGGTGGCGAATGCGATTCGTCGTTCGAGGGCTGGATTGAGCGATCCGAAGCGGCCGATTGGTTCGTTTATTTTTCTGGGGCCTACGGGTGTTGGAAAAACGGAGACGGCACGGGCGCTGGCGGAGTTTCTATTCGACGACGAGGCCGCGATGGTGCGGATCGACATGAGCGAGTACATGGAGAAGCATGCGGTGGCGCGGTTGATTGGCGCGCCTCCGGGCTACGTGGGGTATGACGAAGGCGGCCAGTTGACGGAGGCTGTGCGGCGGCGGCCCTATGCGGTGATCCTGTTTGATGAGATCGAGAAGGCTCATCCGGATGTGTTCAATGTGCTGCTGCAGGTGCTGGATGATGGAAGGTTGACGGACTCGAAGGGTCGCACGGTGGACTTCAAAAATACTGTGCTGATTATGACCTCGAATGTGGGCGCAGCGCAGTTGACTACGGCGTGGGCTCAGGGCGAAGACGGTTTTGAGGATGCGAAGGTTCGTGTGATGGATTCGCTGCGGCAGCAGTTCCGGCCAGAGTTTCTGAATCGCGTGGATGACATTGTTGTGTTCCATCCGCTGGATGAGTCGGAGTTGACGCATATTGTCGATCTGCGGCTGGCTGATCTGCAGAAGCTGTTGAGCGATCGCAAGATTATGCTGGAGCTCACGGATGCGGCGCGGAAGGCGATCTTCAAGGCCGGGTATGACCGGGCTTATGGAGCGCGGCCATTGAAGCGGGCGATTCAGCGCATGGTGCAGGATAAGCTGGCGGTGAAGATCCTCGATGGCACGGTGCTGCATGGCGATCATGTGGTGGTGGATGCCGGGAAGGATGGATTGAGGTTTGAAGTGACGAAGAGGGAAGAGCGAGTGGCTGTGTAGCTCGCGGTCACTGTAAGTGGTATTGGTCTCCCTGCGCCTTTGGCGTGGGGAGATTTTTGTTGTGGATGGGATTTTGGGTGGGCGTTTGTAGCTTGGGCAAATACGAGGACTCTTCGCTTCGTTCAAAACGACGAGCAACAATTGCAACAGCAGCTCATGCCAATGCTGTTGCGTGTCCTTCGCCCGACACATAGTTTCTTCTACATCGCGGCTGCGCAGCACACTAATGCACGAGTGGATCGCTTTGAATGGGCGGGGCGCGGTCGATGTACTTGATGAGCAGGACTTCATTGCCGATCTCGTTATAGAGGAGCTCGTCGACGGCGCCTCTGGCGAGGAGGAGACCGAAGCCGCCGGGTGATAAGCCCTTCTCTTCGCGTCTGCGGATATGGACGCTGATGTTGTCGGTGGGATTGGTAAGATCGTCGGTGAGATCGGAGATGAGATCGTCGTCGGCGAGATTAGCGATGAGACCGTCGGCGGGATCGACGATGCGATCGGTGCCTGGCGGTTCCTGGCGGAAGCCGGAGCCAGGGTCGTGGACGTAGAAGACGAACGATCTGCGGGTTCGGACGGCGGTGACTTCGATCATCTGCTCGGGATTGAAGGCGGCGCCGTGCTCCATGGCGTTGAGAACGATCTCGCGGAAGCTGACCAGGATCGCATCGCGCATGTCGTCCTGCATTTGGGAGCTGAGCTCCCGGGCGAAGGACACGAGACGCTCGGCCGTGAGGAGGCGGCAGTTGGCACGGACGGTGACCCAGCCGGGGCGGGCGGAGATGAGGTGGATGTCGTCGTCCGCGAGGCCGCCTGAGGCTGCCTCGCGTGCGATGTCGGCGATGGCTTGAGCGTCGAAGGGCTCGGTGAAGCAGGCGAAGACGCGGGCGCGGAGCGCGGCGATGATCTCCTGGGGGGTGCTGTGCCGTGCGAGCACGACGCACTTGATGCCGGGCCGGATGAGACGCATCTCGTTGAACAAGGCCAGGTCTTCGTCGATGGAGGTGCTAGGACTTGTGATGGTGATGGCGAAGGACCGTGCACGCATGCATTGCAGAGCGACGACGGGTCCGGCCGCGAATTCGACGGGGACACCCGCAGTAGAGAGGAGATCTACGATGGCGTGAGTGACAGGGTTGTCGCTTCCGATGACGAGGACCCGACCCATAGACAAGACTCCTGACGCGTGACGTCGATGCTGCTGGTTCGTATTTGAGAAGGCCCTGGGGATTGATGATAGACGAAGCCGGAACGTCTATGACCGCCTGGTCGTGGCTATCGGTGAATTCATGGGTGGGCCGCAATACGAGCTTGATCCTGAGACCAGATTCCAGCACTAAAGGCTGACCTGTCTGCTTTGTGGCCCCTTCTCTGCGCTTGCCCAAACACACTGCACCATGTGTGACCGGAGGGCTGTCGCTGGCGCCAGAGATTCAGCGCCCTCCGGCTCCGTCAAGCGAAGTTGCCGAAAACCCCGTTTATCGTTCAGAAGGACAAAGGTATGGTTGGAACGTGACGATTTCGGAAACTTCCAGTTGAGCTAGCCTGTAGGATGAACTTCCTGTGTACCCCTGCCTGACGTAAGACTCGACTCAGGTTTCATGCACATTTTGTTGAAATTAGGTGAGGCAGAGTTGCCGCCAGCGCGCAGAATCGAGGCTGTGAGTATAACGACATCCCGAATGCAGAAGCAGAAACGCTCGCTAGAAGTTAGCTTTTCTCTGCAAATGTCGTCGTTTGCCAAAGCCGCTATATAGGTTTATATTTTGCGCCAGTTCCACATCCTCTCCTTCAGGTGGTTCTATGGCGACTCGTGTTTCTGTATGTCTTCCGAATCGCGTCCTCACCATCTTCCTCACTCTGCTCGTTCCCTTCTTTCTTGCGCGCCCCACTCTCGCCAATGAACCGCGCCACGATAACAAATCCAAAGTGGTCGGTGGTTACTTCGAAGAATGGAGCATTTATTTCGCCGGCTACAACATTGCCAATCTACAGGCCAATGGCGTTGCAGATAAGCTCACGCATTTGACGTACGCCTTCGGCAACGCCACGCCGACCGGCTGCGCCATAGCGGATAGTTGGGCCGATTATCAGGATCCAAATCTTCCAAGCGTCAGCGGCGCACCCTACCCCGGGCCCCTGTACGGGAATTTCGCCGCGCTGCAGCAGCTCAAGCAACTGCATCCCAATCTGAAAGTTCTGATCTCGCTCGCTGGGGCCGACGGTTTTTCGGCCGCTGCGAGTACCGCTGCCGGCCGTCAGGCCATGGTCGCCAACTGCATCGATCTGTTCGTCAAAGGTAATCTCGGGTCTGGAATCTCTGCAGCGGGAGTTTTCGACGGCATTGATATTGATTGGGAATTTCCCACTGCCGCTGACACGGTAAACGCAACGCTGCTGCTCCAGGAATTTCGCAAGCAGCTGGACGCCTTGGGAGAGGCCAACAAAAAGCACTATATGCTGACCATGTTCGGCCCTGCCGGCCAGCAGAATTTCTCCAACCTCCAGCTAGCCGAAGTCGGGCGCCAGCTCGACTTTTTCAATGTGCAGGGCTACGACTTCCATGGCACCTGGGAGACTTCCACCAATCACGCGTCTCCCCTCTTCGACGACAAGCAGGATCCCGATTCCTCCGAGAATTTTTACATCGACTACACGATTCGCTCGTATCTTGAGGCTGGTGTTCCCGGAGAAAAACTTGTCCTCGGCATTCCCACATATGCGCGCGGTTGGACCGGCGTTCCCAAAACCGGTAATGGCCTGTATCAAACGTCCACGGGGCCAGCTCCGTTTCCTGCGACCGATTACCTGCAAACGCCCGGCGTGATCACGTATCTCACGCTCACCGGCCTGAACGGCTACACGCGCCTTTTCGATGAACGCCGACTCGCCGTGTGGCTCTATGATCCCAACACACAAACCTTCTGGTCCTACGATGACCCGATCACGGTGTGGCTCAAAACTGCGTACATCCGCATCCGCGTTCCTGGGGGCCTCGGTGGCGCTTTTGTCTGGGCACTCAAGGACGACGACGCCAATGGCACCATCGTGAAAACCATGGCCGCCGGCCTCAAATGAATCCAGCAACCGGTTCAAATCTTTAATCTGCACTATTTATGTTTCACTCGGTACGGACTAAGATTTCGACCGGGAGAGAATCCCAGTGATCGTGTGCCGCTTACCCTCGAGCAACTTCGATAGCTCTTCGTGCTCGCCCATGTTGGCTGAGCTGTTTCCTTCTCATCCTTAGCGCGATGAGACGACGCTAAGGGTGGAGCACCCGCAACAACAAATCCCCTTCGAGATGACAAACAAGAAACAATTACAACTTATTTTTTACGATGAGATGACGAGGTCTTTACGTTTGCGGAGCGACTTTTTAAAGGCAGGTCTCGTCTTAAGTGGTGGAGTGCGGAAGGCCACTGCAACGGTGCTGTTGTGAGGGGTGGATGGCACCGTATAGTTGAAGCGGCCTATGGCGAAGAGAGCGATCATCATTGGGGCTGGGCCTGCTGGATTGACGGCAGCGCTGGAGCTTCTGCGGCGGACCGATGTTCAGCCGATTGTGCTGGAGGCTAGCAATGAGATCGGTGGGATCTCGCGGACGATCCGGTATAAGGGCAACCGGATGGATATTGGGGGGCATCGGTTTTTTTCGAAGAGCGATCGCGTGATGCAGTGGTGGATCGACCTGATGCCGCCGGAGGTGGAAGATGTCGGGTTGCGGTCGCAGGAGATTAGCTATCAAGGCAAACGGCGCTTGATTGCTGTGCCTGCCCATCTTCCAGAGGAGCCTGTGCTTCGCGGGGTTGGGCCTATTGTGAAAGCGGATGGCGATGAGGAGGAGCCAGAGACTTCGGTGGACGCGCTGGTAGAGGCTGCTGCTACTCCTGAACCGGATTTGGTGATGCTGATTCGTCCGCGGAAGAGCCGTATTTATTATCTGCGGAAGTTTTTTGATTATCCGATTACGGTGACGGCGACAACGCTGCGGAATCTTGGGGTGGTAAGGACTTTCAGAGTCGGGATGAGTTATCTGAAGTCGCGAGTGAGCCAGATCAGGCCGGAGAAGAGCCTTGAGGATTTTTTGATCAATCGATTTGGTCGTGAGCTTTACCTGACTTTCTTCAAGAGCTATACGGAGAAGGTTTGGGGGATGAGTTGCGATGAGATCTCGGCTGAGTGGGGGGCGCAGCGGATTAAGGGACTGAGTTTGACGACTGCGGTGAAGCACTTTTTGAAGAAGAATTTCAGTGGGCCGGCGAACAAAGATGTGTCTCAGAAAGGCACAGATACAAGTTTGATTGAGCGGTTTATGTATCCGAAGTATGGGCCGGGGCAGCTTTGGGAGCATGTGGCGGGGCTGGTGAAGGAGAAGGGTGGAGAGGTTTTGCTGGGGTGGAAGGTGGATGCGATTCATTGTGAGGGTGGTCGGGTTTTATCGGTAGACGCGGTGAATGAGGTGGGTGAACGGTGGACGTTCGCGGGGGACTATTTCTTTTCGACGATGCCTATGCGGGAGCTGGTGCGGGCGATGGATGCTCGGGTGCCGGAGAATGTTCGCGAGGTGAGTGAAGGGCTGCAGTATCGGGACTTTATTACTGTGGGGCTGCTGGTGGATCGGCTGAAGGTGAAGGAACCGGATGGCGGACTGCTGAAGGATACGTGGATCTATGTGCAGGAGCCGGATGTGCTACTGGGACGGTTACAGATATTCAATAACTGGAGCCCTTACCTGGTGAGCGATCCGGCGAAGGTTTGGATTGGGTTGGAATACTTCTGTTATGACACAGATGAACTTTGGAAGATGCCGGACGACGAGCTAAAGCGTTTTGCGATTGGCGAGCTGGCGAAGATTGGAATTGTGAATGCTGAGGATGTGAGCGATGGGCATGTGGTGCGGGTACCTAAGACGTACCCGGCTTACTTTGGGACGTATGACCGGTTCAATGAACTGCGGGAGTTTACCGATGGGTTCGAGAACCTGTTTCTGGTGGGGAGGAACGGGATGCACAAGTACAACAATCAGGACCACAGTATGTTGACGGCAATGACGGTGGTGGATGGGATTGTGGCCGGGAAGGTGGATAAGGCTGCGTTGTGGGGGATTAATACGGAGCAGGAGTATCACGAAGAGAAGAAGTAAGGGTGACTCTTGGGGGCCAGTGGGAAGAATTTGAGAGACAAGACTGGGCGGATTCATTACAACGCTTGTATTCGATTTCCGCCTGTTTGCCCGAGTTGTGTGTCTGCGGAGTTGCGGCGGTGTGAGGCTGAGCTTGAAGAGGATCCTGATTGTTCTTGCGGTGCTGTTGATTGTTGTTGTTGTGGTCTATCGACAGCGGCTTTTTTTGCGCGATCCGTTGGCCAAGGTGGAGCGGAATGGGGTTCGAGTAGATGATGCTGGTGTGTTTATCAACTACTACAACGATGTGCTGATTCGGGAGGTGGATGGGACCTACCTGGTTCAGCGGGGAAGCGTGCCGGGTACTCCCGCGAAGCTGAGTTGCGTGCGGGGGATGGTGTGCTGGACGGAGGCGGATATTGCGAAGGTGGCGCCGCTGGGTGGGGTGGGATATCAGCCTAACGTGGTAATGAGCGATAGGGAGGTTAGCTTTCGGGATGGGGAGGGCGATGGGGTGAGGGTGGTGCTCCGCTAGGTGATTCTGGTGTAATTGGAGGTGTGCCAGAGGCGAAGCTGCCGGAGAGGAGGCGCGATGAGTGACGGTCGTGAGGAGCGGGAGGAACGCGAGCAGCGAAGGGAGTGGGAGAAGCGGGGAGATCCGGATGATCTGGTGGAACGGGAGCGTCGTGAGGATTGGGAGCGCGAGCGTCAGGACTCGTAGCTTTTTGTAGGCGACGCTAGTGTCAGAAAGCCGTGGTTCCCTGGTGGAAGATGAGTTGCCAGCGGCCGTCCCGGAGTACCCAGACGGAGGAGTGGTGGGACGAAGAGGTGGTGGTGGCGATGTGGTAGGTGGTGAGGGCTGCGTCAGGGCCTAGCGGCATGGAGTAAAAGCGGGTCATGGTGGCGGAGCGAGGGGAACTGGTGAGAAGGGATTCGGAGAGCTGCTGAAGATTGAAGATGCGGCCTGAGGTGCAGAACTCTCTGAAATCAGGGGCTAATAGCTGCAGAAGATCCTTGCGGTTGGATTCGCGATCGGGGTGGAGGAGACGTTCTTCCAGTGAATGGAGGTGTTGTTGAAGCTCTGCCGTGGTCATGATTCCTAATCAGACGTTCTTTTTTGAGGAAGGGTTTCAAGGTTAGGCGCTTTTGGAGACTTTTAATTGCACAGCCGTAGCTGTTGAGCCAAGCGAGGCCTAGCGCTTTGGAAAGATAAGTCCATGCAGGGGCGGCATTTGGGAAACGCCGATCTCTGACTGGGCCGGGAGGGAGTGGGATGATCGACCGGTTTGGGCTGGAGCGGTTTGTGGAGGCGCAGGAGGGGATTTATGAGCAGGCCTGTGCGGAGCTTCGGGCGGGAAGGAAGCGGAGCCACTGGATGTGGTTCGTGTTTCCGCAGATTCGGGGGTTGGGGAGTAGCCCTACGGCGGTAAGATATGGGGTCTCAGGGCTGGAGGAGGCTCGGGCTTATCTAGAACATCCGGTGCTGGGGGTGAGGCTGCGGGAGTGTGTCGGGATTGTTTGCGGGGTGGAGGGGAGGACGGTTGAGGAGATCTTCGGGTATCCGGACGACCTGAAGTTTCACTCGAGCATAACGCTTTTTGTGAAGGCTGCGGGGGAGGGCGGGGTGTTCCGGGAGGCTCTGGAGAAGTACTTTGGTGGAGAGATGGATCGGGGGACTCTGGAGCGGATTTAGGAGTGGATTCAGGCAGGTTATGTGGCGAATGCCCATCGTCGCGGCGATGAAACTTGTCGCGACGATGGGCACCCGATTTTGTGGGTTCGTTTGATTAGTCATCATCGTGCTTGTCGGAGTCGTCCGCACGGACGCGTGCGACCGCGGCTTCGTGGAAGCCGACACCGACTTTGAAACCCACCGGCTTCAGCGGAGCGGGGGTTAACGTCGATGGCGAGGTCCTCCATCAGTTTCCAGTTCGGACGGTTCTTGTCGTAGTAGCCGGTGCACTCGTAGATGAGAAACGGCACGACGATGTTGGGGTGGACGTCATTGCACATCGTGATCATCTCGGATTCGCGGTATCCGGTCATGATGTGCGCGTAAGAACATGTTTTACAGAGCGATGCCGAACCAATCGGGGTTCCGCCCTTGATGTATGGCTTGCCCATGGCGGGCCTTTCTTTCTAACCAGCGAAGGCTGGATTGTTTGCAGACACAGCTTTGCAGCTGTGCTCAAGCAGTTTGTTGAGGAACGCAAGAAATGCGCAGAGCTGCTGAGGGTTTGGTCGAAGGCGCGAGTATTGCAGGCCTTCTCGTCGGCGCTCAGTAGGCGTATTTGTGCGTGTTAATTGCGTAGGATCGTCCGCCGTCAGTTACTGGCAGGTGTGAGGCAAGGCCCGGCGGTCAACGGAGAGATGGCTTCTCTCAGGCGACCTACGCATCGTGTTGTGCGATTTCGTGTTCATCGGGCTTCTCCTACGCTTTGTTACTTTGACAGCTACGATTTAGAAAAGCAAGTGATTTATTGAATAATTGGGCAGTTTGTCATGATTTAGGCCCATCCACTCGCTTGTTTATTCGAGTGCGATTCGTTGATTTGGCCGTATCGATATTTTCTGTGGTACGTGGCCCGCTAGTTGTACCCTGACTTCCTGCGGTTGTTCGCTGATTCCGATTAAGGCCTGCGGATCGCCGGTTTTGTTTGTGACAAGCCTGACAGAGCCGGACTCGATTCGGCCGAGTGATCTACCTCCAAACCAAAGGCTAACTCCCTGTGAGTCATAGCGCATTTCGGCGCCTTGTCCCTTGTCGGTGCGCATGCGAAAGCGTGCTGATTTCGCTGCCGGATGTCCGGGGCGAACGTTCCAGTGCAAGGCATCGGGAGTTTCACAGACTCCGGCGAGTCGCCACGTGTAATCCACCATCACCAGTGCACATGGGGAATAGTTGGGAGCATCTTCCTTCGTGAAGACACCAGTCAGGGGATCGACTTGTTGCCGGAAGGTCATGTCGCGCTGGATGGCTTCGCACCACCGATCCATCATGACGGCCAACTCTGCTGAGCGATTGTAATGATCGAGCCAGCGAGTTGCTCGTAGTGCTGTGAGAACCTGCGAGGCGCCGCCCCATGAGTTGCGTGGGATCGGACGGACGAAGGCGGGGTCGTCGATCGCAATGGAGGGCAGCGGAAAAGCGGGCCAGAAGGCCTTTGGATTATGGAGTTGAAGGCTCCATAGCTGGTCGAAGAGCGCCTGGTCTGGAACATGTTCGGCGCAGACGCGGGTGAGTATTTCGGATCGAATATTTACGAAGCGATTCTGCGCGTCGAGGTCGTAGAAGGCAGCTTCTTCGGGTACGTACAAGCGCGAGAGGATCAGGGTGCGAATCTTGTGTGCGCTTTCTGTCCACTGGTCAGCTTCCGTAGTCTTGCCTAAGGCCTTGGCCATGGCTGCGAGAGTGATTCGCGCGCCGTAGGTCGTGGCGGAGAGATCGGGGCAGAGGCGCGGCAGCGTTGGAATCGGAGGGCAACGCTTCGCATCCTTGTCGGGACACTGGTTTGGAAGTCCGGCCCAGCGCGGGCTGTTGTCGTTTCCAGTGTCGTAAGTGCAGAAGCCCTCGATGAGGCCGGTTGCGCGTGTGTTGCGGTGGCGCATGAGCCAGTTGTCCCAGTTGGAGCAGGCTTTATAGGCGGTGTGAAGGAACTCTTCGTCATTGGTAGCCTGTGCGAACTCCCACGCCGTTGCAGCGATCGGCACGACCATCTGGATTTGTCCGAAGCCTGCTTCCTGTACTTTGTTGTTTGCTGGGAACTGGCCGTCTGGGCGCTGAAGCTCGAAGAAGGTCATGTGGTTGTTGCGGGCTATGTCGGGGCGGAACTTGCGGTAGACGAGGGACTCGTGGGGTCCGCACTCCATCCAGATGCCCTGATAGGTCGAGCCTTCGATCAGTACGGGCTTGCTGTATCGCGGCATTTGTTGCACGTTGCCGGCGAGGACGGCCAGGGCGCCGTCATAAGCGGCCTGCCAGCGAGCGTTCGATGTTTTGAATTCCGGAGGTGTTTCGGTTGATGTTGGAGCAGAGAGAGATGAGGTGGTCCTGGCTGCTATCAGCGCTCCTGCGCTTCGCTTTAGAAACGTGCGTCGATTGATCACTATCTTCCTATGAGAGCTAAAAGCGATGAGTGGCCCCCCAAGAAGTTTAGACGAGTTCGGGGTGTGGGACCCCCTCCCCTTCTTAATTGCGCAAAGTGTTCTATTTTATTGACTTAGGTTCGTACTTCGGTGGCTGGGCAGGTGTGCTGGTCTCCTTTGATTTGGATTAATGGGAAAAGCCCCAGCTGGTGGCCGGGGCTTTTCTTTGTCTCTGTATCTATTATATCGGGTTGGGTCAAACTCTTTTGCAATGCGATTATTGAGGATTGGCGCGGGGATTTGCTGTTTTGGGGCTTGACAGGTTTTCTGGTGGCCTGCGGAAGCGATGTCACTGCACCGCGTGTGTTGCAAGGGTGATGGTTACGACGTCGTTGGGGGTTTTGGTGGTGCCGCCATCGCTCTGGGGATGGAACTCGATGCGCATCGTCTGGGCATCGACGACGACGCGGAGATAGCCGTAGTCCGTGTCGTCGTAGTTTTCGAGCGTTAGCGTGTTGTCGATCTTGTAGGGCGTGCGGTAGGTTGCACGCATGGGCGAGTGGGGAGCGTGGCCGCCGCAACCTGCGACGAGGAACGGTATCTGGATGTTGTTGACCGTGCGCGTGTAACGCTGGTAGTTGTGGGCGTGGCCGGAGAAGACGGCGTGGGGCCAGACGCCTGCAGCCTTGCAGGCAGAGTCGATGTCGGCAAGCATGAGAGGGCTGCCTCCGTGTACGGCTCCGCCGGTAAAAGCTGGATGGTGCATGGCTATGATGACGGCTCCGGTGAAGTTGTCGCTCTTGACTCGCTTGAGCGCGGCGGTGAGGAAGGCGACCTGTCTGCCATCGAGGATTTTGTTCTGACCGTTCTGATCGGAGATGACGCCGGGGTCCTCGAGTACGTTGCTGTAGAGGCCGAGGATGCGAAGGAAGGGAGCTTCCAGCGTGAAGTAGACGCCGGGCTGAATCATAGTGGTGCGCAGAAGGCCACCGGAGTCTGGCGATTGCACGGGAGCGGGGGTGCAGAAGTTGCGAAGAAAGGCCTCAAGGGTTGGCGCGGGATCGGCGGAGTAGACGACGCCATCGTGATTGCCGGGGATGGCGAGGATCGGCGCGGGATAGTCGCGGTAGGGCTCGTAAAACTGGTCGTAGTAGTAGGTGGCCTCGCCGAAGTAGTAGACGATGTCGCCCAGGTGAAAGAGGAATGAGGGTACGTCGGCGGGGTTGGCTTCGGTGAAGTCGGTGACCATCTTGTCGGCGACGAGAATTTCCGTGGTTGGCCCCTGGACGCTGCCGGTGTCGCCGACGGAGTGGAAGACAATCTGGCCGGATTGCTGGATGGCCTGAACTTTGGCTGCGCCCTGTGCGCCGTAGACCTGGGCGAGGGTGAGGACAGGTTCCACGGCTCCGCCCTGGGGCTGGGGTACGGGTTCGAGCGTGTTGAGCCCCTGATATTTCTGGTCGGTGACGGGGTTCTTGAAGCCGCTGGGATCGGGTGAGGGCAACGGCTGCGAGAAGATGGGCTGGCCGCTGGGGGGCGCGGGAGGATTCGGTTTTGGCTTTGGATGTGGCTTGGGGGTAGGGGGCTTCTTTGAGGGGTTCGAGGAGTGTTCCGGCGGGCGCTTCGGCATCTCGCAGCCTCCATGGATTTCGTTGACGTGTGGGGAAGACGTCTGTTTTGTGTTGCTGGAGATATTACATGAGTTGGGGTTTTGGATTTGTTACATTCGCGCCGGACGCGAAATGCCCCACTCGTCGCATGAGACAAGGGCGCGATGAATGGGGCATCGGGTTTGTGTCTTGGCTATTCGACTGACACTAGTTTCTGCGGCGGCCACCCATGAGCTGGAGGACGGCGAGGAAGATGTTGATGGCGTCGAGATAGATGGAGAGGGCGAGGGAGACGGCGGAGCTGCCGTCTCCGCCGGCGCGGATGCGGGCGAAGTCGCCAATGGTGAGCAGGCTAAAGATGCCTAGGGTGAGCCAGGAGAAAGTGTCTGGGCTTAGGAAGTGGAAGAACATGCTGGCGACGCCGGCGATGATGAGAAGGAGCAGCGCGGCAAAGCCGATGCCGGCGATGCGGCGGTAGTTGATGTTGAAGAGATAGGCGATGCAGCCCATGACGGCCATGCCGGCGCCGGTGGTGGCGGCGGCGTTGAAGACGATTCCGGAGCCGAAGTTACGGATGTAGTGCTGGATGAGCGGGCCGATCTGCCAGCCCATGAAGTAGGTGAGGGTGAGGAAGAGTCCGAGCGCGAGGGCGGGGTTGCCCTTGCGGGCGCGAGAGATGGCGAAGACGAGTCCGAAGACGACGATGAGGCCGGGTAGGGTTCCCCAGGCGGGTGCGGTGGCGACGCCGATGGCGGTGATGAAAAAGCCGAGCGAGGTGATGCCGAGCACCTTGGCGAGGAGAGGGGCGGTTCCCTCGCGGGGGACGTCGATGGTGGTGGGGTAGGAGTTCGTGCGGTAGTCGTTCATTTCCATGGCTTTGCTCCAGCGGTGCATGCTCGTGTGGATGTGGCTTCTATGATGCCATCATTTCATTGCGAGGTCATAGGCAGGCTATTGTTCCAACACTATGAGACGCTCTTTTGGGCGGTTTGTCATGTTGTCGTGGAATCATTGCCTGGGGTACCCCCTCCTCCATCTTAATTGCGCAAAGTATTCTATTTATTTGACTTAGGTTCGTACTTCGGTGGCTGGGCAGGTGTGCTGGTTCCTTTGATTTGGATTAATGGGAAAAGCCCCAGCTGGTGGCCGGGGCTTTTCTTTGTCTCTGTATCTATTATATCGAGTTGGGTAAAACTCTTTTGCAATGCGATTGTTGAGGATTGGCGCGGGGATTTGCTGTTTTGGGGCTTGACAGGTCAGTTTGGGCGGTATGCACCGAGGAGGATGTCCTGGAATGTGTTCCGGGTGGTGATCGGGTAGCACTTTCCGGCGATCTGATACTCGAAGCCCTCATCCTCAAGGAGTGCAAGGAACTTAGATAAGCGAGACGCCTGGCCGTCGATCTTGTGGTGATATTCAATGACCATGCGGCGAACGTGGCTGAGCTTGCCGCTGCTTTTGAGATCGTTCATGACCTCGAATTCAGCTCCTTCGACGTCGAGTTTGAGGAGGTCTATGGGGCCGTCGATAAAGTGAGAGAGCTTTCCGGCGTTGACTTTGATCTCGCGCTGATTCGACAGGCGACCGGGCGTTCCACTCATTTTCAGGCTTCCGTCGATATCGGGGTCGATGTAGAACAGATGTTCGCCTTCGGAGTCGGAGAGCATCAGATTGTACGTCGATACGTCCTGAAGGTGGTTCTGCTCGACATTTTTCCTGAGGATAGAGGCGGTGGTAGGGTCTGCCTCGAAGCAGGTAATGCGCGCCCTGGGGAAGTGGCGTTTGAAGAAGAGAGTGGCGAGGCCGATGTTTGCGCCGCAATCCAGGATGACTGGCGAATCGGTCTCAGAGTCCATCAGGTAATCGCAGTTGAAGAAGACCTCGCGGAGTACGAAGTGGAAGGCTACGTCGTTGAGGTAGCTCACATGAAAACCGAGCAGATCGGTCTCGTGTCCTTTGGACCGGAGAGCCGAGATCAGGCTGGCTCGCTCCGCAGCGCTGTAGTGCATGAGGGACAACTTTCTCATATCCCTGACTGACTGGACGAGGTTGGAAGCCTGGTGAGAGAAAGACTCGCTAATCGTCATGGAAGACCTCGGAAGGAGCTTCTCAATTCTTTTTATATTGAAATCAAAAAAAATCGGAGGGATTGGATTGTTTATTTTGAGTTTTCCGTATGAGAGAGCCGGTTTTAAGCGGTGGCACGACGATTGTTGAAGCCAAAAAGCCAGAGCAGGCGTTGGAGATCGCCGGCTGGAAGTGCTGCTATTTCAGTTGTGATGTTATGAGTTGATTCGGTTGATGGCGCGGGCGACGGGATGGTTCCGCGGACGTGGTTGAGATTGAGACTCCAGCCCCCATCGGATCAGTGGATGTTTGAAGGAATCCGGTTCGTGGGGGCCGCAAATTCCCATTCATGCGATGAAACTGCATGAATGGAGCTTCAGCGCAGGATAAGGAGACGATTCTGCGGGCTTTTCTTTTGAACTTCGAGTGTTTGCCGATTACGACGGCGGTGGCGGACCGGGCGGCTGTGATGCGCAGGGAGAAGAGGCTCAAGATGCCGGATGCGATTATTCTGGCAACGGCTGAGGTGGCGGGGCGGAAGTTGGTGACTCGGAATGTGAAGGATTTTCCGAGTGGGATGCGTGGGGTTCGAGTGCCTTATAAGGCTTGAGTTGGGTGTATGGGAAGCGGTTCGCGCTTTGCGCGAATGCCCACTCATGCGATGAGACTGCGATGGATGGGCACCGGCTACACGGTTGCGATCATCCACAGTTACACTTGTGCCATGGCGGACATTAAATTATTTCGCGTTGAAGCCGGGAAGGCTCACGAACTTCCATCGCGCTCTGTAGCAATAGAACGTTCACTTCAAGAACTACTTGAGAAACATCTGTCGGAATTTCTAAGTGTGCGATTTCTTGCTTCCGAATACTCTACCGGTAAGACCCACGGAGGCCGAATAGACACGTTGGGGCTCGATGAAGATGGTTGTCCGGTGATTATCGAGTACAAGCGCAGTTCGGATGAAAATGTCATTAATCAGGGACTCTACTATCTCGACTGGCTAATGGATCATAAGGCGGAGTTCGAACTTTTAGTTCAGAAGCGAATTGGCAATGAGGTCGCAACCGACATCGATTGGAGTGCACCACGCTTACTCTGTATAGCTGGCGATTTTAACAAGTTCGATGAGCATGCTGTGTATCAGATTCCCCGAAATATCAGCCTCTTAAGGTATAAGCGCTACGACGACAATCTTCTGTTGCTTGAATTGGTTAATGCTAGCCGTAACTCCTCGACTATGTCTTTTGCCAGCCGGCATTCACCTCCGGAATCTTCTTTAAGCGAGCCACTCAGAGGAAAGAACGAGTACGCTGGATTTGCCGATTTGTTATCGCTATGCTCATCCGAACTGCATAACTTGTGGCTAACAATAGATGACTATCTCAAGAGCCTGGGCGATGAAGTGCAGGTTAATCAAAGAAAGTACTATGTCGCCTATCGACGGATGAAAAACTTTGCGGCTGTCGAAGTTCACCCAAAGGCTGGGTTTCACGCGATATTTGTAAAGGTCGATCCTTCCAGCATCACATTGGAGCCAAATTTTACTCGCGATGTATCAGATATTGGTCACTATGGCACCGGTGATTTGGAAATCCGCATTCGCAACATCGACGATCTAGAAAAAGCTAAACCATACATTATCCGAAGTTATGAGGAAAACTAAATAGAGAGTCAGCTCAAGGATAGATGCGATTGAGGGTGCGGGCGAAGGGGATGGTTTCGCGGACGTGGTCTAGGCCGCAGATCCAGGCTACGGCTCGTTCGATGCCCATGCCGAAGCCGGAGTGGGGGACGCTGCCGTATTTGCGCAGGTCTAGGTACCACTGGAAGGCGGCTAGTGGGAGGTCGTGCTCTTCGATGCGGGACTTGAGTAGGTCGTAGCTGTCGATGCGCTGGGAGCCGCCGATGATTTCGCCGTAGCCCTCGGGGGCGAGGACGTCGACGCAGAGGGCCTTGGTGGGGTCGAGCGGGTCGGGCTGCATGTAGAAGGCTTTGAAGGCCGCGGGGTAGCGGTGGATCATGACTGGCTTGTCGAATTGGGAGCTGATGTAGGTTTCGTCGGGGGAGCCGAAGTCGTCGCCGTATTTGTGGGGGTTTTCTAGTTTGCCTTCGGCGTAGGCTTTTTCGAGCATGGCGTGGGCGGCGTCGTAGCTTAGGCGGGGGAAGCGGTTGGTGGCGCGGGATTCGGACGGCCCGGGGCTAAAGCCCGGTTCAGTCGCGGTCGTATCCAGGGGGCTGAAGCCCCCTGCTGCCACCGTTTCATTCGTGGGGGCGATGAGGGCTTCTAGTTTGGTAATGTCTTTGCCGATGACTTTGAGGTCGGCGCGGTGGGACTCGAGGACTCGGGTGATGATGTGGGTGATAAAAGCCTCGGCGAGGTCCATGAGGCCGTCGAGTTCGAGGAAGGCTACTTCGGGCTCGATCATCCAGAACTCGGTGAGGTGGCGGCGGGTTTTGGATTTTTCGGCGCGGAAGGTGGGGCCGAAGCTGTAGACCTTGCCGAGGGCGAGGGCTGTCGCTTCGATGTAGAGCTGGCCGGATTGGGTGAGGTAGGCCTTGTCGTCGTCGAAGTAGTCCATCTCGAAGAGCTCGGATGTGCCTTCGCAGGCGTTAGGGGTGAGGATGGGTGGGTCGGTGCGGATGAAGCCGTTGGTGTCGAAGAACTCGGCGGCGGCGCGCATGATGGTGGCGCGGACGCGCAGGATCGCCGATTGACGCGGGGTGCGGAGCCAGAGGTGGCGGTGCTCCATGAGGAAGTCGACGCCGGCTTCTTTGAGCTGGATGGGGAAGGGTGTGTCTTCGGGGACCTTCTGGATGACGGTGACGCCTTCGACGTCGAGCTCGTAGCCGGAGGGGGCGCGGGAGTCTGCGCGTACCTTTCCGGTGACGGTGAGGCTTGATTCGAGAGAGAGTTCTTTGAGGGTGTTGAAGACTTCTTCGGGGACGGCGGCTTTGGGGACGATGCCCTGGATGGTGCCGGTGCCGTCGCGGAAGATGGGGAAGAGAAGCTTGCCCGAGGCGCGAAGATTGTAGAGCCATCCGCGGAGGGTGACGGTCTGGCCTTCGTGTTGGGAGAGGGAGGCGATTGTGGCGATGGGAGCGGTGATTGCGGTGTCAGACATTGTGCGGTTTACCTTGATCTAGATTACCGGATTGCGGTTACGGCAGAGAGCGGGTTGCGCGGCGCGAAGGCCGGGAGTATGGTGCTCGCATGCTCGGTGGACGGAGTTGGGAGAGCTGGATCGCGGAGTACTCGGAGAGCCATCAGCATCCGCTGAATCGGATGACGCATACCTTCGGCATACCGATGATCATCGTCTCGGTGTTGCTGCTGTTCGCAGCGATTGTGTGGCACCGGCTGCTGTGGGTAGGGATCGCGCTCTTTGTAGCGGGGTGGACGCTGCAGTTCATTGGGCATGCGATTGAGGGGAAGCCACCCGAGTTTCTGAAGGACTGGCGATTTCTGCTGGTGGGTTCGCGGTGGTGGGTCGCGAAGATGCGGGGCAAGGCTTAGATCTGCGTTGAAGCGATGCGCAGAGTGAGTGGCGCGACTGATCAGGCATTGTTGGGTTGGGGATCCTGGATTCTTTCTTCGAGAGTGCGGAAGAGCTCGTGAGCTGTGCGGGAGGCGCTGGCGGCGGTCTCTTCGATGTCGTGAGCGATCTCTACGACGGCTGGGGTGTCTGGAGGTAGCGTGGCGATGTGGCGGGCTATGTTGGTCCAGTCGATGGCGCCGGCACCGGGCCAGAGGTGGTCGTCTTTGGCGCTATGGTTGTCGTGAAGGTGGAGCTCGGCGATACGGGGCTTGAGGAGTTCGAAGGCGTGGTCGATGCCGATGTTTTTTTCTGGCGCGGAGAGGTGGGCGTGGCCGATGTCGAGGCAGAAGCCGACGTTGTCAAAGTGGCCGACACGGACGATCTCGAGGAGGTGCTCGGGCGTGGTGATCTCGTTTTGAAGATTTTCGAGGAGGATGCGGACGCCTAGGGGATGCGCGAAGGCTTTGAGGTGCTCGATAGCGGTGAGGGAGTTTTCGAGGGCGCGGACGTTCCAGGAGTCGTCCTTGTGGCCGAGGTGGAGGACGATGGATTGGATGGGGAGTTGCTCGGCTGATTCGAGGGCGCGCTTGACCTCGTCCATGGCGTCGATGCGGCGAGATTTCTCGGGGTCGATTAGGTTGAGGTTGGGGGCGACGTGGCGGGACCACTGAGCGTCGGAGCGGTCGCTGGTGTAGATGGGCTGGTGGAGCGTGGCGGCGACTTCGTTGGCGCGAAACCAGGCGGCGATGTCGCGGACGGCGGCACGGTCGGTGTAGTCGAAGTGGTGGCGTGCGGCGAAGAGCTCGATGGTCTGGGCTCCGCTATGGTGAAGGGCGTCGAGCAGGCCGGGGTGAAGGCGCTGCTGGAGGAAGACGTGTGTGGATAGGCCGGGTCGCATCACTGTTAAGGGTACAGCAGTGGAGGTGTCGAATGGTTGCAGTGGGAGGTTCGCGGAAGTGGGCTAGAATCGGAACGCAAACGAGAGGGTGGGAATGGAGGTGGAATGAAAGCTGCAGTGCGGGCTGTTTTACTTTTGACATTCTCTGTTGCGACGGTGCGGGCTCAGGATGCGGTTTCACCTGCTGCTGCGCCGGTTATTGATACTGACAAGCGAATTGCCGCGATGCAGGCAAAGCTCGACGATTGGGCCCAGTTGGGGTACTACCGCGACGCAAATAAGGGGTTGGGTGCGGCGGCTCCGGGTGAAGATCGCGTGGTGTTTTATGGGGCGTCGATGGTTGAGTTCTGGGGACGGAACGGTAGTATCTTCTTTCCTGCAAAGAACTATGTGAACCGCGGCATCGGTGGGCAGACGACTGCGCAGATGGTGGTGCGGTTTCGGCAGGATGTGGTCAATCTGCACCCGAAGGTAGTGGTGATTCTGGCGGGAACCAATGACATTGCCGGAAATACAGGGCCGATGACGCCAGAGATGACGGAGAACAACTGGCAGTCGATGGCGGATATGGCGCGGGCGAACGGGATCAAGGTAGTGTTCGCGTCGATTACTCCTTCGACGGATATTCCGTGGCGGAAAGGTTTGCATCCGGCGGAGAAGATTCGGGCGCTGGATGCGTGGCTGCAGGGATATTGCTCCCTTCATGGTTTTACCTATCTGGATTACTACTCGGCGTTGGCGAATGCTGAGGGCGGTATGAAGGCGGAGTATACGGTCGATGGCGTGCATGCGAGCGTAAAGGGATACGAAGTGATGGCTCCGCTGGCACAGGCTGCCATTGATAAGGCTTTGAGTGGACACTAAACATTTGATTGGGGAGAAGTGCGGAATGAAGGTTCTGGTGCGTGCGATTTTGGTAGGGTTTGTGGCTACGACAAGTGTGGCTGGATGGGCCCAGAGTGCGACGCCGACACCTGTGGCTCCGGCTGTGCCTCAGGTGGATACTGCAAAGCAGATTGCAACGATGAAGGCGCAGCTCAATGACTGGGCACAGTTGGGGCGATATAGAGCGGACAATGCGGCGCTGCCTGCGCCTGCTGCCGGTGAGAAGCGGGTTGTGTTTTATGGAGACTCGATTACGGATTCGTGGGCGCGGAATCCGGATGGGTTTTTCCCGGGGAAGAACTATGTTGGACGCGGTATCAGCGGGCAGACGACACCGCAGATGCTGGTTCGGTTTCAGCAGGACGTGGTGCATCTGAAGCCTGCGGTTGTGGTGATTCTGGCGGGGACGAATGATATTGCGGTGAACACGGGGCCGTCGACGCCGGAGATGGTTGAGGACAACTTCGAATCGATGGCGGCGATTGCGAAGGCGAACGGAATCAGGATGGTGATCTCGTCGATCCTGCCGGCGGTGCGGTATCCGTGGAGGCCTGAGGTGCAGCAGCCAGCGGAGCAGATTCGCGCGTTGAATACGCGGCTGAAGGCTTTGGCTGCGCGTGAGGGACTGGTGTATCTGGATTACTACACGCCGATGGCGAATGCGCAGAGTGGACTGGATCCGGAGCTGGCGTCGGATGGGGTGCATCCGACGGCGAAAGGATATGCGGTGATGGCGCCGCTGGCGGAGAAGGCGATTGCAGAGGCGTTGGCGCGATAGCCAGCTTGTTAGGTATTGTGAACTGCTCGACGCAGAGCTGGCGTGTGCGAGCAGGTGGTTGAGTTTATTGGCTAGTGTGATCTTGCGCCTTGGCAGGAGCATCGGCGTCCTTGTTGTTAACAACAGGAACGGGCGCCCCAATTCTCCGCCACACCTCATCGCCGGTTGGGAAGGTTTTCGTGAGCTGATAGTTCCGGGTTACGTATACACGGATGGGTTCGAGGTGGTCCGACGGAGAATCCTTTGTGAACAAAAAATCGTGCGACCGACGTAATATGAGCAGCGGTACCGGGTGGCTTTCAAGTGCTTCGACAAGTGCGAAGATTTGTTGGGGGCGTGTGTATTCGGAAGAGATAAAACCTTCTATGGCGGCAGGGTTCCGCATGTGAAACGCGAAATACAACGGGGGCAAACCAAAGAAGAACTGTCCAGGGTGCGTGTTTTCAAGTAGCCAGCGGTATTCCTCGCAGAGCGCGGTATCTTTGAAAGCTCCTCGGCCTGCGGGAAGATCCAGAAACACATATGTTTTGGTTTGTATGCGCACCGGAATCGCAACCGCGAGGGCAATGGCCACACATGCCAAGAGGAGCTTCAAACGGGTAGCGGTTTTTCCGGGTCGATGGAGCAGCCATGCCAGAAGAATCAAGGTGGGCGGGCTTACCGTGCCCAGTCTTTTTATAGAAGGTGCAGCGGCGATGGCCATGAACATGGCGATGCCTGCGATAGCAACGAGGAGAAGTTTCCGCCAGTGCTTATCGCGATTCACCTCCCATCGCCGCCAGATAGTGACGACAAACATTATGGAGACCAATGGGACTGTGGCATACAGAAAAGGAAAGGTTACCCACTTCCAAATGCCGTTGTGCTCCGGGAAGTCATGAATCAGGACGCGCCAATTGTTAACCGATGGATACGAGTAGTAGCGAAGCGGATATATGAGGACGTGAAAGAGCCACTGGCCTATACCCGCCGCCCGGATGAAGTATGCATTGATCACCATGAAGACGGCTGCGGCCGCACCGTAAAGTAGCAGAAACTCCTGCCAGCGCTTAGGGGGTTGTATCGTATGCCGTCGCGCGCCATAGATGAGATAGACGGTAAACCCAGCAATCGCCAGGGCTCCCTTGGTTTGGGTGAAGCATGCAGCCAGACCGCACAATGCTCCGGCGGCAGCGATGCGCGGCAATGTCGTCTCCTTCAACAGAACCAGTACGGCTGCCAGCACTGCAATCGTGCTGAACCAGTGATGTGTTGCGTCCATGGAAGCAGGGAGGATGATTCCTGCAAGAAGCAAGCCAGGCAGCAAAATCACGGGTCCACGCATGAGATGCGATGCAATCAGGGTCATTAGCAGCGCAGTCATGGCGACCAGACATGCCATCAAAAGATTGGGAATCCAAAGCTGCAACCCGAAGTGCTTGATCAAAAGAGCGTAGGTCAGGTCTGTTCCCGGCGGAACGATTTGGAAGTAATCCCGATAGGGCAACTGTCCCAGAACAACTCTGCTTCCGGCATTGTAGAAACCAACTTGATCTCCCCAAAGCACGAGTGGAACATTGAGAAGTACAAAGGAACTAAAATAGCAAACCGCGAAGTTGAAGAGAGCAGCAACGATCGAAGCTGGAACAGGGCGAATGACGAACCGCAGGGAGAGTTTGAGGTGGCGGCGTGCGACTGCGATCACTTTCATGCACTCTCTTCCCTTCCCACCGTCCAAATCGTATTCTCAATCGACGATTGACGGTATTGTGCCTGGTGCAGGCTCCCTCAATATCCAGCTGCTTTGCCGAAGCTTCGGCGGGAGTCGTGGCCTCCGAGGAGCTCGCCGGTTTTGGGATCGACGGCTATGAGTTCGCTGTCGCCCCAGACGCCGGGGTTCTTCTCGTCGGCTACGGCCAGGCGGTTGATGGTGTAGCCCATGGCTTTCAGGTCTTCGGCGGGTGGGGCTGGGAACTTCTTCTCCATGTCGATGCGGTCGGGAAGGTATTGGTGGTGGAAGCGTGGGGCGTCGGCGACTTGCTGGATGTCGAGGCCGTTGTCGATGGCGCTGATGATGTCGTTGGCTACGGTGGTGATGATGGTGGCGCCGCCGGGAGTGCCCATGACGAAGGCGAGCTTGCCGGGTTTGTACCAGTGAGCGGGTGTGGTGATGATGGTGGGGGTCATGGCGGAGAGGGGGCGCCTGCCTGGGCCGATGGCGTTGGCTGAGCTTTGGATGAGGCCGTACATATTGGGAACGCCGACCTTGGAGGTGAAGTCGTCCATCTCGTTGTTGAGTAGGAAGCCGAGGCCTTCGACGGTTACTCCGGAGCCGAAGCCTCCGTTGAGAGTGTAGGTGCTGGAGACGGCGTTGCCGTCGGCGTCGACGATGGAGAAGTGGGTGGTCTCGGTGGACTCTTTGACTGGTGCGGCTTGCGGGGGCGGAGGCATGAAGCCTGCGGGGCGGACGAGTGAGACGGATGGCGTTGGCTTGGCGGGGTCGATGGATCTGCGCCAGGCTGCGGCGTACTTCAGGTTGGCCATTTGCTTGAGAGGGAGGGTGTTGAAGTCGGGGTCGCCGAGGTAGTCGCCTCGGTCCATGTAGGCGCGGCGGAAGGCTTCGGTGATGATGTGGACCTGGGCGGCGCTGCGGTCTTTTGTCTCTGAGCCTCCGGGGCCTAGTTTGGGCAGGTTGTAGGTGGAGAGGATGTTGAGGATTTCGACGAGGATGATGCCGCCGGAGGATGGGGGTGGTGCGGTGATGAGGTCGTAGCCGTGGTACTTGCCCTTGATGGGTTTGCGGTCTTTGACCTCGTAGGCGGCGAGATCGGCTGCGGTGATGAGGCCACCTCCTGCCTGCTCGAAGTCGGCGATCTGTTTCGCCATTGCGCCTTTGTAGAAGTCGTCGGGATTTTGGGAGATGCGGGTGAGGGTGGCGGCTAGTTCGGGCTGCTTGAAGGTCTCGCCTGCTTTGTAGAAGTCTCCGTTGCGCTGGAAGATGCGGGCGGAGGCTGGGAAGCGGGTGAGGTTTTTGCTCTGCAGGTTGCGGACTTCTTCGGCGGAGAGGACGTAGCCCTCGGAGGCGAGCTTGATGGCTGGAGCCAAGTCCTGCGCGAGGGTGAGTTTGCCGAAGTGCTTTTGCGCGTAGGTGAGGCCGGCGACGGTGCCGGGGACTCCGCTGGCTTTGTAGCCGACGAGGGACATTCCGGGGATGACGTTGCCTTTGGCGTCGAGGTACATGTCGCGGGTGGCGGCGGCGGGGGCCATTTCGCGGTAGTCGAGGAAGTGGGCTTTGCCATGCTTGTCGCGGATGAGCATGAAGCCGCCGCCGCCGATGTTTCCGGCTGCGGGATAGACGACGGCGAGGGCGAAGCCTACGGCTACGGCGGCGTCGACTGCGTTGCCGCCTTGTTTGAGGATGGCGAGGCCGGCGTCGGAGGCGTCGTGGTGGATGCTGACGACCATGGCGTGGGGGGCGCGGGTGGGTTCGAGATTTGGCTGCTGGGCCTCAATCGTAGAGACGGCAAGGGGGGCGGTGGCGAGTGAGGCGGTGAGGAGCAGGGCGGTTAGGCGGGAAGCAGGCTGCGAGGTCCTAAAGGCAGGGCTAAGTCGGGTCAAAAGAGTCGTCTCCACTCGTGGGTGATGTGATGATATATGGCCGGTTCTGCGGGGTACCCCCCCTGGGGGTGTCTTGCGCAAGTCTTTATGAATCAGCAATATAAGTAATTTTGATTTTGTAAAATCGTCATTATAAAAGGGTTATAGGCAAATTCGTCTTTCTAAAGGGGTTATGGGTTAATGGTAAAGCCCCGGCTTTGGCCGGGGCTTTTTTTGATCTCTATATCAATAGTAGCGGATTGGAGATAACTCTTTTGCAAGTGGGATGTTGTTTGTTTTGTTTGATTTGAGTGGGTTTGGGATTTGACATGTGATTTTGCTGGGGTTTTTGAGGGTATTTTCTTTTCCCTTCGCGGACAAACAGCAAAAGCAACGACAAAGACAAATACAGGGATCCTTCCCCCATTCGGCTTCGCTCAGGGTCAGGATGACGACGTGAAACGCTTGGTCGAGATATAGCGATCCATTGCGATGAGACTGCGATGGATGGGCACTGGCTGCGATGGATCGGGTGAGGAGAAGGCGAAATTAGTGCCGCTTACTCTACTTTGTAGGCGAGTAGCCAATCCTGTTTTTGGGCGCGGGTGAGTGGTACGAAGATGCGGATCATTTGCTGCTGGATCCAGTAGGCGAAGGCGGGCATTCGTTCTTTGCGCTGGGCGTTGCGACGACCGAGGGCGATGACTTTGTCGGTGCGTGGGCGGCGTTGTTGCTCAAAGTCGGAGAAGACCTCTTCCAGTGATTTGCCATCGGATTCGCGAAGTAGTTTGCCGAGGAACATGGCGTCTTCGAGCGCCAGGGAGGCTCCCTGACCGGAGTGTGGGGCTACGGCGTGGGCTGCGTCGCCGATGAGCACGGTGCGGCCGGCGCTCCAGCGAGGGAGGCTGGGGACGTCGTGGATAGGGATGTTGAGGATGTCGGTGGCGGACTGGATTAGCTGCGGGATGGGATGAGCCCAATCGCCGTGGAGGGTGAGCAGGCGTTGCTGGAGGTCGGCTTTGGTGGTCGCGGCCATCTTGTCCTTGCTCTCGAGTGGAGCGGAGGCTGTGCTCCACCATAGTGTGCGTGGGCCTTCGGGAGTGATGGTGTTGAAGTAGCCGAAGAAGCCGTTCTGGCCGAAGATGAAGTGGACTCGCTGATTGGAGCGCGAGGTGACACCCGTGTTGAGGCAAGGGCTGAAACCGCCGGGAGCCATCATTCCTGTGTAGGAGGGTTTGGGGGCTTCGGGCATAACGAGCTGACGGACTTGCGAACGAATGCCATCGGCTCCGACGATGAAGTCGCCTTCGGCCGAGGAGCCGTCGGCGAAGTGGGCGACGATGGGATGGCCCGGCGTGTCTTCGATGTTGACGAGGCGCTTGTTGTAGTTGATGGGAATGCCCTGGCCTTCGGCATGTTCGACAATGGCGCGATGGAGTGCGGCGCGGGTGATCATGACGGAGGGTTGACCGTAGCGTGCTGGATCTCCGCCGGGCATACAGGCGAGGAGCTTTCCGAACTGATTTTTCGAAGGCCCATTCGTTGCCGGTTACGCTGGCGTCGCGGACTTGCTCGACTACGCCGGCTGCGGCGAGGACGTTCATGCCGTTGGGAGCGAGGCCGAGTGCACCACCGGTGTCGTTGGGTCCAGCGGAGGCTTCGAAGACCTGTACATCGAAGTTTGAGGACTTGAGGAAGAGGGCTAGAACTGGTCCTGCAACTCCTCCGCCGATGATGAGAGCTCGTTTCGTCATGACTGATACCTCGATCATTAATTATCTCAATAATTGAGATAATGATACTGTAAGCAGAATGGCGACTTCTAGCAAGAGAAAAGATTTAGAGCACGTCGTTAGTTTTCAGCTTGGTCGTGAGCTGGGTGCGCGGGGCATCCTGTTTCATCAGGCGATTGCGAGCCTGGCGGGCGTTTCAGTGACTGATCTGAAGTGCCTGGATTATGTGGATCGCGTGGGCGATGTTACGGCTGGGGATCTGGCGCGGCTGACAGGACTTACTACAGGTGCGATTACTGCCGCGATCGACCGGCTGGAGAAGGCTGGGTTGGCGCGGAGAGAGCGAAGCGAGACCGATCGGCGAAAGGTATTCATCCGGTTGTGCGAGTCGCCAACGATGGCTCGGATTGCTCCTTTTTATGAGGCGCTGGGTCGCGAGTCGGCGCAGATGATCACGCGGTATTCCATGCGTGAGTTGGAGACGATTAAAGACTTCTGTGAACGCTGCATCGAGATGATGCGACGGCAGACGGAGGCGATACAGGCTTCGGTGAAAAAGTAAATCACCCAGTGATGGCGTAGGATTGAGACGGTCGGCGAGGTGGAGGTCGTTTTAGGGTGCTCTGGACGACACACCGAGGCCACGGAGCGGATAGATTATGTGACGGAATTGCAGATTGCCGACGGTGATCCGGCATCTCTGACAAGCCGATTCCCCAACAAGATGTTCAAATGCCAAAAACAACGGCGACAGCACTAAGTTTGTGGGGCGAAAATAAAGATGAACGGTTTGTGGTTGGGGACGGTCTTAGTTTATGTAGGCGATAACTGAGGGCGCGACATGGACGTTCCGGCGGAATGGGCGCAGTTCGGGCGTAGGGGGCTGGCGGCTTTACGTCATGACGAGACGGCAGAGCGGGATGAAGAGTTTGCCGGGTTGGTGGAGCGTCAGGCGCCGTTTATGTTTCGGGTGGCTTATAGCTTGTTGCGAAATGTTCAGGATGCCGAAGATGCGGTGCAGGAGGCTTTTCTAAAGCTGTACCGGGGTGGAGCTTGGCGGCGGATGGAGGATGAGAGAGCTTTTCTGGCCAGGACGGTGTGGCGGGTGGCTTTGGATCGTGCTCCGAAAGAGAAGGACCGGATGGCAGATGTCGCGGAGATAGAGATTGCCGATGGGGGTGAGAGTCCGGAGGATTTGGCTACGGGTGGAGACGAGAGAGCGCTGCTCCGGCAGATGATTGCAGGGCTGCCGGAGGAGCTGCGGCAGGCGCTGCTGTTGAGCTCGGTGGAAGAGATGAAGTCGGGTGAGGTGGCTGCGGTGATGGGGATTCCTGAGGGGACGGTCAGGACCAGGGTGATGCGGGCGAAGGCGGAGCTTCGGAAGAGATATGAAGCGATAGTTGAGGTGCGGCGATGAGATTCGAGAGAGATGAGTTCGATGGATTGCTGGACGAGGTGATCTGGCAAGAGGCGAATCTGGCCGCTCCCGCGGGGCTTGAGGAGCGGGTGCTGGAGCGGATGTGGGCGGTGCGGATGGAGCGGGAGATGGCGAGTGATTCTGCTTCGCTGAACTCGTTCGCCGCGGGTATGAGGGAAGAGACGGTTTGGGCTTCGCTGTGGAGTGGGTTGCGGGATCTGGTGGCTCCGGAGCAACTGCCGGAGTTGAAGCTGAAGTCGCGGCCGGTGGCTGTGGTGGACCGGATGAAGGAGAGAAGGAGTTCGAGCGCGACATGGGGTGCGGTGGCGTTTCATGTGCTGGCGTTCCCGTTGATTGCGTTGATGGTGAGCAACGGGGTTCGGCTTGCGGCTCCGGTGAGGACGGTGAGCCTTGTGCCGATGACGCCCCCGCCGGTGGTGGAGAATCTGAAAAGCGCTGGAGGAGGTGGGGGACAAAGAGGGCTAACGCCGGCGACGCAGGGGCATCTGCCGAAGTTTGCCGACCCGCAGATTGTTCCGCCGGCGGCTGTGCCGCTGGAGCAGCCAAAGATTTTGATTGAGCCAACGGTGGAGGTACAGCACGATGTGAAGATGGCGAGCGTTCTGCCGAATATTGGTATGCCGAACTCTCCGCTGGTTGGCACATCATTGGGTAGTGGGCGAGGAACGGGATTAGGTTCGGGCGATGGTGCTGGGATTGGGCCAGGTTCTGGCGGCAATATTGGTGGCGGCCCGAAGCGGATTGGTGGGGGAATCAGTGCTCCCGTGCTGGTGTATTCGGTAGAACCGGAGTTTTCCGACCAGGCGCGAAAGATCAAGATTTCAGGGAATGTGCTGGTGAATCTGTGGGTGGATGAGAAAGGGAACCCAAGCCATGTAAGGGTGCTGCGTGGTATCGGGATGGGACTGGATGAGAAGGCGGTGGAGGCGGTGAAGCAGTACAGGTTCAAACCGGCGCTGGAGAATGGAAGGCCAGTGTTGGTGGAACTGAATGTGGATGTGACCTTTCAGATTTTTTGAGTTCGAGAGTGGAATGAAGATCGTGACCTGGAACTGTCAGCAGGCCTTTTTGAGGAAGGCTGACCGGATCTTTTCGAACGCGCCTGATATTGCGGTGATTCAGGAGTGTTCGGAGAGATCGGCGGGGGCGAGTGCGATTGACGGATATGCGGGCGAATGGGTGGGTGATAACTCGAATAAAGGGATGGCGGTCTTTTGCGGGCGAGGGTGGAGTCTTCAGAGGCTCGGCGGATCGGGCGGAGAGGTTCCGAGGTGGATTGTTCCGTTTGAGGTGCGCGGCCGGGTGAACTTCACTTTGATTGCGGTTTGGGCGTGTGCGATCAAGGGCAGCCGACGCGAGAGCTATGTTGGTCAGATTCACAAGGCGCTGAGGGATCAGCCGGCATGGTTCCGCAGGTCACCGGTGGTCGTGGCGGGGGATTTCAACAGCAATGCGATCTTCGATGGGAAGCGGCCGGACGGCAATCACTCAGCGATGGTCGATGAGCTACGGGATAAGTATGGGCTGATGAGCGTGTACCACGCGATCCACAAACAAAAGCATGGTGCGGAAGAGACTCCTACGTTTCATCTGTACCGGAGGGCGGAGAAGCCCTATCACTTCGACTACATCTTTGTGCCGATTGCGTGGGGAAGAGGGATAAAGATGGAGATTGGCAGACACTGCGAGTGGGGCTCGGAGAGTGATCACTGCCCACTGACGGTGGAGGTGTTGGCTGATTCGCAGAGGATGACTAAGAATTCGCGGAGCTGACTTAGTGCAGCAGCTTGAAGGCGTGGGTCCACTCGTTGCGAAGGAAGCCGGGGATGCACCAAAGCATGGCGAGGGGTTCGATGGCGCGGGCGGCTTCGGGGCCACCCATGTCGGCAGTCTCCCAGCCGAACTGATCGAGGATGGCTTTGACCTGCGTCTTGGCTTTTTTGTCGTGGCCGCAGATGAACATGGTGGGTTTGCCCTCCTTGAACTGCGGGTTGACCATGAGGGCGGCTCCGACGGAGCTGAAGGCTTTGACGAAGTGGGCATGCGGAAATTCGGCTTGCAGCTTTTCCATCAGCGATTCGTTGGGACCGGTGAAAGATTTGAGGACTCCGTTGGTGGGTGGGGCATCCTCGATGGGGTTGGTCGCGTCGATGATGGTTTTGTCTTTGAGGTTTTCGGCTCCGGCCTGGCGGAGAGCTTCGGATGCGGCTGGGCCTTTGACGGCGAGGACGACTAGTTCGGCGGATTGGGTCGCGTCGGCGAAGGTGCCGGTCTGGGCTTTGGGGTTGGCGGTCTTCCATTCGGCGAGTTTGGCTGGGGTTCGGCTGCCGAGCGTGACTTGATGGCCGTGTTTGAGGAATCCGCTGCCGAGGGCCTTGGCTACTTCGCCTGATCCGATGATTCCGACCTTCATGTGGTGCTCCTGTAAAGCTGCCACCTGAGATGCAGCGGAAGACGCTCAGGTTCTATCGCGCGGCGCAGGTAGAATCGAGGGGCATGGGTACGATTGTTCGGTCTTATTCGAAGATTAATCTGGGGTTGGCGATTGGGCCGGTGCGTGGGGATGGATTTCACGCGCTGACTACGATGTATCAGACGCTGGATCTACATGATCTGGTGACGGTTAGGGCTCGGGTTGCGGGGCAGACACGGATTTCGCTGACTACGAATGATGCGCGGGTTCCTACGGATGGGCGGAATACGGCGTGGAAGATGGTTGAGGGTGCGCTGAAGCGGCTGGGGGTGGCGGCTGAGGTTGAGGTTCATATAGAGAAGCGGTTGCCGGTGCAGGGTGGGATGGGGGCGGG
>DATMQZ010000008.1:0-10643 GCA_035566575.1 Edaphobacter sp.
CACCGAATACATCGATCTCACCCTCGACGCGCCCAGCACCCTCATCACGCTCAACTCGGCCGAGATCAAATTTCAATCCGTCATCGCAACGATCGGCGGTTCTGTACCGCAGTCGCAGCCCGCTGCCATCACGCTCGACGAAGACAAAGAGCAGGCGACCTTCACCTTCCCCAAGGCCTTGCCCGCTGGCAAAGTAACCCTCGCTATTAGCTACACCGGCATCCTCAACGACAGGCTCCGCGGCTTCTATCTCTCCAAGACCAAGGCCCGCAACTACGCCGTCACTCAGTTCGAGCCAACCGACGCCCGCCGCGCCTTCCCCAGCCTCGACGAGCCCGCCTACAAGGCCACCTTCGACATCGCGCTCACCGTAGACGCTGCCGACACCGTCATCTCCAACACCAACCAGATCGCCGACACACCAGCCACACCCGGCAAGCACACCCTCAAATTCGCCACCACGCCTAAGATGTCCACCTACCTCGTGGCCTTCCTCGTAGGCGACTTCAAGTGCACCACTGGCAGCTCCGACGGCGTTCCCATCCGCGCCTGCTCCACTCCCGACAAGGTAGCGCTCACGCCCTTCGCCGTCGAGTCGGCCAAGTACATCCTCCACTACTACAACACCTACTTCGGTATTAAGTACCCCATGCCCAAGCTCGACATGGTGGCTCTCCCTGACTTCGAGGCTGGTGCCATGGAGAACTTCGGCTGCATCACCTATCGCGAGACCGACCTCCTCGTCGACGCGAAGACCGCCTCAACCGACGCTCGCAAACGAGTAGCCAGCGTAGTCGCCCACGAGATGGCACACCAGTGGTTCGGCGACATGGTCACCATGCAATGGTGGGACAACCTCTGGCTTAACGAGGGCTTCGCCACCTGGATGGAAGACAAGCCCGTCGCCAAATGGCACCCCGAGTGGAACATCCCGCAGGACACCGCCCAGGGCCTCGACTCCACCCTCAACTACGACTCCGGCAAGACCACCCGTACCATCCGCGCCAAGGCTGAAACCCCCGGCGAGATCAACGAGATGTTCGACGGCATCGCCTATGGCAAAGCCGGAGCAGTCCTCGGCATGGTCGAAAACTACCTCGGCGAAGAGACCTTCCGCCAGGGCGTCCACAACTACCTCGCCGCCCATCTCTACGCCAACGCCACCGCAGAAGACTTCTGGAACGCCCAGACCGCCAACAGCCACCAACCCGTAGACAAGATCATGCAGAGCTTCGTCACCCAGCCCGGCGTTCCACTGCTCACATTCAGCAACGTCTCGGCCAACGGCGCTCCCGTTGCTCAAAAGCGCTTCTTCCTCTCCTCAGCAAACGATAATGGCAAGTCGCAAAGCTGGACGCTGCCGGTCTGCCTCAAGACCGCTGGCAAGCCAATCTGCCGCGTCCTCACTCCTGAAAACTCAACCCTGCCCATCCCTGCGGATGCACCCACGCCATTCTTCTACGCCAACGCCAACGGCAAAGGCTACTACCGCACCGCCTACACGCCGGAGCAGTACAACGCCATCCTCGCCAAGGCAGAAACCACCCTGACCCCCGCAGAGCGCATCGCTCTCATCGGCGATCGCTGGGCTCTCGTTCGCTCCGGTCAAGGCTCTGTAGGCGACTTCCTCAACCTCGTATTCGCACTCAAGAACGATCCCAACGCAGCCGTAATCCAGAGCGCATTGCAAAAGTCCAGCACCATCCTAGCCCGCATCGCCACCAAAGAGGATCACGACCGCATGGAAGCCGTCTTCCACGCTCAGTTCGCCCCTGTCTACGCTGCTCTCGGCAAGCCCGCAAAATCCGACTCGCCCGACAAGCAAGCCCTCCGTGCCACTCTCTTCCAACTCCTCAGCGGAGCGAAAGACCCAGCGATCCTCGCCCAGGCCCGTGAGATCGCCGACAAAATCTACTCACCCACCGAGGGCCGCGACACCAACCTCGATGCAGCCTTCCAGGACGCCGCCATCGCCATAGCAGCCACCAACGGCGACGCCGCGCTCTACGACAAGGTCCTCGAAGCCAGCAAGACCCTGAACAAGCCCGAGGAGCAAACCCAGGCCCTGTTCACTCTCGCGCGCTTCGAGCAGCCCGCTCTCGTCACGCGTACTCTCGACTACACCGTCTCCGGCCAGGTTCGCAATCAGGACAGCTGGATCCTCCTCTCGATCCTCCTGCAAAACCCCAACACCCGCGTCCAGACCTGGGACTACATCCGCGACAACTGGGATAAGGTCCACGCGCAGTTCACCACCAACTCCGGCGTCCGCGTCGTTGCAGCCGCTGGCTCCTTCTGCAGCGTCCCACAGCGCGACGACGTAACCAGCTTCTTCAGCACTCACAAGGTCGACGCCTCCGAGCGCACGCTCAGCAAGTCAATCGACAGCATCAACGACTGCATCCAACTCAAGACCACGCAGCAGCCCAATCTGCACCAGTGGCTTGAGACACAGCAGCCAGGGCAATAACCCAACCCTCCTCACCGCCGCCGCGCCAATTCGGTGCGGCGGCGGTTTCTCTATTTAATGCCACACTAGAGTCGTAACCTCATCCATGCAAACCACAGCCGAGCAGAAACTCGCCATCCAATCCCCATCCGCGCTACGCCAATGGGCTCCTTGCATAGCGATGCTCCTCCTCGGCTTCCTCAGCTACGTCGACCGCAGCGTCCTAGCCATCCTCAGCCCCACCATCCTTGCCGCACTCCATCTCTCCGCCACACAGTACGGCTACGCCATCCTCGTATTCAGCCTCTGCTACATGCTCGCCAATCCCATATGGGGCTTCCTCATGGACCGAGCCGGCCTCTGGCTCACCACGCTTGTTGCCGTCTTGATCTGGTCCATCGCCTCCGGCAGCCACGGCCTCATGCTCGGCTTTGTCAGTCTTGCAATCGCACGCGGAGTCCTGGGCTTTGGCGAAGGCGCCACCTTCCCCGCGAGCCTCAAGACCGTCACCGAAACCCTCCCCCTCAGCAAACGTTCCTTCGGCCTCGGCGTCTCCTACAGCGGCGGCTCACTCGGAGCCGCCCTCACACCGCTGCTCATCACGCCCATCGCCATCCGTTACGGCTGGCGCTACGCCTTCGCTCTCACAGCCATCTTTGGCCTCGTCTGGATCATCCTCTGGCTCTTCCTCCGCGCCTCCGGCTGGTACACCTCACCTGCCACAACCGAGCCCGAACTTGAGACCTTCAAATCTCCAGCTGCATCCAGATGGAGCCGCAACCTCTTCGCCGTCATCTCCGTCTACGGTCTCGGAGCGGCACCATTAGCCTTCGGCCTCTACGCCGCGCCACTCTACCTCACGCGAGTTCTTCATCTCAGCCAGATCAATCTCGGCCATCTTCTCTGGCTTCCGCCCGCAGGCTGGGAGGCCGGCTACCTCTTCTTCGGCCACATCGCCGACCGCCGCCGCCGTCGCAACCCCGACAACCGTCCCGGCCCACTCTTCGTCCTCTTCTCAATCGCTGGCTTCCTCATAACCCTCGCACCCGCCGCCGCTCGTAGCCCGTACCCAGTCGCCGCCACCATGCTTCTCTTCTTCCTGCAGATGTTCATCGCCGGAGGCTTCGTCGTCTTCGCCCTCTCCGACGGCATGGCGACCCTGCCCCGGCAGCACTCTGCCTTTCTTGCCGGTATTTCTATCTCAGCCTGGGCTCTCACCACAGGCATTTTAATGCCCATCCTCGGCCACTTCTTCGACCAGGGCCGATACAACTTCACCTTCTGGATCGTCGCCTTCCTGCCACCGGTCGGCACTCTTTTGTGGAAGATTCTTTCCCAGGATCCTCCCTTGCAGAGCAAGAAAACCCAGTAATCACGCTGCAATCGCAGGTTCTTTCTAAGAGCTCGATCACCCGTCTTTTTTCTTGTCGGAAGTACAGATTAGAAATCTCTCATACTCCCCAAAAGTGTTAGCCGACCTGCCCGTTCGTGCGTTGACTTCCCACTTTGGCACCCATACCTTCGCAACTGAGGAACATTAATGAAACACTTTCGGTTCTTGATTCTCGGGTTCACTCTCCTTGTTCTTTCTGCTGCCCTCCCACTCCATGCACAAGGCGGTGTAGCAGAATCGGGCGGCGATTGCGCCGAATCACCCGAAAACCCAACAGCAATCCTCGCCCTCCTGGGCTCCGCTGGCGCCTTCTGCGTCTCGGCTCGCGCCCGCATCAAAGCGCGCCGCGATTCCAAATAAGCGGATCGACGACTTACCTCCGCCTCTCTCCAACTCATCAAAAACGGATTCCTCATGTCTACTCTTCCCGCGGCTGATGTACGCCCGCGCCACATCATGCACGTCGCCAGTCTAACGCCGCAACAGACGGCAGGTCTGGCGACGATCTTTAGTGTCCTTGGCCTCTGCTCCATCTGGTCCACGGTTGGCCTTCTCTGGCAGCTATGGACCATGGACGCGCTCAAGTCCATCGGCATGATGATCCCGCTCGTCAGCGCCGTGCTCATCCTCCGCGTCTGGCGCGGGCAGCAATGGCAGATGCAGGGCAGCCTATGGGGCCTCGCAATCCTTACCATCACCATCGCCGCAGTCCACATTCGCGATCAGGCTATCCTCGTCTTCGTCGTCTCTCCGCAGTGGGCCGTCTACTTTCCACCGCACTCGCTCGTTGCATTTGCGTATGTCTCCGGCGTCGTCCTGCTCTTCGGCGGAACCCGCCTCTATCGCGCCGCTCTCTTCCCCATCATCCTCATCTGGTTCGTCAACCCCATTCCCCACATCTTCAACGTCTACGTCGATCTCCCTCTGCAGCGCGTCTCCGCTCACGTAGCGCGCTCCTTCGCCATCGCACTCGGCCAGCCCCTCAGTCACGATCAGCTCAGCCTCATGTTCACGCCCAACTTCGGCATGTTCATCGCTCCCGGCTGCAATGGAATTCGCGGCGCCGTTACCATGGGCTTCATTGCACTCATCGCCGGATACGTTTACCGTTTTCGCCTGTACGCGCACGTCGCTGTCATCTCCGGTGCAGTCCTGCTCGGATACCTCTTCAACTTCGTCCGCCTCTGCCTCCTTGTCGTGTACTACATCGTCGCACTCCACATCACATGGCTGCAGCACCACGGCGAGATGAGCGACTACATCATCGGCGGCTGTCTCTTTCTCACCGCTACCATCCTTCTCCTGACCGTTGTCCGTCGTCTCGGTGAAACCTCTGGCCGCATCAAGCCGCCAACTCTCAATCGATCTTCGTCCTCCTTCGCAACTCCAAACCTGCTGCGCCTCCGCATGACCGCGATGGCTTTCATCGCCATCTTCGGCTGCTACGGATTCGCTCACGCCGTCGCCAACACTCGTGCTGCTTCATCCCTCGTCCGTGCGCAGCATGGCCAAACCAACCCCGGCCAGTTTCCCGCTCAGATCGGCACCTACAAACTCTCCCGTACCTGGGACGACCATCTCTTCACCGGAGCCCTCCTCTATCACTGGGCCGACTACGCCCCCATCGATGGCGGCGCTCACATCCTCCTCGGAGTCGCTCCTCTTCTCGGCTCTCACGACACTCTCATCTGCCACTCCGCCCGTGGCGACGAGCCCCTCTGGCACGACCAGCTCACTGTCCCCACCGCCACCGGTTCTTCGATCGGTTTCAGCGCCGCCTTCTTCGCCGACAGCACTATCCAGTACCTCGAAGCCACCACCGTCTGCAACGGCTCCAACTGTGGCGAATACTCGAGCAACCGTACTCACTTCGGCTTCGTCTATAGCAAGCCCGATCCCCAATCCCTCCTCACCCAAAACCCCCTACGTCCCATCCCTATCCTCTTCCGCACCGAAACCACCGACACCACGCTGCCTCCAGATGTAGCACGTAAACAACTAACCGCCTCCATCAGCACCTTCATTTCCTCAGTCAACCTCGACACTCTCACTCGGCCCTATCGCCGCCCATAACTCTTTCTGTTTTTCACCTCATTCCTAAACGTTTTTCACACCGTCATTCCTAAACGTTTCTTTCACCATCATCCCGAGAGGTTTGTTTCCTCCGTCATCCCGAAAGTTTTGTTTTACGTCGTCATCCTGAACGTAGTGAAGGATCCCTGTATTTCGTTGTTGTTCTTGCTTTTGTCTGTTCTTGAAACTCATCCGTGAAACCCAGTGCTAAGCCTAGTTTTGGACGATCCTCAGTGAATTCAATCTCGCGCATCTATCCCTTCGTTCCCACGACCCAAAAAGTTCCTGCTTGTGTCTTTGGGTGGGAGCGCAGGGCTTTAGCCCTGCGAAGAATCATCGCAAACACAAGGGGCTTTAGCCCCGGGCCTTCTCTTGCCCACCACTACAAAACCCTACTGGCTGCAACAATCCTCAGCATCCTCTTCCTCCCGCTCACCGGCTGCGGAAACGGATCGGCCTCATCCGACCCGAACCCCACACCCGTTCCAACACCGCCCGCCAACACCTATTCCGGCACAAGCTTCAAAGGCAAAGTACTCTCCGGCTCCACCCCACTACAGGGCGCAGAGATTCAGATCTACGCCGCAGGCACCACCGGCAACGGCTCCGCAGCCACACCTCTCCTCACCGCTACGCTCACAACAGACTCCACCGGATCGTTCACCGTTCCCGCAGCCTATCCATGCCCCGCCGCAACCTCGCAGCTTTACCTCATCGCCCGCGGCGGCGAGCTAAGCCCAACCACCACCGACAACTCAGCCATCACCCTGGCCACAGTCCTCGGCCTGTGCAATCAAGTCGCTGCGTCGACTCCCGTCGTGATCAACGAGGTCACCACCGCTACCACAGCCTGGGGACTCGCTCAATTCTTCACCACCGCAGTCAGTCTGGGAGCCTCCGCCACCAACACCCAAGGCCTCTCCAACGCATTCGCAACCGTGGCCAACCTCGTCAACCTCGCCACCGGCGTCTCCCCCGGAGCAGCCTTTCCTTCCACCGGCGCATCGCCTGCAGCAAAGGTAAATACCCTCGCCAATCTCCTCAACACCTGCACCTCCGCTGCCACCACCTGCGCCAATCTCTTTACCCTCGCCACGCCCAGCGGAGCCACTGCTCCCACCAACACCCTCGACGTCGCTCTCAACATCATTCACAACCCGGCCCTCAATACATCAAATCTCTATACCCAATCCACCACCAGCACCGCGTTCTCACCCGCTCTCACCACCGCACCAGCCGACTGGACACTCTTCATCCGCTACACCGGCGGAGGCATGTTCGAGCCCGACGCCATCGGCATCGACTCCACCGGCAATATCTGGGTCTCCAGCTACACCAACCCCACCGGAACCCTCGGCATCGCCTCCAAATTCTCTCCCACAGGCGCGCCTCAGCTCGTCTCTGGTGTCAGCACCCCCGGCCTCAACAACTCCTACGGCCTCGCCATCGACGCCAGCGACAACGTCTGGATTCCATACGAGAAAAGCCCCTCCGCCATCAACAAAGGCCTGGGTGCCGTAGCCGTGTACAACTCCAGCGGACAGTCCATCTCCGGCACCGGATTCGCCAGCGGAGGCCTCAACTTCCCCATCGCCGCCGCCATCGACCCCAACGGCACAGCCTGGATCGTTAACTACGGCAACGCCACCCTCACCACGCTCTCCAGCACTGGTCAACCCCTCTCATCCGCTACTGGCTACACTGCCGCGTCCTTTGCCTTCCCTACCAGCATCGCAATCGACGCCAGCCACAACGCCTGGATCGGCGATCAGAACGACGACGCCATCACCCGCATCTCCCCCGACGGCACTCAGTCCCTCCGCGTCTCCTGCTGCAACGGTCCCAACGGCCTCGCCATCGATCAACACGGCAATGTCTGGGCCGCCAACTACTTCGGCGACAGCATCAGCGAGATCTCCTCTACCGGCGCCGTCATCTCCAGCGGCTACACCGGTGGCGGCATCCACCATCCGCAAGGCCTCGCCATCGACGGATCAGGCAACGTCTGGATCGCCAACTACCGTGGTTCCTCACTTACCCAACTAGCCGGCTCCGCCTCCAGCAACCCCGGCCAACCCATCTCCCCCACTGCCGGCTGGGGCCCTGACTCCAACATGCTCGAAGCCTTCGCCCTCGCCATCGACGCCAGCGGCAACCTCTGGGTCACCAATTTCGGCGACGACACCCTCACCGAATTCGTCGGCCTCGCCACCCCCGTCAAAACCCCACTCCTAGGCCCCCCACAAGCCCCTTAAGCACAGACGAAGGACACACGTACTACTCCAGGTCGTCATCCTGACCCTGAGCGAAGTCGAATGGGGAAGGATCCCTGTATTTGTCGTTGTTTTGTTCTTCTTTTGAGGATGTTCATGGTGATCTTCTTAAAACACAAAAGCCGTCCGCAATAGCAGGCGGCTCTCGTATTCCTGAATACCCAGCTAAGGCTTCACCGTCACCATCACCACCCCATGGCTAGGCACCTCAGCCGAAAACTCCCCGCTCATCTTCCCCAGATCCTTCTTCGCCCATAGATCCCTCACCGAAGCCGAAAGCGCATCCGGATACCCAATCTCCCGCCAGGCTGCCGAAATCTTCGCAGCCGCAGCTCCACGATTCACCAGAGCCACAGCCCGTCCGCCATCGGCCAATTGCTTCGACCACAGCTCCAGATCGCCTACCTTCCGCACTCTCCGAGCCTGCTGCCCAAGAGCATCCTGATCAATCGCGATCACCTCTTTATTCATCAGGATCTCCTTCGTATCCGCCGACATATTCGCAATATCATTGCCCGCCAGCAGCGGCGCCGACCACATCGCCCACATGCTGAAGTGCGTGCGAGACTCCTCTTTATTCATCCCACCATTACCCACTTCCAGCATGTCCGGATCGTTCCACCCGCCCGGTCCCGAATAGCCCTCAATCCCATCCATCAGATCCATAATCTGAACCACGCCATTGCCACCCCAGGTCTTCTTGCAATCCCAGCAATCCTGAATATCGCCAGTAGACCGCCACATATTTCCGATCCCGCCCGCCCACAGCCACGGCTTCGTCGACCCCCACTCACAAATACTAAACAGAATCGGCCGCCCCGAAGCCTTCAGTGCGTCGCGCATCAACGTATACGACGACTCCGTATTCTGCCCCGGCAGCGTATTGCACCAATCTTCCTTCAGATAATCGATACCCCAGTTCGCATACTGCCTTGCATCCTGGTATTCATGCCCGATGCTCCCCGGCCGCTTCGCGCAGGTCATCGTCCCCGCATCCGTATAGATCCCAAGCTTCAATCCCTTCCCATGCACATAATCCGCCAGCGCCTTAATTCCCGAAGGAAATCTCTCCACATCCGCCACAATGTTGCCCTGCGCATCCCGCCCCGTCTGCCAGCAGTCATCGATCACGACATACACATACCCGGCGTCCTTCATTCCATTCGTCGCCATCGCATCCGCCGTCTCGCGCACGACCTTCTCGTTGATCCCCTTGCACGCATACTTGTTCCAGCTGTTCCACCCCATCGGCGGAGTCCTCGCCAGCCCGTTATCCAGCGCCAGCCCCGCACTCGGAGCAAACAATACAGCAACAAACGCACACGCCATAACAAACAGGCGAACCGGCAAAGCGAAGATTCTATTCATTGGTAGAAGATCAACCTTTCGATGTAATTGGTTACATTTTCGCAAAGACAAAGCCCACAAAATATCCAAACTGAGGGCACACCGAATCATACTCCGCAAATTCCGCAACCAACCAGCCCTAAACGAATCTGACTAAAAGAACACCCCGGCGCACTGCGGCCCTCCACCTCCGCACAGCCAAGGCGACCCAAATGGGCAAGAGCTTCGCCAAAATAGCCTTCACCCCCCTCGTAAAACAACAACAAACCCTCCATGGCAGCCGTTCCGCCTACGACCGCGTCGAACAGACCGGCCCTGCCGGCGACCGCCTCACCGAAGCCGAACGCTACTTCATCCCCGCCCGCGACTCCTTCTACATGGCCTCCACCAGCGAAACCGGCTGGCCCTACATCCAGCACCGCGGCGGCCCTCTCGGCTTCGTCCACATCCTCGACGACCACACCATCGCCTTCGCCGACTTCCGCGGCAACAAGCAGTACATCACAACCGGCAACCTGCAGCACAACGACCGCGTAGCCCTCATCTTCATGGACTACCCCGCCCAAACCCGCCTCAAAATCCTGGGCCGAGCCACCATCCAGGAGGGTTCCGAAGCCGCCGCCCTCATCAAGCAGCTCAGCCCTCCCGCCGACAAAACCCCAATCGAACGAGCCATAGTCATCCACATCGAAGCCTTCGACTGGAACTGCCCCCAACACATCACCCCCCGCTACACCGAAGAACAAATCATCCAGCTCACCTCACCCATGCGCCAACGCATCACCGACCTCGAAGCCGAAAACAAACGCCTCCGCACCAAACTGGAAGAAGCGAAAAAACCGGGTGCCTCATCCTTCACGGTCTCATCGTGAAGGGTGGGGTATTTCGCGCTACGCGCGAACCGCTTTCTCCCTCTCAGCCAAATGCTTCACGTAAATACACGAATCAACCACCCAACCGCTTCTCATAACAAAGAAACCTTAACCCCGGCCGAAACCCCAACCCAATCTCCCCCGCCAACCCATACCCCAGCTTAGGAAGCAGCCTCTGCGTAGCCTCAATCTGCGTGTTCGTATCCACCCTCAACACGAGAATCCCCCACTCCACA
>DATMQZ010000009.1:0-34350 GCA_035566575.1 Edaphobacter sp.
ACTCCACCGCGCCTGGGGAGATCTCAAAGCCAAGCTGGGTGGAGGCGATCACACCCTCCTTGCCACTGCAGAACAAGGAGAGGACGAAGCCAAGAAGGCCTACAGGGAAGCCCTCGAACAGGATTTGCCCTTGCCTGTTCGCCAGCTACTCGCGGAGCAACAGGCTCACGTTCTCACCGCGCATGATTTTGTCCGCAATCATCGCGACGCGCTCGCAGCGAAGTAGATAACTAGCAAAACAGACACGGGCCATTGGACATTCTCCAGTGGCCCGTGCCTGTCTTTTTAATGCCAGGCACGATGCAGCGCAAATACCACTACGGAAGCCGCCAGGCAATAGATCCCGAACAGATACCAGCGACCCTCTTCAAGCCAACTGCTCAACCATTTCAGCGCAACGAGTCCAGCGAAAAACGCAAAAACCGCGCCCAGCAAACTCGTCACCACGCTGCCGTGCAGATCAATGGAAGTGCCCGATGCGGTAGCCTCATGCGAGGCCTTCATCAATCGCATAGCCTCTCGTGCGACGACGGGCGGCGTTAGCACTACGGCCAATGCAAAGCTGAACCGCTCTGCCCGCTCCTTGCTTGCGCCTGTGAGCATACCGGTTGAGATGGTCGCGCCCGACCGTGAGAATCCGCGAAACGGCAAACAAAATCCCTGAATCGCGCCGATCCACCCTGCCTGACGCATCGTTACACTATCGCCGTAGACCTTAGGGTGCGCACCCATGCGCCGCTTTTCCATTAGCCCAGCGAGCAGAATCAGAAGACCAACTGCGGCCAACGCCGGTGCGATCAGATCCAGTCGTCCAAAGAGCAACTCGATCTCCGCCTTCGGTGCGCCTCGGAACATCGTCTTTTCGACCAGCTTCTTCACCACTCCGCCGATCACGCCCGTCAGCAAAGTCGCCCAGATCACACGAATGGCAAACCGTTTGAACGCATCCGAGCTCGAAAAATACGTTTTCTTCCACTGGCTCCAAAAGTACACGATCACGGCAAACATCGTGCCCGTATGCAGCATCACCAACAGCAGCGTCATTCGGGGGTCTGACGGGTCTAAGCCGCCGAAGTGCTTTTGAAGAATCTTCTCCGCCACCACAACGTGAGCGGAACTTGAGACGGGCAGCAGCTCTGCGAAGCCTTGCACAATGGCAAGAATGAGTACGTGAAACTTCGAAATCGGCATAGCCCCATCCTAAATGCTCTCTGTAAATTTACGTTGTAGCCTTCAGAAGAGAACCTTTTCAAACACCGCCGAGGTCTTGGTTTGTCTATAGCCTTCACGTAGATAGAAGCGGTGCGCACCCTCCCGCGTGCTGCGAGATGTAACCCGCACCACCGTAAGCCCTTTGTTTTTAGTCCATGCCTCCACCTCGGCACACAACCGTTTGCCCACACCCAGGCCACGCACTCCATCCTTCACAACCAGTCCGCCAATCAGAGCTTGAGGCTCCGATTGAAGATGCCGCACAACCGAAGCCTCGATCCAGCCAACGACATCCCCACCCACACAGGCGACCAAAGCAACCTGGTTCTCCGCATTCAAGAGCAGCGTCGCAATCCGTTCCTCAATCGCCGCCGCCGTTGCCTCATAGCCCAACTGCGCACTTAGCTCTGCCACTGCCGCCGCGTCTTCCGGCGCAATCACGCGCACATGCAACGCCTCTGCAAGCGCCCCGCTAGTCACGATCATTCCCGTAAATCGGAATCCCCTGCGCCACACGAAACGCAATGCTCGCTGCCCGCGCCGTATAGTCCGACTGCGGATACTTCGCCTTCATCTCCTGTGCCAGAGACTGCGTCTTCGCTGCTGCATCGTCGGCCTTCTTCTTGTTTTCTTCTACCGTGTACATCGTCACGGCTACGCCCTGCCGATACGTCGCGTTGTACAAAGCCTCGGCAGATCTCGGCCCATCTGGAAACTGCTGCGCATACTTCTCATACAGTCCAGTCTCCATCTCCGGACACTTCGGTAGTCCCTGCCAGTCACCGCAGAGCTTGTTATCTATGAGATCGTATGCCGCATAAGCCGCATACTTCGATCCCGGAAACCGTTTGATCACGCGCTTCATCTCGCCGTCATAGATCTGCGGCCGCAGCATGGCGTCCTGTTCCTTCGCGCTCGGCAACGAGCTGATGTCCTGCTTCTCAAGCTGCCAGCGAATGTCCGCCGACCGCCACGCCGCTTCGCCCGCCAACGGCGAATCGGGAAAATACTCCGCCACTCTACGATAGAGCAGATGCGCCTCCATCGCCGCGTCTTTAGGCGCATGGGGTTGAGCGGCCTCAGCCTCCAGGTTCGCTGCCGTCCCAAACAAAATAGTGTCGCCGCCGGGAGTAGTCGGCCCCACAATACCCTTATCCCGAATCCATCCCGAAGCGGGAGTTACATTTTCGTCGTCGCTGAACTCCGGCTTCTGCTCTGCATCCTCTTCTACGTCAGTGTTGGCGAACACCTTCACCCACGGTCCGCTGCGCTCCACGACAACAACCTCATGGCCGGGAGCCACCAGCGAAACTCTCTGCGAATCCGCCTCCGCCGCTACATAGACATTCGCCGCATGAAGCACAGTGGCCCGCGCCGCGCGATCGTATCCGGATTTGTCTTTCTTTTGCGCAGGCGCAACGCAGCAGGAGACCAGCAAGGCCAACGCGCCCCAACTCACTTGTTTCAGCCGATTACCACGCATAGTAGATCTAACCCGCATCATCGTATTAGACGCTCCGGCAACACTTGCGAAAGCCGCTTACCCCACGCGCTCGGCCAACTCATTTTCTAACCGCTCACGTAATGCCGGCTCCAGATTTCCGCCACTCAGCACCACAGCAACCTTTCGGGCCTTGGGCAGCTCATGCGCATGATACAGCGCAGCCGCCAGTGTAACCGCGCCGCTAGGCTCCGGAACCAGCGATGTCGCCATCAGCATCACACGCATCGCGGAAAGAATCTCATCTTCGCTCACGGTCACAATGCCGTCTACAAAACGCAGTACGTGCTTAAAGTTCAACTCGCCTAGACTCTGCGTACGTAAGCCATCCCCAATCGTCCGCGTTGTCTTTGCAGCAGGCCACTCCACCAGCGTCTTCGTCTCAAAGCTCTCTTTGGCATCGGCAGCAAGCTCCGGCTCCGCCCCCCAAACCTTCACGTTTGGGAGCGCCAAACCCGCTTCAGCCGCAAGCTTCACCGCTGTAGCAACGCCGCTGAGCAATCCACCCCCACTTACTGGCGAAAGCACCAGCTCAACACCCGGCAGCTGCTCCACAATCTCCAGCCCGCACGTCGCCTGCCCTGCAATAATCTGCGGCGCATCATACGGGGGAATCATTGCATACCCAAACTTCTCCACCAGCTCCTCGGCCTTTGCCTTGCGCTCCAGCGACGCAGGCCCAACCTCGACAATCTCCGCGCCCAGCGCACGAGTCGCTGCCTTCTTCACCTCAGGAGCATTCGACGGCATCACGATCACAGCCTTCGCTCCGAGCGCTCGCGCTGCATAAGCCACACCCTGCGCATGATTTCCACTCGAGTAGGTAATCACTCCGCGCCGCAGCGCATCAGGCGAGAGCTGCGACACCATGTTGTACGCTCCACGCAACTTAAAGCTTCCAATCGGCTGCTCACTCTCCGCCTTGATGTAGAGGTCGAACTCAGGCTCAGCAACCTTCGCCATGCGCAGCCGCGCACGTTCCACCCGATACAGCGGAGTCCGCACCGCAACCCCTGCAATCCGTTCCTTCGCCGCCCGTATCTCATCCAAAGTTACAAACACGCTCATCAAAATTCCTCAGTTTCCTTTAGCCGCATGCATCACCAGTGCAAAGAAGTGAACAAGCTTAAACTCATCCCATATTCCAGGCTTCGCGCTGTCCAAGTCCAGATGCGAAAGCACTGGAGTAACTAACGCCGCGCGCAACGTTGCATCTGGCAGTTCATTTGCCATCCACAGCGTCTCTGCCGACGGAATGATGTTATCCGCTTCTCCGTGCAGCAGGTAAACCGGCGTAGTCATCGTCTTCAGTATCCCATGTGGCGAAACGCCTGCCATCTCCTTTCGGCGTACAACCTCTGCGGTTGCTAGCTTGGCGCGCGTCTTCGACGAGTTCGTATCCATCAACGCCACAGCCTCTGCGCGCTGCGCCACTGTAGCCTGATTCATCGCGCCTAACTCAGCCTGCTTGTTCTCGTAAAGATGCTCACGCAGCACCGCCCTTACTGCAGCCACATCGCTTGCGGGAACGAAATCATCCAGATGCTCATACTCCAGCACTAGTGCTCCGTATTCATGTGGAGAGAGCTGTTCCACTGTCCCATCGGGCCGCAGTTCACGTCCAGTCAGATAGTACTGCGCCACGCGGCTCATCTGATCCTGCGAGCCAACCGCTAATACAAATTTGAAGCTCGGCTGATATACCGGATCAGCAGCGGCTACAAGCGCCAGACCACCGGAGAAGCTCAAGCCCATGACACCCACAGGACCGCCCGTCTGCGCGGCAAACCATTGGGCCGATTCCGAAATGGTTCGCACGGAATCTGTATCGATGTGATAGTCCTTGATATTCGGCAGCTCTGGCGTTAGCACCTGCAGTCCGCAACTTGCCATAGCAGTGGCGAAACTCATCAACCTTGGTTCGTTCATACCCAGATGATGAACGCCATGCAGAACCATCAACGCCGGAGAATGCGACTGATTCTGGGGACGGTACATTCGAGCGCGTACCATCAGGCCCCCAGCCGGGAACTCAATCTCCGTACTCTCAACCTTTTCTTCGATCGTCACACTGAGCAGCTTAGGAACCGGCTGTCCGCTCGCCAGTTTCAAAACAGCGATTGCTTGCAAATGAGCTCGAACAAACGGCCATGAGGTAAATCCCAGAACAAACAACACGACGGCAAGGATTGCCGCAACTCTCTTCCGAACCAATCGTTCACCCCGGCAGTTTCTGCTAATCGAAACAGCAATGCAAACCTGCAGATCTTATTAAAACACCCGCCCCACCCCGAAGTACCACTTCCAGCGGCCGCCGTCGCCAACGCTTAATCCGCCAATCACTGGCCCAATCAGCGTCTTCATCACGAGGAAGCCTGCAAAATCATTCGGCAGCGAAGGCGTACCCGCATTGCCGCCATACATCTTGCCGATCTCATAAAGGCCACCGACATAGATCGCATCCCCTATCACCGGATTCAGGCGCGCCAACCGGTGCAGATATCCTCCCTGTATGAGGAAGTAATCCGTTCCCAGCAACTCATTCCGGCTATAGGCGCTCAATCGCACCGGTCCACCCAGCGAAACGCCTGCTAGTCCCAGGTTATTCGCTCCAAAACTTGTACCACCCTGCAACGATCCGAACAGAGTCTCACGAGTCTTTATCGGAATGAAATGCTGCAGCCTTCCTGTCATCTGTGAGAGGCCACCCGACTCGTTTGGCCTCTGCGTGTAGTAGTTGTAGATCGCTGACACCGTAGAGCCGCTTGTTGGAACCATCATGTCGTCCTGCCCCAGGTATTGAAACTTCACCGCAGACACAAACGGACGCAGATGAAATTCATTTCCGATCGGTTGTCCAATGGTACGAACGGAGCTGTACCACTGATAGTCCTGACCTACCCGCACTTCGGTTCTTGCATTGAACTGGAAGCCCACATCCGCGCCTAACCCGTTCTGCCTGATCCGGTACTGATCCAGCTGTGTGCTGCCTTGGTAGTAAGGGACCACCTCCCGCATAAGATACGCATGCGGCGCAACGAATGCATGGCTTCCTGCCTTAAATGGTTTGAACAGCTCTCCGCTGAGAATCGCCGGTTGGCCTACCGCTCCATCCACGCGCAACTCCGATCCTGGCCCCACGAGATCAAAGAACGTCGCCCGCGCTTCTAGGCCAAACTGGACGTTGTTTGAATCATTCGCCAGGATCGTTATACCGAGATTCACGAATGGCGGACCATGATCTTTCTCCCTTGGCCGTATCCGCAATCCGTGCTTCCCATCCCTATCGACGATGATGTAGTCGATCGTCGCGTACAACCCGGTGCCCTGCACGTCTGCAATCGTGCGCTCCAACTCGTCGAGATCGATAGGCTTGCCCGCAAACCTCTCGAACTTCGCCTCGAGGTTCTTCTGCCGGACGCCTTCAACGCCGTAGATCTCGACGAACTGCGGTATTGGCACCTTGGTTCTGCGCCGAGCGTCCCGCTCCCGGACATACTCAGCCCAATCGGCATCGTTCAACGCATACTTCTCCAACTCCGCCGACATCGCCGCTGCAGCCTTGTCACCAATCGGAATGATGTCGTCGGTTCTCGCAAAATCCAGCGTGCCGAATTTGCTCACATCCGATGAGATCACGACGTCTGCGCTCTGCAGGCTTCTCGCGACATTGGCTGCAATCATGATCGAAACGTTTCTTCCTGCCACCCCGACGAGTGAACCCAGGGTCACCGGATCGGTCGGCCCCGAATCCAGATACGAGGCAATAATCACTTCAGCGCCCATCGACCGTGCCACATCCACTGGCAAATTATCTAAGGCCGCACCATCGGTGAAGATCATATCGCCATGACGCACCGGAGCGAACATGCCCGGAATCGACATCGTCGCCCTCATTGCCTGCGCCAGAGAGCCGTCCTTGAAGACGTGTGGCTGCCCAGTAACGATCTCCGTCGCCACACACCGGAACGGAATCGGCAGATCGTCAAAACTCTGCAGATCGTAGTAGGGAAGCAGCGTGCGATCGAACAACAGCCCCACAGCCGCGCCCGAATTTAGACCACTCGGCAGCCTGAAGCCGCCCTTCAGGCCGAACTCCAGCCGGTTCGGAAACGCCAGCTTATCTTCCTTACGCCGAAAGCCCAACGCCTGGAACGGCACCTGTCCACTCAAGACGGTATGCCAATCGATCCCGTCCACAAACTTTTTCATCTCATCCGTGTCGAGTCCAGCGGCATATAACCCGCCCACCAGGCCGCCCATGCTCGTCCCTGAGACGTAATCAACTGGAATATGATGAGCCTCCAACCACCGAATCACTCCGATATGGGCAAGCCCCAGCGCCCCGCCGCCTTCAAGCACCAGCCCAATCCGTTGCCGACCCTGCGGCTCTACCTTCGGATGAGTATCAACCTGAGGTTTACTCTCCGGCGCAACCTGCGAATCGGCTGCAGATCCCATGATCCCCACCGCGCTAACCAAGACGAGCACAACACGGCGGCAAAATGCAAAATTCAACATATGTTTTCACCTTGCGTGCAAAACGTACATTGTTATCTCCGATATTTCTGCCTCTCTGATGCCGTTCAGCCTGGTTTTTATCGGTAATTCTGCCTTTCGACGTAGATCTTACGCCTGTTGTTGCTTCACGCTGATGCATGGGTATCCGTATCGGTACCTCCGCGATGCGTCCTGTCGAAGCTCTTGCAATAAAAAAACGCCCCCATCAGGAGGCGCTTTCATCGCAAAATTACTATTCGTCAGATCTCAAGAATCACCGGCATAATCAAAGGCCGCCGGCTCGTGCTCTTTTGGATATAGCGTTTCAAATCCGTCCGAATCTTCTCCTTGATCACGCCGTAATCAGCCTTCTCTTCGCCCGACGATCCATCGAGCGTCCGCTGCACCACCTGCCGTGCCTCTGCGATCATCTCCGGATCATCAATCGCCATTCCGCGCATCACGATCTCAGGAGCATTCTCCGCCTTACCCGTCCGCTTGTTGATCGCAATGATCGGCAGCACGATTCCGTCCTCGCTCAAATGCTTGCGATCGCGAATCACCAGGTCTTCGACGACATCCGCCGCAGCCCCACCCGAGTCGATGCACACACGTCCAACCGTTACCTTCCCCGTCTTCGTAGCCGAGTTCTTATCAAGCTCAAGAACGTCGCCGTCCTCCAGCAGAATCGACTTCTCAACCACTCCCATCGAGCTGGACAGTTCAACATGCCGCTTCAAATGGCGATAGTCGCCGTGTACCGGGATAAAGAACTTCGGCCTCACCAGGTTAATCATCAACCGCAGCTCTTCCTGGCTCCCATGCCCACTTACATGGATCAGCCCCGAAGCACCGTCGTCATAGATCACATTCGCATCGCGACGTTCCAGGTGGTCGATCACGCGATAGATCGACTTCTCGTTCCCTGGAATCACGCGCGAGCTCATCAGCACCGTATCGCCCGCATCGATGTGCGCAAACTTATGATTATTCACCGCGGCCCGGCTCAACGCGCTCATCGGCTCGCCCTGCGTTCCACTGATCATGATGCAAAGCTTGTTCGCCGGATGCTCCTTGATCTGTCCCGGATTGATAACCAGCCCCGGCGGCAGATCGAGATACCCAAGATCCTGCGCAATCTCGGTGGCATTATCGAGCGACCGTCCCACAATAGCAATCTTGCGCCCATGATTATGCGCCAGCTCCATCGCCAGCCGAATCCTGTGGATCGACGAAGAGAAGCAGCTGAAGAACAGCTTCTTCTTCGCCTGCCCGAAGATCTCATCCAGGCGCGGCCTTACAGCCTTTTCGCTCGGTGTATATCCACGCCGGTCCACATTGGTCGAGTCCTGCAGCAGCGCCAGAACCCCCTGCTTACCCAGCTCCGCAAACGCATGCAGATCGAACGGCCTTCCATCCGGAGGCGACAGGTCCACCTTGAAGTCGCCCGTATGCAGCACCACGCCCACCGGCGTATGAATCGCCAGCGCAACGCAATCCACCAGCGAGTGCGTCACGCGAATCGGCATCACCGAAAACGGTCCCAGCGTAACCCGATGCCCTGGAATCAACTCATTCAGGTCGGCATCTTCCAGCAACCGATGCTCTTCCAGCTTGCCCTCAACCAGCGCCAGCGTAAACTCCGTGCCATACACCGGCACATTCAACTCACTCAGAATCCACGGCAGTCCGCCAATATGGTCTTCATGCCCATGCGTCAGCAGAATCGCTTTCACCTTGTCGCGGTTTTCAGTCAGGTAGCTGATATCCGGAACGACAATGTCGACACCCAGCAACTCTTCTTCAGGAAACATCAGACCGGCGTCGATGACAATAATGTCATCCTGCCAGCGGAGAGCCATGCAGTTCATACCGAACTCGCCAAGGCCCCCCAGGGGAATCATCTTCAATTTATCTTGTGCCATGAATCTTCCATCTTAGCACTTACGCCATATCCCCTTTAGAAACAGCAATTGCGGAGTGCTTCGGGTTGGATTGACCGAGCAAGCCGCTAGAATTCCCCACAGAACTCTTGAGGAGATTTCCATGCCCACACCCGAGCAGTACGACGCCATCATCATCGGCAGCGGAGAAGCTGGAAAATTCATGGCGTGGCACCTTGCCTCACAAGGTAGCCGCGTCATCGCCATCGAGAAGGACGCCATCGGCGGAGCCTGCCCCAACGTCGCCTGCCTGCCCAGTAAAAACGTCATCCACAGCGCCAAGGTCGCCTCTTACTTCCAACGCGGCGCAGAGTTCGGCATGGTTCACAATGAATGGCACGTCGACATGGCCGCTGTTCGCGCCCACAAACGAAAGATGGTCGAAGGACTCGCCGAGGTCCACCTCAACAACTTCAAAAAGAACGGCGCAGAGTTTGCGATGGGCTTTGGCAAATTCATTGGCCCCAAAACTGTACAGGTCGACCTCAACGCCGGTGGCACCCGCACCCTCACCGCCGACAAGATCTTCATCGACACCGGCTCCCGCGCGACCATCGACCCCATCCCCGGCCTCCTCGAAGCTCATCCGCTCACCCACATCGAAGCCCTCGAGCTCGACACCGTACCCGAACATCTCCTCGTCATTGGCGGCGGCTACGTCGGTCTTGAGCTCGCCCAGGCCATGCGCCGCTTCGGCTCCCGCGTTACCATCGTCGAGCGCAACACCACCCTCGCCCACCGCGAAGACCCCGACGTCTCCGAAGCCATCCAGCAGCTCTTCCACGACGAAGGCATCGACATCATCACCAACGCCACCATCAGCAGCGTTGAAGGCTTCTCCGGCGCAAACGTAAAACTCCATCTTTCCAATGGCACTATCCTCGCAGGCTCGCACATCCTCGTAGCCGCTGGTCGCACTCCCAACACCCAGAACATGGGCCTCGAACTCGCAGGCGTCCAGACCACCCCATCCGGCCACATCCAGGTCAACGACCGCCTCGAAACCACCACACCGGGCATCTGGGCCATGGGCGACTGCGCCGGCTCTCCACACTTCACTCACATCTCCTTCGACGACTTCCGCACCGTCCGCGACAACCTCGCCGGAGCCAACCGTTCCACCGCCGGACGCCAGGTCCCCTCCTGCACCTTCATCGATCCAGAGCTGGCCCACGTAGGCCTCACCGAAACGGAAGCCAAACAGCAGGGAATCACCTACCGCCTCACCAAGATCCCCATGTTCGCAGTCCTGCGCACCCGCACCCTCTCCGAAACCCGCGGCTTCCTCAAAGCTCTCATCTCCCCCGACGACAGCATCCTCGGCTTCACCGCCTTCGGCACCGGCACAGGCGAACTCCTCCCGGCGGTCCAGCTGGCCATGGCCAACAACCTGCCCCACACCGCTATCCGCGACCTCATCATCTCCCACCCCACCCTTGCCGAAGGCCTCGTCAGCCTCTTCTCCGCCGTCCCACCGCTCCCAAAATAAAGTCAGAAAAGCAATTCTTCTTGACACTCTTCTGTACCCTATTTTACGCTAGGCATGTTTCAAACATGCCTATGACGCCTCCACTTAAATCCGAACAACGCGACCTATTCCGCGGAGCACTGGAGATGATGGTCCTCCAATCGCTCCAACGCCAGCCGATGCATGGCTACGCCCTCGTCCAGCACATCAAGCAAATGTCCAACGAGCTTCTTCAGGTCGAAGAAGGCTCTCTCTATCCCGCATTGCAGCGCCTCTTGAAAGAAGGCCAGGTTATGGCAGAGTGGGAGATCTCCCCCTCCAACCGCAGGGTACGCACCTACCGAATCACACCCGCAGGCAAAAAACATCTGGAGCGCGAAATCTCCAGCTTCGAACGAATGCTCGAAGGAATAACCCTCGTCCTTTCACCAACGAAACCTTAGGAGCTGAGCATATCCCGACAGGTCGTCATCCTGAACGCAATTAGTCTTACGTCGTCATCCTGAATCCGATTAGTTCTACGTCGTCATCCTGAACGCAGTGAAGGATCCCTGTATTTCGCCGTTGCTTGTTTTTATGTCATAGCCGAGCCATTGCAACCCTCGCACCGCGTCATCGTTTTAGAGCCTTAGGAGTTAAACCATGAACTGGTTCAAGCAGCTCTTCACACGAAACCGAATCTACAGCGACCTCTCAGACGAGATCGAGCAACACCTGGCCGAAAAAGTAGACGCCCTCATGGCATCCGGCATGAGCCGTCAACAGGCCGAGCAAGCCGCCCGACGCGACTTCGGCAACGTAACCAGAGTCAGCGAGCAAGGCCGCGAAATATGGATGTGGCCACGCCTCGAGAGCATCCTCGCGGATGTGAACTTCGCCATCCGCAAGCTGCGCAAGTCCCCAGGCTTCAGCATCACCGCAATCCTCACGCTAGCCCTCGGTATCGGCGCGAACGTCGTTGTCTTCAGCGTAATCAACGGCCTCATCCTCCGTCCGCTGGACGTGCCTCATCCGGAAAACCTGTTTCAGGTCATCCACGGCAAAGATAAAGCCAGGTGGACGACGCAGTCTTACCGCGACTACCTCGACTATCGGGACCGCGATGCCTCCTTCACCGGGCTGATGGCCTACCAGATCCAACGCGTCGGACTCAGCGTGGGAAAATCCAGCACCAGAAGCTGGGGCTACGACGCCTCCGGCAACTACTTCGATGTCCTAGGCCTCAAGCCTGCTCTCGGCCGCTTCTTTCATGCGACCGATGAACACGGCCCAGCCTCCGCGCCCTTCATCGTACTCAGTTACGACTTCTGGCATCGACAGTTCAACGCCAGCCCCGATGTGCTCGGCCAGACCATTCAGCTCAACCAGCATCCCTTTACCATTATTGGCGTCGCACCAGAAAGCTTTCACGGCACCGACGACCCTCTCTGGCCCGACTACTGGTTCCCCCTCGTCAACGCCGCACAGGTAACCGGAAACGACGATCTGCCCTATCGAGATCACTACGGCTTCTCCGTGATGGGCAGGCTAAAGCCTGGAGTCACACCACGTCAGGCCACCGACAGCCTCAATGCTCTCGCCACCCAGATGGCTAAAGAAGACAAGAAGGACGACGGCCTCAATGCCACTGTCATCCAGGCAGGGCCTCTCGGCCAACCCGATAGTCCGGTAAAGAAGGCGCTGTTCGGCATCATGCTGCTCGCTCTTCTGGTCCTGCTCGCCGCCTGCGTTAACCTCGCCAGCATCTTTGCCGCCCGGGCTGCCGATCGCAGTGGCGAGCTGGCCATCCGCATGGCCATCGGTTCCAGTCGCTGGCATATCCTTCGACAACTCCTCACCGAAGCAGTCCTCGTCTCCATCATCGGCGGAATTGCGGGTACCTTCTTTGCCAGGCTCCTGCTCGGTGCATTGAGCCACTGGCAGCCCTTCGGCGATTTCCCCACGCACTTCCTCATCTCACCCGACCATCGCGTTTATGTCGCCGCCATGGCGTTGTCGATCGTCAGTGGCCTTCTCTTCGGCCTCCTTCCTGCCCGGCAGATATGGAACACCGATGTTCTCCAGACCATCAAGACCGGTACCCTTCAATCGGAGACCTTTCGGGGCTTCGCACTTCGAGACATCCTGCTTGTCGTACAGATCGCCGTCTGCACCCTCCTTGTCACTTCATCTCTGGTTGCCGCGCGAGGAATGAAGCGCACCTTGCAGCTTCCCCTCGGCTTTCAACCCCACAACGTTACCCTCGCACAGGCCGAACTCCGCATGGCCGGATACACCGGCGAGCAATCCGTCCCGCTCCTCAAGCGCATGATCGACGCAGCTTCCGCTATTCCCGGCGTCACCGCCGCCGCCGGCGCAGACTCCGCGCCCTTTCAGGGAGCCAGCGATTGGTTTGTCTATCCCTGGGGCACCACAGAATTTCTTCCCTCGCACATGGCATTCGACGCCTACAGCTATTTGCTCTCGCCCGGCTACCTTCAGACCGCAGGCACGCGTCTCATGGCGGGCCGCGACTTCACCTGGCACGACGACAAAAGCACGCCCGGCGTCGCCATCATCAACGAAACCTTCGCCTACAAACTCTTCGGCAATCAATCCGCCATAGGACAGCGCTTCGTGCTGTGGGCCACCGCGAAGTATGAGGTGGTCGGCGTAGTCGAGGACGGTAAATATAACTCGCTCGTCGAAGACCCGCGTCCGGTCATGTTCTTTCCGGTCACCCAGGGTCCGGGCGGCCTCCTGCCCACCAGGGCGCTTGTCATCGTCCGCTCCCAGCTCCCTCAGGATCAGATCACCGCCGAACTGCGCAAAGCCGTGACAGGCATCGAACCCAACGTTCCTTACACCATAGCCCCGTGGGATGACTCCGTCGACCGCTCCATGATCCCTGCGCGCGCCGCCACCGTCGTCCTCACCATCATGGGTATGCTGGCCGCCATGCTCGCCGTCACAGGCATCTTCGGCATGGCCTCCTACTCCGTCTCAAAACGCCTCAAGGAGCAAGGCATCCGCATCGCCCTCGGCGCGCAACACCTCCAGGTCATGCGCTCTACTCTCGGCAGGCCCGCGATACTGCTTCTCATCGGCTCTGCCCTGGGTCTGATCCTCGGAGTCTTCACCAGCAGTCTGATGTCGCACCTGGTCGCCTACGCAACCCCACGCGATCCGCTGATTCTCGCCGGAGTGCTCCTCACCATGCTGCTTCTAGGCCTTCTCGCCACCTTTATCCCCGCACGCCGCACTCTCGCAATCGATCCCGCGCAGTTGCTACGAGAGTAGAGCTGCCATCCACCTGTGGAAAAATAAAGTCAGCAAACCTGCAAAAAAATCAGCGTGGCAAAAAGTGACATCCTCATGTCCATCTCTACCACGCATTTCACCACGTTTTGTCCACCAAAATCAGCGCAAAATGTCCTCTAACACTAGAGAAAGCTCTGTTTTTTCGTCCCGATATTTAACGATCACCGGAGCCGAAATACTAAGCCCCCACTCCTGCCCTTTCCCTTTATTGACTGCCCGCGAGCCCGGCACAACCACGGCTCCCTCAGGAATCACCAGCGGCATCTCCGCCGTAGCCTTATAAACCTCCCCACGCACCAGGTCATACACCGGAGTACCCCGCGTCAACACGGTCCCAGCCGCCAAAACCGCACGTTTCCGCACCACTGTCCCCTCATAAACGCCGGTATTTCCACCCACCAGTACGTCATCCTCAATAATGACGGGGCTAGCGTTCACCGGCTCCAACACCCCACCGATCTGCGCCGCCGCACTCAGATGCACCCGCTTGCCAATCTGCGCACAACTCCCCACCAGCGCATGCGAGTCCACCATCGTCCCCTCATCGACATAAGCCCCAACGTTCACATAAGCCGGCGGCATCACCACAACCCCTTTAGAAACAAAGGCTCCAGCCCTCACACTCGACCCACCGGGCACCACCCGCACCCCATCCGAAGCCGCAAACCGCCGCGCCGGATAAGTAGCCTTATCCACAAAAGAAAGCCCCTCACCCGACCCCATCTCAACCAGCGAACCCAGCCGAAACCCCAGCAAAATCCCCCGTTTCACCCACGCATTCACGCGCCAGCCAAGCGGCAGCGAAGCATCCGGTTCCGCCGACCGCAACTCCCCAGCCTCCAAAGCATTTCGCAACGCAAAAAAAGCCGCCTCCGCCTCGCCATTCCCAACCGCCGCAGCACCCTGCGCAAACCAATACTCAATCCGTTCTTGCAAACTCACACATCACCTTTTCTTGTTTGTTATCTATGATTTTGCGCCAGCAGCCACTGCAGTCAGCAGCCCAAGCTCACTAGCCAGCAACTCCAGCTTGCGCCGAATCCCATCCGACACCGGAACCATCGGCAGCCGCAGCACATCCTCGCCCCGCCCAATCATCGCCAGCACAGCCTTCACCGGAGCAGGACTCGCCTCCCAGAAGTGCGCCTGCATCAGCCGGAAGTACTGCCGATTGATCCGCCGCGCCGCATCCCAATCGTTTTCAAGAGCCGCCCTGACCATCTTCGCCATCTGCGCCGGAATCACATTCGAAGCCACAGAAACCAATCCCGCTCCGCCCAGCGCAATCACCGGCAGCGCCACGCTGTCATCACCCGCCAGCACCTTGAACCCAGACGGCACCGTAGTGATCAACTCCGTAATCTGCGCAATATTCCCGCTCGACTCCTTCACGCCGATCACATTCGGCAACTCTGCAAGCCGCAACACCGTCGCCGGCTCCAGGTTCGCGCCAGTGCGTCCGGGAATGTTGTAGAGCAGCACCGGCAGGTCAGTAGCCTCCGAAATCGCGCGGAAGTGCTGATACTGTCCCTCCTGACCCGGCTTGTTGTAGTAAGGATTCGCCGTCAGAACGCCCGTCACCCCGCGCACCCGATGCAGTTTCTTCACCCGGGCAACGGCTTCATGGGTAGCATTGTGCGTGCATCCCGCGAACACCGGAAGCCGCCCCGCCGCCGTTTCAACCACGATCTCAATCACTCGAAGCCACTCCGCCTCAGACAGCGTGGCCGCCTCGCCCGTCGTTCCGCACGGAATCAGAAAATCGATCCCGCTTTCGATCTGCCAGTTCACAAGCGATTGAAGCGCCGTTTCGTCAATTGCGCCTTCCCTCCGGAAGGGGGTTACCAGCGCCGTTCCACAACCCATCAAATCCATAATGACTGCAAGTTTACCGCGTCGCGATGGTTGATTTCACTGCAACTCGGATTTGCCAACAAAGAGCAACAAAAAAAGGCCCCGGCAACACCGCCGAGGCCTCTTTTCATTCACAAAAGACTAACCGCGATAAAGCTCTGAAGGAACATGGAACTGCGGAATATGCAGCTCAGCCGCTCCATTCACCGTGCCCGGCGCCATGTCCATGCACTTCACAAAGGCGGTCTGGAACTTCTCCATCTCCTGCTTCGTGCCGACGGTCACACGCACGTAGTTCGGCATCGCCGCCCACGAGCGTCCAATCGCAACATTCTCCTTCAACATCGCCTGCTGGAACTCTTTGCCTGGCCGCTTCACATCGACCATGAACATGTTGCCCTGCGAGCCAGGAACGATCTTGTAGCCCTTCTTCGTCAGAAACTCTAGCGTCTCAGAGCGAACGTCCGCGTTGATCTTCTTGCGAAGCGGAACCAGGTCCTTGTCCAGCAAGCTGGCGCGCGCACCGGCAGAGCTCGTAATCGAGATGCTCGCCAGGCTCCGGCCGGCGGGGGAGACGGTACCAAACTTCGCCAGCAGGTCGGGCCGAGCAACGGCAAAACCCGCGCGCAGACCGGCCATGCCGTAGATCTTCGAGAAGGTACGCAGCACGATGATGTCCTTGTCCTGCGCGACCAGGTCGATGCAGGAGTCGTCGTTCGAGAAGTGATGGTATGCCTCATCGACGATTACGACTGAGCCGGCGGGCTTGTTATTCAGCAGCCAGACGATGTCTTCCTTCGGCGTCATCGTGCCCGTTGGGTTGTTGGGATTCACGATGTAATAAGCGCCAGGAGAAGGATGCGCCTTCAGCATCGCCTTCACGTCATGGGCGTACGTCGCGGTCAGCGGAACCGGGAACTTCGGAGCCTTCATCGTGTCAGCTGCGCGAAAACCTTGCTCGTAACTCGGATCCCCGTAAACCAGCGGCTTGTCCGGGCCAATGTTCGACATCAGCGCCAGGTCAAGCGGACCGCCCGATCCGGGGAAGAGAGCGGAGTAGCCGCGCTTCAGTCCAAACTGCTCGTTGAACACCGTAAGTGTCTTCATCGTCTCGTCAAAGTGGTACCGGCCGCCCAACGCGGCGGTAGTACATATTGCCGTCAGCGCAGACTGCGCCGGCCCCAGAGGGTTTTCGTTCGAGCTGATGATGACCGTATCAGGCGGAAGCTGTTGCATCTCGCCCATATCCGACATGCCGCGACGCCCACCCCGCGGCGCTGCAGCCGGAGCATTCTGCACCGCTGCTAATGCTGGAAACGTTGTGGCTGCTGCCGAGGCCGCGCCTAGGATGCGCATAAATGACCTGCGCGAAACGCCTGTGTGGATAGGGGAATTCATGTTAGGTTCTCCTCGACTTCGATTAGGTGTAGAAGTGCAACAACGCAACGACAGAAGGACGATACCGACTGCGGACCTGATACATATTCCTGCAGCGCAACATCGCCTGCAGGAATTACTTTTCGGGAAACATTGATGCAGACGCATCTGCATCAAACTCAGTTTCAATGTACAGCGATTTTCTGTTCCGCAACGAAAATCGTAAATCCCATTGGAAAATCGGGATAAATTCAATGTTTTTATAAACTTAGATCGCACAAAGCCGCGTGATTATCGAAGGATGTAATTTGCGGCATAAGTAGTGCTCTATGGTCCTAGTTTGAAATAGCTCCGCATCCACAAAAACAGCAATGCCCGGTGATCGAGATCAAACCACCGGGCATCGTCCAATCAGTTGAAGAAGAGAAGCTAGACCCACTCGCCTGTGCGCATCAATGGTTCCGCCGTTCCATCTGCGGCGATGCCATCCACATCCATATCGCCCGATCCAATCATCCAGTCCACGTGGATCAGGCTCTCATTCGCGCCCAACGCCGCAAGCTGCGCAGCGTCCATCCTCTCGCCGCCAATAAGGCACGTCGAGTAAGCCTGTCCCAGCGCAATATGGCTTGCCGCATTCTCATCAAACAGCGTATTCCAGAACAGCACTCCGCTCTGCGCAATCGGCGACCCATGCGGAACCAGCGCCACCTCACCCAGCCGCCGCGCTCCATCGTCCGTGCTGATCAGTCGATTCAGCACATCCTCGCCCGCCGTAGCCTTTGCTTCGACGATCTTCCCATTTTCAAACCGTACGGCGATGTTTTCGATCAGCGTGCCCTGATGCGACAGCGGCTTCGTAGCCTTCACCGTTCCATTGACGCGGGCCTTATGCGGCGTAGTAAAGCACTCTTCGGTAGGAATATTCGGCTGGCAGTAGACGCCATTTCCCGCCGTCGTCCCGCCTCCGGCCCACAGATGATCGTCCGCCAGTCCGACCGTCAGATCCGTCACCGGACTCTTGAAGTGCAGCGCCGAGTAGCGCTTCGCATTCAGAAAGTCCACGCGCTTCTTCAACCGTTCGCCATGCTGCTTCCACTCCGCAACGGGATCGTCCACATTCACCCGCGACGACGCAAAGATCGCCTCCCAAAGCTTCGCCACTGCGATATTCACTGGCTCATCGGGAAACACCAGCTTCGCCCACTCCGGCGTAGCACAGGCCACAATCGTCCAGTTGATCTCATGCCTTGTAATCAACTCCATCGCCGGCTTGCTCGCCTTCGACATCGCCACATTCGCCCGTGATACCTTCGCCGGATCTTGCTTAGCCAGCAACGCCGGATTCGCACCGGCAATCGCAAGCCTCGCCGCGCCGCTCTTGAATCCAGCGGCAATCCCATCCTGCAGCCACGTCGGCGCAAAGTCGAAGCTCGCATCCGAGCCATACTCATACCGCGCCAGCACGCTCGGATCATCAGAATAGAAAGTCGTCACCAGCAACGCACCCGCTTTGTAAGCATGTTCGGTAATCCGTCGAACCAGCGGCAGCGCATCCATGGGAGCCGACATGATCAGCTCCTGTCCCGCACGCAGTCCCAGGCCAACCTTTACGGCGACCTCGGCCAACCGGTCCAGCTTCTCTTCAAACGTCAGGTCTGCAAACCTCGTAGCCACTACCGCTTCCGCAACGCTCATATCTATACCTTCTCTTCAACAATGAAACGCAATTAAATCTGCGTATAAACATCCTGAAAGTCGTAGCAGCCCGTCCGTGTCGAGAGCCACTCCGCCGCTCGCACCGCACCCTCTGCAAACCCGCGTCGCGAATGTGCATCATGCGTCAACACCAGCTTGTCGGCGTCACCCTTGGCAATCAGAACGTGCAATCCTGCTGCATCGCCGACACGGTGTGCCTTCACTGGAATTTCTTTCAGGCCGGTGCTTTTCTTCACAGCCTCCGCGAGAGTGAGCGCAGTCCCCGAAGGCGAATCAAGCTTAGTCGTATGGTGCGTCTCTTCAATAGAGAACTGGTATCCCGCATTCTTCAACAGCTCGCCCATCTTCGCCGCCAACTGCAGCATCACCTGGACGCCAATCGAAAAATTTGTACCGTACAGCAAGCCCGCCTGTTTACGCTCCACAAGCTCACGAGCCTTATCCAGCCTGTCATACCACCCTGTCGTGCCCACGACCATCTTGGCGCCCGTAGCAAGGCAGGCGCGCATGTTCTGCACCACTGCATCGGGCGTCGTAAAGTCGATCACGACATCGAAGCCAGCCACAAACGGCGGTGTCAGCGCCGATGCATTTGCATTCTCTTTGGCATCGAGCACATGGACCCCATGTCCGCGTTCAGCCGCGACCTCTGCCACCAGTTTGCCCGTCTTGCCCTGTCCCAGCACCAGTACCCGCATCGTCTTCCTTCCTAAGCCTTGCTCGCTACCTGTACCCGTGCCTCAACATCAAACACAGTTGCATCCGGATCGGTGAAGAACTCACGATGCAGACTCCGCACCGCCTCTTCTACATCTTCCTCATCGATCATGAAGCTCATATTGATCTCGCTTGCGCCCTGCGAGATCATCCGCAGATTCACATGGCTCACCGCGCTGAATACCCGCCCTGCGATTCCGTTATGTCCGCGAATGTCCTCACCCACGAGGCACACCAGCGCCTTGTGGCCTTCCATCTTCACATCCGCAATCTTCGCCAACTCCGAACATATCTCCGGCAGCCGCTCATTCGAGTCCACCGAGAGCGATATGCTCACTTCGCTCGTCGAAACCATATCGATCGCGCACTTGTATTTGTCGAAGACATCAAAGACCGCCTTCAGGTATCCATGCGACATCAGCATCCGGCTCGCAACGATATCGATGATCGTCAACCGTTTCTTCGCCGCAATGCTCTTGAACGGGCTCGCACACTTGGCAGCCATCGCTGTAATTTTTGTGCCTTCGTTCTCCGCATTGCGCGAGTTCAGCACCCACACCGGAATGCTTTTCTGCACTGCAGGCAGAATCGTCGCCGGGTGCAACACCTTCGCTCCGAAGTAAGCGAGTTCAGCCGCCTCTTCAAAGCTGATCGTCTTCACTCGCAGAGCGTCCGGGCAGATGCGCGGATCGGTCGTCATAATGCCGTTGACGTCGGTCCAAATCTCAATCGCTCCGGCATGAAGGCCGCCGCCTACCAGCGCCGCGGTATAGTCGCTTCCGCCACGCCCCAGCGTCGTCGTTATTCCTTCAATGTTCGACCCGATAAAGCCGCCCATCACCGGAGTCTTTCCCTCAATGATCAACGGCAGCACAAGCTCGGTCAGTCTCTTCTCAATCTCGCTCTCAATCGGCGCAGCCTTGCCGTAATTACTGTCTGTAATTACGCATGTGCGAGCATCGACGTGCGCTCCATTCAGGCCACGCTGATCGAACGCCTCTGCCACGATCCTGCTCGAAAGCCTCTCACCAAAGCTCACCACCAGATCGTTCGTTCGTGGTGTCAATTCACCGACGGCCGCAATACCGCGCAGCAGATCGTCCAGCGCATCGAACTCGTTGTGTAACACCGGCTGTAGCTTCGCGAACCGATCGGCATCCAGCAACTCCGCCGCCGTATCGATGTGCCGATGCCGCAGCCTTGAACTCAGTGCCAGCGACCCGGCCCGGTCATCGCGCCCGGCCGCACTCGCCGCAGCCAGCAGCTGATCGGTAACCTTCGACATCGCCGAGACGACAACAACCGTCTCCAGGCCTCGGTCTCTGCGCCCTGCAACGATCGCCGCAGTACGAGCAATTGCCTTGGCATCTTCAACCGAAGTGCCGCCAAACTTCATCACTACCAGTTGTTCTCGCGCTGTACTCAAGCAGTCACCGCCACCGGCTGCGCAACTGCGGCCACACTCAACTTATCCAGCTTGCCCAACAGCGCCAGGCACTCTGCATTCAACACCGCCGCGCCAGCCGCGCCGCGAATCGTATTGTGCGACAGCACCACAAACTTCCAGTCCAGCAGCGTGCACTCCCGCAGTCTGCCAACCGTTGCGGCCATGCCGTTGCCGCGCATCCTGTCCAGCCGAGGCTGCGGACGATCCACTGCCTCATCAAACTCCACCGGCTGCTCCGGAGCTGTCGGCAGATGCTTATCCTGCACAAAGTGCCGCAGCGGAGCAAACTCACTCCAGGCCGCCAGAATCTCCTCGCGCGTCGCCTTCTTTTTGAACTTGATGCTGACACATTCGGTATGCCCATCTTCAACAGGCACGCGGTTGCAGTGCGCGCTCACCTTGGCATCCAGCATCTCGATTTTGCTGCCAGTGAATCGGCCCAGCAGCTTGCCGACCTCTTCCTGCATCTTCTCTTCTTCGTTCTTGATGTACGGAACCACGTTGCCCAGAATATCCAGCGAAGCCACGCCAGGATATCCCGCGCCGCTCACCGCCTGCATCGTGCTGACGAACATGCTCTCAATCCCGAATCGCTCTTCCAGCGGCTTCAGGGCAAGCACCAGCCCGATCGCGCTGCAGTTCGGGTTCGTGACGATATAGCCGCCCTTGCCTCCATTCGCCTTCCGCCAGCTCTGCGACTCGATCAAGTCCAGATGGTCAGCATTAACCTCAGGCACAACCAGAGGCACATCCTCAACCATACGGAACGCGCTCGAATTCGAGATCACCGCACACCCGGCCGCCGCAAATTTCGGCTCCAGCTCACGCGCAATATCGGCATCGAGCGCAGCAAAGATAATCTTCGGCAACTCGCCATCGCAGCCCTCGGGAGTATTCGGCTGCACCGTCATGGCCGCAATCTTCTTCGGCAGCGGCGTATCCAGCTTCCAACGGCACGCCTCGCCGTACGTCTTGCCGGCGCTGCGATCGCTCGCCGCCAGCCACGCAATCTCAAACCACGGATGATTGCTCAATAACTGAATAAATCGCTGCCCGACCATGCCGGTCGCGCCAAGAATTCCAACCTTGCGCCGTTCCATGCCTTCAAGGATAACGCGGTCTATCCCAGAACGTCACCGTCGCCCCCAATGAAAGCTGCAAACACGTCCATTTTGCTAACAAAGTGGTGACAAGTATGGCTTTTAAATCGGTGTCAGCGGTGCCGATCGGTATTAGGTCTTCTCCTACACCACGACATCGCTCCGCCGTCTCCGCGAAATCTGGGTCCCCCCGCCACACCAGACCGCCACCGCCACCACCAGGTGGATGATGAACCACAGCGTGAATCCCTGATCCAGATAGATCAGGTACAGCACCAGTACACGAGGCAGCACGATGCCGACCACCAAGGGAAGAAAGCCATGCAGATGAAACGGCAGCAGAACACCTTGCAACCATGCCACAGCCAGCGCAACCCGCGGCAGAAACAGCGCGAAGACCAGGAACCAGAAGGGAAGCCGATGAACTACGAGCGAAAGAGTCAGCTCCCGTTCTGCAACCTGCTGAAGCATCGTAGCGCCTGCTGCGACCGCGGCCAGAATCGTCATCCCATTCCTCCTTTTATTTCATCGAATAGGTAAAGTCCGCCTTCTCCGCTTCCTTCGGTGCAACTGTCACCTTCGTCGTCTGCTCGCCCATCTTCTCATGCACTACGGCCAGCGTATAGGTTCCTGCCGGCAATCCTTTAATCTCAAAGTGCCCATTCGCATCCGATACCGCCCAGAACGGCGTGGGCGCCACATTGATGAAGGCATTCATCCACGGATGGTTATTACACCGCACCGGAATCATAACCTCCGATTCCTTGAATACCTTCTGCACCGGAGCGCCCTTGGCCCCTTGCGATACATCCACCGTTTCATTGCCGACCACCGTAGGCATCGTGTGGATGTTATGCATCGTAGCGTCTGAAGTCCTGAACTCAACCGCTGCCCCGCGCGTCACCGCAATCACATGCGGAGTATACCGGCAGCCCACCTGGTCCATCACCACAGCGTCGGTTCTCTGGATAGGAGCATTCATCGCCGCGGGCGGACCATCCTTCACATACACATATACATTGGCCAGCTTGCCGTCGTGAACCACGAACTGCTCGGAGTAGTTATCGCCACCAGTAATCGAGCACACCGGGTCCATGCTCATGTCGATCTTCACCCGCGCCGGAGGTTTCCCCGAAAAGTGAATCGTCCCGCTCACAGAGCCGAGCGTCGCCGGATCCAGCGCAGTAGTCGAAGCAGGGACCGCAGCCTTCTCCTTCGTCCCTTTGCCAATCAGCTGTCCTTGGCGAACCGCCTCACTCGGCTTGCACCCCACCAGACCAACCAACGCACTGCCTGCCAGTACACCAGTCACCAGCCAACCCGACATTCGCTTCATCAACACACCGTTCTTTCGTAAGCTATCGCAACAAGCCCATCTACACCGATACAGCAACAGGCGACTCCATCGCCTTCAGCACAGCCTCTGCAAACTCCTTGGTTCCGCTCGCGCCGCCGACATCCTTCGTCAGCACCTTGCCCTCGCGATACACCTGCTCCACGCCGTTCTGAACTCGCTCCGCCGTTTCTGGTTCGTTGATGTGATGCAACATCAGCACCGCGCTTTGCAACAGAGCCGTCGGATTTGCCATATCTTTTCCTGCAATATCCGGAGCTGACCCATGCACCGCCTCGAAGATCGCGCACTCCGTCCCCAGGTTGGCGCCCGGAACCAGCCCAAGCCCGCCCACAAACGCACTGCAAAGATCGCTCAGAATATCGCCGTACAGATTCTCCGTAAGCAGAATGTCGTACTGGTATGGGTTCAGCACCAGCTGCATGCAGGTGTTGTCCACAATGTGTTCGGCATACGTCACCTCCGGGAACCCCTCGGCAACCCGTCGGCAGCAACGCAGAAACAGCCCATCCGACAGCTTCATGATGTTCGCCTTGTGGATCGCATGAACCTTCTTACGCCCGTGCTTCCGCGCATAGTCAAACGCAAACTGCGCAATCCGCGACGAGCCCTTATCGGTAATAATCTTGAGCGCCTGCACCACGCCGGGGACTACCTCATGCTCCAGCCCCGCGTAGAGGTCTTCCATGTTCTCGCGCACAATAATCAAATCGATATCGGGATACTTCGTCTTCAATCCCGGAAGGCTCTTTACCGGCCGAAAGTTCGCAAACAATTCAAACTTCTTGCGCAGCGTAACGTTGATCGAAGCAAACCCACCTCCAATCGGAGTCGTCACCGGCCCTTTCAGCGCAACGCGATTCTGCTCAATCGACTCATACAGCGCCTTCGGAATGTACTCCCGCGTCTGCTCGAAGGCCTCCGCGCCTGCCGCATACCGGTGCCACTCAAACCCCACCCCGGTAGCCGCCCCAGCCGTCTCCAGAATGTTCACTACCGCACCAGAAACCTCCGGTCCAATACCATCGCCCGGAATCAACGTAATCTTGTGTGTCCGCTTCGTCGTCATCGCCATCCTGTCTTTCACTACCGCCTTTTCTTAGGGTCTTTCCCGCTCAATAACTCTTCGAGCTCCTGCTTGAACTCGCGCACATCTTTGAAGTCTCGATACACACTCGCAAACCGGATATAAGCAACCGTGTCGATGTCCTTCAACCGCGACATAATCAACTCGCCCACTTCGCTGGTCGAGCGTTCGCGCTCAGGCGAATCCACGACATAGGCCTCTGTCTCATCCACAATCTGTTCCAGCTTCACCGCAGCCACTGGCCGCTTCTCGCAGGCATGCAACAGACCGCTCAGAACCTTCTGCCGGTCAAACTTCTCCCGGCGCCCATCCTTCTTCACCACCATGTAAGGAATCTCGTCGATCCGCTCATAAGTCGTGAATCGCTTGTTGCAACCTTCACACTCACGTCGCCGGCGAATCGAATCCGCCTCTTTACTCTCACGTGAATCAACAACTCGATCCTGGGCAAAACCACAGTAGGGACACTTCATTGGAATAATTCGATTCTAGCAGCGCAACCACCAATAAGACCGACCACGGATCAGCGCGGATAAACACGGATTAAAGCGAAAGTAGAAAAACACCCATCCGTCTTTTTGCTTTTTGAATCCGGATTTGCTTTTGATCCGCGTCAATCCACGCTCATCCGTGGTCGGCTTCACCCACGGGAATCTCAGTCTCTTTCCCCGCGGCTTCGCTCTCCGCCGCAACCTTCTTCAGGCTCACATGCTCAACCCGCGCATAGATCAGCCCCGGCGGAATCACGCACAGCCATGTCACCAGCAGCAGCACAGCCGCACAAGCCGTAGCGGCCTCAATCGGAGCACCATAAAACGCATGCATCGCCGCAGCCGAGACAGCAATCTGCGTAAACCATCCAATAATCGGCAGCTGAATCAACGACCCGCCAATACTCGCCGCCATCAGCAGCATCGTCCTCGAAAACGACAGCGTCGCCAACTCTGGCGTATTCGTAAACGAGTGCAGCGCCTGCTGGTACGCCCCACCGATCATCCCCCACATAGATAGAGACAGCACCACGGCCAGTACAAAATCCCGCTTCGATGCGATCACATTCAAGCCATCGCGAAACCCAATAATCTTCGTCGCAATGCTCTCCGCCAACGGCTTCGATAGCGGCTGCAGCACGGCACGCGTAAACTTCGCCACCGCTCCACCCGCCACCCGCACCACTCCAGCGAACACCGCAATCGCCAGCGTAACCGCCAGGCTCACCACCCCAGCCCGCACAAAAATCTCATGATGCGGAAGGTCCTTCGGCGTAAACGCAAGCGCGCTCGAAAAGATAATCGCCGCCGCACCCAAATCAAACATCCGCTCAATCGTATACACCGCAATCTGCGAGCTAAGCGAAAGCCCCACCCGCCGAGCCACCAGATAAGGTCGCGTCAAATCCGCCAATCGCCCAAACAAAGCGACCGCCGCAAACCCGATGTATTGCGATCCGATCAACGATATCGCCGACACCTTCTTCGTCGGCGCCAGAAACACACTCCACCGCGCCGCCCGCACAACGAAAGCCAGATAGATCAGCAGAATTCCAGCAACCACATGCCCAAGGCTCACAAATCGCAGTTGCCGCATAAACATCGCCCAGTCAAACTGCACCTTGTTGCGAAACACCACAACAACCGCCACCAGCGCCGCAACTACGACAAGCCACAAAACCGCATTCCGCTTAGTCATCGCTCTCCGTGCTATTCGTCGTGCGCGTCTTTTATTGTTATTGTGCTCGAGCCACTAAAGCCATCTGCTTCCGCCGGTTGAACTCGCGAATCACCCGTGCCACATACGCTTGAGTCTCCCGATAAGGCGGAACCCCATGATACTTATCCACCGCCCCCGGCCCCGCGTTATAAGCCGCTAGCGCCAGCGCAACATTATCGTGATACCGCGTCAACAACGCGTCCAGATAAGCCGTTCCGCCCGCAATATTCTGCTCCGGACGAAACGCATCCTCTACACCCATCTCATTCGCAGTCCCGGGCATCAACTGCATCAAGCCCTTCGCGCCCGTCCGCGAAACCGCCTTCACCTGACCGCCGCTCTCTGCCCGCACCACACTCGCCAGAAGATCCGCATCGATATTGTGCGCATCGCCAGCATGTGCCAGCATCTCTTTCATCTCGGCCTTCGTCAGCTCTGCAGTCGGCATCTTCACCGCGACTGCTGGCTGCGCAACATCCGCAATCACGGGAACATCGGTAACCTCTTCCACCCGTACCACCGAGTCAGCCGCAACCTCGAGAAAATTAGCCTCAGCATTCTTCGCAGAAAAATAAAGTCGAACCTTGTCGCCTACAACCTCGTGCCACACGCAGTCAACGTCAAACCCGTTCTTCCGTGTGACATGCTCCGCCGCTCGTCCCAGCGGACACACCGCCAGTACCATCAACCCCACGCGAACCGCACTAAATCGCATAGTCACTCTCAAAAGCCTACCACTGCCACTCGTTCAAAGCACTCCCATAATTGGGTAGGAAGGCTCCGGCAGTCCCTCAGCCAGCGCTGCCTCTACCGCGATAGCCACCCCATCTTCATCGTGCCGCTTGCCCTGGACCCACCCACGCTCCGTCGCAATCGTCTTCAAATCCTCCGGAGCATTCGCCATCAACACCGCCCACCCCGCAACCTCCAGCATCGACACGTCGTTCCAGTTGTCCCCAATCGCCACAATCTCCGCGGCTTTCACGCCACGCTGCTCCGCCAGCCGCAGCAGGGCCGCGCCCTTGCTGCACCCCGCTGGCAAAATATCGACAATGCTCAAATCGCGCTCAGCATACTCCGTCCGGTGCAACGCAACCTCCGTTCCGTGCGCCCGTTCCTGCGGCCCAACCCCCACAGCCGAAATCCCCGGATGCTCCAGCAGCCGAGCTTCCGCCCGCCGCATCCTCTCAACCGTCCCACACACCATCATCTGGATCGGATCATCTTCCGCCAGCGCCTTCTCAATCGGAACCACATGCGCAATATAAGGCTCATTCGCCTTCATCCACTTGCCGATACTCGCCGTCAGGTCATCCATCTGCTCCACCACCAGCGCCCCCCGAGCATCATCTCCATCCGGCCCCACCTTATCGAACGTCATCACCAGCGAGTTCCGAAACTCCTCCACATGCGCACAAAGCCACCGCGCCGTCTCCTTCGGCAACAGCGTCCGCTCAATCAGCCTCGTCCCAATCGTCCGCACCACCGTCCCATTCGAGCTGATCAGAGCATTCTCCTCACCCAGCCCCAGCCCACGCATCTGCCGCATCGCATAGCAATGCCGCCGCCCGGTCGCCACCACTACCTCAACCCCCGCCGCCTCCGCTGCCTTTAGCGCCGCCAGATTCCGCGCACTTACCACCCCATCCGGCCCCAGCAGCGTCCCATCCATATCCACAGCAAGCATTCGCATCTGCATCCGGCTCATGCGTATATTCTCTCATCCTAAGTGCATAAATATCCATAAATGCATCATTATCAATGGTTTACCGGAAATTCACTAGACTTCGTCCTCGCCACCGGGCAGACTCATTACAGGCACCACAAAGGCTTGTTTATGTTTCACAAAAATGTTTTGAATGCAGCAAATGCCTCACCACTAGCTCCCCCCGGCTCCATCCAGACAACAAACAACCCAGCCCGTCTGGTCCTCGTACCCTCAGGCGGGGGAAGCGCTCCGCAAAGGCGATCCTCAGCCATCATTGACCTGATCGCCATCTCAGCGCATCGCTGCTCCTCTTTTTTCGCCGAGGCAGCGGTTCTGGTCCTCGTCCTGGCCCTGCTCGACAGGTTCATGCTCAAGGGCCGTATGGAACTAGGCTGGGTCATCAGCGCCTTCGCCATCAGCCTCATCCTGTTGGCCGCCAGCATCGCCACCGAGTTCTCCGCCCGCCGCTGGCTCCAGCGCCATTAGCGACCATAACTCACAGCGCAAAGCTCTTTAGTACGATGGAAGCGATGCCTTCCATTGCTTATCTTGAGTGCTCCCGCTGCCACCACCACGTCTCCGCCGACACCCCGCAGACCCTATGCCCCCTCTGCGCAGGCTCCCTCTATGTCCGCTACGACATGGACAAGCTCAAGCAGACCGCGAAGCGCGAAGACATAGCCGCAAACGCCGCAGTCTCACCCGCAAGCCTGGGCATGTGGCGCTACTCCAGCGTCCTCCCCGACGTCACCCCCGTCACCCTCGGCGAAGGCTGGACGCCCATGCTCCACAGCAAGCGCTACCCTGGCCTCTACATCAAGGAAGAGGGCGCCAACCCCACTGGCACCTTCAAGGCCCGTGGCCTCGGCCTCGCCGTCACCATGGCCAAGCACTACGGCCTCCAGCACCTCGCCGTCCCCAGCGCAGGCAACGCCGCCGGAGCACTCGCCGCCTATGCCGCCGCCGCCGGCATCGCCGCCCACATCTTCATGCCGCAGGACGTCCCCTTCGCCAACTACCTCGAAGGCGTCATTTACGGTGCCGACGTCACCATGGTCGACGGTCTCATCTCCGACTGCGCCCGCCTCGTAGGTGAAAACATCAAGGCCCAGCGCGAAGCCAACACCCCACCTGAGCAAATCTGGTTCGATATCTCCACCCTCAAAGAGCCCTTCCGCGTCGAAGGCAAAAAGACCATGGGCTACGAACTGGTCGAGCAGCTAGGCTGGACCTACCCCGACGCCGTCTTCTACCCCACCGGCGGCGGTGTAGGCCTCATCGGCATGTGGAAGGCCTTCGAAGAGATGGAAGCCCTCGGCTGGGTGACCGGCAAGCGCCCAAAGATGTACGCCCTGCAAGCCGCAGGCTGCGCCCCCATCACCACGGCCTTCGCCCAGCACAAACCCGCGAGCGACTTCTTCCAGAACGCCGCCACCTTCGCAGCTGGCCTCCGCGTCCCCAAGCCCTACGGCGACTACATCATCCTCGACATCCTCGCGCAATCCGGCGGCAAAGCCATCTCCTCGCCCGACGAAGCCATCCTCACCAGCATCCTCGACTGGGCAAAGCACGAAGGCATCTTCCTCTCCCCCGAGGGAGCCGCCGCCACCGCAGCCTACGACCAGCTCATCGCGTCAGGCGAACTCAAGCCCACCGACAAAGTAGTCCTCTTCAACACCGGCGCCGGCCTCAAGTACACCGACATGGTCGCCGAAGCCATGCACCTCCGCCGCCGCGGAACCCCCAAACTCCCCACCAGCCTCCCCGTAGGAGGCATCATCACCCCGCAGTAGAACGAACCGCCGGATCTCTCGTTGCCGTTGTTGTTGCTTTTGCTTGTCCTTTTGCTTGTCATCCCGTAGGGATCTGCTTCTGTCTTTGTTTTTGCAGTTGTTTTTGCCGTTGCCTGCGTCGTCATTCTGAGCGGAGCGAAGAATCCCTGTATTTCGCTTTTGAAGTTGCCTGTTCTCGCTTTTGCAGTTGTCTATCCCACCAGGAGTAAAATCAGCGCGGGCCCATCCTCATCTCTCTGAGAGGTATCGATGAAGCAGCCCCCCTCCTTCTCCGACCGCCGCCAATTCCTCAAGGCCGGAGGCGCCCTCGCCGCCGCAGGCCTTCTTCCCCACAAGGCTCAGGCCGCGCAGAACCAGCTTCCTGCCCTGCCCTTCAATCAGAAGACGCAGACCTCTATGCCCACGCGCAACTTCGGAAAGACCGGCTTCAAAGTTGGCCTCTTCTCTCTTGGCGGCCAGAGCGCGCTCGAAAAACCCAACAACTTCGATAAGGCAGTCCCCCTCATCGAGCGAGCCCTCGACCTCGGCGTCAACTTCATCGATACCGCCGCCAGATACGGGTTCCCCGAGCGCTGGAGCGAGCAATACATAGGGCGCGTCATGGAACACCGCCGCAACGAAGTCTACCTCGTCACCAAATCCAGGGAGCGTACCCGCGACGCCGCTCTCCGTGATATCGAACAGTCTCTCAAGCTGATGAAGACCGACCACCTCGATCTCTGGTTGCTCCACAACATCGGCATTCCCGAGGAGGTCGACGCCGTCTTCGCCAAGGGCGGCGCCATGGAAGCCTTCACCCAGATGCAGGACCAGAAGGTCGTCCGCAATCTTGGTGTTGCCGCCCACTACCACCCCGAACCCATCATCGACCTCATCAACCGCCATCCGTTCGACGCTGTCCTCCTGGCCCTCAGCGCAGCCGACTCCCTCAGCCCCCACAGCTTCACCGCAAAGCTCCTCCCCGCCGCTGTCGAAAAGGAGATGGGCATCTTCGGCATGAAGATCGCCTCGCGCGGCCGTATTCTCTCCAGTTGGACTCCGCCACCCGTCGAAGTGCAGCGGCGCTCCTGGGAGGGCGTAGCCACTCGCCCCGGAACGCTGACCATACGCGAGGCCATGCGCTACGTTCTCTCGCTCCCCGTCAGCACCGTTATCATCGGCTGCGACAACATCGCGCAACTCGAAGAAAACGTGCAGATCGCCCGCGAGTTCAATCCCCTGTCTCAGGCCCAGATGGCCGCCCTCACACAAAAAACCGCCCCCATCGAAGCCCAGGCCAACTTCTTCCACTCCGAAACCCGCCCCAGGGAGATCGCTTCATCCAACACCGACGAATGACGACGAGATCAGGCAGTTCGAAGAAGTAAGCGCCGAATACCCCGGCTGGTGCTCTCCTTTCAAGGAGCGAACCATACGGCATCCGTCCCTCCACCTATTTCAATAAGTAACCCTCACCCCAACACAATAAATTGATACCCCGCGAGTGGCAGCGTAACAAAGCAAGCTCCACTCGCGACCTTCTGCACCGTCACCGTCCCACTCCCGCCATACAGATACGTCATTGTCGAGCCCGCCGGGTGCAACGTAGCATCGACAATCACGCGATCCTGCCGCGCCGCACTCGAGACGTTATAAGCCACTAGAACCTCAACGCTATATAGCATCCGCGAAAGCGCCAGCGTGTACTCACTCCCAAACGGCAAGCCAAAACTCACACCATCGCCCGAGATCTCCCTGTAGTACATCCGCCCAAACCGCAGCGGCTCATTGTCCCGCATCACAGCAGCGATCTTCGCAATCTCCCGGTAGATCGCGCAGTTCGTATTCAGCAGGCTCGTCGTATTTGTCTTATCGAACATAGCCTCCCGCATCTGCGTATCTCCACCGCTTCCACTAAACCCCTGCTCTGTCCCGTAGTAGATACAAGGCGTCCCCAGCACACACAGCACAAACCCGATCGCGCCGATCACCTGAGCATCGGTCGCTCCATTCGCATACCGTCCCGTCGGCTGCCAGAACGAGTCATGATTATCGACAAACGTCACCAGATACCGCCCCAACTCGCCACGATTCAACGCCCGATTCAGCTGACCGTCCAGCCGGTTGAACAATCCCTGCGGCCCATTCTGTCCCTTTAGAATCGTAGGCAGCGGAGCATTATTCGCATCGCCATAAATCCCTTCAGCCAACCGAAAATCCAGCACTGAATTCAGCCCGAAGAACACCGTCTCATTGCCAACCTGCACCGACGTATTCGGCCCTATGTAGCTGTTGTAGAGATCATCCGTAGGCGAAGCCACCTCGCCAAACAAAAAGAACCCCCGCTTACCCAGCGCATACGCATACTCCCGCACATTCGAGCAGAACCGCGAGCAAGCCACCGGCCCCATATGCTTCACCGCGTCCACGCGAAACCCATCCACATCCGCCTCGCGAATCCAGTAGCAGAACACCATAATCAACGCATTGATCACCGCTGATCCAATTGCGTCATCATCGTTCTCATAGTCCTTCAGGCTGCTCATATCACCCAGCTGATTCTCAGGCGAAGTATCGTAGTTCGCCATCTCTCCGCGCCGATGGTAGTAATCCGGATTCCGCAACTCCACCGGCAACGGTCGATCAGTCCGATGCCAGTCGCCAAACGGAAACTGCTGCCCACCCGAGTAGTAATACGGAAACCCACCCGGATACCCCCAGTTATCCCCCGAGTGATTGATCACCACATCCATAATGATCCGCATCGGCCAAGGCTCCCCATTCTTCGTAAAGCTATGCGCCGCCGCCACCAGATCCACCAGGTCCTGCTTCGTCCCAAAGTGCGGATCGATATCCAGATAGTTGTTGATGTCATACCCGTGATACGAGTTCGCCTCCAGCACCGGCGACAACCAAATCGCCGTACACCCCAACCCGGCAATATAAGCAAGATTGTTCCTCACCCCCCGAATCGTCCCACCATAAAAATCCCCACCCGCCGCCACCCCAACTGACCGCCCCGTCCCACTCACCGGCACCCGCGCCGTCGAATCCTGAAAACGATCCGTCATCAGGAAGTAGATAAACTCCTCCCTCCACTCTCGCTCACTGTTGAAGTAGTTCTTACCAGGCAGCGGAGACAGATCGATCTGCTTCAGCGAAGTAGGTGCAGCCATAGCGCCCTCCATGCAGATTTCAAATTTTGGTTTTTTAATAGGGTCCCGAGACAAACAGTATGCCCCAACCCGGCCAGTCCGTCTGCCATTGCTGCTATCGTGTCGCGGCTCAGCCCACCGTTTCACCCATCTTTGTTTTTGTAGGCCGTAGCTGCAGTTGTAGCTGCTTTTCTAGCTTGTCATCCCCGAAGGGGACCTGCTTTTTGCCGTTGCCGTTGTCGTTGTTGCCTGTCACTTTTGTTTGTCATCCCGTAGGATCTGCGGTTGTAGTTGTAGTTGCCTCGGCCTTTGTCGTCATTCTGAGCGCAGCCTGTGGAAAATACCTGTCAAGCCCCAAACCCACAAAACCCACGCCAATCAAGACCTTTCAATTGCGAAGGAGTTTCACCCAACCAGCTATAATAAAAAGTACGAAGCAAATTAAAGCGCCCCGGCCAACCACCGGGGCAATCTTATTTGTAGGCTCAACAAGCTGCAAAGAAGTACGCCGCTAAGTATTTTCCTTTGAATACTTTGCGCAATAAAGATAGGGGGAGGGGGGTAGCCGATGTCCATTCGCCAACAAATCCGACCCATGCTCACCCTCGCCCTTCCCCTCATCCTCGCCGAACTCGGTTGGATGTCGATGGGCATCGTCGACACCATCATGGTCGGCCACATGGCCAATCCGGCAATCAACATCGCCGCAGCCGCCCTCGGCCAGGTCCTCTACAACACCCTCGGCTTCGGCATCGCCGGCATCCTTCTCAGCCTCGACACCTACCTCTCCCAGTCCCACGGAGCAGGCAAATTCGACGAAGCCAACCGCTGGCTTCTCCATGGCCTCGTCCTTGCCGCCATTCTCGCCGCCATCTTCATGGGCCTCATCGCCCTCGCGCCAATCGCGATGATGCGCCTGCCCATCGACCATCAGGTCCTCCTCGGCGCTACATCCTTCCTCCGCGCCCTTAACTGGGGGACGCCGGTCCTCTTCCTCTACTTCACCCTCCGCCGCTACCTGCAGGCCTTCAACCACGTCCGCCCCATCGCCGTCGCTCTCGTCACCGCCAACCTCATCAACGTCTTCGGCAACTGGCTCCTCATCTACGGCCACTCCTGGGGCTCCATCCAAATCCCCGCTCTCGGCCTCACTGGCTCTGGCCTCTCCACCTCCATCTCCCGCGCCTACCTCGCCTTATTCGTAGCCGCAACCGTATGGAGCGTCGAGCACCAGCACAACTACGGCCTCCGCTCCATGCTCCGCCACATCGAGAGTACCCGCCTCACCCGCCTCGCTCTCCTCGGAGCCCCCGCAGGCGGCCAGATCTTCGTCGAGATCTCCATCTTCGCCCTTGTCACCTTCCTCATCGGCACCATGGGCCCACTCCCCCTCTCCGGCCACGAGATCGCCCTCAACTGTGCCGCC
>DATMQZ010000010.1:0-36547 GCA_035566575.1 Edaphobacter sp.
AAAGGATCAAACCTCCTCGCGATCGCTTACTCCAAAGCCGCAGAGATGGCGGACACATTGAAAGACAGCGGAAGTCAGGTACGCCCTTCCATGACTGGAGAAGTAGGTTGGACTGGCGGAGTTATTCTTCGTGGCAAAACGGGATACTTGATCGCTGCATTCAGCGGAGGCAAATCCGAAGACGATGTAAAGGTTTCTCAAGTTGGAGTAGAAGTGCTCAAGTCGAGACACTAATGTCTGTAACGAGAACAGGACTTCGCAATAACAAACGTGCTTGCAATCGTTTTGTAATTTTTATTGTGTTTGATTTTGCTTCTAATGTATTGTTGCGAAGTCCGAAGCAGGCTCGATGAGCGCTCCAGCCAACAGAAATTGCGTCCAGGTATTTATGCAACTTGAAAGAGAAACACGTTCATGAAAGAAGTAGTCCTTATTACCAGCGGAGACCTGCGAGATTCGGCAAATCTAGTTTGTTGGCCCGCCCAGAGCGCGTTGGAGCAAGAACTAACTCAGCGTTTTCTCGCCGAAGGCGTTGTAGTTCGACGAGCCTTCCCTATCGATCCAGCAAAGAAACACGGATTCATTTCCAGCCAACGGATGGGAATGGATATCTTTGCCAACATCGATCCACAAGCGAATCTGGTCTTCGCAACTGCAGCGTGGCAATACACACACCATGTACTACCCGGTCTGCGTAGCCATCGCGGGCCCATCCTGACGATAGCTAACTGGTCTGGACAATGGCCAGGTTTAGTTGGCCTGCTAAACCTCAATGGATCACTGATCAAAGCAGGTGTACGCTTCAGCACTATCTGGAGCGAGCACTTTGACGATGACTATTTTCTGCGCGGGCTGCGAGAGTGGATTGAACAGGGAACTATAACCCACGACCTCTCCCATGTTCGAGATCTTTCGATCGACGATGTACCCAAAGATCTCGCAGCAACAGGTGCTCAGTTGGCGAGCGCCCTGCGAAAGCGCAAAGCAATCCTAGGCGTCTTTGATGAAGGTTGTATGGGAATGTATAACGCCATCATCGATGATGAACTACTTAATCCCGCCGGTGTCTTCAAGGAGAGACTCAGCCAATCAGCCCTGGTCGCACGAATGCGCACTGTCTCGAGTGACGATGCCGACGGTGTACGTCACTGGCTAAACAACAAGGGACTGCGCTTCGTTACCGGCCCAGAGGAACAATCCAATCTAACTGATGCGCAGATCCGCGAGCAGTGCAAAATGTACATCGCTGCCGTTCGTTTGGCGGACGAGTTCGGTTGTGATGCGATCGGTATCCAATATCAACAGGGCCTGAAAGATATGGTCCCCGCATCAGATCTTGTAGAGGGCCTGCTCAACAATCCTGACCGTCCCCCTGTCCACCACGAGTCCTCGGGAGAGGAACTTTATGCTGGACAAGCGCTACCTCACTTCAATGAGGTTGACGAATGTGCCGGTCTGGATGCGCTCATTACAAACCGTTGCTGGTTAAAGCTCGGACTCGACCCATCAACTACGTTGCACGATGTGCGATGGGGCGAGCACTATACCGGTGGCACAATCGATGAATTCGTTTGGGTCCTGCAAATTTCAGGCGCTGCACCCGCAAGCCATTTCGTAAATGGTTATAGGGGCGCGACCAGCGAGCGCCAACCCGCCATGTATTTCCCTCTCGGTGGAGGCACTTTGAAGGGAATCGGCAAACCAGGAAGAATCGTCTGGAGCAGAGTTTTTGTTGAGGCCAATGCTCTCCACATCGACATTGGCTTAGGCTCAGTCGTCGAACTTCCAGCCGAAGAAACGCAGCGCCGTTGGCAGCAAACGACAATCCAGTGGCCCATGGTCAGCGCTACATTCGATGGAATCTCACGCGACTCTTTCATGGCGAGACACAGAGCGAATCACGTCAACATCGCATATGCGTCCGACGACACAACTGCGATCAAAGCACTAGCCTTGAAAGCGGCGGTGTTTAACGAACTCGGTATTCAGGTCCATCTGTGTGGAGTAGCTAACTTCAAATCGCCACAAATACAGATCTGATCGGCCAGAAAGGGACTGCGCTTGTGAGTATGATTACTGGCGTCAAACCGCACACGGAAAATAAAGTTACGATCAACCGTCATGTCGCGAAAAGCACCGCGGTCGGCGCGCTCGGAGGGTTACTTTTCGGCTTCGATACCGCCGTAATCTCCGGCGCTACAAATGCCTTAACGCATACTTACCATCTCACTCCCTTTCTCCTTGGAGTGACGGTCTCGAGTGCATTGCTCGGCACTGTTATCGGCGCCATGACCGCTGGCATCCCAGGACAAAGATTCGGTCGTCGAGACAGCCTCCGGGTTATGGCGATCTTTTATGTTGCCTCTGCACTCGGCTGTGCATTCGCCTGGAATTGGTCTTCTCTTATTTTCTTTCGTTTCATAGGAGGGCTTGGCATCGGCGGCTCATCTGTTCTCGGCCCTATGTATATCGCCGAAATAGCTCCTGCACAGTGGCGCGGACGCCTCGTTGGTTTTTTTCAGGTCAACATCGTGGTCGGCATCCTGCTCGCTTATCTATCCAATGCAGTAATCGACACGATGCGACTTGGATCAACGGAATGGCGTTGGCAACTAGGTATCTCAGCACTCCCGGCGGTTCTCTTTCTTGTTGCATTGTTTGGCATACCGCGCAGTCCGCGATGGCTAGTCATGCAATCCAGATTTGACGAAGCGCTCCACGTGCTCCACCTCACAGGTGCTCCCAAGCCGGAAGATGAGCTCAATGAAATCATCGCTTCCGTTCATCTCGAGAGGGATGCATCAGCGGATCCGTTATTTTCCAGGCAATACAGATTCCCCGTCTTCCTCGCGATAACCGTTGGAATGTTTTGCCAATTGTCCGGCATCAACGCCATCCTTTATTACCTCAATGACATCTTCGCTTTAGCCGGCGCAAGCAAAGTATCAGGCGCCCTTCAGGCAGTAGCCGTAGGCACAATGAATCTTGTCGCTACTTTAGCTGCCATGTCCGTCATAGACCGCTTCGGACGCAAAAAATTGCTTTTAGTCGGCACGGTTGGGCTCGCCCTATGTTTGGCCGCGATCTCTTTTGTCTTCATGACGCACCGTCACCTTCAATCGCTTGTCTGGCTTCTGATGGCCTATATCGCCTGTTTTGCCGTGTCGCAAGGTGCGGTCGTCTGGGTTTATATCAGTGAGGTATTTCCCAATCGAGTACGCGCCAAGGGTCAGGCGCTCGGAAGCTCTTCGCATTGGGTAACGAACGCAATCATCTCGTTGATATTTCCGATAATGGCAGGCTCATCTGGCGCCTATCCGTTCATATTTTTCGGCGCAATGATGGTGCTCGACTTCTTCCTGATCCTGAAATACTACCCGGAGACCAAGGGCATCTCCCTTGAAGAGATGCAGCACCGTTTCGGTATCGAGTGACTAGTCCCGAAGCAAAGCCGGAACATCATGGCTTACCTTGAACGCTATGAAGGTATGACTGAGGCGCCCTTAGGGTTGGTCGATTTGACATGCAGCCGTATTGCCCCTGTTTCTCCAGGTTTTGCACGGACGATCACGAAGAGAACGGCAACAAGATCGCCGGAACAACTCCAAGTCGCTGCACCTTTTGAAGGCGACAGGCTGAAATCGATTCCCGCAAAACTCCCGCAATGGTTTTGTGGGAGCGCACGAAAATAGTTGTAACTTATTGAAAGGAATGGAGCCGATGAGCGGATTTGAACCGCTGACCTACTGATTACGAATCAGTTGCTCTACCAGCTGAGCTACATCGGCGTATAAAGCTATTCTAGCGGGTGCAGGCTCATCGCGCAAAATCTTCACCTTCAAAATAACCGACACACCGTCATGATTCTCGCAGGACATCTCTAGTTCGCATCTTCCTCATCCAGATCGATACTCGCGGCAACAAGACACGGTGCCACCAGCAGCACAATAAATCCAATAATCACTAAAACCCCAATCATAGCGAGAGCCCTCCCGTGGCGAGCGTCGACGCACTCTGCCCATACCCTCTCCATCGGCCACCCCGCGACTTAATCCTGCTTCTATATCCTCTCCGCCACCCACTTTCGTAATCTCCGTAAACACGAAGAGGCCGCCCGGCAACAGGGCGGCCTCTTCTTTAGGGAGAATAGTTCCAACGGAGGCAAAGCCATCAGAACTTTCTGGCGAAATACTAAGTTTGGCAAAATGACGTGTCAAGGCTAAAACTCGCCTCTCATAAGTCATTATTTAGGAGTTAGTTACAGGGGTTACTTCTACGATAACAACACCCCTGTATTCGCCATATATTCGCTTTTAGCGTGAGGTTTACTTTTCAAACCACTATCAAATCAGCCGCTTAGCCCTTGCCATGCACCATCCCCTGTGCACAAAATTCGACTTCTTCTTAGCCCTGCTGCCCACTCGCCGGGGTCTCCGAATGGATCCTCGCCGCCTGACCACTCAGATCGATCCGTAGAAACTCTGGCTCACTCGCCGCTGGCTTACCCTGCAATACCCGGATTGCCGCCCGGCCTCCGCCGAGAAACAGTCCCAGGATCACCGCAGCCAGCGCCCCCACCCCGCAGAAGACCGCAATGCTGGTCAACAGGCTGTAGGTCTTCTGAATCTCCGCATGGAACTCCAGCGGCACAGCCTTGTTCCAGGTCAACTCATTCCTTAAATGGATACCTTCGACCATCGCCTTCGCCTCGACTGCGCCCCACGCACCGGTTGTCAGCAGCACCAGCGGCCCCTCCCGGCGCATCTTCACCGTTCCTGCAGCCGAGCCCTGCCGGTTCATCTCCGCCTCAATCGCACGGCCGTGCTCGCCGGCAATCTGTGGTGTCGGGTAGAGCACCAGCGTGAGCATTCCCCTGCCTGAATACTTCGCCATCACGACTTCGGCAGCCTTATCGAACCCGACAATCTCCCCCGGTACCACCCCACCCATCGTCTGGAAGCCAACCGGCCCCAGCGCATACTTCACCGAATCCGCCTGCAAGCCCTTCTCGGGCAGATAAGTCGGCAGCAGCGGAGACAGGCCCCTGGGCCCGCCCACCTTCGGAAGCATCGCCGCCAGTTGCTTCAGCTCGTCGACCGTCGTGGGCCGCACATGACTCACCGTCGCCTTCACCACCGTCGTTCCGCTCAATACCAGAAAATCTCCCCCACCTGTCGAAGCTGTACCCTTACCAATCCGCTTATCCGCAGGCAGGTCCTTCATCGCCGGGCCACGCAGATACGTAAACGCGCTGTACGCCCCCGTTGCATCGACAAACTGAAAGGCCTGAACTTTGATTGTGTCCTTCGTATTTGGGTCGACACTCGGTTCGTAGTAGGTCTCTTGGCTGGCGCGATCCAGGCCATCTTCTTTCAAGACGGCCGCGATCGCCTCGTCTGGCTGAATCTCGTCGAACCCTGTCTTGATCCCCACTGGTTCCCACGGTCCGAACTTACTCGGCAGCAACGGAGCTCGCGGTTCAACCAAAGTCGTCGGCGCACCCTGCCCATACATCGAGCCAGCAGAAGCCCCCAGCAGCGCCACACCCAGCAGCGCCCACAACCCTATCCGAAACCGCACCGAAAAACCCATACTTCGGTCAGACTACACCAGCACGAGAAAGTAAGCCCAGTCCCTACCTGTTGCTCGCCCTCTCAGTCGGCGGTCTCGTCCCACTCAACCCACCCGCATACTTCGCCACACCTTTATAAAGACTCTCAGCCACCCGCTGCCGATACTCCGGCTGCCGCAGCTGCCTCGCGTCCTTCGGATTGGTAACAAACGAGATCTCCGCCAGAACCGAAGGCATATTCGCCCCAATCAACACCACAAACGGAGCCTTCTTCACCCCGCGATTCTTCAGCCCCGCATTTCCCTTCTGCAGTCCGCCATAGAGACCCGCCTCCACATCGCTGGCAAACTCCCTCGACTCGTCGATCTTCTCCTTCAACGCAATCTTCTTCACCAAATCGCTCAACTGGCTAATCGATTGATCCGAAACCGCGTTCTCTCTCGCTGCCGTCTCCAGCGCATCCGGCGACGACGTAAAGTTTAGATAATACGTCTCCACGCCACGCGCCGACGCCTCACTCGAAGAGTTCGCATGAATACTCAGAAACAAATCCGCCTGCGCCTTATTCGCAATCGCGGTCCGTGTCTCCAGCGGGATAAACGTATCATCCGACCGCGTATAAATAATCTCTGCCCCTAACCGGTCATGCAGAATCTTACCCAGCCGCAGCGCCACGTCCAGCACTACATCCTTCTCTTCCAACCCATCGACGCCCAGCGTCCCCGAGTCATGCCCCCCATGCCCGGCATCGATCACGATCCTTCCAATCTTCAACCCCAGAGCTCGCACCAGTGACGTCTGCCCATCAGCCGTAGGCACTGCCGCCCGAGCCGGCACCGCCGGATCAACCGCCATCTTCCCCTTCTTCGATCTCCTGCCACCCGAAGCCGAAGCACTATCAGCACCACTACTCCCTACTCCCTCTTCCCTACTCCCTGTCCCAGGCACCACTGCCGCAATCGGCCGCGAGGTCGGCACACTGGTCGCCTCCACCTTACCCGGCTGATCGCTCAAAGCAGCAACATCGGTCGTAGTAGTCGCACTCTTCGTCGCCACCGTATTCGGAACCGGCCGTCCCGGTATCGTCTTCCCCACAACCGCCGTTCGCGGAGCCGGAACCTCATCCTGATTAGCAACCTGATCCTTAGCAACCGGCAGCGGAGGCCCACCATGAATGTCAATAATCAGCCGATAAGGATTCGGCAGCAGAAACGCCGAGTATTCCGTCACATCATTCACATCCAGCACGACGCGCGTCATATCATTCGAGAACTGCGCCGCCCGAATCTTCTTCAAAAAACCATCATCCGTAACCGCAAAGCTCTTGCCCACCAACTCCTGCGCCAAACGAGTCCCATGCAGATCAAAATAAATCCGATCCGGATTCGGCACTCGCGCCGCCTCATAAGTCACATCGTCACCCAGATCAATCGCCACCCGCGTATAGTTCGGGGTCGACCAGTGCCGAATCCCCGTCACCTGCGCCAACCCACCCTTACGCTTCACACCCGACGTCTTCGCCACATGCGTCAGCCCCATCGCAGCTCCCTGCTCCGCACCATCCAACGCCTCATCCACCGGAGCCGCCGTCCCCCGCCGCGCATCCGCATCGCTCACAGGCGGAACAGCCTTCGAAGGCCCTAACACAGAACTCGCAGCAGCCGACGACCCAACCCCACGAGTCACCGGCATAGGAGCAACCGAACTCACTCCCTTACCATCGCCAGCAGCGGTCACTGAAGCATCCCCCACCCGCGCCCGATCACTGCTTCCCGTCGCAGCAACCTCAACGCCTTTCCCTAAACCCTCTTCCCTACTCCCAACTCCCTGCTTCAAGGAATCCAGCCCCGCCCGAGCCTCCTCCGCCTGCGTACTCCGCGGATACTGCTTCACCAGGAGGGCATACTTCTCCTTCGCCATCGCAGCATCATGCAGATCATTCTGATAGATCTGCGCCTCCGACAGCAGCGCACCCACCCGCAGCGAACTCCCCGGATACTGCGTCCGCAAAAACTCATACTGCCCCACGGCAGCCTTCAAACTCTTGGCATCCTGCAACCCACGCCCCTGCTCCGTAAGCAACTCCGCAACAGCATTTACAGCCGCCGCAGCATACTTGCTCTGCGGATCATCATGATAGATAGCCCGATACCCATCCATGGCCTTCGTATAGTCAGCCTTAGTACGCGACCCCTCAGGAACAACCTCCAACGCATCCCGCCCCTGTGTCGCAGCCTCCCACGGAGACAACTCCAAAACGCGCCTCTGCCCCGAAGCGCTCTTCGTCTTAGCAGTCGAAGCCCCTGCTGCAACCCCACAACTCAGCCCTGCCGCGCAAACGGCACACCACACCCATCGTCTCTGCATCCTTTTGCACGCAGCCATCACCATCTCAGTTTAAGAGCCGCCACCCACCTCCCGAATGTGAAAAGCCCCCCGGTACTCCCCCCGATACCCCCACCAAAGTCGCATTCACGCGCCGCGCGCACATATTGAAAGCAAATTAATCCACAGCTAAGCATCAGCTACCCACATCGACACATCCAAATTGACGTCAGGCAAGCGAGACAAACATTCCAGAGGGTCACACATGTCAAGTCTTCAGGGCAAAGTTGCAGTCATCACCGGATCATCCAAGGGGATCGGAGCCGCCATCGCCGAACGTCTCGCCGACGACGGTGCCGCAGTCGTAGTCAACTACTCCCGCAGCGCAGCGCCCGCAGAAGCCTTAGTTCAACGCATCAAAACCAACGGCGGCAAAGCATTCGCCGTACAGGCCGACATCTCCAAACCATCCGAGATCGGCAAACTCTTCTCCCAAACCACCGAAGCCTTCGGCCGGCTCGACATCCTGGTCAACAACGCAGGCGTCTACAAGTTCCTTCCTCTCGAAGCCATCGACGAAGATCACATCGACCGGCACTTCAACCTCAACGTCAAATCTCTTCTCCTCGTCACTAAAGCTGCAGTGCCTCTCTTCGGTCCAGAGGGTGGAGTCGTCATTAACATCAGCTCCGGCATCGCTCTCACCCCTGCGCCCGCCAGCTCTGTCTATAGCGGAACCAAAGCCGCCGTCGATATAATCACCCGCGTCCTCGCCATGGAGCTGGGCCCCAAAAAGATCCGCGTCGTAGGCGTATCCCCCGGCGTCACCGCAACTGAAGGACTCGACGCCATGGAAGAGATGAACGAAGCCACGACCAATTATGCCATCTCCCGCACTCCGCTAGGCCGCATCGGCAAGCCCGATGACATCGCAGGAGCCGTTGCATTCATGGCCTCCTCCGACGCTGGCTGGGTAACCGGCGAAACCCTCCAGGTAGGCGGCGGCCTCAAGTTCTAAGCCGTCATCACTACCTAAATAGATTGCAGTAACGACCCAAATCAAAGTGAGCCTTCTGCCGCTCATAGAATCTTTGCCGGCGTTCGTGAATTAAGTTTTTGCTGTTGTTTTTAAGGTAGAGCGGGGCTTCAGCCCCGCGTCTAACCGCCGCCACAAAGCGGCCACCGCTCTGCCGAAGGCCGGAGTGAAGCCCGCAGGGCGAACGACTGAATCATAGCCGTTGCTGTTGCCTGTTCCTAATTTTTATTCCCTAGCTCTTCATGCATCTCATGCGGCGCCTCTTTCCCGTCAAGGAACGCCTTGTCGGTCGCCGCCGTCACCTTCGCCATCAGCGCAAGGTAAGCCAGATGCCCCCGCCACACTCCAAACCTCTGCAAGGTCTCGCTAGCCTGTTCCTTCGTGACGTCGCCGTGGCCAAAGTCTGTCTCCGCAATCACGCCGAGGAACTGCGCCTCGTCCTCAAGGATCTTATTCTGCTGGCCCAAAAAATCCTGCTGTGAGTCATACACCGCGGCGTATTGTTGCGCCTCCGCATAGGGCATAAACGCCAGAGCACCCGTCGCCTGTGCAGTCTTCCACGCCGTATCTCGCAATCCAATGTTGGAGAAATTCGCGTCGATTGATTTACCCTGTGCCTCTTTGTCTTTCGGGTTCTCCTCGATCCGCGTCAGCGTCTCGATATTCTTCGCGATCGCTGCCTTCTCTTGATCCAGTTTCTTCACTTCATCGTCCATTTGCTTCGAGTTGTACTCAATCTCCTCGCGCATGGTCTCCCGGGCTTCCCTCACAAGCTTGTGCTCGCGATGCAGCTCCACGCAACCTTCAATCCCCACTGCGATCAGCAAGCCAATCGAGATCGTCAGCAGATGCAGAAAAAAATCCTTCACCCCATGAATCGGACTGTGCGGAGCATGAACGTCCAAAATCGCCTCCTGAATCTTCGATTCAACATAACATCTTCAACCTGGACTTCTCTTCACCACGCCACAGCCCTGGCAAGGGTCGCAAAGCCGAGGTACCCATCCTGAGCGCGCCTCACCAAACGAGAATTGTCATCCTGAGCGAAGTAACCCGCACTTTGCGAGTTACGCAGTCGAAGGACCCGCGGTTGCAGTTGCAATTGTCGTTGCAGTTGCCTCTGAGGTAGAGCGGGGCTTCAGCCCCGCGTCTAAAACCCGCCGCGACGCGGCCACCGCTCTGCCGAAGGCCAGAGTGAAGCCCGCAGGGCGAAACGACTGAATCATTGCCGTTGCTGTTGCGTGTTTCGCCCTAATTAACTTCCAAATACCCGTTCGAGATGAAGGCGTGCATATCTGACCCACGAATCATAGATCGCACTTCTCTTTGGCTTTCTATCGGGACCATCTTGATCCCACGCCAACTTGCTCAGTTCATCCATGCGGTCTAGAACGCCATGATCGCGAAGAGTTTCCAAATATTCGTCGCTCTCGCGAATCTCGGCCTTCAACGGATTGACAATGTCATAGGCTTCCATAAACCAACCGGCCAGATCATCCAGTCCGAGTTCGCGAAGACCTAGATGTGTCTCATTGACTAGATTAGCCTCGCCAAAATTCAGGAAGTGCCAGCCTATGCTGTCGAGGGTCAAGCTGATATCTAACCAGTGCGTTGCAGCCATTGCTCGAAGCCCCGATGGCAAAAGTCGAATCACACTTGCGAACTCGCTATCGTCTCCATAAGGAGACCCCTGCGTTCTTCTGCTCAGAATCGCAAATATCTCTTTGAGCAGCTCGTCGTCGCTCTTCGCAAGAGCTGGGTACCGTTGATCGGGGAGGGATTCCATGTCTATGGTTAAGTAGATAACTCTAACCCAACAACCCCTCCACCACCCCAGCAGCCTTACCCAACGCCCCATCGAGCGCCCCAACATCACTACCACCAGCCTCCGCCAAATCAGGCCGCCCACCACCCTTACCCCCAACCAACGCAGCGATCTGACCAACAACCTTCCCCGCCTGCACCCGCGAAGTAAGATCCTTCGTCACACCAACAATCAACGAAACCTTTCCATCCACCGCCGCTCCAAGCACAACCACACCCGAACCCAGCTTCCCGCGCAGCTGATCCACCAGCTCACGCATCTGCGCCTTCTCAATACCATCCACCCGCTGAGCCAGCACCTTCACACCCTTAACCTCAACAGCCGAGCCCGCAGCATCAGCCACAGAAGAAGAAGCAGCCTTCATCCGAACCTGATCCAGCTCCCGCCGCAGCTTCTTCATCTCCTCTTCCTGCGCCGCAATCTTATGCCGCAAAGCATCCGCAGGCGTCAAAGCCTCTGACGAACCCACCAACTGCCCCACCACACGAGCCACATCGAACCCACGCCGGAACTCACTCAACGCGCCCGTTCCACTCACAGCCTCAACACGCCGAACGCCGCTCGAAACCGACCCCTCACCAACCAGCTTAATCAAACCAATCTCGCCCGTAGCTCCCGTATGCGTTCCGCCGCAAAGCTCCGTCGAGAAGTCCCCAATCTTCACCACGCGCACGCGCTCACCATACTTCTCGCCAAACAGAGCCATCGCGCCCAGCTCATTCACCGCCACATCAATCGGCACATCCACCATCGTCTGCACCGGAGTATTCTCCAGCACCTGCCGATTCACAATGTCCTCAATCTCCTGCAACTCTTCTTCCGCGACACCCGTAAAGTGCGAGAAATCAAACCGCAGCCGCGAAGCATCCACCAGCGACCCCGCCTGCTTCACATGCTTACCCAGAACCTCACGCAGCGCCGCATGCAACAAATGCGTCCCCGTATGATTCCGCTCCGTAGCGCGTCGGTTCGTTCCATCGACAACCGTATCGACGGTATCGCCCACAGCAATCGTCTGGTTCGCCCTCACCTTATGCGCAAACACACCCTGCACCGGCTTGGTCGCACCACTCACCTCAGCGACAACCGAGTTGTGGTCTTCCGAATACAGCCAACCCACATCGCCAACCTGTCCACCCGAGTCTGCATAGAAGCTCGTAGCGTCGAGCACAACCTCACCCAACTCGCCACCCTTCAACTCCGGCACACCAACGCCATCCTTCACCAGAGCCAGCACCCGTGCACCATCCACCCGCAGCGCCGAGTACCCTTCAAACTCCGTCTTCGCCAACTCCCGATAAACCGGAGCCGCCGACTTCTGCGACCCACCCTTCCACGAAGCCCGAGCCCGCGCCTGCTCCTCTTCCTTCGCACGCTCGAATCCTGCGACATCAAACGCTAAGCCCTTGTCTCGCGCCGCATCAACCATGAAATCGATTGGAAGGCCGTAAGTCTCATATAAGTGAAATGCCGTTTTGCCATCAAAGATGTTTTCTGATTGCACCTTTTCTCTGATGGATTCCTCAATTTTCGGTCCAACTACTGGACCATAAAGTTCAATGCATGTGGCACGTACATCATCTTCGCTAAGCGAGCCACCATTCTTATCGGCTTTAGCCAACAAAGCCTCTGCTAGACCAGGCTGAAGGAAAGCTTCGACCTGATCCGTGACAAATTGACCTACTCGAACGGTGCTGAGATTCCACTCTTTCTCAAGCATTTTTTCCATGATTCCAACGGCAGTGGAAAGCACCCGAGCGAACTGCTGCTCCTCCGCCAGCACCACCTTCGCAACTCTCTCCGCAGACTCCTTCAACTCCGGATAAGCCACCCCCATCTCATCCCGAACCGCAAACACCATCTCATGCATAAACGGCTTCTCCTGCCCCAGCAACCGTCCATGCCGAATCCCGCGCCGCAGAATCTTCCGCAGCACATATCCACGCCCTTCATTCGCCGGCAACACACCATCCGAGATCAAAAACGTAGCTGCCCTCGCATGGTCCGCAATAATCCTCAACGAAGCACGCGAGCGATCATCCACCTCGTGATCCGCCTCCACCTTATGCCCCGTCAACTCCTCCGCCCTCTTAATCAGCGGAGTAAACAAATCAGTCTCAAAGTTCGAAGTCACACCCTGCAACACACAAGCAATCCGCTCCAGCCCCATGCCCGTATCAATCGAAGGCTTCGGCAGCGGAGTCAGCACCGGCCCACCCGGCGTCACCGCCCGATCAAACTGCATGAACACAAGATTCCAGATCTCGACATACCGCTGCTCATCCTCACCAAACGGCAGGTCCTTCCCAAACTCGCTCGCCTCCACCCCAAGGTCGTAATAAATCTCCGAGCAAGGCCCGCAAGGCCCCGTATCCCCCATCGCCCAGAAGTTATCCTTCGCCCCCAGCTCAAAGATCCGCTCCGCCGGAACCCCAACATCCAGCCAGTACTGATAAGCCTCCGCATCCCGCGGCACACCCTCATCCCCCTCAAAGATCGTGCAATACAGCCGCGAAGGATCGATCCCAAACCACTCCTTCGAGGTCAGCAGCTCCCAAGCGTAAGCGATCGCATCCTTCTTGAAGTAATCGCCAAAGCTGAAGTTCCCCAGCATCTCAAAGAAGGTATGGTGCCGCCGCGTAAACCCGACGTTCTCCAGATCGTTATGCTTCCCACCCGCACGCACGCACTTCTGCGAGCTCGCCGCACGCGAGTAATCCCGCTTCTCCGCACCCAGGAAGACATCCTTAAACTGATTCATCCCCGCATTGGTAAACAGCAGCGTAGGATCATTCGCCGGCACCAACGAAGAAGAGTGCACCCGCCGATGCCCTTTGCCTTCAAAAAACCGCAGAAAATCTTCCCGAATCTGGCTGCCCGAACGATTGATCATAAGCATTAAGTTTATCAGCGCAGCCCGATTTACTCAGCCATCAGCCGCAACCCAATCAATCTCCACGGAACGGCCCGCACCAAACTCATCCCATCACCCCCGGCCGCCAAGTATTCCCCTCCAACAGCAGCACCTCATCCTTCGTAGCATTCAACCTACCAAACTCCCCTCGATGCTCCACCATCACCATCGCACTCACCAAGGCATCGAACGCATCCTCCGACCCCTTCGCCTTCGCCACCACCCCCCGCGAAAGCCCCGCATAGAGCGCACTCTCCTTCCGTTTCTTCGCCAGGTACTCCGTCCGCGCCCCCTCCGAGCTCTTATTCACCGCCCCCGTCATCAGCCGCGTATAAATCTCCACCACCATCGGCGAGCGCTCCAGCGCAGGCGCATCAAACGGCCACACCGCAAACCCCGCCTCCCGCAGCTTCAACAAGTAAGGTATTCCCCGCAGCGAAGCCGTCCCCACCGCACCGGCCCCGCCAATCTGAAACACAGACTTCGGCGCAATCCCTGCCACCTTCGCCGCCTGCACCGGGTCCGCGATCAAGGCCCGCACCTTCAGCGACGTCTCCACACGCCGCAGCATCCTGTGCGCATGTTCGCCGCAGAACTCCGCCGGCTTCTTCTTCGGCTTCCCCCAGAACCGCCCATCCTCGCACTCCCGATGCAACCACCGCTCGCCCTGTCCATCCGCCACACTCCGCCAGAACTCAGGCGCCGACGCAATCCCAAGCTCCTCAAGAAACCACGCCGGATAGCTGAACGAAAAATCGAACCCCACCACCATCCGCGGAGTCTCCCCCGCCATCTCCACCAACCACCCAATCAACTCCTCACGAGTCCGCCCCGTCTCCAACGTAAACCGTCCACCATCATCAGAAGCCGTCCAAACCCCAGCCCAGATATGCCGCCGCTGCCCGGCCACATCCACCCTTCCGCTCCAGTCCACCGCCACCACGCGCTGCAACCCGGCCACTCGCATCCCCACCATCATCCACCCGCCGGAACTTTTCCGCCCCATGTTACGTTTCTATTCAAGGAGGAACCATGCTCAAGCTCCTGCTCTTCTGCCTTCTTCTCGTCATCTGCTGGCCCGTAGCCCTGGCCGCGCTCTTCCTCTATCCACTCATCTGGCTCATCCTGCTACCCTTCCGCCTCGTAGGCCTCGTAGTAGGTGGCACATTCGACCTCATCGCCGCACTCTTCTCACTACCCGCCCGCGCCATCCGAGCCATTTAGAGGTCTTCCGCCATCTCGAAACAGTCCGAACCATTGAGACTTTTTTGAAGTCGTTATCCTGACCCTGAGCAAAGTCGAATGGGGAAGGATCCCTGTATTTCGTTGTTTGCTTTTCTTGCTTGTCATCCCGTAGGGATCTGCTTCTGTCGTTGCCGTTGCGGTTGCTTTTGCCTTTCCCTTATTCTTCGCAAACCCAAAAAGAGTGTCATCCTAAGCGAAGCAACTCGCGAGTTGCGCAGTCGAAGGACCCTGCGGTTGTTCTCCTACTCACCCTCCTCCAACCCATCCTCCAAATCCACCTCCTCCACCTCAACCTCCCACTCCCGCAACACCTTAAAAATCGCCCGCGACGAAAACCCCGCCCGCATCAACCGATTCATGGCCCGCACCGTCTCCTTCTGCTTATTCTCCCCACTAGGCTGCTTCATCCGCTTCCGCGCAACATACTGCCGAGCCAGCGCTACCTCATCGACATCCTCATACGCGGTCTCCAGCGTCGAAGCGATCAACTCCTTCTCCACACCCTTCTGCGCCAGATCCTGCTGAACCCGCCGCCGCCCAAACTTCTCATGCTCCTTCCGCACCCGCGTGTAGTCCTCGGCAAACCGCGTATCGCTCAGATACTTCAACTCCTTCAACCGAGCCACCACCGCATTCATCGCCCTTACACCAGCCTCACCCTCCTCCGCACGAGCCTTCATCAACCGCCGCAGATCCCGCTCCGTCCGCATCCTTCGCGACAACGCCCCCACCGCATACTCAAACAACCCAGCCTCACCCATCGGCTCCCGTTTCTTAGCCCTCACAAACGCCATCCACTCTCCTGTAGTCGTTGTTTTTACGTCGTCATCCTGAGCCGTGCAGCCCATTCTCCTACATCGTCATCCCGTATTGGGTCGTCATCCTGACCCTTGAGCGAAGCGAAGGGGAAGGATCCCTGTATTTGTATTTGCATTTGCAGTTGCCTGTTCTCCCATCCCGACCAATCCAGCACGGGGTGCCCCATTCATCGCGGTCTCATCGCGATGAGTGGGAATGTAGTCCTCTTCCTAGCCAGCTCTTGCCGTTGCTTGTCATTCTGACCCCGAGCGAAGCCGAAGGGGAAGAACCCCAAGCATTTCACAAGAGGGAAACAAAGCGACCCGAGTCCAACTTCAAGGCACAACACTCAGCGTAATCTCCTTCGACTTCACCGTCACACCACTAGCCGGATCCTTCCGCGAAACCTGCACCGTATACCGTCCCGGCCGTCTCAAATTCACCAGCTTCCCAACATGCGCCGTCTGCACCTCAACCCCACCCGGCTGCACATAATCCACCATGCTCCGTCCAGCCGCCTGTGCGCTCTCGCTCCTGATCCCCTGGGCGTACAAAGATTCCTCCACCTCACGGCCCGCCGCATCCCTCACCACAATCCTGTAAGAAAACTCCGGACTGTCCATGCCCGTATGCCGCGCAATCAACACCTGCTTCGAGGAAAGATTCTTCAGCGTAATCGTCACCCTGGCATCCGATCCAACCTGCACCTCATCCTCCGGCGCGCTGATCGTAATCGAAAACGGCCCACCGGCAGTCCCAGCCTGCAACGTCTGCTGCACCGTAGCCGGGTTCTTCGAAGCAGCCGGCGGCGGCACATTCTTCGCTGCCACCTCCGGCACCGCTGTCACCGACTTCGGCGCCACAGGAACCTTCGTATTCACCGCCGCCTGCTCCTGCGTCTTCACCTTCGCAGGCACAGGCGCCTCCTGCACCTTAGCCGCACCAGGAGCCGGATTCGGCGCATAAGCCTTCAAAAAAGCACTCCCCGGCTTCGTCCACCGGTCACACCAAGCCCCCACCTCGTCATACCAAAGCTTCGAGTTCTGCGGCTTCAAAACCCAATGCCCTTCATCCGGAAAATAGAGCATCCGCGAAGGCACACCCAAACGCTGCAGCGCCGTAAACAACTGCAACCCCTCACTCACATCCAGCCGATAGTCCCGCTGCGAGTGAATCACCAGCGTAGGCGTCTTCGCATTCTTAATCGACAACATCGGCGACCACTTCCTGAAAGGATCAGCATCCACCGGCCCATCTTGATAGTTCCACGGCTGCGCCGGCCCACTCACCCCCAACCCCTTCACCCTCGTTCCCGCCGGAGCCTTGAACTCCCACTCGTTAAACCAAAGCTCCTCCGTCGTCCCATACGCGCTCTGCGGATTGAACATCCCATCATGCGACACAATGCAGGCAAACCGATTCGTATGCGTCAGAATCCAGTTCGCCATAAACCCGCCATAGCTCCCACCCAGCGCACACTCCCGCATCCTGTCGATGAACGGATACTGAGCCTCCGCCGCATCCAACCCCTTCATCAAATCGACATAAGCCTTCCCACCCCAATCCCCATTCACCCCGTCGATAAACGCCTGCCCATACCCCGTCGACCCACGCGGATTCACCATCACCACCACATATCCATTAGCCGCCATCAACTCAGGATTCCACCGATAACTCCACGCATCCCCCCAAGCCCCCTGCGGCCCCCCATGAATCAAAAACTTCACCGGATACTTCTTCGAAGGATCAAAGTTAGGAGGCCGCACAACAAACCCCTGCACCTTCGCTCCCGTCGCTCCCTCAAACCAAAATGACTCCATCTTTGGCAGATCTAGCTGGTTCAACGTCGAATCGTTTAGATGAGTCAATATTTGAAGTTTCGGTCGTTGCGGCGAGGTGCCAAGTTCGTCCATAGGAAAAGGGGGCAACGTAACTATCTCGGCTGGCCGATCAACCATCATCCGAGTCGCAACGATCCCATCCTTGGCGGTGAGGTGCAAATCGCTGAACTCGCCAGCTTCACCACGAGTGCGCATCTCATGATATCCGGGAGAATGTTCCTGAATAGCGACCACTCTGATAGGCGACTCTCCCTTATCCGCCCCGGTAAATAGAATCACATTGGAATCAGGCCCCCAAACAAACTCATCCACCCAACCATCAAACTTAGGCAACAACTCCTTCGTCTCTTTCGAAGCACGATCAAACAACATCAACCGAAACCGATCACTCTCATACCCAGCCCGATCCTGCGACCGAAAAGCAATCCACTTCCCATCTGGCGAATAAGCCGGCCCATCATCGCTCCCCGGACTAGTCGAAATCTTCACCGGCCTCGCCCCCGGTTCATCCAGCCGCAGCGTGTAAATATCGTTATTCGTACTAGCCGCAGGAACAAGATCAAAATTAGTTACATATGCAATCTCCTTCGAGTCCGGAGACCACGCATATCCAATCGGCCCACCCAGCGAGAACGTCGGTACCTCCGCATCCGTAACATCCTGCCCCGGCGTCAAATCTCGCACCGCATTTCCATCCGTAGCCGACACCACCAGCACATGACTCCGCTTCGGCCCCACATAGCTGTTCCAATGCCGATACAGCAACTGGTCGAAGACCATAGCCTTCACCGGACTCTTCGCCGCCTCATCATCCTTCCGCTTATTGCACTGGTCCTCATGCAGCCACGAGTCCTGCGTGCTGCACTCCGGATACACCCGCGACACAAACAAAATCCTCTGCGAGTCCGGCGACCAGATCGCCCCATCCGCCTCCGTGCTCACATGCGTCAACTGCCGCGGAGTCCCGATCTTCCCCGCCGCCTCATCCCAGTCCGCCAGAAAGATCTGCGAAGCTCCACCCGCCGCCCCATCCGCCGACACAAACAAAACCTTCTTCCCATCCGGCGAAAACCTCCCACCCGACTCCCCATCCTTCCAGAAAGTAACCTGCCGCTCCCCACCCCCCGAAGAACCAGCACTCGGCACAGCCCCTCGCTTGCTACTCCCTACCCCCTCTTCCCGACCCCCTGCTTCTCTGCCTTCTGCCAACGGCACCACCCAAAGATGCGAAGTCTTCGTATTCGCCGCCAGGTCCACATCCACCGCCGAAAACATCACCCACTTCCCACTCGGCGACACCTGCGGATCGTTCACCCGCTTCATACGCTGCAGATCCTCAAACATCATCGGCCGCTTCCCCGACGAAGCAGCCATCTTCTGCGCCAAACCAACCCCACCCAAAACAAATCCAACCAACAACCCGGCGATCAATCTCATCGCGCCAGTCTAATCCCGCTGAAACCATCCCAAAAATATTTTCCGGAAATCCTGCATCAAGTTATAGACACAAAATCTACCGCACAAAAACCATCATTAAAACCACATTTACCATGCATTTCACCACATCCTGCACCACAAAACTTGCCGCGCAACCCACCTATCACCAATCACATACCCTCAAGCCACCTCCCGTACCACCGCCTCATACTCGCCGTTTTTTTTCTCCCCAAAAGGCAGCTCCACCACCACCGCAGCCCCATGCGGATGCAGGTTAAACGCACTGATCTCCCCACCATGCTCCCGCACAATCCCATAGCAAATACTCAGTCCCAGCCCCGTCCCCTCCCCCGGCTCCCGCGTCGTATAGAACGGATCGAACGCCCGCCCCGGCTCCCGAAACCCCGGCCCCGTATCGCTCACAATCACCTGCACCCCACGGTCATCATGCCCCACCGAGATCCGGATCGCAGCCTCCAAACCCTTGTCTTTCCTGCTAGATGTAGCAATCGCCTGCGCCGCATTATTCAGCAGATGCTCCATCACCTGCCGCAACCGATCCCCATTCCCACGCACCGCAGGCACATCCTCCCCCACCTGCACCACCAGCCGAACCCCGCGATCCTTCAGTTTTTTCTCGCAAGCAAGCGCCAACTCCCGCAACAGCCCCGACAGCTCTACCTTCTCCTCCCGCTGTACCGAAGGCCTCCAGAAATTCAACAAACGCTCCACCGTCTCCCGCATCCGCAGCGCCTCACAAATAATCGTCGCCGCATCCTCCTGCACCCGCGGTTCCTCCGTCGTCTCCGCAATCAGCTCTGCAAACCCGAGCACCGCCGTCAGCGGATTATTCAACGCATGCGCCACGCCACCCGCCAGTAAACCCAGTCCTGCCAACTTCTCCGTCCGCAACAATCTCTCCGCCAGCGCAGCATTCTCCATCGACCGCCCCAGCTTTACCGACAGCGCCTCCAACGGCCCCACTGCGTCAAACACCACCCTCCGCGGCAGACTCATCATCGTATCTGCGCCTACCACCAGCGCCCCCACCATACGCCCGCACGTATGCCGCAGCGGAAACACAATCACCCGCCCACATCCAGCGCTCCTCTGGCTCGCACCCAGCACCACGGCAAAGCTTTTCGTCCCCACCGGCACGCCTACGCCGCCGTCGCCTCTTTTCGCGCCGTCCCCACCCTCACGTTCTTTCACCACAACACGCTCGCCCCACTGATGCAGCGCCGCCTTCGTAACATCGTCCATGCCTGCACTGCCAGCCACATACAGCCGGCCTTCGGCATCCCGCGCCAACATCGCCGCTCTCCGAAAAGGGCTCTTCTCCACCACCACATCGCAAACAGTCCTGCTAAGCAAACGCACATTCCCGTCAGACGGCAAACGCGCATCCAGGTGCGCATAGGCCTCTATCTCCTCGCGAATCCTTCGATCACGCCGCCTCTCCTCGGCCCGCACCTGTTCCCGGAGCCGCTGCACCCATACCGCCCCCCCCAGACCCAGCGTCACCGGCGCACACACCCAGTGCTGCTCCACCACCCTCCAAGCCTCGCTCAAACCGACCCACATGACTTAACCTCCGCTTTTAGCGTCTACTCTTAATAGGGGTGGCCGTGCCCTCGTCGCGTGCCTTCCCTTTGGAGTCATTCACCAATGAAACCGATCACCGCCGGCCTTCTCGCACTTTCTCTTCTTCCGATATCGGCCAGACCAGCCCACGCCTTCTCCGCTGTCGCAAATTCAGACGCTGCCACCGCCGCCGCTCAGGACCCCGCAGGCTTCGGCCCTCTGGACCCAACACCCCCCACCGGCATGACGCCCGAGCAGGTCATTGAGAAATTCGGCGCCCGCGAGTCACTCTTCAAGCAAGCCCGCGAGAACTACACCTTCCGCCAGACAGTCAAAGTCGACACCCTCGACGAAGACACCAACCGCGTCGACGGCGAGTACCAGCAGGTCACCGACATTACCTTCAACAAGGACGGTAAGCGCGAAGAACACGTCGTCTTCGCCCCGCAAAACACCCTCGAGCGCGTCATCATGAGCCCCACCGACTTCGACGAGATCGAGCACCGCCTCCCCTTCATCCTCACCACCGAAGACCTTCCCAAATACGACGTCACTTATCTCGGCCGTCAAAAGGTAGATGAGCTCGATACCTATGTCTTCTCCGCTGGCCCAAAGACCCTCGAAAAGGGAAAACACTACTTCCAGGGCAAGGTCTGGGTCGATCAGCAGGATCTCCAGATCGTCCTCATCAACGGCAAAACCGTCCCGCAGGATACCCGCCGAGGCCATGAGGACCTTCAACCGCCCTTCACCACCTACTACGAGCAGGTCGACGGAAAATACTGGTTCCCCACCTACACCAAGGCTGAAGGCAACCTGCACTTCGCCGCCGCCAACGGCTCTCTTTCCCAGGACGTTCACATCCGCAACGTCGTAAAGTACACGGACTACAAGCAGTTCCACGCCACCGCCCGAGTCATCTACAACGGCGAAGACATCACCAACAACAAGGACACCACCCAGCCCCAGTCCACTCCTCCGCCACCCAAGAAGCCATAATTCCACAAAACAGCTCCTCTACTCACAGAGTGGAGGAGTTGTTTTTAAGCAGTCTGGCAATGCGCGTCGGGGTCGGCATACTGTTCGGACATCCATCGATCCATCAATGTTCCCGCGCAGCGTGCGCCGCACAGATGCTTCACTCCGGCAGAGTGTGCGTGCTTCGTCTGCCATCGGGTCAGCTTGATCAGCGGCTGATCTTCTCCGGGATTCTCTCCTTGAAAACAATCGACCCAGGCCAGCCACCAGTCCCCGCCCACGCCCTTCTTGTCGCCGCACACATCGCATTGATAACTCTCGCTGTAAGACATCCGCTTCTCTCCCTGCCGCTGAAAATATCACACCTCGCCACGCGCCCATGATGAATGCGCCGGCACGAACTTTCTGCTCACCTTACTTCACAGCTGTCGGATCTACGCGCCCCGAATCCGCAAGCATCTGCCAGTCCCCTATATCAACAGCCTCGAAGTCCGATCCCTTGATCGCCGTCAGCTTATGTAGATCATCATCGTTCCATCGCTTGTCCGGAGTCCCGATGATGAACCACGAATTGCCATTATCCGCCACAATCATTCCATACTTCTTTAATCCCTTGAGAATGATCTGATTCGTCTTCGAATATCCCGAAATGTCCACGTCGGCTTTCAGACGAAACCTTTGTCCCATCGGAGGATAGGACGGATCTTCTATCTTCGAGGCCTGGTGACGCGCCGGCCACACATACGCATGCTGCGACTTCGTAACTGAAAAGCGGATTGCATGCTTTACCTCTCCCGCTTCAATATCTTCGTAGCGCAGAAGTCCAGGCAGGATCGGCAATCCGGCAGCATCGGTCGATGTCTTGCCATCCGGGCGCAGGGCACTGCTTGTAAGGTCCATCTTGATTCCCGCCCCTGCATTCCAATTCCCGTCCGGTTGCCGCTGCACATTTCCCAACTCCATCAGCAAACAACGAAACTCATCCACAAGAATGACGTGGCGATCGCTATCCGCCGCCGAGTTTGGTCCGCCCTCAATCAGCGCATCGTCCGGTATCGGATACGATCCCAGATCGCTCTCATCCGAATACAGGAACTTGACCCTCTTATACCGGACCGAAGGCTTGATGATCGTAATCGGAATCCCATTGGCCGGGTCTACTCCAAAGCCCGGATGCAATGGCTTCTCCCTGCCTATCTTCTCCACGTAGGCATCCGAGTGCGCATCTTTCTTCGCCGTCGTAATCGGCGTGTTCCACACGTTATCCGCCGGAAAGACCGGACACCCTGCGACCTGGGGTCCGGCCGTCAGCACATTCCGAACTGGTTGTCCTGCTGCGGCCACTGTATCGGATTCAGCATTCTTTAATCGGCATGCAAGCATCACCACCCCGACAATAGATACGGACACGACAGCAAGAACACCCCTATACTGCCTTTTGTTTTCAACTCTCACCGCAATCTCTCCTTTGAGATGGGCCTGAAAACCCCGTATTTCCCTTGTAATTCGAGAAAACCCGCCTGCCTCATCTCGCATCACAACCCTTACGATATCCAGCAAGAAACCTTCTAACACAGTCTACTCACACTCTTTTTGTAATAACGTTCGCCCCCCTTAAGAGAGGGATCAGAGGATCTTTATTCTATGGCGCGAGTCCTGGTTATTGGAGCAGGAGTTATGGGTCTGGCAGCCGCGTATCAAGCCGTCATCGATGGACATCAGGTAGACCTTGTCGAAGCCGCACCCGAGCCAGGAGGCATGGCCGGACACTTTGACTTCGACGGCGACTCCATCGAGCGCTTCTACCACTTCGTCTGCCACACCGACTACCCGACCTTCGACCTCATGCAAGAGCTCGGCATCGCGCACCTGATGCGTTGGGAGCCAACAACCATGGGGTTCTACTCTCACGGCAAGCTCAACCCCTGGGGACAACCTGTTGCCCTCCTCAAACTTCCCGGCGTCAGCCTCATCTCCAAAATACGATATGGCCTGCTGGCCTTCATCTCCGTCCGGCGCAACAAGTGGGATGCTCTCGAGAAAGAATCCGCCAAAGATTGGATCATCCGCTGGTGCGGAGAAGACGGCTATCGGCAGTTCTGGAAAACCCTCTTCGAATACAAATTTTATGAATACACCGACAACATCTCGGCCGCATGGATATGGACACGCATCCACCGCATCGGCCGCTCCCGCAAGAGCATAATGCAGGAAGAACTGGGTTACATCGAAGGCGGTTCCAAGACCCTCATAGACACTCTTATCGACGCCATCGAAACCCGCGGCGGCCGTATCCATCTCTCCTCACCCGTGCGTTCCGTCACCACAGAAAACAATCATGTAACCGGCGCCGATACACCCTTTGGCCACTTCGACGCTGATTTCGTCATCTCAACTACACCGACGCCCTATGTCCCCGACATGGTACCCGACCTTCCCGAAGACTGGAAAGAACGCTATCGCGCCATCCATAATATCGGCGTCATCTGTGTCATCTTCAAACTCAAGCGGTCGGTCACGCCGCACTTCTGGGTCAACGTCGCCGTTCCCGATCTCACGATCCCCGGTGTGATCGAGTTCTCCAACCTTCGCAAGGGCATGTCCAACAACATCGTCTACGTCCCCTATTACATGCCCATCACCAATAAAAAATTCTGCTGGAGCGACGCCTGTCTTCTTACAGAGGCCTTCGGATGCCTCCAGTTGCTCAACCCGCAGCTAACCAAAGACGATATTATCTCTACCAAAGTCGCTCGTCTCAAGCACGGCCAACCCATCTGCGAACCTGGCTTCGCCGCAAAAATTCCTCCCATCCAAACTCCCATCAAAGGCCTGCAGATCGCCGACACCTGCTTCTACTATCCCGAAGACCGCGGAGTCGCAGAGAGCGTTCGCCTCGGCCGTTTCATGGCACGAGCCATATCCTAGCTGTTAGGAGAAGCCCTTATGTCCCCTTCTACTGTTGAGCAGGAAGAGACATTGAACAGACACCAATCCATTGGCGAAGCTTCGAAAGCTTCACTCCTCTTTCTTCTGTTCGCCATCGCTGTCGTCGTTCAGCTTATCTCCGTACGACGCACTCTTGGCATCTACGATGAGTGCCTTGCTCTCTACGGTGCGGACAGCATACTGCATGGAGGCAGACCGTATCGCGATTTCCTGACGCTATATGGGCCTGCTCAGTTCTATCTGCTTGCCCTCTTCTTCAAAATCTTCGGCGTCAGCGCCCTCGTCGGCCGCGTCTACGACACCCTCATCAAAGCAGGGATCGCGTGCGCCAGCTTTGTCCTGGTCACACGTCTGGCCAGTCGTAAATATGCCGCGATGGCGTTCGTCGCTGTCCTGCTCTGGCTCGCCTGCATGTACGACGCAGCATATAACTACTCCGCCTTTCCCGCGCTTCTCCTCTCTCTCATTAGTTGCATCTTCTTCTCTCGCTATATCAACGATCCATCCAGGCTCTGGTCTCTCTTTACTGCCGGAGTTCTCGTTGGCGCCTCCGTCTGTTTCCGCCACGATTTCGGTTTCTACGTTTGCGTCGCCCAACTCACCACTCTCGTTTGGAGCGCGCTTTCGACCAGGACTTCCGGCGAAACCAAACGCAGTGTTTTTCTTGCTCTTCGCCGGCCCGTACTCTACTACATCTCCGGCATCGTCATAGTCGTCGTTCCCGTAGCTCTTCTTCTTTTGTGGACAATACCGCGCAGCGACATCTTCTTCGATCTCTTCTACCTTCCAGCAAAGATCTATCCCAAAATGCGAAGCCTGCCTTTCAGAACCTTCGTCATTCCCCAACTGCTCCTCCATCCTTTTCGCTGGAGCAACCGATTCGAGCTCGAGGAAGCCATCGTCTTTTTCCCGATACTGGCCTGCATCGCTTCGGCGGTCGTCCTCTTCCTTTCGCGCAAACCCCAGTCCGGCCTCTTTAGCAATTCTCGTCAGCGCCAGATCTTTGGCCTGCTCACAATTCTTGGCACGCTCTTCTTCATCAAAGGTCTCATTCGGGTCAGCGCAATGCAGATGATTCAATGCATCGTCGTAGCAATCATTCTGCTAGCCGTCCTACTCAGTCGTCTCCCGCAACTAGGTCGTGTCCATTCCGCCATGGTGGCCGCCTGCGCTCTCATCTTCCTCGCCTGCAGCGCTCCCATCGTGCTGGGATTTTTCCTTTACGCCCACAACAACGTCGTCGATCTAACTCATCCCGGCCAACCCAATTCGTATTCGTCGACATGCCACCCGCCCGCTGGCCTCGAACGTGCACGTTGCCTGATCCTCAATCCAGACCCCGCCGCTGCAATCGAGTACGTCGTACAGCGCACCTCGCCGCAGGACCGCATCTTCGTCGGCGCCGGACGCCACGACAAAATCCTCGCCGACGATATTCGTTTCTATTTCGTCTCTGGCAGGCCCGCGATTACCAAGTGGCAGGAGTTCGATCCTGGCGTTCAGACCACGCTCCCCATTCAGAACCAGATCATCACCTCAATGCAGGAGTACTCTCCAAAATTCATCGTCCTTAACTCCGCCTGGGACAACCTGACCGAGCCAAACGGCAGCCGCTTCTCAAGCGGCGTCACCGCGCTGGACGACTACATCCACTCCCACTACACCCCTCAGGCCACCTTTGGAACGATCTCCATCCTGGCTCCCAATCAGGCCGCCGGCTCACCCTCGAAGTAGAGATACTTCCGCCACGCAGCATCGGCGCTCCCAATCATCCGCATAATGTGTCGCGATGTATGCAACGAGAACGGCCTCGGCTCACGCAACAACCGCATCTCAGTCATCTCGTGCAACATCTGGTTTCCCTTGCGCCGATTGCAATCATGGCAACAAGCCACCAGGTTCTCCCACGTCGACAATCCTCCACGAGACCGTGGAACAACATGGTCCAGAGTCAACTCCCCGGCAGTCAGCACAACGCTGCAATACTGACAACAATTGCGGTCACGCAGCAGAATGTTCTTCCGCGAGAGCGCCCTCGTCTGATGCGGAATCCTCCGATACTCCAGCAGTCGAATCACACTTGGCATCGCCATCTGCATTCGTGCCGCATGCAGCGTCGCGCCCTGCTCTTCCTCCGTACGCGCCACTCCCTTCAACACCAACACCAGCGCACGCCTCGCTCCGCAAATATTGATCGGCTCATACGATGCATTCAAAACCAGCACAGGAGTCTGCATCGCCGGCTGGCGAAACACTCCTACCCGAACATCCACTTCAGACAACGCACGCCCGGCATGATGTCCGCTGGCGTGCCCCGTGTGTCGTTTGCCACTTAGCCCTTGCTTCCGCATCTTCCCCGATTGCATTTTTAAGACCTCCGGTTCCAATTTGTGTTCGCACTCCGCCAAGCTTTGTTCGTATCAATCAATCCTTCATCATGAATCTGAATCCCACATCGCAACCATCTCTCTCTGCGCTCGCGACACCGTCGCGACCCATACCTTGCTCGCTCCTGCCCGCCGCAAAACCGTCGCACACGCCCGAGCCGTAGCCCCAGTCGTATAAATGTCATCGACCAGCAAGACCTCGCGCCCAATCAAATCTGCAGTCTCACTCACCGCAAACGCGCCCTTCAGATTTCTCCGTCGTCCACTCGGCGTCAACTCAAACTGACTCTGCGTATCCTTCACTCGCCGAATCACATCATGCGAAGCCCACAGCCTCCACGCCGGCGTGCTCTTCTTCAGTTCCTTCAGAGCCGCATCCGCCAACAGCACCGCCTGGTTATACCCTCGCTGCCTCTCTTTAGCCGGAAACAGCGGCACGGCAACCACCACCAACTCCGAAGCCGCCTCATCCTTCAAAGTCTCAACCGTTCGAGCCAGCATCCTACCCAGAGGCCGAGCCACCCCTCGCATCCCCTCATACTTCAGCAGGTGAACCATCTCCCGCAGCTCATCCTCATACACCCCATAAGCCACGGCCCTTTCAAAATCCGGTTCAGCCATCCGGCAAGGCGAACAAACCAACCCCTCCGCCGGAAACTGCCCCGCGTACCGGACCCCTTCCATGTCCAGCATCTCTCCACACCGCACACACAAGGTCGCCGACTGGGGCTCAACCCCGCCAATACATTCATCGCAAATTGGAATCAGGCCAGCTCGCAGCAAAGGGCCCCCACAGGCCTTGCAATCCGCTGGAAAAAAGGTAGTTACCAGATCATCTATCGCAGCCCGTGCCACCCTGCCCGGACTTCGTAAGACGCGCGAAACAGCGCGCCATTCCACCACCCCTCCAGGGGGACCACCAGGCGGAGCCCCGGTGGTATCTCCGAGCACTTTGTCATCCATGCATTGGCTGAAGACTCACCTCACTCGCAGCAGCAACGGGAAATCCGTGCCATTGCCCGCAGTATAAGCCTTTTCCACAGGTGGCAGTCAACAATTCTGTACCAAATCAGATGCATCGTGCTTCTCCTAACTCCCGCTGTTACACTCCTTCGCAGCCACGGCCCACAGTTTTCCAGCAGCGGAGATACCCATATGGCAACAACTACCAGCTTTCAACCCTTCATCCCAGCCACCGAAACGCGCCCCGAGTTCACGGCAAGAGCCCTCATCCTCGGAGCCTTCTTCGGCATCCTCTTCGGTGCTGTCACCGTCTATGTCGGTCTCCGCGCAGGCCTTACAGTTGCCGCCAGTATCCCCATCTCCGTCCTCTCCATCTCCATCCTCCGAGCCTTCGGCCGCTCCAGCATCCTCGAAAACAACATCGTCCAGACCACCGGAAACGCCGGCCAATCCATCGCCTCCGGAGTCATCTTCACCCTCCCCGCGCTCATCTTCCTCGGCTTCGACCTCGAATCCACCCGCATCTTCGCCCTGGCCCTCTTCGGCGGATGGCTCGGCGTCCTCTTCATGATCCCCCTCCGCCGCCAGCTCATCGTCGAAGAGCACGGTACCCTCACCTACCCCGAGGGCACCGCCTGCGCCGACGTCCTCATGGCAGGCGAACGCGGCGGTTCCTTCGCCTCCCGCGTCTTCCTCGGCCTCGGTCTCGGCAGCCTTTACACTCTCTTCCAAAACGAGAACCTCTTCGGCCTCTTCCCCGGAACCCCAAACTTCTCCCCCGACCTCGGCGACCAGCACCTCCTCAAAGGCGGAGCCATCCGCGCCGACGTCACAGCTGAATACCTCGGTGTCGGCTACATCATCGGCATGCGCGTCGCAGCCGTCATGCTCGCCGGCGGAGTCTTCTCCTGGCTGGTCCTCATGCCCGCCATCTACTTCTTCGGCTCGCACCTCGCCACACCACTCTACCCCGGCACCGTCCCCATCCACGACATGAGTCCCTCGCAGCTCTGGTCCACCTACGTCCGTCCCATGGGAGCCGGAGCCGTAGCCTGCAGCGGCCTCATCACCCTCCTCCGCACCGCCCCCACCATCCTCGCCGCCCTCTCCGAAGGCCTCCAATCCATCGGCAAGAAAAAGGGCGCTTCAATCGCCACCGAATCCTCCACTACCCCACGCACCGAGCACGACCTCCCTTGGTCCGTCGTCATCGGCGGCAGCATCCTGCTAGTCATCCTCCTCTGGTTCTTCCTCCAGTTCAAACCCGTCCCCGGAGCCCAGGTCGGAGCTCTCGCAAACCTCGCCGCCGCCTTCCTCGTAGTCCTCTTCGGATTCCTCTTCGTCACCGTCTCGGCCCGCATCGTCGGCATCGTCGGCTCCTCAGCCTCGCCGGTCTCCGGCATGACCATCGCCACCCTCATGGCCACCGCCGCGATCTTCCTAGTCAAAGGCTGGACCGCACCCGCCTTCGGAGCCCTCGCCATCACCATCGGAGGCATCGTCTGCATCGCCGCCTCCAACGCCGGAGACACCGCACAAGACCTCAAGACCGGCTACCTCATCGGAGCCACCCCCTGGAAGCAGCAACTCGCCATCATGATCGGCGTCATCATCTCGGTCTTCTCCATCGGAACCACCCTCAACGCCATGAACAAAGGCCTCGAGACCTTCCAGCACCTCTCTCAACCAATCGCCGTCTCGCTCAACCAGCTCCCCGACGGCGTCCAAAACCAAGGCAACTTCACCCGCGACCGCATCCGCCTCACCGTCGACAAACTGGGTGCCCCATCTTCGCCGACGGCTTCATCGTCGGCTAAGGTGGGTTCGCAGGAGTCCCCGGAGATCACCAACGCACGTAGTTACATCCTTCTCAACGCAATCGGTTCAACCACCCTCGCCGACGGCAAATACCTCTACAACCCCGCCACCAGCCAAATCGAGGTCCAGTGGGTGCAAGGCATCGGCAGCGAAAAAGCCGCCGCCCCACAAGGCCGCCTCATGGCCACCGTCATCAATGGCATCCTCAGCCGCAAACTCCCCTGGTCCCTCGTCCTCCTCGGCGTAGCCCTCGTCATCATGGTCGAACTCCTGGGCATCCGTTCTCTCACACTCGCCGTAGGAGCCTATCTCTCCATCGGCACCACGCTAGCCATCTTCGTCGGCGGAGTCATGCGCTGGATGGTCGACCGCGCCCTCGCAAAGCAATACGAACGCGATTCCGAACGCGAACATCAAGCCTCACTCGAACTCTGGCACCGCGACCGCACCGAGTGGCTCGCCCAGCATCCCGACTTCGATCCCACCGATCCCGAGCACCTCAACCCCGCAACCGGCCTGCCCAACAACATCACTCTGCGCAGCCCTGAGGTTGAATCCGAGGTCTCCCCCGGCTCTCTTTACGCCTCCGGCCTCATCGCCGCCGGCGGCATCGTCGGCCTGCTCGGCGTCTCAGTCAGACTCTACGAGGCCGCCACCGACCGGTCCCTCCCCCGCTTCAGCGACCACAACCCACTCCACCACGACTGGGTGAGCGTCGTAATGTTCGCCCTGCTCGCCTTCTCGCTATACCATTTCGCAAAAAAGCCGCTGGACACCAAAGTCTGAGAACCTGTTAAAAACCTCTGAATCATTTATTGCATTCCGCCGTCATCCTGAGCGGAGCGAAGGATCCCTGTATTTGTCTTTGTTCTTGCTGTTGCTTGTTTCTGGTTCTTGCTGTTGCTTGTTTTTTGAAATCCAAACTAAACAGGTTCTAAGAAAACCTACTTCGACCCCGAAGGCACAGGAATTGCCTGATCCAACGGAATAGGCCGCCCAAAATCCGGCGTTCCATCGGGCTTCCACGTAAAGGGCTGCATGCGCGGAGACCGTTGATCGCCACAGCCCTGATTCGGCTGCGGATTCGCATGATACAAAATCCAATCCTGCTTTCCATCCAGCGACTTAAAGAAAGTATTGTGCCCCGTCCCAAAAACCGAACCCTCGGGATTCTGCCAGAACACCGGCCGGTCCGACTTCCTCCATGAAGCAGGATTCATCAAATCACTCGACGCAGACGCCTCCAGCATTCCAAGCGCGTAGTAATCCGTCCAGCATCCACTAGCCGAATAAACAAGAAACACCTTGCCTCCATGTTGAAGAATCTCAGGTCCCTCGTTCACGTCCACATGCGGCAAAGCCAGCACCTTTCCCTTTGAATCGAAGTCCCCCACCTTCTCCCACGGATGGTCCGGCACCGACAACCGTACGCGCGGCCCTTCGATCGTCCACGGATTCTTCATGCGCGCAATATAGATCCCCTGAACGCCGTTGCTATCGCCCTCCCATCCCGACCACACCGCAAAGGTCTTCCCCTGCGCCTCGAACACAGTCGCATCGATGGCCCACTTATCAGAAGCATCCGCAAGCTTTCCCTTGAAGGTCCACTCACCCTGCAACGGATCGCGCGAAGCATTTTCCACCACGTAAATGCGGTGATTTTCGTTGTTGCCCTCATCCGCAGCGAAGTAGATGTACCACTTCCCATCAAGAAAATGCAGCTCCGGCGCCCACAATTCGTTCGAATAGGGTCCGGTCGCAGGAGGTGTCCACACAACCTTCTTCTCTGCGTTCTCCAGATCTGCGATGTTCTTCGTCTTCCAGATCGTCAGGTTCGATCCGGTGCTATTCATGTAGTAAAAAAATCCATCCTTCTGAATCACCCATGGATCCGGTCCACTCGGCTTCAGGGGATTGTGAAACGTTCTAGCGGACGAACTGTCCTTCACCGTGTCGTCATTTATTTGACCGAACGCGGATCTCTCGCTGCCAAGCGTAAGCGCGGCAAGCACAGCAACTGCAGCAACAGCTTTCATCTTTTTCCTTGCAATTATTTTTTTGAATTGGAAACCACCGAACGAGAACCAACACAAAGATCAGCGTAAATTCTCAGCGCTCAAATCCTCATCATGCTTTTCAATTCTGGCAGACTCCTTCGGCTTCAAACCTCGAAGTATCTCCAGCAATTTTGCAGGATTGAACGACTCCAGATGAAAGTCAGCCCTCGGACACCCGTCGGATCCCGGAGCAGCAATGACAATCACCGGAATCTTTGGCTGGATAGCCTTGAGTTCCTCCGTCAACTCTTCCGCTGAGACATCCTCGATGCCTCCATCCAACACGATACCGTCGACAGCAGGAAAGCGCTTGAATATCTCCATCGCCTCTTTCCCGCTATAAGCAGTAAGCACGTTAAACTTGGCAGTTTCGATCACAAGCTTCCGCGTCGAGATGCTGCCCGGAAATTCTCGGTCGATCACAAGAAAACAAGGTCTGACCATGCCGCGAATTATCTACCAAAAGCCCTGCTTCTGCCTAATCGCCTACCTGCCGCTGTCCGCATGCAGCGGCAGATGAAACGAAAACACTGACCCCTGCCCCTGTTGGCTCGTAACCTCAATCGTCCCCCCATGCGCCTCTACAATCGACTTCGCAATCGCCAGTCCCATGCCCGTCCCCTGCACCCGATAGCGTTGTCCCTGCCCGCGATAAAACTTGTCGAAGATCATCATCCGCTCAAAATCGTCCACGCCCACGCCTCGATCCGCCACGCTCGTAACCAGCTCTCCCCGAGCCACCTCCGCGCTGATAAAGATCGGGCTGCCCTCCGAAGAATACTTCGCCGCATTCTCGATCAGATGCTGCAACACCTTCGCAATCCTTTCCAGATCCATCTCCACCATCGGCAGCGTCTCCGGCAGCCGCACCTCAACAGGATGATGGTTTCGCACCTGCGCCTGTACTGCCTCCAGCGCCACATCTACAGCCTCGCGAATCGGATACGGCCGCAGATCAAGCTTGATATCGTGCGCATCAAGGTCTGCCATCTCCATCGCCTGCCCCACAAGCCGGTTCAACCGCCCTGCCTCCTCTTCGATCACCTGCATCATCTCGCCCCGCTGCTCACCATCAAGCGGATCATTACGCAAACTCGTAATCGCAGCCGTAATCGAGGTCAGCGGGGTCCTCAACTCATGCGCCACCGAATCCAGCAGCGCATTCCTCAGCCGCTCACTCTCTCGCGAAGCCTCCACCCGCGCCAGCGTCTCTACTGCGCCAGCCCGCTCAATCGCAATCGCTGCCAACCCACACACCGCATCAAGCGCCTCCGGCGAAGTCCCCGACCCCGTAATCCCCACCGCCCCAATCGGCCGCGTCCCCAGCAGAATCGGCACCAGCGTCACCCCACGTGCTTCATCGCTCCGATGGTCACGCGAAAACGCCGCATCGCGAAGCTCAGCCGCAGTTACATCCATGTAGTCCGGGCTAGACCGGTAAACCCGGTCCCTATTCCGCAGATAGACCGCAGCCCCGGCAAGATTGAATGTCGCGGCAATCATATGCGGCAACACATTCAGCAGATCAATCACATCGCCCTGCACCAGCATCTGCTGGCTAAACTCATACAGCCGCTCCGCTTCACGCTGCCTTCGCCGAGAGATCTTCGCCTCTCGCCGAGCCCTCTCCGCCAACTGGCTCGCCACAATTCCCGTAACAAGAAACGCAAACAGCGCCACCCAGTTTCGCGCATCGCGAATCGTGAACGTCAACACCGGCGGCAAAAAGAAAAAATTAAACGCCGCCGAAGATAGAATCGACAGGTAGATCGAGTGCCGCAGACCCCAATTCGCCGCCACAATCAGAATGGCGATGATCATCGTCAACGCCACCGTCATCTCGTTGGCGTGCGCCCAGCGGAAGTACACCGCTACAATGACAGCGAGAGTACCAGTCGATACTGCATAGCGGATTGCACTTCGCGAAGCCGATCGTCGCACTCACATATCTTATCCCTATGGCCACCCGCGACCCATCCATGCCCGCACTCAAGAGCCCCGAAGAGTGGCTCGAAAAAGTAGCCCCCGAAAAAACACGCGGCACCTTCAAGCTCTTCCTCGGCTACGCCCCCGGTGTAGGCAAAACCTACAACATGCTCAGCGAAGCCATCCGCCGCCACCAGCGCGGCGAAGACATCGTCATCGGCGTCGTCGAAACCCACGGCCGCCCCCGTACAGCAGAACTAGCCGAGCAACTCGAACAGATCCCCCGGCGCCGCATCGAATACAAAGGCGTCGCCTTCGAAGAGATGGACCTCGACGGCATCATCCTGCGCCGCCCCCAAATCGTCCTCATCGACGAGCTCGCCCATACCAACATCGAAGGCAGCAAGCACCGCAAACGCTACGAAGACGTCCTCGAAATCCTCGCCGCCAACATCGACGTGCTCGCCACCATGAACGTCCAGCACATCGAAAGCGTCGCCCCCACAGTCCAAAGTGTCACCGGCGTCCCCATCCGCGAAACCGTCCCTGACTGGTTCCTCAAGCGCGCCGACGAGATCGTCATGGCCGACCTCACCCCAGAGGCCCTGCAAACCCGCATGCGCCGCGGCGATATCTACGGCACCGACCGCGCAGAAAAAGCCCTGGCCAACTTCTTCCGCCGCGGCAACCTCATCGCCCTCCGCGAACTCGCCCTCCAGCACGTCACCAAGGCCGTCGACCGCACCCTCACCGCCTACATGGACGCCAAGCGCATCCAGGCCAACTGGGCCGTGCGCGAACGCGTAGCCGTCTGCATCAGCTCCAACAGCGCCTCGCAGATGCTCATCGCCCGCGGCGCCCGCGTGGCAGAAGGCGTAGGCGGCGAACTTTTTGTGTTACATATTGAAACCGAGCGCGAGCACATCGAAGAAGACCAGAGCACCCTCGCCGCCAACATCGAGTTCGCCCGCAACCTCGGCGCTGAAGTCTTCGTCATCAAAGGAAAAAACATCGCCCACGCCGCAGCCCAGTTCGTGCGCGAGAAGCGCATCACCCACATAGTCTTCGGACGCACCGCCGTCACTGGACTTAGAAAGTACCTGTATTATTGGGCGATCCAGCACTTCCTCCGCGAAGCCCCCAACGTCGACGTCCACATCGTCACTCAACACTCGGAGCGTGAATGAAGCCCAACGACTCGCCCGCAAAGATTCTCATCGTCGACGACGAGCCCCAAATCACACGCGTCCTCAAGACCGCCCTTTCCACACAAGGTTATTCCGTCCGCACTTCGCCTAACGGCCTCGACGGCCTCATCGCCTTCCGCGAGTGGAACCCCGACGTCGTCATCACCGACCTCTCCATGCACGAGATGAGCGGCATTGAGCTCTGCCACCAGATCCGCTCCACCAGCGCCACCCCCATCATCGTCCTCTCCGTTCGCGATCAGGAAGCCGTCAAAATAGCCGCACTCGACGCCGGAGCCGACGACTACGTCACCAAGCCCTTCAGCATCCAGGAGCTACAAGCCCGCGTCCGCGCCCAACTCCGCCGCCGCACCGCCACCACTCCCGAGCCTCAGCAAATCATCTCCATAGGCGACTTCGTCATCGACGTTCCACAACACAAAGTCATCGTCCGGGGCCAGGAAACCCACCTCACCCCCAAGCAGTTCGATCTCCTCGTCGTTCTTGCCGAACACGCCGGACAGGTCCTCACCCATCGCGCCCTCCTGCACGCCGTATGGGGCACCAACGCCGACCAACCCGAGTATCTCCGCGTCCACATCGGCCAACTCCGCAAGAAGATCGAAACCTCCGAAGAACCGAGATACATCGTCACTGAGCCTTGGATCGGATACCGCTTCTACCCCAGCGGAAGCGTAGAGCTCTAGCATCTTTACGAATTCTTTACGACTTTCGCACCGACACTTTACGCCTAAGAGCATTCCATAGGGATTAGCGCCACTCGCAAAGGAAGCGGCGCTCTGACCCCATGCTGCTTATTTATTCGTCGCTGCGATACTGCCCCGCCTCCAAAGCTCCGCACAACCAAACCACCCAACACCTCTAACCGAAGGAGAGCACACCCATGTGGGACATCGGATGCATTACAGCAAGCGTGGCCTTCTTCCTGCTGGCTATCGCTTACACCACCGGTTGCAACCGGCTCGGCACAAAGGAGAGCAAATAATGCTCGAAACCCTTTTGCTCGGCCTCGTCACCGTCGCGCTTCTCGTCTATCTCGTCTACGCGCTCCTTCGACCGGAAAACTTTTAGCCAACTTCTAAAAAGGAAAGACCGTAACAATGACCGCCAACGGCTGGTTTCAAATCTGTTTTTTCTTCGCGCTCATCCTAGTCTGCGCGAAACCTCTCGGCCTCTACATGGCCCGCGTCTTTGAGCGTGAGCGCACCTTCGCCGACCGCATCTTCCGTCCCATCGAACGTCTCATCTATCGCCTCACCGGCATCGATGAAACGCACGAAATGGCCTGGACCGAGTACGCCATCGTGATGCTACTCTTCAGCGTCGTCACCATGCTCGCCACCTATGCCATCGAGCGCCTCCAGGGCCTTCTGCCATTAAACCCCCAGCACCTCACCGCCGTCGCTCCCGATCTCGCCCTCAACACCGCGGCCTCCTTCACCACCAACACCAACTGGCAGTCCTACGTTCCCGAAGCAACGATGAGCTATCTCACCCAGATGCTCACCCTCGCCTACCACAACTTCTTCTCCGCCGCCGTAGGCATGGCGCTTGCAGTTGCGTTGATACGCGGTATCTCCCGCAAAGAATCGAAGACCCTCGGCAACTTCTGGGTCGACACCACCCGCGCCTCGCTCTGGGTTCTTCTACCCACCTGCCTCATCTACGCGCTGCTTCTGGTCTC
>DATMQZ010000011.1:0-18971 GCA_035566575.1 Edaphobacter sp.
AAATTGGCGGGCGGGAGGCATGGATTCGACGCGGGCGGGCCATATTTCTACGTTTGGAAGGGCCAGAGTGCGGGCGGCTTCGCGGAGGAAAGTGGATTTTTTGTTTTGGGATTCGGCGAGGGTTACTCGGACCTCGGGGTGGAGGAGGGCTATGGGGAGGCCGGGGAAGCCTGCCCCGGAGCCCAGGTCGAGGAGGGTGTCGCATGGGCCTATGTGCTGGGCGGCGAAGAGGCTTTCGCCGAAGTGGCGGCGGACTATCTCTTCGGGGTCGCGGATAGCTGTGAGGTTGGTGCGGGCGTTCCATTTGAGGAGGAGGTCGAGGTAGAGGGAGAGTTGGGGGAGGATTTCTGGGGGCGGGGCGAGGTAGGGGGCCAGGAGGCTGGCGATTTGGGCTTCAGAGAGGGCTGACATTCGGGTTAAGTATGGCATGTTCCGCGTGGAACATTTTTACGGCGTAACGGTGATCAAAGGGATAAAGGCTGATAAGAACAGAGGCGGGCGACCACGGATTGGCGCGGATGGACGCGGATTAGAAACAAAAGACGGATAAGGGCGAAAGCAGGATGGGATAGGGGGATTGGGGTGACCTTTTATCTCGTTTTGAGGTTTATGTTTTAGGTTTTGTCCTTTTTATCCTGTTTTTTCGTTTTGATCACCGTTACGCCTTTGGTTTGAGTGTTCCACGTGGAACATTTCAGGCTACGGAGGTGTGGATGGGGCGGGGGGCCCAGGTGGCGGCTTCGGCTATGAAGCGCTCGAAGAGGGCGCGGGAGGCAGGGCTGATGTCGTAGCTGCGCTCCGGGTGCCATTGGACGCCCAGGACGAAGTGATGGGCGGTGGAGTCAGGGGATTGACCGCCTTCTACGGCTTCGATGACTCCGTCCTGGGGGCAGCGGGCGGTTACGCGGAGGTTGTCTCCGGGGATGCCGATGGCCTGGTGGTGGCTGGAGTTGATGGGAAGGCGTAGGAAGCCGTCTTGTTCGTGGGCTTCGGGTTCTGGATTGGAGGCTCCGGCGTCGGTGATGATGGTCCCGAGGAGGGAGTCGGGGGCGATTGCGGCTGAGTGGGCTACGGCTACGGTGCGCCCGGCAGGATGATTGACCGGCATGGGGACGAGGTGCTGGATGAGGGTTCCGCCGCGCCAGACGTTGAGGGATTGGGTGCCGAAACAGATGGCCAGGATGGGTTTGTAGAGGTTGTGGGCGTCCTGGATGAGGAGTTCGTCGACGTTTTCGCGGGCGGGGTCGGCGGGGCTGGTCTCGGGGGCGGGGTCCTGACCGTATTTCTGGGGGTTTACGTCGGCGGGGCTGCCGGGGAGGAGGACGGCGTGGCAGGTATTGATGAGGTCGGCGGTCTCGCGGGGGGTGGCGTTGAGGGGGATTGCAACGGGGTCGCCGCCGGCGCGGGTGATGGCTTCAGCGTATTGAGGCCAGGATTTGCCGTTGTATTCGAGGTTGGTGCTGGTGGGGACGGGGATGGCTATACGGGGTTTCATGAGGCTTCGATATGATAAGCGATCGGGCTGGAAGAACGATTCCCCATGGTACGATTTCGGGAAGGAGCCACTGTCCTATTGCAGATTCTATAGGACTTCGGGCCTCCGATCATCAAGATCGTCAATGAGAGAGCCTAAATTGCAGGCGGAGTCGAGGTTTCTTTTTGACGCTTGATGGGTAGCGATGGTGGGTTCCAGAAGCGCCTCCTGCTTTTGCGAATAGGAAGACAACCTGAATTCGAGCATCGACCTAATGTATTTGAGGAAGCCATGAGAGTTGAAGGTTCTCAAAGTAATCGAACGCTAGTGATTTTGACGAACTTTTTTTATGTTCTGCTCACGTTGCAGGTATGCAGCTTCTATGTCATGGCGACCCGGCAATTTTTGAACTACTCGACTTATATGGCTGGCCTGGAGAGAAACCCGTTTCAACGAAGAGTCCTTCCGGTTCTCATTCTTCGGCCGCTCCTTCATAGTCCGTTTATTCTTACGGCTTTTGCTCGCCTTAAGGGTGTCTTCATCCCGGTAGAGCGCGGGGCTGAGTTTACGCTCAGCCTGATTGCAATGAGTTTAGCCGGATTTTTTACGCTCAAACTTTATGACGCAGTATCTCCGTATCGGACCCTGCGCTTTCTTGTGTATCCGATGTTTCTGTATGTCACGCTCTGGAGCTACGTGATATTGGTCCAGATGAACTTCTTCTACCCCTATGACCTGCTGAGCCTGGCGTTTTTCACGGCTGGACTCTATTTCATCTACACCAAACAATTTTGGGCTCTTTGGGGAGTCATCCTCGTAGGCACGTTCAATCGAGAGACGACGGTGTTTCTGATACCGCTGTACCTGATCGACGCGGTGATGAGACCGTCCGGGGATTTTGCTGTCCCCCTGGAAAAACGTCTCCTTAGGGCGCCGTGGGTGCGCCTGCTAACGCTGTTCGTCACCTGGGTCGCGGTGAAGCTTATTCTGCAACGCGCATTTGCTCTGAACGACAACACGGAAGACGCGCTCCATATCTATGACAATGCTCACTTTCTTCTCCCAAAGCATTGGCCATCGATACTGAATATCTGTGGGTATTTGCTGCCAGTGGTCATCCTATTTCAGCACAAGTTGATGCCTCGCCGGTTTGCCAGCTATCTGCTGATCTTTCCGCTGTGGTTCGTTGTGATGTACTGCAAGGGAATTCTGCAGGAGACACGCATCTATGGAGAGCTTTCGGGTTATACAGCGGTGGCTGTGATTCTACTGCTGGAGCAATACGTTTCTACGCTTGGACGTTCCACTTACGATGCGCAGAAGATTGAGGCTGAAGTCTAAATTTTTAGATTAGGAAGCTTGTAACCGCTTAGCCCGATGTAACCGCTGCATGGTGTTGCATGTAGGTGGCGGTGATGGTTTCGTAGAGGCGTTGGGTGAGGGCGTCGGCGTCGCGGGTGGTTAGGCCGGTGGTCGGGATGGGGTCGCCGATGATGATGGCGATGGGGCGGGGGTGGAGGTGGTAGGTGTGGATGGGGAGGAGCTCGTAGGTTCCGATCAGGGTGATTGGGACTAAGGGGACCTGGGCCTTAATGGCCATGTAGGCAGAGCCGGAGAGGAAGGGGTGGGTGCGGCCGTCGGCGGCGCGTCCTCCTTCAGGAAAGAGGACGAGGGGGAGGCCGTGTTTCAGGGTTTTGACGCCGCGGTTGAGGCTGGCTATGGCGGAACGGGCGCTGGACTGGTCGACTGGCACCTGGCCGGAGCGGTTGAGATACCAGCCGATGAAGGGAACCTTCCAGAGGCCTTGTTTGGCAAGGATGCGGAACTGGAAGGGGAGCTTGGCGAAGAGGACCGGGGTGTCGTAGTAGCTGAGATGGTTGGAGGCGTAGACGGCAACCTCGTGCTCGTGGAGCTTCTCTTTATTAATGAGGGTGACGGGGGAGAGGCTGATGACGAGCAGGGTGCGGGCCCAGATGTGGGCGATGAAGTGCTGCTGACGGCCGGATTTGTCCCATAGGCCGCAGATGAGGGATATGCAGCCGAAGAAGATAGTGGAGAGGGCAATGAGCGGGATGAGGATGAGGTAGGTGAGCCAGCGGAAGAAGGCTGGAACCTGGGGCCTGGGCGCGGGGGGATGTGGCACTTTGGGCGACGTATCGCTTTCGTCTGAGATTACGGGGATTGAGGGCTCAGTTGGCAAACTACTGGGGTTCTTCCCCTTCGACTCGCTGTGCTCGCTCAGGGTTAGAATGACGTCCCTTTGTTCTCCCGTGGATGGTCGCTCTGGGGTCATGCGGTCGTTCGTCCTTCGTTGAGGGCGAGGTGGCGGATCTCGCCGACCATGTAGATGGAGCCGGTGGCGATAATGAGGCCGTTTGGAGGGGTGATGGCTTGTGCCTGGGCTAATGCGGCGGCCAGATGCGGGGCGGCGTGGGCCGGAATGTCGAGGGCGTGGGCGGCGGCGAGGAGGTCTTCGACGGAGGCCGCGCGGGGGTTGTCGATGGGGGCGAGGATGATGTGGTCGTGAGGGCGGTCGGCGCTGGAATCGAAGAGGGGGAAGAGGATCTGGGTCATCTCGCGGAGGTCTTTGTCGCGGAGGCAGGAGAAGAGGAGGGTGCGGGGTTGGGCTTCCGGTAGCTGAGCGATGGCGGCGCGGAGGGTCCAGGCACCGGCGGGATTGTGGGCTACGTCGAGAAGGAGGTTGGGGGGGATGAATTCGAGGCGGCCGGGCCAGCGGGTGTTGCGAATACCCTCTTCAATATTGGCGTTGGTGATATTGTAACTTTTACGGTTACTTATTATCTGGTACGGATTGGTGGGGTTGCGGAGCTCGTCGGCGGTGGCTATGGCTAGGGCGATGTTGCGCTGTTGGTGTTGGCCGGAGAGGGGGGAGTTGATCTCAAGGGGTTGGCCGGCGAGGGTTAAGGAGTAGTGGTTGCGGGGGAAGATTTGTGGCGCTTCGGGCGAAATGCGGGGGTTCTTCGCTGCGCTCAGAATGACAATTTCTTCTGAGCGGGTGGGGGTGTGGGGGATGTAGGGGGCGGCGCTGATCGCGTGGAGGTTGAGGTCGGCGGCGGCTTCGCCTATGGCCTGGTTGGCCTCGGGGTGCTGGGGGAGGGTGATGAGGGTTCCGTTGGGGCGGAGGATGCCGGCCTTTTCGCGGGTGATCTCGGTGAGGGTGTTGCCGAGGTAGTCCTGGTGGTCGAGGGCGATGTCGGTGATGACGGAGATGAGGGGGTCGACGATGTTGGTGGCGTCGAGACGGCCTCCGAGGCCTACTTCGAGGATGGCGATGTCGACGTGCTGCTCGGCGAAGTAGCTAAAGGCTAGGGCGGTGAGGACTTCGAAGAAGCTGGGGTGGTGCGGGAGGGCGCCTTCGGCGATGAGGCGCTCGGCGGTGGTGTCGACGCGGAAGTAGAGGCGGGCGAAGTCGTCGTCGGGGATATGGACGCCGTTGATCTGGATGCGCTCGTTGACGCGGGAGAGGTGGGGCGAGGTGTAGAGGGCGGTGCGGTAACCGGCGGCGGTGAGGATCGCAGCGAGGGTGGAGGCGGTGCTACCTTTGCCGTTGGTTCCGGCGATGAGGACGGATGGGAAGGCGAGTTGGGGGTCGCCGAGGGCTGCGGCGAGGACGCGCATGTGGGCGAGGTCGAATTTACGGCGCGGCGTGGAGGGGGTGGCGGGAGCCAGCTCATGACCGAGCGCATAGAGGTGGTCGACCGCTGCGTTGTAAGACATGGGGGTATTTTAGGCGATGTCGGTGGTCGACCACGGATTTACGCGGAGGAACGCGGATGAAAACGGCGTAACGGTGATCGAAAAGGATAAAGACTGATAAGAGCAAGTGCCTTGGCGAGGGCGGATTTGCGCGGAGGGCGCGGATTGATAGAGACCTAAAGACGGATGAGGATAAATGAGGGGATGGCGCGTTCGTTCGGCGTATCACCCAAAAGTGGGATATCGAGCTTGGTGCGCGGGGTAGATATTGAGGGAAATGTTGTTGCTGGACATGGAGTTCGTGGTTAACCGACGCGGATTACATAACTCGGCGGAGTGATAAGGCTGCTGAGGAGAGGAGAACAAATGCGTATTGCTTTAGGTATCGCGTTTGCAATGGTCGCCGTCGCTCCATTTTTTGGGCGGTGGCGGGCCAATGTGTGGCTGAGGAAGAACATGCCAGCGAAGAACACCTCCACCGCTGACACTATTCCTGAGATCGCATAGCTTTACAAAAATGATTACCGAGTAATTTGGACCGCTGCTTTTCGTGCTGGCTGCGGTCCATTTTTTTGTTGGCTGCGCAATCGATTGACGGTGCACTTTTAGAGGCCCAGGAATTTGAAGGGCTTGCTCGGTTTGAAGTCCTTTGCTGCATTGCCGGAGAAGACATTCTTCTGGTTCTCGCCTAGATCGAGCTTCTTGACGGTGCCGGTCTGGGAGGAGAAATCGATGTCGCTTAGGGGGATCCAGAAGACGTTCGGTGTGAGGGCGGACTCGAAGAAGTAGATTTTTCGCTTTTGATCGGAGACGGTGCGCCAGCGCGTGGACGAGATATTGGGCTCCTCGGGAGTGTTGATTCCGTAGGGGACGGAGACGTTGCGGATGACACTGAAGACGCTGGCAATGGTGATATCCGGGGTTTCGTCCCTGGGAATGGCCTTGATGTAGAAGGATGCGCGTGCGAAGCGATCGGCGGCGCGATTGGTTCCGGGAAGAAAGACGGTTCCACCGATGTCTTTCCAATATTCGTTTAGGGCGAGCTGTCTTTCGAAGATTGGGGAGTTGGTCATGACCAGGTATTTGCGGTCGTGATGGATGATCTGCTTGCCGTTGATGTATTCGACGATGGCGCTGTCGCCGGTTGCGTCGGAGAGGGAGAGATGGACGGTTGCGAGTTTGTCCTCGCCTGGCACTTTGGTTGTTACGACGGTGAAGGGCTCGGTTTGGAGGGTCTCGACGGCCGCCTGAACGGTGTCGAAGTTGTCGAGCATGTACTGTGCCCAGAGGGAGATGGCGAGCAGCAGCTTGTTGGATGGTTCGGGATACTGGGATTCAACCAGCCACAACAGATTTGCGACGAGGCCTTTTTCGTTCATGCCGTCGGTATTGGAGACGTCGTAGCCGGAAGCGGTGATGTTGCCGTACTTCGAGGTCCATTCCAGGGAGTTAGGGCCAGCGGCGCCAGTGTGATGCATGCCTCGGGGAAAGATCCAGAGGTTTGTGCCTACGTCGATCTTCCAGTCCATGGAGCGAGCGGTGATTACGGTATCGTCCGGGCCGAGATAGACGACTCGGGTGCAGGCGATCGCCAAGGGCGCGGCTAACAGGAGAAGGCAGAGGGTGGTTTTGCGGCGTGCAAAATCAAGAAGGGATCTCCCGATGGGAAGCATCGTAACCTCCTGTGACCTGTGCGACTTTGGTATTGGTTCTACGCCGACGTTCTTGCTGATGGCAAATACGTTGTCAGTTCTCCGCCGTCAGGGTTCGTGACTCTGAAAACGGAGAACTGATTGAGCTGGTCGACTAGAGAGGGGCACCGCCGAGGAGTGCGGCGGCGGAGAATTGTGGCAAGCCGGACCACTTGGGGATGTTGAAGGCGGATTCGGGGTGTGCGCTGGTGTCGGTGGCGTCGAGGTGATGATCGCGCAGGGCCTCCTGGATGCTGTCGCGTGTATCGGCCTGCTGGATGCGGCAGGAGCGCTCCCAATAAAGGAGAAATCCCTGTCCGCAGACGGGGCAGTGAACATCGGGGGAACTATCGACGGGTTTGCAAAAGACCTGCATACGAATTCCTTTTGTTTGGTGATGCTCGGGTTGTCGGCCAATCTTCAGGCCTGATGTCATTATCTATGCTGGAACGGTTTCCCAAAACGGGAGACCCCAGATATTTGGCTACAACCTGCGTGGTACGCCGTGCGTTGGGTTGCTTGAGTCGAAAGTGGTGACGCGGCCGGTATTTCCGTCTATAGATGCAAACAACAGGCGAGAAGTTGGTGCGGGGCCAGTAAAGGAAATATGCTTATAGATAACTTTTATGAGTGAACAGATGATTAAGGTCCAGCTTCCTGATGGTTCTGTGCGCGAAGTTGCGCGCGGGACGACTCCTAACGATATTGCAATGAGCATCTCGCCGCGGCTCGCTGCGGCTGTTGTGGTGGCGCGGATACGTCCGTTGACGACAACGACGGTGGGTGAGGTTGCAGAGGAGGGCTCGGAGGCCTCGATGTATGGGGCGGCTACGGGAGGAGAGCGGCTGGTGGATCTGGCGGCTCCATTGAATGAGGATGTCGGGCTGGAGTTGCTGAAGGAGAGTGACGAGGCGGCGCTGAAGGTGGTGCGGCACTCGGCTGCGCATGTGATGGCGACGGCGATTTTGGAGCTGTTTCCGGAGACGAAGCTAGGGCATGGGCCGGCTACGGATGCCGGGTTCTTTTATGACGTCTATCGGGAGACTCCTTTTACTGAGGATGACCTTGCTGCGATTGAGAAGCGCATGGGCGAGGTGGTGGCGCGGGACGAGAAGTTTGTCCGCGTGGAGGAATCTCGTGACAAGGGGCTGACTGATTATTCGGCGCAGGGCGAGTTCATGAAGGTGTACTTCATTGAGAAGTTCACCAAGGTGGGGGATGAGATTTCGCTGTATCGGAATGGCGGGTTCACGGACTTCTGCCGCGGACCACATGTGCCTTCGACTGGCCGGGTGAAGGCGTTCAAGGTGATGAGCATTGCCGGGGCTTACTGGTTGGGTGATGAGAAGAACCAGCAGCTGCAGCGGATTTATGGGACTGCTTTCTTCAGCAGCAAAGATCTGGATGCGCACTTCAAGCGGCTGGAGGAGATCAAGGCACGCGACCATCGTGTGCTGGGCAAGCAGCTCGATCTGTTTTCGATTCAGGAGGTCGCGGGATCGGGACTGATCTTCTGGCATCCAAAGGGCGGGCTGATTCGCAAGACGATGGAAGACTGGATGCGGGATGAATGTATCCGTCGCGGTTACGAAATGGTTTATACGCCGCACATTATGCGGCGTGATCTTTGGAAGATCTCGGGGCATGAGGGGTTCTACTCGCAGAATATGTATCCGCCGATGGAGCTGGATGACGCGGAGTACAGGTTGAAGCCGATGAACTGTCCCGGCCACATTCTGATCTATAAGAATTCGCCGAAGAGCTATCGTGATCTGCCGGTGCGGTATGCAGAGCTTGGGAACGTTTATCGGTATGAGCGCTCGGGGACGATGCATGGGCTGCTGCGTGTGAGGGGCTTTACGCAGGACGATGCCCATATATTCTGCACCCCGGAGCAGATCGTCAGCGAGATCGACGCGTGCCTCGATTTCGCCGAGGTCGTGCTGAAGACCTTTGGGTTCGATGAGTATCGAGTCGAGCTCTCCATGCATGACCCGAATAAGCAGGGCGACTATGTTGGGAAAGCGTCCGACTGGGATAACGCTGAGGCGGCCCTGAAGGGTGTGCTGACGAAGCGCGGCGTCCCTTTTAAGAGCATCCCCGGAGAAGGCGCGTTCTATGGGCCGAAGATCGACATCAAGCTGGTGGATGTGCTGGGGCGGCTGTGGCAGCTCTCGACGGTGCAGTTCGACTTCAACCTGCCGCAGCGGTTTGAGCTGGAGTACAAGGGCGAGGATGGCGAGCTGCATCGCCCGGTGATGGTGCATCGCGCGTTGTTTGGAAGCGTGGAGAGATTCTTCGGTGTGCTGATTGAACACTATGCCGGAGCGTTTCCGATGTGGCTGGCTCCGGTGCAGGTTGGGCTAGTGCCGATCTCGGAGAAGCATCTCGATTATGCGAATGCTGTGAAGGCGAAGCTTGAGGCTGCTGGGCTGCGTGTGGAGCTGGACGCTCGCAATGAAAAGATGAATGCGAAGATCCGTGAGTTCACGCTGCAGAAGGTTCCGTTTGTTCTGGTGATGGGGGATAAGGAAGCGGCTAGCGAGGCTGTGAGTGTAAGGACTCGCGGTAAGGGCGATGAGGGGAGTGTTGGGCTGGCGGCGTTTATTGAGCGGGCCACGAGACTCAATCAGGAGAAAGGCGTTAGTCTCTAAATGCTTGCCGAGATCGTTGAATCTGCTGGATATGCGATGGTGCCCGATGTTCTCGGAGTCGATCGCATCAGTGGATTGATTGAGTCCCTTAGAGAAGAAGTTGGTACTTCGAGTGGCCGTGGTGGCCGACGAAATCTTCTGGATGAGCCAGTTGTGCGTCAACTCGCGAATTCAGTTGAGATTCGTAACTTAGTTGAGCCGATTCTTGGAGAGAAAGCATTCGTTGTACGAGGGATATTATTCGACAAAACCGAAGGTGCTAATTGGAAGGTTCCCTGGCATCAAGATGTCACGATTGCAATAAAGCATCGTGTCGACATTGATGGATTTGGTCCTTGGTCTATAAAACAGGGCGTCCGGCATGTCCAGCCACCTGCGTACGTATTGCAAAAAATGCTGTCCGTTCGCATACATCTGGATGATTGTCCGGCGACAAATGGCGCTTTGCGAGTCATCCCGGGTTCGCATATGGAAGGCAAGTTGGACGAATCGATAATTGCGGATAAAGTTCAAGAGCGCGAAACAGTTACATGCGAGATAAGTGCAGGCGGAGCTTTGGTGATGCGGCCTTTGTTACTTCATTCATCTTCGGCTTCGGAGACACCGCAACACCGTCGAGTGGTTCATCTCGACTATGCAAATGTTTCACTACCCGAGGGACTTAGTTGGTTCGAACACAACACTGAGTCCGTCTGATGCTATTTGGAGTAGGCGATGGCGACGCTTTCTGATGAGGACCGGGCTAAGGCGATTGCTGTACTGGCGGAGTTGCGGGCGCGGATTGCTGAGGTTGCCGGAGAGGATCGGGAACGGCTGTTTCAGGTGCGGCGATATATCTTGAAGCGGCTGGAGTTTGATGAGCGTGGTACGCCGACGCAACGGCGGAAGTTGAAGGATGCGAAACGCAAGAGTCAGCGAGGGCTTTGCGCGGTTTGTGGGGATAAGCTGCCGGAGCGGGGCGCTGAACTGGATCGCTTCAAGGCGATCGATGGCTATACGGCGGCGAATACACAGTTGCTATGTCATAGCTGTCACCGGAAGGCGGAGCTGGACCGCGGCTTCACTTGAAACTTTGTTTGTACTCCTTGCACGAGTTGGTGACAGCCTGCGACAGGAAGCCCGCGCGGTAGCTTACCTCTCCATGGCTTTCGTTGGAGTGTCTGAGTGGCAACAATACTTTTCGAACGACGTAGAGGCTTCTGTAGCGCTGGGGGTTGCGTACATCCAGCCGTACTATGCTTGCATCAGACAGCATGATATTTATCTGAGCGTGATGAGGGAGCCCGATGAAAGCAGTCGTTCTACATGAGTATGGTGGGCCGGATAAGTTGACCTATGAGGATGTGCCCGATCCGAAGGCGGGTGAAGGTGAGGTGCTGGTGCGGGTTGCGGCCACTAGTGTGAACCCTATCGACTACAAGCTGCGGAGCGGGAGCTTCAGGGCGTTTATGCCGCTTGAACTTCCGGCGATTCTGGGGAATGACTTCTCGGGGATCGTGCGCGAGGTTGGCAAGGGTGTGAGCGGCTTTGCTGCGGGCGACAAGGTGATGGGAGTCGCGGATAAGGCGGATGCGGAGATGGTGGTGGCAAAGGCGAATGCGCTGATGCTGGTGCCTGAAGGTCTGGACCTGGTGAAGGCGGCGGCGCTGCCGGTGGTGACGATGACTGGCGAGCAGTTGATCTCAAAGGGGACTGGAATCCAATCGGGGCAAACGGTGCTGATTACGGGAGCTACTGGAAACGTTGGGCGAGCTGCAGTTAGGACGGCGAAGAAGGCTGGTGCGGTGGTGATTGCCGGTGTGCGGAAGGCGAAGGCCGAGGCTGCCGCGACGTTGGGGGTGGATGAAGTTCTGGCGCTGGATGATGCGAGGGCGGTGGAGAAACTGGGATTCATCGACGCGGTTGCAGATACGGTGGGCGGAAAGACAGCGGAGACGCTGATTGGGAAGGTGAAGCAAGGGGGAGTGTTTGCGTCGGTTGTCGGTCCTCCGGCGAATGCGAAGCTGCATCCGACGGTGAAGGTTGTGGAGGTGGTGATGCATCCGGATATGACTGCGCTGCGAGGATTGGCGGAGGATGTCGTTGCGGGCAAGCTGGTGATTCCGATTGACAGGATGGTGCCTCTGGCAGAAGCAGGAGCGGCGCAGGCTGCTACGGAAAAGGGCGGAATCGGAAAGGTGCTTCTGCTGGCCTAAGCGGCTCGAGAACGAGTGTTGGGCTATGGTAGTGATCAAACTGAATACGTGGGTCGATGCGCCGGTCGAGCGATGCTTCAGACTCGCTTCCTGCGTAGAGTTCCATATGGCTTCTGCTTTGCCGCTTAAGGAGAGGGCTGTTTCGGGCGTGACCAGCGGTTTTTTGCACGAGGGAGACAAGGTGAAGTGGAGCGTGCGGCGGTTTAAGTTGCGGCTGACCCACACTTCGCTGGTGGAGGTGTCGAGGCCTTTCGCGCATTTTCGCGAGGTGATGATTGCGGGAATCTTCGCTCGATATGAGCATGAGCATTTTTTTGCTGCGATGGATGACGGCACACGGGTTCGTGATGAGCTGAAGTTTGCGGCTCGGTTTGGGCCGCTGGGGAGAATGATGGAGGCTCTGGTAATGCGGCGGTACATGACGTCGTTGCTGAAGCGCCGGAATGCAGCGCTGAAACGAGCGGCAGAGTCAGACGAATGGCGCTTGTATCTGGGTGGGCAGGCGGTTGGGGTAGTGCTGACAGGAAATGCAAAATAGATACGCGGCAAACGATGTGGCAAATTTATGCACACACAAGCCATTACTTTTTCCGCTAAGTGATGGAATTGTTTATCCTTTGCGTGCAAATTGCATGTAATTTGATGCGTTCAAGTTTGGAGTTCCGATTGCTGGGGCAATGAGCAGTACGAATTTTTAGATTGCACTAGGGCCCCCCTGACATGCGTCGCTTCCTGCTTTTCCTGGCTGTCTTTCTGGTCGTTGCTTCTGCCGCTACCGGTGTTCACGCCTCGACCGATTGCGAACGGTGGTTTATCGCATATAAAAATTCGCTTGCCCAGACTGCGGCCGCGAAGCATCTCATCGCGGCGAAGCACAGGGCGCACCGGTATGTTCATCGGAAGCTTGCGGTGCTCCACAAGCCGAAGCCGGCGAATAAGCCACGGGTGCTGCCTGCGAGGTTTCCGCGGCCGAAGATGACGCGCGAAGAGGCTCTGCGCCGGTTCAACCTGGCTTGCGGCGAGCTGCCCGAGGACATGCCAACGGGGGAGTTGATACCGGAAGAACCAGCAGCGCCCAATTATCTTGCGAATCCTTTACATGGCGAAATGCCGCTTGAAAGAGTGGCGGATGGCGCACTGGTTGCTGAAAATGTCATACCACCCATTCCTGGCGGGGGTGAGGGCTGGGGTTCCGGTGGCGGGTATCCTCCAGGGTTTGGTGGCTTTGGTGGTGGCTATGGCGGCGGGGGAACACCTCCAGGGTCGCCGACACCGAATAGTCCGGGGAATCCTCCGGTAGTACCTCCTGATCCTCCGCCGGTTTCAACGGTGCCTGAGCCGGGAAGCATTGTGATGGTGCTGACGGGTATCGCCGGTGGCGCTGGGATGGCTCGACGTAGGTTTGCCCGGTAAGGATGTTGGGGTGACACACTACAAGCTTGAGCCAAAGGCCAGCAGGCGCCCGTCGCAATCCTTCACGACGAACTCTCGCGAGTGCCAGGGCATGTTGCTAAGTTCCCGAGTGAACTCTATGCCGTTGGCTGCATACTCGGCATAAAGCGCGTCCGCATCTTCGACAAAGAGATATGCGTCCAGCAGCTCATCCTCGTACTTGTCCGGATTGGCTGTGGGCGGCTCGGCGCAACGGAAGTGAATCGCATGCTGGTCGCGCGCCACGATAGCGTAGGTGGGCGGATCTTGCCATGCCCCCATACACTCGAAGCCAAGCTTGTCCTTGTAATAGGCGAGCGTGCCGGGAATATCGGTGGTAAAGAACACAGGTGCGATCTGACGGATCATGGAGCAAGTCTAAGGCAGCCTTAGCGGCCGTAGCAGTTCAACTGTGACCAACAGCCGATGCCCTCATCTGCTGTCGACATTGTCGACTCATCGCGGTGAGGCTGCCGAGAGTGGGGCGGCGCCCGTAGAGGCGTCCTGGCGGGGTTGGGGAACAGCGCGGAGGCTGAAGCTCGCGATGGCGGGCGGGTTGGAGTTCGGACGCACCTGAAGGGTGCCGAGGACCTCGATCGCCGAGGGGGTTTGGTCGCGGAGCCGGAAGACGAGGACGCCGGGCTGCACCTCTTTGGCAGAGAGCAGGTTGAAGCCGCCGGTCTGCTGCCGCAGCTCGATCTGTGCAGCGGCGGCTGAGGCGAGCGCGACATTGGGCAGAGCGTTGCCAAGCGCGGGGTAGCTTGCCTGGTTGAAGGCGGCGAGCCAGTCGTAGAGGAGGCGGCCAGCGGGGGTATCGGGGATGAGACCCACCTGATCGCCGAAGCGGGGCAGGTGAACGAGGATGGTGGGGTGAACGGGGCTGACGTGGTCTCCCCGGCGGGCAGGCACAGGAGCGTCGGCGGGATCACCGAGGGCGATGGTGTCGATCTGGGATGGATCGTCTTTGTCGTCGGCAGGCGCGGCGGCTTCGGATGCGGAGCTAGCGGAACGGGCAACGCCGGTGGGGAGATGTGCATGCCCGGTGTGGCCCAGGGCATAGAGGACCGAGGAGAGCGCAACGACGGCAGCCACGATGGCGAGCAGGATGGCTCCGGGGCTGAGCGCCTGGCGGCCAGTGATATAGAAGCGGGGAGCGGGGAGAGTGGGGACGCCGGTGGGGAGGGGCTGCGGCATGGGTGGTCCTCAGGTGTTCCGGGGGCGGGCCGGGTCGGAGGAGGTCCGGCGGGGTTGGCCGCCACTGCTAGTGTAGACGGGCTGTCAAAGCGTGGCGTTAGCTGATGGTGCAGAGCTATGGAAAAAGACTGCCTTGCGCCAGGCGGCGACTAGTCCTCAATGCGCAAATGGCGCTAAGCTCATTCTTCGCTGTATTTTAGCGCAAGGAGTTTTCTGACCTGTTCCGATAAAGCAGTCAGATTGCGATCCGATTTCACAGTTGCTTTGCTCAGCTACTCTGACTGTGCGCGTTCGATCAGGTTCAGCAGTCCTGTCAGCTTTGCGGGGGCCACATCACTGATCGCGACTACGTCGAGCTCATTCGTGCTGAAGCTGGCCAGTCTGAATCCGGCGCGCTCCACGATCGGAGCACTCGGCTCCGCTCCAGCCGTCGTCTGCTGCACAAAGACGGACACACGATGCCTGCCGATGTCATAGAGAAGCTGCGCGACCGGACGATTGTGCAGATACACCAGGTTAGCGCCCTCGAGCTTCGTGTCCTCCGGCAGACCCTCCGGGAGATTGAAGCTGAATGGTATCTTCCCTTGGAACCACGGTTTCACTGTGTGCCGATCCGACGACAAGACCTGCGGAGGCAGATTTGCCGCCAATGTTGCGATGTGCTGATCGCTCACCTCTGTCATCAGGGCCGCGTGCTGCATCGCAGCCATCTGGACCCGGTGCCTGTTTCCTTCAACGACAGTCAAGCCACTAGCTGACACCAGCAAAATCGCGGCAACTGCCCAGCCGGCCCAGCCTAGCCGCCGTACAGGTTGACTCGCCGGTCGCCGAAGCGATGAGGTGCTTTCCTCAACTACAGGATTCGACGACTCCCGAGAGGACATCAGACGCTCCATTCGCTCTCGCATACCATCTGGAAGCGCGTACCTCTGGCCTGCGCGGGCCGTTGCTGATTTCAGCAGAGACAGTTCCAGCGCACGCGATGTGCACTCAGAGCAGTCGTGCAAATGCGCCGTCACAGATGCAAGCACATCGGCTGCCAGCTCTGCGTCGGCAAGAGCGTTCAACGTCTCAGATGAAAGATGATCGCTCATGCGCGAAACTCCCTGGTGAATGTATTGCCCTCGAGCGATTTGCGCAGATGGGCGCGTGCGCGTGCAATGCGTGACATCACCGTTCCGATCGGAACTTCGAGAATCGTGGCGATCTCCTTGTACTTCATCTCCTCCACATCGCAGAGGAGCACTACCTCGAGCAACGGAGGGGGTAGCTTTTCCATCGCGCTATGTAGCGCAGCGCAATCCGATAGCCGAATCAGATTCATTTCCGGGGTCTGGCGGTCGATCGCGCCCTCCGGGTACGCTCCAGACCCCGACTCACCACCCTTATCCAACTCGTCTTCCAGTGCAACCGTGCGCCGCGCCGCCAGTCCGGTGCGCGAGGTGAGGTAGGTGTTGCGAAGTATGCGAAAGATCCATGCCTTGAAGTTCGACCCTTCCTCAAAGCCCGCAAATCCCCGTAACGATTTCAGAAACGTCTCCTGTACCAAGTCTTCGGCATCGCTCGTGTTGCGCGTAAGCCAGTAGGCAACGTTGTACAGCGCGGGCAGCAGCGGGAGCGCCAGATCCTCGAACACCGAGGGTCGTGCGTTTGTCTCGGGCACCGCACGCTTCCATGGCAACAATGTCATCGTCTACCGCACTTCTTCTGCAGATGAAAACCAGTCCGACCAAAATTTATTCCCTTTGCGGCGGAATAAATCCAGGGAGGCTCGGTTTGCATCCGTGGAGGAACCTACCGTGAAGAATATGCAAAATCGCAATCCTGCGCACGCGCGAGCTCCAACAGATACCCTGCAAACAGAATCCACGCCCACAAGCGGCCCTGCCCAGGATGACATAGACCGCCGTAACTTCCTCAGTTGCATGGCCTGGGTCGGTACCGGTCTGCTTTGGACCATCTCCGGAGGCGTCGATTCTTCGCTGATGAAGGCATGAGATGGAACCGCTTCACTGCTGCAGGGTGCAACGTCGCACTTGCGGCTTCACTGTTGCTCGCCCGCGCTCATCCTTTCGGTGACGCGGGCCTCAATGCGCAACCCCACGGCACGCGCATCATGGATCTCACCGATATCCCACCTAATGTTCGCGAGACGCTAATGACAAAGTGCGTGGACTGCCACTCGAACCAGACGAGAGCGCCGCTTTACGGCCGTTTTGCGCCGTTCTCATGGTTGATGGAGCGCGATATTGTGAAGGCTCGTGAAGCTATGAATCTATCGCAGTGGAATGACTACTCCGACGAGGAACGGGGCGCCTTCAAAGTGAAGATCTTTCTCGAGGCGAAGACCAATCGCATGCCGCTGCTCCAGTACCGCATCATCCACTGGAATGCCCGCATCACGGACGTTGACATCGACTCGCTCAGCCAGTGGGCACGCCAATCTACAGGCGCCGCTGTTTTACAGATCACGCAAGCGATCACCGAAGGTGATGCTGTCCGCGGCAAAGAAGTCTTCGAACACCGCTGTACCGGATGCCACTCGCTGGACCAGAACCGCGAAGGTCCACGCCTGCGCGGAGTCTTCGGGCGCACTTCCGGTTCGGTATCTGACTTTGCCTACTCCGCTGCTCTCAAACAGGCACACATTACCTGGAACGACGTGTCTCTCGAACGCTGGCTGGCCGACCCCGATACCTTCGTGCCCGCTAACAACATGGAGTTCCGCGTAATCAAACCAGAGGAACGTAGCGACCTGATCCGATTTCTGAAAGAGAGCGAACATCACTAGACAAAACTTTAGCGGGTCGGCGAGAGATGGCAGAGGTAGAGGGCCAGCTACGACTGCCAGGTTTTGACGATTTCGAGGTTGACCGTCGAAGCAGCGAATTGGCCTAGGTTAGCGGCGGCGGAAGGTGTTGCGGATGGCCTGGGTGCGGTCTGGGGTGGAGGTTTCGGTGGGTTTGTGGCCTGCAGGGTAGAGGACGACGTAGCGGCGAGGGCCGAGGCCGGAGGATGCAGTAGGGAGGCCTGAGTCGGCGAGGGCGAGGTGGAGGAGGCGGCGCTCGCGGGAGCTCATTGGGTTGAAGGCGTGGGGCTGGCCGGTGCGGAGAACTTTTTCGACGGCGGCTTCTGCGGCGAGGCGCAGCTCCTGTTCGCGGAGAACTTTGAAGTTTTCGGCGTCGAAGGAGATGCGGTCGTGGTCTTCATGCTCGAGGCGGAGGAGTTTGGCAGCGATGTGCTCGATGGCGAGGAGGAGTTCGCCGTTGTGGGCGGTGAGGAGCGGGGTGTCGGGGCCGGTGAACTCGACGGCGATTGTCGGTGGGATTTCGGGGGTGGAGACGGATTCGGTCTCACTGGATTGCTGGTCGGCCGTAGACTGCACCTTGCCGTTTCCGGCCCGGCCGCCGGAAAGGATGCTGAACTTCAGGTCCAGACCGCCAGGTTTCTTGAGGGTCTGGAGGAAGTCCTCGATTTTTTTCAATCCAGGTTCCGTATCTTGCATGTGAGTTTTCTTCTTTTGGTCAGTATACGGTTTCATTGATGGTTTAGACGCGGAGGGCGACGATTCGAGTCATGCTTTTTTGTGCATCGACCATGATCCTTGCCTTCGCAAGAGTCAACAACAACGGCATGAGTTGCGGGCCGGATTTTTGAATTTGGGGCACATGTTCGTTTCGGGCGAGGAAAAGAAAAGCGGAGGCTTGGTGGCCTCCGCTCTTTAGTTGGGTGATGAGTTGTTTGTTAGCGCTTGCCCTGAATGGTGGGGGCTGCGGTGCCTGTTCTGCGGCGGGCCCGCTTGGCGGCGATCTCGCGCATCTCGCGGCCCAGTGAGGTGCGGTTCATCACCATCTGCTGGACGATGCCGAAGAGATTGCCAACCGACCAGTAGAGTGCGAGGCCGGAGGCGTAGTTCCAGGTCATCCAGCCGGAGACGGCGGGCATCATGAAGGCCATCATCTTCTGCTGCTGCGGGTCGACGCCGGGTGAGGGCGTGTAGTACTGCATGAGGAAGGAGCTGATGACCATGAGGACCGGCAGGATGTGGTAGGGGTCGGCCGAGGTGAGGTCAGGCAGCCAGAACCAGCTGGCGTGGCGAAGCTCGACGACTCGGGGCAGCATGGTGAAGAAGGCGAAGAGTAGCGGTAGCTGGATAAGCGTGGGGATGCAGCCGCCGAACATGTTTACTCCGTTGTCCTTCTGGAGCTTCATGATCTCGGCGTTCATCTCGTTGCGCTTGGGGTCGGTGGCCTTGTACTTCTTGTACTTTTCCTTGATGGCGTCCATTTGAGGCTGGATACGCTGCATCTTGAGGCCGCTCTGCATGGTCTTGATGCGGAGCGGAAGGATGATGATGTTGATGAGGAGGGTGAGGATGATGATGGCCCAGCCCCAGTTGGAGGCAATGTGGGCGTGGATGAACTGGAGGGCGAGGAAGAGGTATTTGCCGATGGGGCCAAAGAAGCCGAAGTCGAGCAGGGCTTCGAGGGAGACTTTGCCGTCTGCCGAGTGGATGTTGCGGAGGACGTTGACGGCCTTGGGACCGGCGTAGATGCGGGTGAGGGTGTGGCCGGAGGTGTCTGCGAGGCCGGCGCCGAGGATGGAGACGTTGATG
>DATMQZ010000012.1:0-13973 GCA_035566575.1 Edaphobacter sp.
GAGTGTGGAGACTAGTACGGGTGCGGGGGATACGTCGGAACTAGAGGCAGCCGTAGTGGCGCTGGTTCCTTTGCTGGTGGAGAAGTTGAACGAGGGACGGAAGCAGGAAGGTGAATCGCTGGTGGCGGAGCTGCGGGCGTCGATGCTTCGGTTGCGGGCCTTTTCCACGGAGATGGCTGGGCTGCGAAATGGAGTGCGTGAGGCTCAGTTTGAGCGGCTGCGAGCGAGACTGACTGAGCTGACTCAGGGTGTCGTTGTGAGTGAGGAGAGGTTGCTGACAGAAGCCGCGGCGCTGGCGGAGAAGAGCGATATCGAGGAAGAGATCGTAAGACTGCGGACGCATGTAGACCGCTTTGTGGCGTTGCTGGATGAGGGTGGGGAGCTGGGTAAGCGGCTGGACTTTCTGCTGCAGGAGTTGAATCGGGAGGCTAATACTATGCTCTCGAAGACGAGTGGGGCCACGGGGGAGAACAGTCTTCGTATTACGGAGCTTGGGTTGGAGATGAAGGCGGAGATCGAGAAGGCGCGGGAACAGGTGCAGAATCTGGAGTAGAGCAGGCGGGGCGGTTACACTGGTTGATATCGACATAATCAAGGTGTTCAGGGGCTGATGGCAGGCAAACTTTTTATCATTTCGGCGCCTTCGGGTTCGGGCAAATCTACGCTAGTGAACGAGCTTCGAAGGCTGGTCACAGGCTTGGAATTTTCGGTTTCGTATACCACCCGCGCGAAGCGCGGATCAGAGCGAGATGGAGAGGCGTACCACTTCACGACCCGCGAAGAGTTTGAGCGGATGATTGCAGCGGGAGATTTTCTGGAGTGGGCTCAGGTGTTCGGCAACTACTACGGGACGGCAGTCTCGGCACTCAAGGATGCGAAGGACGCTGGGCAAGATTTACTGCTGGATATCGATGTTCAGGGTGCGGCGCAAGTGATGAAAAGGAAACCTGATGCGGTTTCGATCTTCATTCTGCCGCCGAATCCGGAAGTATTGGCGAAGCGGTTGCGGAACCGGAGCCAGGCAGAGCAGATGACTTCCGAGACCGTGATCGAGAGCAGACTCGCGGAGGCTAAGAATGAGCTGGAGAAGATCTGGGACTACAAGTATGCGTTGGTGAACGATGTACTGGATCAGGCTGTGGCCGAGATGCGGGCGATTGTTCTGAGTGAGCGTGGCGAGGATGGTGGAGTGCAGTCCGTTGCTGGCAGTTGCCGGACAGATGCGGCTTCACCACGGTTGAAGGCGGCATTAGAGACATTTAGCAGTTAGAGATGCTTTCCGGAGCGATTTGTGTTTCGGAATTTGTTGTGCTGAGTTATAAATTCAGACAACAGGGGGTCTCATGATGGTTGAAAATGCTTTGCACAATAAATACAGCCTGGTAAAAGGCGCGGCACGACGGGCTCGGCAGTTGCAGAATGGGGCTTCACCGCTGATCGTGGCGAAGTCGATGAAGGCTTGCCGGGTGGCGCAGGACGAAATCAAGCAGGGTCATGTAAAGTTCGTTCTGCCGAAGACGATTGTGGAGCCGACTCTGGATATTGCCGTCCACTAAGCGCGATACCATAGAGCTATGGCTGGAGATGTAGAGCGGTTGCGGGCGTATGTCGAATACTTTCGCGACATGGGTGTTCATGATTTTTATCGCCGGGGCGAGCCGGTTTTTACTGAGATCGCTGCCGATGTCGCGGTGGAGGCGGTTGCTGAGCCTCTGCCGGTGAGAGTTACGCCTGCTCCGGCGGTGGTTGTTTCCGCTGCTCCTGCAAAGCCGGATTTTTTGGAGCCTCCGATCGCAAAGCTGGTTAGTTTCGATAATCTTGCACCCCTGCCGGGGGTGCGCGTCGTAGCGGCAGAGAAGACGGATGCTCTGCGTGCCATTCAGGAAGACATTGGCGATTGCACGCGGTGCCCGCTGGCTTATGCGGGACGGCGCAAGATTGTGTTTGCTGATGGCGATCCGAATGCGCGGTTGATGTTTGTGGGGGAAGGCCCGGGTGCGGATGAAGATGCTTCCGGGGTTCCGTTTGTGGGTAAGGCAGGGCAGCTTTTGAACAACATGATTGGGGCGATGGGACTGAAGCGCGAAGAAGTCTACATTGCCAATATCGTGAAGTGCAGGCCGCCTGCGAACCGCGCTCCAGAGCCGGTGGAGGCGAATACCTGTTCGCAGTTTCTGTTGCGGCAGATCGATGTGGTCCAGCCTCAAGTGATTGTGGCGCTGGGTGCAACGGCGGCAACGTATCTGCTTGGGGTGAAGCAGTCGCTGGCTTCTCTTCGCGGCACATGGCATGGATGCAGAGGGGCCAAGCTGGTGGTGACCTATCACCCGGCATTTTTGCTGCGCGATCCACGACAGAAGGGCGAGGCGTGGAAGGATCTGCAGATGGTGATGGCGGAGATGGGTTTGAAGGCTGCGGCCAAAGGGTAGGGTACCCCTCCTTGTGGGGGTATTTTGGGCGTAAGTCTTCTGTATTCAGTGGTTTGCGCCGGGTTGGTGTCTGCAAAATATTCATTCTAAATGGGTTGTGGCTAAAATATTGGTACGGCTTGGGTTACGGGTTAAATGGGGAAGCCCCGGCTTTTTGACCGGGGCTTTTTTATTTCTAGTTCTATTATAGCGGGTTAGGAATAACTCCTTTGCAAGCGTATTTGGTTTGTTTTCATGGGGTTATGGGTTTTGGGGCTTGACATGTGTTTTTGCTGGGGTTTTGTGTGTTTTGGTGATTAGAGTTTTGTGGATTCCCCAACCTTCGCGCGGTTAGGCGCGCTCAGGATGGGGCACCCGAGTTTTTGCTGGGAATTTCTCTATTGTGTCCCCATAGGGGAGTGTGGCATAGTCCTATTGTTTGGCAATAGGAGGCGTTGTGGGTGATAAGGCGGATGTTTGGCAGGGCACGCTGGCTTTGATGGTGTTGAAGACGCTGGAGACGCTGGGGCCGCTTCATGGGTATGGGATTGCCCGGAGGATTGAGCAGACTAGCGGAGACCTTCTCTCGTTGAACTATGGGACTCTCTATCCGGCTCTGCTGAAGCTGGAGCAGGAGGGGGCGATTGCGTCGGAGTGGGGGGTGTCGGAGAACAATCGCCGGGCGAAGTTCTATAAGCTCACGCGGGCCGGGGTGAGACAGCTTGAGAGGGAGGCTCGGGATTGGGAGCAGACGACGGCGATTCTGGCGCGGTTCCTGTCGTCGAAGGGAGAGATCGCATGAAGCGGTTGAGAGCGTGGATCGTGCGGATTGCGGGTCTGGTGCCCAGGCAGCAGCGGGAGCAGGGTTTTGCCGATGAGATCGATAGCCACCTTGAGATGCATGTCGAAGAGAAGATGCGTGCGGGCGTGACGCGGAGCAGGCGCGGCGGGAGGCTATTTTGCGGCTGGGTGGGGTGGAGTCGACGAAGCAGGCTTATCGAGAGCGTGGCACGGTTCCTTTTTTTGCGGACCTGGTTCAGGACCTTCGTTTTGCAGTGCGGCAGCTTGGGAAGAACCGGGGATTTGCGGCAACGGCGATCGCGATGCTTGCGCTGGGTCTGTGCGCGAATTTGGCGATCTTTGCTTTTGTGGATGCGGCGTTGATCAAGCCGCTGCCGTACTGGGATTCGGCGCGGTTGGTGAGCCTGTTCGAGAGCAACGCGCTGGGCTCGCGGTATCACCTCTCTTATCCGGATTACGCGGACTGGAAGAGCAGGAACAAGGTCTTTCAGTCGATGGATGTGTACGAGATCGATGATGGATTGACGCTGACGACATCGACGGGAACGCAGAAGGCGCAGGGGGCGCGGGTGAGCGGAGGATTTTTTCATACGCTTGGCGTGAAGCCGGTGCTGGGGCGCGATTTTCGGGAGGGTGAGGATGCGGCTTCTGCGTCGCGCACGGTGATGTTGAGCTACGCTGCGTGGCAGAGCCGGTATGGCGGGAGAGCGGACGTATTGGGCGAGACAGTGACGCTGGATGGTGCTCCGAACACGATTGTCGGGGTGCTGCCTGCGGATTTTCATTTCTCTCCGGCTGAGCCTGCGGAGTTCTGGGCGACGCTGCACCCTGCGGCTGAAAGATTGAACTGCAGAAAGTGTCATAGTTTGTATGGGATTGCGCGGTTGAAGGATGGGGTGTCGGTGCAGCAGGCGCTGGCTGAGATGACGTCGATCTCGCAGCAGTTGGAGAGGCAGTATCCGGATTCGAACCGCAGCCGGAGTGCGACGGTGGTGCCGCTGGCGGAGGTGATCGTCGGCGATGTGCGGCCGATTCTGCTGGTGCTGCTGGGGGGAGCGGGTTTGCTGTTGCTGATAGTGTGCGTGAATGTGTCGAGCCTGCTGCTGGTGCGGTCGGAGAGCAGGAGGAGAGAGACGGCGATACGGAGCGCGCTGGGTGCTTCCCGGATGCGGCTGATGCGGCAGTTTGTGACGGAGGGGATGGTGCTGGTGGTCGCGGGCAGCGTGGTTGGCGTGGCGTGTGCGTATGAGGCGATGCGGCTTCTTACGCGGCTGATCCCGGTGGAGATGATGGATGGGATGCCGTATCTTCGCGGGCTGGGGCTGAACCCTCATGTGCTGCTGTTTGCGGTGGTGATCTCTTTGTTTGTGGGAGTGCTGTTCTCGCTGACGCCGGTGCTGCGGCTGCCGGGAGCGGGGATGCGAGAGGGGCTGGCGGAGGGCGGGCGCGGGTCGGCGGGAACGATTTGGCGGCGGTTTGGGGCGAATCTGGTGGTGGTTGAACTGGCGATCGCAGTGGTGCTGCTGGTGAGCGCCGGACTGCTGGGCAAGAGCTTCTATCGGTTGCTGCACATGGATACAGGGTTGCAGCCGGACCATTTGGCGATGATGCGGATTGGAGTGGATAGGAACCGGTATGCGCTTGGAGTGGATAGGAACGGGTATGCGAAGGACGAACAGTTGATTGCGCTGGAGCGGCAGATTGTGGAGCGGATCGGGAGTCTGCCGGGAGTGCGATCGGTGGGGATTACTAATGGCCTGCCGGTGGGCGATGGAGATGGGATTATGCAGTTCCAGGTGGAGGGGCGGCCTCAGCTTCGGGAACACAATGAGGCGAATGCCCGGCGGGTAAGCCCTGGCTACTTTACGACGCTGCAGGCGCGGCTTGTGCGTGGCCGCTATTTTAGCGAGGGGGAGGATGCGTCGAAGCCTCCTGTGGTGATCATCAATCGCACGATGGCGGCACAGTATTTTGCTGGGGAGGATGCGATTGGCAAGCGGATTAATGTGGGTGGGCCGCCAGCGACGGAGGTGGTCGGGATTGTGGACGACATCAGGGAAGGGCCGCTGGATATGGCGATGCGGCCGGCGATGTACTCGCCGTTTAGCCAGGGGCCGGACAACGACTTTGCCGTCGTGGTACGGACGTCGCAGGAGGAGGGGTCGGTGCTGAAGGATATCTCGGGAACGATACACGAGATCGATCGGGGGATCTTTACGTATGGGGAGGTGACGATGAGCGACAGGATCAATGACTCGCCGGCGGCTTATATGCATCGCTCTTCGGCTTGGCTGGTGGGAGGTTTCGCTGGGATGGCGCTGCTGCTGGGCGTCGTGGGGCTGTATGGGGTGATTGCTTATTCGGTAAGCCAGAGGACGCGGGAGATTGGCGTGCGGATGGCTTTAGGTGCGCAACGGAGGACGGTGTATCGGCTTATTTTGAAGGAAGCTGGGTGGCTGGCCGGTGTGGGGATTGGCGCGGGGTTGGTGTGTTCGGTTGCTACCGGCGCTCTGATGCGGCGGCTGCTGTTCAATGTGCGGGCCTGGGATGTGCCTACGTTGGCGGCTGTCGCTGCCGTGCTGGGTGTGGCTGCGATGGTGGCGAGTTATCTTCCTGCGCGACGCGCGGCGTCTGTTAACCCGGTGGAGGCTTTGCGAGCGGAGTAGTTGAACTGCGAACCCTTTGGCGGAGTTGACGAGAGCGGTCGTGCTTCGCACGATGTCCCACACATCAAAATCGATGTATGGGGCACCCGCACTCGGCGGGTTGAGGAAAGAGGTCGTGCTGCGCACGATGCCCCACCCTTTGCGGTGAGACTGCAAAGGATGGGGCACCCGGCTGTCTCTGTGACCTGCTCACCCATTTGCTTCCCATGATTCATCAAATGGCCTGTCTTCCGGACCGAGGTTTCCGAAGTCGTAGGTAACGGACTCCTGGTGATCATCATTGTCGGAAGTGTTCACGGCAAGCACCATGCAGGCGATGATGACGACATTTGCGTCGGCGTTCATGGTTATGTCGTATCGATTCCCCTTGCCGAGAACGACGCGGTTTTTCGATAAGGCGGCTATTTGTCGGTCGTCTTGAAAGACGGAATACCTGACGCCTTTGTGTCGATATAGGCGAAAGCGGTCGTCATCGCGCTCGCACAGGTAAACGCCCTTCCAGCGCTTTTCGCATTGAAAGTGATAGATCGCGCCAGCGGCGAACTCAAAGTCATACTTATTTCGAAGGAATGAGAGCCGGCTTCGGAGATGTACGATATCTTGGCCACTTCGAGTTTGTAATTGAAGGCCGTTTCCAACGAGTGACTTTCGCGCATAAAAACTGCCAGAGGGCGCTGAGATATCGAACTCGGATCGAAAACTAAATTTGCGTTCCTGTATGGTAACGTTCACGTTTTGTTTATTACGGGCCGGATTGAATTCCTAGTGAAGTGTATTCGATAACTTCTAGTTCAACCCATTTTTATGCATTCCTTTCGTAGACGCGTTATGGTCTTCTCCGCAACGAACCTCTAATCTCATCTAATGGCTGTTTTTTGTGATGTTGCTTTGCCGGTTCCGCTGGACCAGACGTTTACCTATGGGGTGAATGGGGTGGTGCCTGTGGTGGGGGCGCGGGTGCTGGTGCCTTTTAGTGGGCAGCGGTTGATGGGGGTGGTGGTGAAGGTGCATGAGAATGCGCCTGAGGGTGTCGAGGTAAAGCCGGTACAGCAGGTGCTGGATGAGGTGGCTCTGCTGCCAGATGAGTTGATGAAGCTGGCGGGGTGGATCGCGCAGTACTATGTGGCTCCGCTGGGCGAGGTGCTGCGAGGGATGCTGCCGCTGTCGGCTGAGGTGAAGCGGCATGTGGCTTACAGGATTGCAGAGGCGGGACGCAAGGTGTTGTATGAGGGGGCGGCGAAGGGTTCGTCGCGGCGGTCGAAGCTGTCGGCGGAGGAACAGAATCGCGAGTATGCGGTGCTGAACTATCTGGAGGATGGTGGACAGGCGAAGGTGTCGGCGCTGCGGTCGGCTACCGGGGCGAACAAGGCTCTGCTGGAGGGGATGGTTAAGAAGAAGTGGTTGGTGCGGGAGGCGGTGGCGGAGGAGCGGGATGCTCGGCGGTTGGAGAAGATCGCCGTGCTGGCGCACGGCTCAGAGAAGAGGGAAGAGGGAAGAGGGAGTAGCGAGCAAAGACTCGGTGCGCGGCTGCCTCGGTTGAATGAGAATCAGTTGGCGGTGATGGCTGAGCTGGCGGCGGTGGATGGGCGGATGCGGGTGCGGGATCTGCGGGAGAGGCTGGCGCGGGTTGGGGTGCCGGAGTCTACGCTGGGGACGCTGGTGAAGCGTGGGCTGGTGACGATTGAAGAAGTGGCGGAGGATTTTCATTTGGGGGGCGTTGGGTCGCATGGGAAGAAGCATGCGCATGAACACGCTCTGAATGAGGCGCAGATGGAGGCGTTGGGTACGATTGCGGCGGCTATGACGCAGGGGGGATTTAAGCCACATCTGCTGTATGGCGTGACGGGGTCGGGAAAGACGGCGGTTTATTTTGCGGCGATGCGCAGGGCTTTGGATGCGGGGAAGTCTGCGTTGTTGCTGGTGCCGGAGATTGGATTGACTCCAGCAATGACGGGGCAATTAGTGGCGGCGTTTGGGGATGAGGTGGCGCTGTTGCACTCGCAGTTGACTCCGGATGAGCGGGCGGAGCAGTGGCATAGGATTCGGCGGGGCGAGGCGCGGATTGTTGTGGGGACGCGGTCTGCGGTGTTTGCGCCGGTGGTGAAGCTGGGGCTGGTGATCGTGGATGAGGAGCATGACGGCAGTTACAAGCAGGAAGAGACGCCGCGATATCACGGTCGCGATGTGGCTGTGATGCGGGCGAAGCTGAATGAGGCGGTGGTGGTGCTGGGGTCGGCTACGCCTTCGCTGGAGAGCTGGGCGAATGCGGAGAAGGGCAGGTATGCGCGGGTGGAGATGCGGCAGCGCGTGATGGATCGTCCGTTGCCTGGGGTTGAGTTGGTGGATATGCGCAACGAGTTCAAGGAGACGGGGCAGGAGCATATTTTTTCGCGCAAGCTGATGGAGGAGACACAGGCTACGCTCGATCGAGGAGAGCAGGTGATTATTCTGCTTAACCGGCGCGGGTATTCGTTTGTAGTGATGTGCCGGAGCTGTGGCGAAAAGATTGAGTGTGAGAACTGTGCGATCTCGATGACGTACCACAAGCCGGTGAGTGGGAGTGACGCGATTGCACAGCCGGGGCAGCGGTTGGAGTGCCACTACTGCGGATTTCGAAGAGGCGTGCCGAAGACTTGCCCTAAGTGCGAGAGCGAGCATTTGTATTTTCTGGGTGCGGGGTCGCAGCAGGGCGAGGAGCGGTTGCAGGAATTATTTCCTACGGCGCGGATTGGGCGCATGGATCGCGATACGGTTCGCGGGCGCAGCGATATGGAAAGGCTACTGTCACGGTTACATGCTGGGGAGATCAATCTGCTTGTGGGGACGCAGATGATTGCGAAAGGGCATGACATTCATGGCGTGACGCTGGTAGGTGTGGTGGGCGCGGACTTTGCGCTGGGGTTGCCGGATTTTCGTGCAGCAGAGCGCGTGTTTCAACTACTGACGCAGGTTTCAGGACGGGCGGGGCGGGGCGATCTGCCGGGGAAGGTGCTGGTGCAGACTTATCATCCGGATCACTATGCGATTCAGTTTGCGGCGCAGCATGACTATCCGGGATTTGTGGCCAAAGAGATGAACTATCGGCGGTGGATGCACTATCCGCCGTTTGCGGTGCTGGCGAATGTGGTGATCCAGAGCGAGAAGTTGGAGGAGGCTACGGGGTGGTCGAGTGTGTTGGGACGGTGGTTCCAGCAGACGAGGATGGAGAAGATTCGCGTGCTGGGGCCGGCGGCTGCGCCGATTGTGCGGCTGAAGCGAATCTACCGGTATCACTTTGTGCTGAAGGCGGAGCGGAGACAGGCGTTGGGTGAAGCTTTGCGCGCTATGCTGCGATTCGCAGAGACGCAGAACATTCCGCGTCGAAACCTGGTGGTCGACGTGGATGCAGTGCACTTGATGTGACGGAAGCTGCGCTACTCCAAGAGATGAAGCTCCTTGCCGGGCTTGAAACGGACGGCCTTGCCGGGAGCGATGGTGACTTCCGCGCCGGTGCGTGGGTTGCGGCCGATGCCGGTTTTTCTGGGTTTTACGGTGAAGACGCCGAAGCCGCGAAGTTCGATGCGGTCGCCGGCAATCAAGGTTTGCTTCATGCTTTCGAAAATAGCGTCTACCGCGGACTCTGCTTTTGTTCTAGGCAGTCCGGTACGCTCAACAACCCTCTGTATAAGATCCTGCTTAATCATTCTGGGCCGCCGTCCTTGGGCTGTAATTTTTTACAAAACTAAGTACTGACCGGGTTTTAGTATCGTGATGTTAGAAAGTCGGACTGAGATTGTCAACGCAAGAACGCTACCGTAAGATGAAGAATCTAATGAAGCAAGAGTAAAGGTAACCTGCGGAACCCAGTTTACACACTTCTGCGACAATAGATGACGGAATTGGATTACGAAGGGAACCAATCTAGAGTGGCCATTAAAAGTGACCGTTGGATTCGCCAGCAGGCGATAGACCATGGAATGATTTCGCCGTTCAGCGAAAAGCAAGTAAAAGATGGAGTCATCTCCTACGGGCTGTCTTCCTACGGATATGACCTGCGGGTTTCGGATGAATTCAAGATATTTACGAACGTGAACAGTGCGATTATCGACCCGAAGGCATTCGACGAGAGGTCGTTTGTTTCGGTGCAGGCGCCAAGTGTGATTGTGCCGCCGAACTCGTTTGCGCTGGCGCGGTCGATTGAGTACTTCAAGATTCCGCGCGATGTGCTGACGATCTGTGTCGGCAAGTCGACGTATGCGCGGTGCGGGATTATCGTCAATGTCACGCCCTTCGAACCGGAGTGGGAGGGGTTTGTGACTCTGGAGATATCGAACACGACGCCGCTGCCGGCGCGGATTTACGCGAACGAAGGACTATGCCAGATTCTGTTCTTCCAGTCCGACGAGGTCTGCGAGGTCAGCTATGCGGACCGCAAAGGGAAGTACCAGAATCAGCAGGGAATCGTTCTGCCAAAGCTGTAGTCCATAGGCCTGTTGCACTGTATCTCTTGGCATCACGTAACAAATAGAGCACGGCGTGAGGACGCTGACCAGGCCATGAAAGAGACACCGTCTCGCGAACAGCTGCGTCTGGGCATGATTGCTACAGACCCCCTGCGAATTCTCGGATTGCAGGCAATTTTTTCTGATGGCAGCGGGGTGGAGATCATTCCGCTGTCGGTGCCAGGCGCTCTCGACTCGTCGGGAGTGTCTGTGATCCTGATTGACAGTGCGTGTACGGACCACATCTTTGAACTGTTGGGAACATTTCGGCGAACGCGGCCTCACCTGCGGCTGATAGTGCTCGGTCTGGAAGAGGACCACGATCACATCCAACGTGTAATAGGAGCGGGCGCAAAAGGGTATCTGGCTCACACGGCGAATGTGAGTGAGATTCGGCTGGCGATCAATATCGTGCAGGATGGCTCGGTGTGGGCACCGCGAAAGGTAATGGCCCGGTTGATCGAGTCTGCTGCAGCGGAGATACAGAGTAGCGTTGCGGAGCCGAAATTTACGGAACGGGAGGAGCAGGTTTTGCGCTTACTCGTCGCGGGCCGTGCCAACAAAGAGATCGCCGGGGTTTTGGGGATCGATATCAATACGGTAAAGGCCTATGTGGGGCGGCTGATGCGAAAGGTGGGCGTTGATAACCGCATTGCTCTTACTGTTCAGGCCGTAAATCGCAAACTCGTTTCATAGTGTTGAGAACATTCAGTTTTTCTATTAACTAACTCATTAACGTGGAACGCACAAAGGTATGCACACCTCCGTACCGTTGTGGGAAACAAGGAAGTGGGGCAACCTTGACACAAGCAACACAGACCTGGGAGAGGGGTTGTAGAGAGAGTATCGGGTGCATGTCATCCGACACTATCTCTTCAACCCCATTTTTTTGTTTAAGCAGCTACTCTTGAGAGAGCAGACAACTCGGTTTGATGAGAGGCATCTCATATATTGTTGTAAATAGAACTCTTAGGAGTTCATCCCGAACCTCTTTTGCGTTCGAAAGGCAGAAAAACGATGAATATGAAAATGAAGCACGTATCCGCAGCGATTTGTGGCGTTGCAATGATGGCAAGTTCGGTCTGTGCATTAGGAGCGACAGATAAGGCGAAGCTGCTGGGGCGTCTGAATGATGCCAGCGCAGTTCTTGGTGAGATTATGGATGCTCCGGACAAGGGTATTCCCGATAGCATTCTTGGCGGTGCGCATTGCGTGGTCGTTATACCGAGTTTCAAGAAGGCCGCATTTGTCATTGGAGCGCAATACGGCCAAGGCGTGGCCACTTGCCGTAGTCCCAAGGGTTGGAGCGCGCCTGTTTTCGTGCAGCTCGAGGGTGGCAGCTTTGGATTCCAGATTGGTGGCCAGGCCACGGATCTGATACTGGTCGCGATGAATGATCAGGGCCTCCAGGCCATGTTGAAAAATAAGTTCAAGATCGGCGGCGATGCTGCTGCTTCTGCGGGGCCGGTGGGCAGGAATGCACAGGCTGGGACGGACTGGAAACTGAATGCTGAGTTTCTGACATGGTCACGCAGCAAAGGTCTGTTTGCCGGTATTGATCTGGATGGTACAGTTCTTTCGCAAAACCAGGATGACACCCGTACGATGTACGGCGATGCGGTTCCCTTTGACACGATTCTGAAGGGAGGCGTACCGACGCCTGAGGAAGCTCGTCCTTTTGTGCGGACCGTAGCGAAGCATTTTGTGGCTGCGAAGGCACAATAGTCTGTAGAAAACTGTTCGTGGGAATTGCAAAGAGGGCGGCTTATGGCCGCTCTCTTTTTGTTTTGGAGCAGAGAAAAGCTTAGGGACCAGTAAACTAGAGACTTGAGCGAAGTTACCCAGAGAGAACTGCCTAGTGAAAAGGTCAGCGTCCGCGAGACTGCGGAGTTTGGCTTGGTGTGGCTCTTTGTGCATGTGCTGCGGCTGCTGCCAAGGCGACTGGCCCGGTTTAAAGGGGCTGCGATTGCGGTATTGGCTTACCATGCGCTGGGGCGGTTGCGCGGGGTGGGTCTACGGAATCTGAAACTGGCGTTTCCTGAGTTTTCGGATGGGGAGCGCGAGGCTATTCTGCGTCGCGAGTATAGAAATCTGGGCTGGCTGTTGGCGGAGTTTTGCCAGATGCCCAAATATACGGCGGAGTCTGCCAGCCGGTTTATTCGCTATGACGGACTCGAAAACTATACTCAGGCGCGGGAGCGGGGAAAGGGCGTGCTGGTGCTGACGGGGCACCTTGGGGCCTGGGAGTTGTCGAGCTTTTACCACTCATTGATGGGACGGCCGATGGGGATGGTGATACGACGGCTGGATAATCCGTTGGTGGATGCTTTTGTGAACCGTATTCGCTGTTTGCATGGAAATCGGGTGATCCATAAGGACGATTTTGCACGGGGTTTAATTGCTTCGATGCGGGCGGGTGAGACGGTTGGAATCCTGATGGATACGAATATGACGCCTCCGCAGGGAGTATTTGTTCCGTTTTTTGGGGTGCAGGCGTGTACGGCTTCGGGGATGGCGCGGGTGGCGGCGAAGACGGGAGCTGCTGTGGTTCCGGGATTTTTGCTGTGGGAAGAGGCTGAAGGGCAGTATGTGCTGCACTTCGGCAAAGAGTTGGAAGTGGTGAAGACGGGCGACTCGGAGAGCGACGCTTTGGTGAATACGGCGGCGTTTACGGCGGCGATTGAGGGGTATATTCGGCGTTATCCGGACCAGTGGCTGTGGATGCACCGGCGGTGGAAGACACGGCCGCCTGGGGAAGAGGGGATCTACTGATGGCGAAGATAAGTGAGATTGCCGGCTGGATTGGGGTGAAGGCTCCGGCGGTGGAGGCGGAGATTACCGAGGTCTCGAGTCTTGAGGGGGCGACGGGGAGTTCGCTGGTGTTCGCTACTGATAGCACGACACTGACGGCAGCGCTGGAGTCGAAGGCGGGGGCGATTCTGGCTAGCGATAAGTTGGAGCTTTGGGAGTTGCCGGCTGATCCGCGGATTGTTTGGGCTTTGGATGTGAGGTATGGGTTTGCGTTGGTTGCTAAGCGGTTGAAGGGTAAGGGATTTGAGGCGGGGATTCATCCTACGGCGGTGGTTGGGGATGGAGTGACGATTGGGGCGGGGACTTGGGTTGGGCCTCGGGTTGTGTTGGGCGATGGAGTGGTTATCGGTAAGGATTGCAATATCTTAGCGGGGGTGACGATCTATGCGGGGACGGTGTTGGGGGATGGGGTGGTGGTGCAGGCGGGAGCGGTGCTGGGGTCTACGGGATTTGGGTATGTGAGGAACTCGGAGACAGGGGAGTATCTGGTGTTTCCGCAGCAGGGACGGCTGTATGTGGAAGATAACGTTGAGATTGGGGCGAATACTACGATCGATCGGGGGGCGCTGGGGGAGACGCGGATTGGGCGGGGGACGAAGATCGATAACCTGGTGCATATTGGGCATAACTGCTTGATAGGAAAGAACGTTATTATTGCGGCGCAGACGGGGATTTCGGGGTCGAGTGTGGTGGAAGATGGGGCGATTTTAGGTGGGCAGGTGGGGATTGGAGAGCATGCTACGGTGGGGGCGGGCGTGATTCTGGGGGGTGGGGCGGGGGTTTTGAGCGGGAAAAAAATGCGGGGG
>DATMQZ010000013.1:0-51706 GCA_035566575.1 Edaphobacter sp.
GGATGACAGTGAGCCGTTCGCAGCGCTTGGCTTTAAGATTATGACCGACCCCTTCGTCGGCCAGCTGATCTTCATTCGGGTTTACTCGGGTCAGCTGAAGACCGGTGACTCGGTTCTGAATCCGCGTACGGGCAAGACGGAGCGTATTGGTCGTCTGCTGAAGATGCACGCGAACAAGCGCGAAGAGATCACGGAGATTCTCGCGGGCGATATCTGCGCCGCTGTTGGCTTGAAGAACCTGGTGACGGGCGACACGATTTGCAGCGATAAACACCCGGTTGTGCTTGAGTCGATCGACTTCCCGAAGACCGTTATTGAGGTTGCGGTTGAGCCTAAGACGAAGGCTGACCAGGAGAAGATGGGTATGGCGCTGGCGAAGCTGGCACAGGAAGATCCGACGTTCAATGTCCACACGGATATTGATTCGGGTCAGACCATCATCGCCGGAATGGGCGAGCTGCACCTTGAGATCATCGTCGACCGCATGATGCGCGAGTACAAGGTTGAGGCCAACGTTGGTAAGCCACAGGTTGCTTATCGCGAAACGATCCGCGCCAATGCCGAGGCTGAGGGTAAGTACATCCGTCAGACGGGCGGTTCGGGTAACTACGGCCACGCCAAGATCCGCATCAGCCCCAATGAGCCGGGCGCGGGTTACGAGTTTTCGAACGATACCAAGGGCGGCGCGATTCCCAAGGAGTACATCAAGCCGATCGATCAGGGTATTCAGGACGCGATGCAGCGCGGCGTTCTGGCTGGCTACGAGATGGTCGATATCAAGGTCTCGCTGTACGACGGTAGCTATCACGACGTTGACTCGAACGAAATGGCGTTCAAGATCGCCGGTTCGATGGCCTTCAAGGAAGCGGCACGCAAGGCGAAGCCGGTTCTGCTGGAGCCCGTGATGGATGTTGAGGTTACGGTTCCGGATGAGTTTATGGGTACGATCATTGGCGACTTGAACAGCCGCCGTGGCCGTATCGAAGGCATGGAGATGGTCGGCGGAACGCAGGCGATCAAGGCGACGGTGCCGCTGAGCACGATGTTCGGCTATGCGACGCACATGCGCTCGTCGACGCAGGGACGCGCGAACTACTCGATGCAGTTCAAGCAGTACGAAGAGGCGCCGCGGTCGGTCTCGGAAGAGATCATTGCCAAGGTGCAGGGCAAAGACAGCAAGTAAGCCGGTGCCGCGAGGCGCAAACAGTTTGGCAGTAGAACTTTAGAAGTTAGAAACACGGAGAGAGTCATGGGCAAGGAAAAGTTTGACCGGTCAAAGCCGCACGTAAACGTAGGGACGATTGGTCACATCGATCACGGCAAGACGACATTGACGGCGGCAATCACGAAGGTGCTGTCGAAGCACAACCCGAAGAATGCGTTCCGTTCGTTCGACACGATCGACAACGCACCTGAGGAGCGCGAGCGCGGTATCACGATTGCGACCTCGCACGTGGAGTATGAGACGGCGAACCGTCACTATGCTCACGTCGACTGCCCCGGCCACGCCGACTACATCAAGAACATGATCACGGGTGCGGCGCAGATGGACGGCGCGATCCTGGTGGTTGCAGCGACCGACGGCCCGATGCCCCAGACCAAGGAGCACGTTTTGCTGGCGCGTCAGGTAGGCGTTCCCTACATCGTCGTGTTCCTGAACAAGTGCGATGCGGTTGAGGATGCGGAGCTGATCGACCTGGTCGAGATGGAAGTTCGCGAGCTCTTGTCGAAGTATGACTTCCCCGGCGACGACGTTCCTGTGATCCGCGGCTCGGCGCTTGGCGCGCTGAACGGCGAGGCGCAGTGGGAGGCCAAGATCGACGAGCTGATGGATGCGGTGGACAAGAATGTTCCGCAGCCTGACCGTCTGGTTGACCTGCCGTTCCTGATGCCGATCGAAGACATCTTCTCGATCTCTGGCCGTGGAACCGTGGTTACGGGCCGTATCGAGCGCGGTAAGGTGAAGGTTGGCGAGGACTGCGAGATCGTGGGCTTCCGCGAGACGCGCAAGACGGTCTGCACCGGCGTCGAGATGTTCAAGAAGCAGCTGGACGAAGGTCTGGCGGGCGACAATGCGGGTCTTCTGCTGCGCGGTATCGCGAAGGAAGACGTGGAGCGCGGCATGGTTCTTGCCAAGCCGGGTTCGATCACGCCGCACACGGTGTTCAAGGGCGAGATCTACGTGTTGTCGAAGGAAGAGGGCGGACGTCATACTCCGTTCTTCAACGGTTACCGTCCCCAGTTCTACTTCCGCACGACGGACGTGACGGGTTCGGCGAAGCTTCCGGAAGGCACGGAGATGGTGATGCCTGGCGACAACATCCAGCTGGAGATCACGCTGCACACGCCGGTGGCTATGGAGAAGGGCCTCCGCTTCGCGATCCGCGAGGGCGGAAGGACCGTCGGCGCTGGCACCATCAGCGAGATCTTGAAGTAAACAAATTCGAGGGCTGCCGGTGCATGTAGAAGTTCATGACCGGCAGCCACTCCAAACGATCTTTGAGTAACGGAAAAGAGAAAACAATGGCTGGACAAAGAATCAGAATCCGTTTGAAGGCTTATGACTACCGCGTGCTGGATACATCCACCGGTGAGATTGTCGAGACGGCGAAGCGCACGGGCGCACAGGTTGCGGGACCGATTCCCCTACCGACGATGAAGAACAAGTACTGCGTTCTCCGCTCCCCCCACGTTGACAAGAAATCGCGCGAGGCTTTTGAGATCCGGACGCACAAGCGGCTGATCGATATTCTCGAGCCGACACAGCAGACGGTTGACGCGCTGATGAAGCTTGATCTGCCGGCTGGTGTGGATGTTGAAATCAAGACGGTTCAGAAGTAAAGAGGCTTTCAGTAGAAGCTTCGATTGTTATCGCAGTAGTAACCCGGCAGTGCTGATGCTTACGAGCGCAGCATGATGAGGAAAGGAAAAGACGATGTCAGTATCAGGAATTCTCGGTAAGAAAATCGGTATGACCCAGATCTTTGACGATCGCGGTGACGTTCATCCCGTGACGGTTCTGAAGGCTGGTCCTTGCGTAATTACGCAGCTCAAGACTCTCGCGAAGGACGGCTATGACGCCGCCCAGATCGGCTATGTCGATTTCGTGAAGGCTTCGAAGGTGAACAAGGCCATGACCGGTCACTTCGCGAAGTCGAATGTTCCTCCCGTCAGGATGATCAAGGAAGTTTCTCTTGAGGCTGTGAAGGGTGAGGACGGGCAGGAATCGGTTGGCGTGAAGGCAGGCGATCGCGTTCTGGTCGACATCTTCTCCGATGAACGGTTTGTTGACGTGATTGGAACCTCGAAGGGCCGCGGTTTTGCTGGCGTTATTCGCCGCCATGGCTTCGGCGGCGGTCCCAAGTCGCACGGTCACATGTTCCAGGTGCAGGGTTCGATCGGTGCGTCTTCGTTCCCGTCGCGTGTATTTCCTGGTCAGCGTATGCCGGGTCATATGGGCCACGAGCAGGTTACGGTTCGCAATCTGCGGATCCGCGGTATCGATCTGGAAGACAACCTCATCATGGTCGAGGGCGCCGTACCCGGCCCGCGTGATGGATTTGTGCTGATCTCGAAGGCCAAGGCTCCGCCGCGCGAGCGTCGTGGATTTGCCGGTGCCGCAACGAAGGACGCATTGAAGGCTTCTAAGAAGGCTGCACCGAAGAAGAAGTAGTTCAACCTCCACGGGGATGAAATAGGCCCCGGGACAAACAAAGTTTAGGTCTGCCGCATCGATGGCGGGCACGAAGAGAGAAGAACGATGGCAAACATTAACGTAGTCAATCTCGGTGGAACCAAGGTCGGTGAGTTTGAACTCGCTGACGAGGTTTTCTCTGGCGAGATCAACGACGCGCTGCTGTGGGAGTCGGTAAAGCACTACCGCGCTGCACTGCGCCAGGGAACGGCTGCAACGAAGACCCGCAAGAACGTCTCCGGCGCCGGCAAGAAGCTTTGGAAGCAGAAGGGAACCGGCCGGGCCCGCGTTGGCTCGATCCGTACTCCTCTCTGGCGTGGCGGCGGTACGGTCCATGGACCTCAGCCGCGCAGCTATGAGTATGCGTTCCCACAGAAGAAGCTGATGGGCGCTCTGCGCTCGGCTATCGCTGCGAAGATTGCTGACGGTAAGTTTACCGTTGTCGATTCGTTCGAAGTGCCTGAGGCCAAGACGAAGCTCTTCCGCACCGCGCTGAACAAGCTCGAGGCAGGAAAGACGACTCTGCTGGTTGAGAGCAGCCGCAAGCTGAACGAGAAGCTTTATCTCGGTTCGCGCAACCTGGCGGGCGTTGAGCTTGTGCTCAGCTCCGAGGTTCACCCCTATGATCTGCTCCGCTACGAGCACGCGGTTTTCTCGAAGGATGCCATTGAGGCTCTGCAGGAGACGCTGAAGAAGTTCGTATCGAAGCGCAAAGCCGCTGCCCATAAGGAGGTTGCGTAATGCCAACCCTCTATACCGTGATTCGCCGCCCTCTGATTACCGAGAAGGGCATGGGCGTCAAGGAGACTCAGAACACGCTGGTGTTCGAGGTCGCCCTGAAGGCCACCAAGACTGAAGTGAAGCAGGCTGTTGAGTCCCTCTTCAAGGTCAAAGTAAGCGGTGTTCGCACCGCGACTGTTGAGGGTAAGGAGCGCCGCCGTGGAAAGTTCTCCGGCTACCGCCCCGATTGGAAGAAGGCTTATGTTCGCCTCAAAGAGGGCGAAAAGATGCCGGAATACCTGAACAGCCTCTAACCCGCTTGCGGCTGAGAGATTCGGAAATATAGCCGCACGCAACAGATTTTAGAAAAGAAGCGCAGCCTGAAAACGGCTGCGCAGGCAAGGGAATAAAGACGATGCCGATTAAATCATTTCGACCGATTACACCATCACTCCGCTTCGCGACGAAGCTGGTCAACGATGACATCACGACCGACAAGCCGCATAAGCCGCTTCTGACGGTGAAGCAGCGCACTGGCGGCCGCAACTCGACGGGTGCGTTGACGATGCGTCACCACGGTGGCGGACACAAACAGAAGCTGCGCCTCGTAGACTTCAAGCGCGACAAGTACGGTATCCCGGCTACGGTCGTTACCATTGAGTATGACCCGAACCGTAGCTCGCGTATCGCGCTGGTCAGCTACGCTGACGGCGAGAAGCGCTACATCATTCAGCCGGTCGGGCTGAAGGTTGGTCAGTCGATCATGAGCGGTCCTGAGGCCGACATTCTGGTTGGCAACGCTCTGCCGCTCAAGAACATCCCGATCGGTACGATCGTGCACAACATCGAGCTTCGTCCTGGTAAGGGCGCGCAGATGGCACGTTCGGCCGGCTCTCAGGTCAACCTGATCGCGAAGGAAGGCGACTACGCTCTTCTGAAGCTGCCATCCGGCGAGACCCGCAAGGTTCTGGTCGAGTGCATGGCGACGATTGGCCAGGTTGGCAACACGGATCACGAAAATGTCACGGTCGGTAAGGCCGGACGCAACCGCTGGAAGGGCATTCGTCCTTCGAACCGCGGTGTCTCAATGAACCCGGTCGACCACCCGCATGGTGGTGGTGAAGGTAAGACTTCGGGCGGACGTCACCCGGTAACCCCATGGGGCCAGCCGACCCGCGGATACAAGACCCGCAACAACAAGCGGACCGATGTTTTCATCGTCAACCGTCGTAGCAAGTAAAGTAAGAGCTTTTCAGCAAGAAGTACCTGATTATTTAGAAACACCAAGTCTCGTAACTAAGAGATTCGTCGTATCCAGCATCGCAACAAGAATCGGAGTTCAGCACAATGGCACGTTCCGCTAAAAAAGGTCCCTTCATCGACGATCACCTCATGACCAAGATCAATGTCATGAACCAGACCAACGACAAGAAGGTTCTGCGCACATGGTCTCGCCGTTCGACCATCCACCCGGACTTCGTCGGTCACACGATCGCGGTTCACAACGGTCGCAAGTTCATCCCGGTCTACGTGACGGAGAACATGGTTGGCCACAAGCTGGGCGAGTTCGCGGCGACGCGTACGTTCAAGGGCCACTCCGCAAAGACAGAGACGGCGACGAAGGCCAAGTAGTTCGGTCGAGCAGTATTGAATGACCGCTAGACCGCACTAATCGGTCAGCGAAGCAGAAGTTTTGAAGGACGAAGATCATGGCTAAGGTAGCAGCAGAGAAAATCCGAGAGTTCCGCGCCGAGGCGAAGTTCCAGCGCACCAGCCCGCAAAAGGCGAAGCTGGTTCTCGACCTCATCAAGGGTCTCCGCGTGGAGCAGGCTCTCAACACCGTTCACTTCAGCACGAAGCGCATGGCTCCGGTTGTCGAGAAGGTTCTGCGTTCGGCGATTCAGAACGCAAACTATGTCTCGCAGGAGCAGGGACTTGACGTTGACGTGGACAACCTCTACGTCAAGACCGCGGTTGCGAACGAAGGCCCTCGCATGAAGCGGATCCGGCCTGCTCCAATGGGCCGCGCCTTCCGCTACCAGCGCAGGCTTGCACACATTATCGTTACCGTTGCTGAGAAGAAGTCGGCCACTGCAGTGAGTGCAGCCGCCGAGCCGACGCCAGCGCCGGCAGCGAAGAAGACCACGAAGAAGGCAGCTACCAAGACTGCGGCAAAGCCCGCAGCCAAGAAGGCCGCCGCGAAGAAGACTGCAGCGAAAAAGGCCGCAAAGTAAGCCGTTTTCCTGTAAACTAAGAGTTTTGCATGACAGCTCTCCGGCTCAACCGGACGAGCACGGAGTAAAGGGAAGCTATGGGACAGAAAGTCCATCCGTATGGGTTTCGCCTCGGCATCAACAAGCCGTGGAAGTCGCGTTGGTTTGTAGAGCGCGGCTATGACAAGCTGCTGGTCGAGGACGTGAAGCTAAAGGCTGAGCTGCGCGAGAAGTTGAAGGCCGCCGGTGTCAGCTCGGTTGAAGTCGAGCGTCCGGGCAATAAGCTGCGCCTGATCATTCGCACCGCGCGTCCGGGCATCATCATCGGCCGCAAGGGCGCCGAGATCGACAAGCTGAAGGCCGATATCCAGAAGCGCACCAGCCGCGAGGTGTTTATCGACATCCTCGAGGTGAACAAGCCCGAGCTTGACGCCCAGCTGGTAGCCGAGAACATCGCGCTGCAGCTTGAGAAGCGCGTCAGTTTCCGCCGCGCGATGCGCAAGAGCGTTGATTCGGCGCTGCGCTTCGGCTGCAAGGGAATCAAGGTCCGCGTCTCCGGCCGTTTGAACGGTAACGAGATCGCGCGCTCGGAGTGGTATCTCCAGGGTCGTCTGCCGCTGCACACGCTGCGCGCCGATATTGACTACGGCTTTGCCGAAGCGAACACGACGTACGGAATCATCGGCGTCAAGACCTGGGTCTATCGTGGCGATATCTACGAGCAGAAGAAGCGTCGCGATCAGGGCGTAACTGCAGGCGCGTTTACGTCGTAAAGTTTTGCCCGGCACTGCCGGAGTTTCAGGGGAACCAAGGGTCCCCGAAAGAGTGAAGAGGGTTTCGTTATGTTGATGCCAAAGAAGGTCAAGTTTCGCAAGCAGCAGCGCGGTCGCATGTGCGGCAAGGCGTGGCGCGGCTCCGATCTCTCGTTCGGTGACTACGGCCTGAAGGTGATGGAGTGCGGTTATATTACCGACCGCCAGATCGAGGCCAGCCGTATTGCGATGACGCGTTTCATCAAGCGCGGCGGCAAGGTATGGCTGCGTTTGTTCCCAGATAAGCCGATCACGAAGAAGCCGGCCGAAACCCGTATGGGTAAGGGTAAGGGCGCTCCGGATCACTGGGTCTGCGTTGTTCGTCCGGGCAGGATTCTGTTCGAGATGGAAGGCGTAAGCCCTGAGCTTGCCAAAGAGGCTATGCGTCTCGCGGCGCACAAGCTGCCGTTGAAGACGAGCTTCGTGCAGCGTCACGACGTCAAGGCTACGGTCGCTGCCAAGTAACTTTTAGGTTTGAAGGAAAAGACAATGGAATTCGAAAAGATTCGCAACCTCAGTGACGAAGAGCTCAAGACGGAGCAGGCCAAGGCCGGCGAGCAGCTCTTCCGCATCCGCTTCCAGAAGAGCCTCGGCAATGTCGAGGGCATTAAGAAGCTGCGGACGCTCAAGCTGGACATCGCCCGCATCAAGACCGTCGAGCGTCAGCGCACGCTGGCTGCCGAGAAGGCCGCCAACCCCGTTGTAGCCAACGCCGCACCGGCCAAGAGCACGCGCACCGCCCGCAAGAAAGCGAAGAAGGACTAATCATGGCAGACACAACGAACACCACAGCAGCCGCGACCTCCGCCGAGACCACCGGTTCACGCCGCAACGAGAAGGTTGGCCTGGTCGTTTCGACTAAGATGCAGAAGACGATCGTCGTTGAGATCGAGATGCGCAAGGCCCACCCGAAGTACAAGCGCGTGATGAAGTCGAACAAGAAGTTCTACGCGCACGACGAGCAGAACTCCGCACGCGTCGGCGATGTGGTACGGATCCGTGAGGCACGCCCCTTGTCGAAGCTGAAGCGCTGGTCGCTTGAGGAGATCGTTCGCCGCTCCTCGCTCGCGCTGGCCGATGACAAGAAGGCTGCAGCCGCAGAAGTCAAGTAAGTAGACACGGGGCTGATCGCCCTGTGAACGAGATCAAGCCATGGGGTATAGCCCCGGGCCGTTGCACCCAGGAGACGAACGATGTCAGTACAAATGAGAACAATTCTTGACGTGGCCGATAATTCCGGCGCGCGCAAGCTGCAGGTGATCCTGCCCCTCGGTGGCGGTCTGGGCAAGAAGGCCGGCCTTGGCGACGTCGTGACCGCGGCGGTGAAAGAAGCTTCCCCCGATGGAACGGTAAAAAAGGGTAAAGTAGTAAAGGCGGTTATCGTCCGCACCCGCAAAGAGTACCGTCGTAAGGACGGCACTTACATTCGCTTCGACCAGAACGCCGCTGTCGTGATCAACGATGCGATGGAGCCGGTTGGAACGCGCGTATTTGGACCCGTGGCCCGCGAGCTTCGTGAGAAGAAGTTTCTCAAGATTGTTTCGCTTGCACCTGAGGTTATTTAGTTCTTCTGCCATGCGTTCGCGCATGGCACCACATTTTTTCCGGAGTCCGGCTCCGCACAGATCGTCGAGGATTGAGAGAGAGTTATGGCAGGCATCAAGATCAAGCGTAATGACAAAGTGGAAGTGATCGCAGGCAAAGACAAGGGCAAGACCGGCCGCGTCCTTCGCGTTATCGCTGACAAGAACCGCGTTCTCGTTGAGGGCGTGATGATGGTGAAGAAGCACGTGAAGCCGAACCCGCAGCGCAACATCAAGGGCGGCATCGCTGAGCAGGAAGCCACGATTCATATCTCGAACGTCATGCTGGTCGATGGCGACGGTAACAAGACGCGCGTTGGTTCGCGTTTTGAAGGCGACAAGAAGGTTCGTTTCTCGAAGGCAAGTGGAAACACGATTGCCGAGAAGAAGAAGTAGTAAGAGAAGTAAGGCTGAGATTTATAAACTTTTTGTAACAACGGTTCACCCTACGTATCGGTACACGGATTAGATCCAATCCGGAATCGTGGAGAAAGAGAAGAAATATTATGGCAACACGTTTGAAAGAGAAGTACGAAAAAGAGATCAAACCGGCGTTGGGCAAAGAGCTGAACGTCACCAACGTGATGGCGATTCCCAGGCTTGAGAAGATCGTCATCAACATGGGTCTGGGCGAAGCGACTCAGAACGTCAAGATCATGGATCCCCTGGTGGCCGACCTTGCCGCTATCGCCGGCCAGAAGCCTGTGACGACCAAGGCGAAGAAGTCCATTGCGGCCTTCAAGGTGCGCGAGGGCATGCCGATTGGTGCGATGGTTACGTTGCGCGGCGATACGATGTACGAGTTTCTGGATCGTCTGATTTCGATTGCTCTCCCCCGTGTCCGTGACTTCCGTGGCGTGTCCTCCAAGAGCTTCGATGGCCGCGGCAACTACACGCTGGGTCTGCGCGACCAGCTCATCTTCGCCGAAATTGACTATGCGAAGGTCGATAAGCTTAAGGGTATGAACGTCACCATCGTCACGACGGCGAAGGATGACAACGGTGCCCGCGCTCTGCTGAAGGGTTTTGGAATGCCCTTCCGCGTTGGAGCGTAACTGATTCAAAAGAAGGCCCTTCGGCCCTCGAACAAGTTTGCAGTAAAGATAGAGAGAAAACATGGCAACTACCGCAAAACGCGTAAAAGATGCAAAGACCCCGAAGTTCAAGTCCCGCCAGCACAACCGCTGCCAGCTCTGCGGTCGTCCTCGCGCGTTCCTGCGCAAGTTCGGCGTCTGCCGTCTCTGCTTCCGTTCGCTCGCTCTTAAGGGAGAAATTCCGGGCGTTGTGAAGTCGAGCTGGTAGAATAGATTTATCACCTGCGCACGGCCTGGCCGGACGCTCCTTTCAGAGACCTCATTCGGGTTTTCGCTTTGAATGCAGAAGTCTGAAAGTAACACCTGCAACAACATCCCCGCTGGTTCTTGCGAGAGATACTCGTGAGCGAACGGGGGATGAAGGAGAATGAATGAACCTCACCGATCCAGTAGCAGACTTTTTGACCCGCATCCGCAACTCCATCCGTGCACGTCACCAGAAGCTTGACGTTCCTGCCTCGAAGCTGAAGGCCGAGATCGCCCGCATCCTCAAGGAAGAGGGCTACATTGCGAACTACAAGCCGACCGAGGAGAATGGCCAGAAGGTTCTGCGGGTCTATCTGAAGTACGGTCCGAACAACGAGGCTGTCATCCGTGATCTGCAGCGCGTTTCGCGTCCTGGTTGCCGTGTGTATCTTGGCCGCGATGAGATCCGCCGCGTCCAGGGTGGTTTGGGTATCTCGATCATGACCACCCCGAAGGGTGTCATGACTGGTCGTCAGGCGCGTCGTGAAGGCGTTGGCGGCGAGATCCTCTGCGAAGTCTGGTAATTTTTTGGAGTTTACGGCGTTCGCCTGATACTCCCTTGTTTAGCGATTTAGTTTTGGCGGCTTGTCCGCTTCGGCTGCAGTGGAACAGGATGTACTCCTGCGACTCGCAAGCCACTAGAAGGAATTAGTTATGTCACGTATCGGCAAGAAGCCAATCCCCGTGCCCGCCGGTGTCAAGTACACCGTCAATGGCAACACTGTCCTGGTCGAAGGACCCAAGGGCAAGGTAACTGCTCTGCTTCCGGGCGGAATCACCCTCGTCCAGAAGGACGGCGCTATCGTCGCTGAGCGCGAGAACGACAAGCAGGCTGCGTTCCATGGCCTGGCTCGTGCGCTTGTGTTCAATGCTGTTCAGGGCGTCACCGCTGGCTGGACCAAAGAGCTTGACGTCGTCGGCATCGGTTACCGCGTTGAGATGAAGGGCAAGAATGTCGTTGTCTTCACTCTTGGTTATTCGCACCCGATCGAGTTCCCGCTGCCTACCGGCATCGAGGTTGCTATCGATCCCAAGCAGACGCACGTTACCATCTCCGGCATCGACCGCCAGAAGGTCGGTCAGGTCGCCGCCGATATGCGCTCGCTTCGCAAGCCGGATCCCTACAAGAACAAGGGTGTTCGCTATACCGGTGAGAAGCTGAAGAAGAAGGTCGGAAAGACCGGCGCCAAGTAAGCTAATCCGGATAGAGATAAGAGTAAGACTCTTATCTCTATCCAAACAACCGAACGTCGTCAGTACTCTGACGCCGCTACTAGGAAGGAAAGAGAATTATGATCAGCCCCCGTCAACGCAACGTCATCCGCAAGCGCGTCCACACGCGTATCCGCGAGAAGATGTCCGGCACTGCAGAGCGTCCGCGCCTCAATGTCTATCGCTCGCTCAACCACATCTACACCCAGCTCATCGATGACCTGAACGGCGTTACGATTGCTTCGGCATCCTCCATGGGCAAGAAGGGTGAAGAGAAGAGCTCCGGCGGCAACATCGCTGCTGCGGCTGAGGTTGGCAAGCTGATCGCTCAGCGCGCACAAGAGAAGGGCATCAAGAAGATCGTGTTCGATCGCGGTGGTTATCTGTATCACGGTCGCGTGAAGGCCCTGGCCGATGCAGCCCGCGAAGGTGGACTGGAGTTCTAAGGTTTATAAGGCGCCCTGAGCGGCAGCCAGAAAGCTGGATAAAGAAATTATGGCAATCAAGAAAAAGCTCGACGCGAACCGGCTCAACCTGAAGGATGAGGTTGTTTCCATCAACCGCGTCACCAAGGTCGTCAAGGGCGGTAAGAACATGTCCTTCGCCGCACTGGTCGTCATTGGCGATCCCGGTGAGGGCGTAGTTGGATACGGTTCCGGCAAGGCCAAGGAAGTTCCCCAGGCGATTCGCAAGGGGATCGAAGCGGCCAAGAAGAACCTGCACAAGGTCAACCTGACGCAGACCACGATTCCTCACCAGGTTCTCGGCCACTTTGGCGCAGGCCAGGTGATGCTGAAGCCGGCTCCTGAAGGTACTGGCATTATCGCCGGCAAGACTGTGCGCGCCGTTATGACCGCCGCCGGTGTTCAGAACGTGCTGACGAAGTCGCTCGGCACTGCGAATCCGCACAACGTTATCAAGGCCACTTTCGATGCTCTCATCCAGCTTCGGGATAAGGCCGAAGTCGCCGCCCTGCGTGGCAAAGCTGAAGAGGAGCTCTAGTCCGATGGCTGACAACAACGCAACTGCCAAGATCAAACTGCAATACTTCCGTTCCAAGATCTGCACCCCTGTGAAGCACAAGCTCGTTATCAAGGGCCTTGGCTTTACCCGGCTGAACCAGATCGTCGAGCGCGAGGACACGCCATCCATTCGTGGCATGGTGGCTAAGGTTCCTCACCTCGTCCGCGTCGTCGAGTAGTTCATCAATCGCCGAGCCTAGTGCCGGCCAAACAATGCGAGTCGGTTCACTGCGAGTGAGCCGGCGTTATAGCGAGGAAACAATGGCAATTCGTAATCTTTCCAATCTGCGCGCCCCCAAGAAGGCGAATGAAAACAAGAAGCGTGTCGGCCGCGGTATGGGTTCGGGCATGGGTAAGACCTCGACCCGTGGTCACAAGGGTCAGGGCTCCCGCTCGGGTTCGTCGCTGATGCGCGGCTTTGAAGGCGGCCAGATGCCGCTGCACCGCCGTCTGCCGAAGCGCGGCTTTACCAATATCTTCCGCGTGGAGTACACCGTGCTTGGCCTCGACCGCGTTGCCGAGATCAACGCCGCTTCGAACGAGACTGAGTTCACGCTGGATAAGATCATTGCGCTCGGTCTGTTGCGCAGGAAGAACGGCCTGATCAAGGTTCTCAACAACGGAGAGCTGAAGACGGCTGTTACCATTCACGCGCATAAGTTCTCCAAAACTGCCCAGGAAGCGATCGAGAAGGCCGGCGGCAAGGCTATTTTGATTGGCTAACGAAAGCATTTAGACTTTATGGCAGGCGAGGGCATCCGCCCTCGCATTGCCGTTTCACCCGAACTACGTTTTATCCCGAGGTCCCACTCTTCGATGTTCGAGAAAATCGCAAACATCTTCCGTATCCCCGACCTCCGCAAGCGTGTTCTGTTCACGCTTGGTATGTTGGCCGTCTATCGTCTCGGATCGCACATCCCTACCCCCGGTATTAATGCCGACATGCTGGCCCAGTTCTTTAATCAGAACTCAGGTTCAGCTCTTGGCCTGGTTGACCTGTTCTCCGGCGGAAACCTTCGCCGTCTGACAGTCTTCGCGCTCGGCATCATGCCGTACATTACGGCGTCGATCATCTTCCAGTTGCTGACAGTGATTTATGAGCCACTGGCGAAGTTGCAGAAGGAAGGCGAACTTGGCCGCCGCAAGATCACTCAGTGGACCCGTTACGTTACGGTGTTGCTGGGTATCGTGCAGTCGTTTGCTATTGCGCTTACGCTGACGGGCACTTCTACCGGTGCGCCCATGGTCACAATTTCTCGTGGGGCGTTTATCCCCATGTGCGTGCTGACTCTCACTGCCGGCACGGCATTCATCATGTGGCTGGGTGAACAGATCACGGAGCGTGGTATCGGCAACGGTATGTCGCTGCTGATCTTCACCGGTATCGTGGTCGGTCTCCCTCGCGGTATTCAGGAGCTTTATATCAAGGCTCGTGACAGCGCCTGGGGCGCTTTCACTCCCATCGCTATCGTGATCCTGATTGCGGGCATGATTGCTGTTGTGGCCTTCATCGTCTACGTCGAACGCTCGGAGCGCCGCATCCCGGTGCAGTACGCCAAGCGTATTGTCGGCCGCAAGATGATGGGTGGTCAGTCGACGCACCTGCCGTTGAAGGTGAACTCCGGTGGCGTTATGCCGATCATCTTTGCGAGCTCGATTCTTTCGGCTCCGCTGCTCTTCTCTGGCGCTCATATCTTCGGTTATTCGCTGCAGGACTCGCCGTTCTTCGGGCCGCTCTTCCGCGCAATTGCTCCTGGTGAGCCGTGGTATGAGCTGCTCTATATGGTTGCTGTCGTCTTCTTCGCGTATTTCTATATCTCGATCGTTTTCCGTCCGGACGACATCGCGGACAATATGCGCAAGTACGGTGGCTTCATTCCGGGCATTCGTCCTGGCAAGCGGACTGCCGATTTCATCAACGATGTGTTGACGCGTATCACCTTGGTCGGCGCGATGTACCTGATCATCATCATGATCATTCCGCAGCTCCTGATCAGCGGTATTCACTTCAATCATCTTTGGCTGATTGGTCCGGCTTTCGATCACTTGCCGACATGGGTAACCAACGGTCTTGGCGTCAACTTCTACTTCGGTGGCACGTCGCTGCTGATCGTGGTTGGTGTTGCGATGGATACGGTACAGCAGATTGAATCGCAGCTCATCATGCGCCACTACGACGGCTTCTCTCCCAAGAGCGGTCGCATCCGCGGACGCAAGAGCTGGTAGGAAGTGTTGACGTTGACCATTGATTCCGCAGCTCATACTCCGGCCCCGGCAGACGATCACTTTCTGCCCGGGCCGGTTCTTCTTCTGGGTGCACCCGGGGTTGGCAAGGGGACGCAGGCGCAGCTCCTGATGTCGAAGTTTGGCATTCCGCAGATCTCGACAGGCGATATTCTTCGCGAGAATATTGCGAAGGGCACAGATCTTGGGAAAGCGGCAAAGAGCCTGATGGATCAGGGACAGCTTGTTCCTGACGAATTGGTAAATGACATGGTGGGTAAGCGTCTGGCTGCGCCAGATGTCCATGCAGGGTACATTCTCGACGGCTTTCCGCGCACCATCGCACAGGCTACCTGGCTCGATGCTCATCTCGGAGATTCGGGCGAAACCGCACCGTTGATTGCGGTGAGCATTCGCGTCGATGAAAAGGAATTGCTGCGGCGTATCACCGGCCGACGCATATGTCCGACGTGCAAGCGAATCTACAATATTTATTTCAATCCTCCCGAGAAGGACGGATTCTGCGACGTGGAAGGCTCCCTGCTCCAGCATCGCTCCGACGACACGGAAGAAGCTTTCGGCCGGCGGATGATGGAGTACGATTCTCAGACAGCTCCTGTGATCGAGCATTATCGATTGAGTGGTCGCTTCCGGGAGGTTGACGGTGCTGTATCGGTCGATCAAGTGGCGGACAGTATTACTGCGGCGTTGAAAGAGCTTCGCAGACAGTTTCCGAAGGGCACTTTTAAACCACCGCAGGCGGGTCTCTAAGTTATGGCCATCATGATCAAAACGATGCAGGAGATCGAGAAGATGCGGATCTCCGGCAAGGCCCTTCGCCAGGTGCATAATGCTATCGCGCCGCATGTCGTCCCGGGCGCGTCGACGATGGACCTTGAAGAGGTTGCGGTAAAAAAGATCGCGGAACTGGGCGGTATCGCGGCGTTTAAGGGATATCACGGTTACCCATCAGCGCTTTGCACCTCGGTCAATGACGAAGTTGTGCATGGGATGCCGAATGCGAAGCGCGTCCTCAAAGAGGGCGATATTCTGTCCATCGACTGCGGCGTCATTATCGATGGGTTCTACTCCGATGCGGCTGTGACCTATCCGATTGGGAAGGTGTCGCCAGAAACGCACAAATTACTCGACGTCACCAAGGCTTCGCTTGAGAAGGCTATTGAGCAGTGCCAGGTTGGGGGGCGTTTGGGCGATATCTCCGCAGCAGTCCAGGAACTGTGCGAGGCGGAGGGTTTTGGCGTTGTCCGTGACTTTGTGGGTCATGGAATTGGCCGCAGCATGCATGAAGATCCCCAGGTACCGAATTTTGGCCCCAAAGGGAAGGGGCCTAGGCTGAAAGCCGGCATGGTACTTGCAATTGAGCCGATGATCAATGCTGGAGGGCCCGAAGTTCGGGTTCTGAAGGACGGCTGGACGGCGGTTACTGTGGATGGTAGCTACAGTGCCCATTTTGAACATACCGTCGCCCTGACAAAAGATGGGCCTTTAGTGTTGACTCGCTAGGAATTTACCCCTGTTTTGGGTTACTATAAGAGTTGCTGTGTGCACTTGCGTGCGACACAGCAGCATCGGGCCCCGAACTTCTCAGTTTGAATCGAGCTGGTGGGATAATCCCGCTGAATAGTTGTGGAAGCAAAGGGTTTATGCCCTGTCCCTTCCAAAGGAGAGCGTTTGTCGAAGGAAGATGCAATTGAGGTAATGGCGGTGGTCGTCGAGACCCTGCCGAATGCGATGTTCAAGGTTGAGCTTGAGAACAAGCACCAGGCACTTGCACACGTCTCCGGACGTATGCGCAAGAACTTCATCCGCATCCTCCCCGGCGACCGCGTCGCGATTGAGCTCAGCCCGTACGATCTCAACCGTGGCCGTATTGTCTACCGCTACAAGTAGATAGTGCGTATCGGCGTCAGCTCATACGTTTTGAGCTGAAAACAAGCAATACAAGACCACTTGCCCTGCGTCTAGCTGGAAGCAACGGCTAGAGATCAAGGCTGTTTTAGGAGTTTTATGAAGGTCCGTGCATCAGTAAAGAAGATCTGCGATAAGTGCAAGGTAATTCACCGCCGTGGCGTCGTTCGCGTTATCTGCGAGAACGCTAAGCACAAGCAGCGTCAGGGCTAAGAAGCTCTACCCGGCCCCGCGAGGCTAGTTAGCCGAAGTCAAGGCTTGCGTTGAACCCCGCGAACCAGCCGCAAACCAGTCACCCCGCTCTCGTGGCGAAGCTAACAGAGCCCAACCGAAAAGGACCCCCATGGCACGTATTGCTGGAGTCGATGTCCCTAACAACAAACAGGCGCGCATCGGACTCACTTACATCTTCGGCATCGGCGATTCTCGCGCGGCCAAGATCCTCGTAAAGGCGGATGTCGATCCGTTTGCGAAGATCGGCACGCTCGACGAGGATCAGCTGAACCGCATCCGTCAGGTTATCGAAGCTGAGGGCCAGATCGAAGGCGATCTCCGCAAGGACATCTCGCTCAACATCAAGCGCCTCATCGAAATTCAGTCCTACCGTGGTCTCCGCCACCGCCGCTCGCTTCCTGTCCGCGGTCAGCGCACCCACACCAACGCTCGTACCCGCAAAGGTCCTCGCAAGGGAACCGTCGCCGGTAAGAAGAAAGCGACGAAATAAGCCATGGCGAAGACTCAGAACAAAGCAGCCGCCGGCAAGGCTGGCAAGAACAAGAAGTTCAAGAAGCGCGAACGGAAGAACGTTCCGTTTGGTCTTGTATTTATCCAGGCCAGCTTCAACAACACGATCGTTACCATCACCGACCAGACCGGCAACACGCTGTCCTGGAAGAGCTCGGGTTCGCTCGGCTTCCGCGGCTCCCGCAAGGGAACTCCGTTTGCCGCGCAACAGGCCGCAGTTGGCGCAGCCAATGCAGCTCGCGACCACGGTCTCCGCTCGGTCGATGTGCGCGTCTCGGGTCCCGGCTCCGGCCGTGAATCGGCGATCCGTGCGCTCGCCTCGGCAGGTATCGAGGTGCGCAGCATCCGTGACGTTACGCCGATGCCGCACAACGGATGCCGTCCGCCCAAGCGCCGCCGCGTATAAGTACGAGTTGCAGGTTGTCAGTTGTTAGTTGCAATCGAGAAGCGCAATCAACTAATAACTGGCAACCCGTAACCTTCAACTAGAACCCGGATCGTGATGAAGCGCAGCCAGCGTGTAAAGCGATCGACAACCGAAGTCAGGAGATTTAGAAATGGCACGTTTTACAGGACCCGTCTGCCGCCTCTGCCGTCGCGACGGCACCAAGCTTTTCCTTAAGGGAGCCAAGTGCTTCTCCGAGAAGTGCCCCGTTGAGAAGCGCAATTTTCCCCCAGGCCAGCACGGCCAGTCCCGCAAAGTGAAGAAGGTTGTGGGCTATGGTCTGCAGCTGCGTGAGAAGCAGAAGGCCAAGCGTATTTACTTCACGCTTGAGACCCAGTTCCGCGCTTACTACCAGAAGGCTTCTAACAAGACCGGTGTTACCGGCGAACTGCTTCTGCAGCAGCTTGAGACTCGCCTCGACAACGTGGCTTACCGTCTTGGTTTCGCATTGAGCCGTCGCCAGGCGCGTCAGCTTGTGCGTCACGGCCACATCAGCGTGAATGGCCGCAAGGTCAACATTCCGTCGTTCCAGTGCAAGGTTGGCGATGAGATCGCAATCCGTGAGAACTCCAAGGCGCTCGTTATCCTGGAAGAGGCGAAGAACTTTGCCAGCGGCCAGCGCGCCGTGACCTGGCTGGACATCAACCGCGACAATCTCTCCGGCAAGGTTATTGCTCTGCCGAAGCGCGAGGATGTCAACCTGCCAGTCAACGAGCAGCTGATCGTCGAACTCTACTCGAAGTAATCGTAGCGTTCGCGGTTACAAACAAGCTTGTCATTCTAAGCGCAGCGAGGATAAACATTCTTCGCTGCGCTTAGAGTGCAACCAGAGAACTGGAGCGAAAGCTCTGATCTCTGTACTTACAACCTAACCTGCAACCGAACCACCCGCCGGTCCGCAGAATGCTTCGCGGCCAGGACGGAAAGGAGAAATACACATGCTTTGGAGAGGATTCCAGAAGCCCAAGCGTCTCGCAGTTGAGAACGAAACTCTCACCGACAAGTACGGCAAATTTTCCGCGCAGCCCTTTGAGCGCGGTTTCGGTACGACCATTGGTAATGCGCTTCGCCGCACACTGCTGTCTTCGATCGAAGGTGCTGCTGTTACGGCAGTCCGCATCGAGGGCGTGCTGCACGAGTTCCAGTCGATCACCGGCGTGGTTGAAGACGCGACCGACATTATTCTGAACCTGAAGCAGATCCCGTTCAAGCTGAACGGCGACGGCCCCAAGGCGCTGTACCTGCGCGCCGATCAGGCTGGCGTTGTGACCTCGGGTTCCATCGAGGCTGATGGCGATGTCGAGATTCTCGACAAGGACGTTTACATCTGCACGATCTCCGAGGGCGGCAAGATCGACATGGAGATGCGTCTGAAGCGCGGCCGTGGCTACATCTCGGCAGACAAGAACTTCGACGGCGACCTCGGTCTTGGCTTCATTCCGGTCGACAGCGTTCACTCGCCTGTCCGCAAGGTCAACTACCTCGTTGAGGCGGCTCGTCTCGGTCAGATCACTGACTTCGACAAGCTCACACTCGAGATCTGGACCAACGGAACTGTTGCTCCGGCCGATGCGCTTGGCCTTTCCGCCAAGCTGCTGAAGGACCACATGACCATCTTCATCAACTTCGAAGAAGAGTTGGAAGCTGGGCACGATGGTCTGCATGACGGTCCCGCACTGCGCAACGAGAACCTCAACCGCTCGGTCGAAGAGCTTGAGCTTTCGGTTCGCAGCTACAACTGCCTGAAGAATGCCAACATCGCCACGATCGGTGAGCTCATCCAGAAGACTGAAGCAGAGATGCTGAAGACCAAGAACTTCGGTCGCAAGTCCCTGAACGAGATCAAGGAGATTCTGGCGCAGATGGGGCTTTCGCTTGGCATGAAGATTGACGAGAACGGCAACCCGCAGCCCGGACCTACCTCGGTTCTGCCGGCGGCTACTCTCGCGGCAAGCTTCGGTAACTTCGATGACGACGACGAGGACGAAGATGACGACCTCGATCTTCCGAACGAGACCGAGAACTTCTAACACCAGGGAAAGGGAACAGAGCAATAAACTCTGTTCCCAATTTCCCCTTAACCAATTTCAGTAATCCGACTCACGGCAGAAGCCGGGTCGAAGGAGAAAACACCATGCGCCATCGCAATGCAGGATTCAAATTAGGACGAAATACCAGCCACCGCCGCGCTATGCTGCGGAACCTTGTTACCTCCATCATTGTGATGGACCGTGTTGAGACGACCATTACCAAGTGCAAGGCGACTCAACCGATCGTCGAGAAGATGATTACTCTCGGCAAGCGTGGTGATGTTCATGCCCGTCGCCAGGCCGCTTCTTACCTCATGACACCAGAGTCGGTTGACCGTCTCTTCGCCGTTGTTGCTCCTCGCTATGGAGCGCGCAATGGTGGTTACAGCCGCATTACTCGCACGGGCGCCCGCAAGGGTGACGCTGCCGAGATGGCGTTCATCGAGCTGCTCGGTGCAGAGCACGAGCTGAACGAGAAGGCACAGAAGCGTGCTGAGGCTCGCGCCAAGAAGCGTGAAGAGCTGCAGAAGCAGCTTGAAGAGCAGAACCCGGAAGCTCCCAGCGAAGAGGCATAAATCTCTCGCAGTATTTATCAAGCAAATGAGGCGCACCTTTCGGTGCGCCTTATTTGCTTATTTCCGACTTCTTTTAGCCGCTGTGTACCATGACGCGGTTCTTGCCAGCGCGTTTGGCGGCGTACAGGGCTTCGTCGGCGAGCTCGACGAGTTGGTAGCCATTCATCAGCGACTCATTCATGGAGGACATTCCCATGCTGATTGTGACTGGCTCGTTCTCCCACTCTTCTACGGCGATTCGCTGCATCAAGCGCCTGGCTAAGCCCATTGCGCTCTCTTCGCCGCTCTCGGGGAGCAGGACTACGAACTCTTCGCCGCCGTAGCGAGCCGGGAGGTCGGGCAGGCGGACTGTCGTGCGGAGGATCATTCCGAGGCGGCGCAGAACTTCGTCGCCTGCTGCGTGGCCCCAACGATCGTTGATGGTCTTGAAGTCGTCGACGTCGATCAACAGGACGGAGAGCTGGCGCTTTCTCCGTCGTGCCATGGAGAACTCCATGACGAGGCGCTCCTCGAAGGCGCGGCGGTTTCGCAGGCCTGTGAGCTCGTCGGTGACGGCGAGGCGGCGGAGCTGATCGTTCGCTTCTTCGAGCTCGCGATGGTAGCGTTCGAGCTCGGCCTTGTGGGCGACTTCTTCCGATACATCGACTGCTACTCCGGCGAGGAGGACGTTTCCGGCGGAGTCATGGCAGGGGAACTTGAAAGAGCGCAGGGAGCTGATGGTGCCGTCGGCTGCGCGGATGTGTTCCTCTGTTTCGACGATCTGGCCGCCGGCCATGACTTCGAGGTCGTGGGTTCGGACGGACTTGGTCAGGTTGCGGGACCAGAGCTGCTCGTCGGTTCGTCCAAGCCAAGCGTATTCGCTGACGCCGAAGCGGTGGGCGAAGCTGCGGTTGTAGAAGAGCAAGCGGCCAGCGGCGTCCTTGATGTAGCTGAGGAAAGGGCTCGCGTTCATGAAGGCGCGGAAGAGCTCTTCGCTGGCCTGGAGGCCTGCTGTTGCTTTGTCTTTCTCTTTGGCGATGTCGTCGAGCATCTTTCGCTGGACGAGCAGTTCCAAACGCCCGGCGGTCTGGCGTCCCATCACTTGCAGGGTATGAGCCTGCTCGGGAGTTAATATCCGCGGCATTGTGTCGAGGAGACTGAGAGTGCCGAGTGCGTGTCCGTCTGTGGTGTGAAGCGTAACTCCGGCGTAGAACCTGATCGGGGGCTCGCCCGTCACCAGTGGATTAATGCTGAAGCGGGCGTCCATCAGCGCGTCCTTGATGACAAGAAGGCCGGTCTGGCGGATGGTGTGGGCGCAAAAAGCGACTTCGCGTGGCGTCTCGCCGAGGCGCAGACCTTCCGAGGAGCGAAACCATTGATGACGTTCGTCGAGCAGCGTCAGGAGTGCGGTTGGAGCACCGCACAGAGTGGCCGTCAGGCGCACCAGTTCTTCGCAGTCCTGTTCGGGCTGACATGCCAACAGCTCTCTTGTCCAAAGAGCCCTGGACCTCGCGTCTTCACTCTCGGAACGACGTACACTCATTTATCACCGTTTGACGAATTATTAGAATATCGTCCCCAAAGGTATTAACACCATTGGTTTTTCTCGACGCCAGCCTAAAGTAACCTTTGCTATTGCAGCACTTTGGTTTGTCTCTCCTTGCTCCACTATCAGGCATTCTGACGGGGTCGATGGTCAATCACCCAAATCGACCATGCGGGTACACTCCCCTGGGGTCTATACAGATAAACCTTTTGTTTTCAATGACGTGTTGAAATTAGACTCTCTAAATTCGTCCAAACAAAGGGCTTACGGCCAAATTCGTCCAAACAAAAGAGTTACGGGTATTCTCCTTTCAAAATGGAAAAAGCCCCGGTTTCCCGGAGCCTTTTTATTCTCTATAAATCAATTATAGCTGGCTGGAGATAACCCTTTTGCAATGGGTATCTTGTTGACCAGATTTGGGTTAGGTGTTGTTGGGGCTTGACATGCAATTTTGCTGGGGATTTTGGGGATTATTTTTTTAGTTGGTTGATTGTGTTGGGTTTATGTTTTGCGAGGGAAGAGGGAAGAGGGAAGAGGGAAGAGGGAAGAGGGAAGAGGGAAGAGGGAAGAGGGAAGAGGGAAGAGGGAAGAGAGTTTATTGGGGCGCCTGGAATCGGTGTGGGTCGAGGAAGGCGGTTCGCGCGTAGCGCGAATACCCCACCCTTCGCAAAGGCGCGAAGGGTGGGGCATCGGAATTTTGGATTGAATTGGGTTAGTGCTTGATGAGCCACATGACCCAGCTTGCGACGATGGTGCCGCCGACGAAGAGGGCGAAGCAGAAGGCGCCGAAGCGGATCATCATGCGCGGCTCGGAGCGTTGGGTGATGCCGAAGACCACGGAGGTGAAGAGAGAGAAGAGAAGGACTGCGCCGAAGTGAGAGATGGTCACGAAGCTTTCCTTCCGGTGGCCAGCGAGTGGGCGTCGATTGCAGAGATGATGTTGAGCAAGCCTGCAACGACGATGAACTTGGTGCCGTAGTCGGCGATGGCGATCTGAACGGAGGACTGACCGAGGTCGAAGACGCGCGCCAGGATGTAGAGCAGGCCAGTGCCGAGACCGCCGACGAAGTTCAGCATGTCGAGGAGCTCGGCCGTATTGGGCGAGTAGACCTTGCCTTTGAGTGCGAGTCCGATAAAGAACATCGAGAGGATTGAAACAAAGATGAGGGAGGCTCGGATCCACTTTTTGAGGAGAAGGTGGCCCAGGCCGGGGATCAGCCATCCAGCCAGCAGGACTATGACTGGTGCCGTGGTGGTGGGTTTACCGGCGGCTTGCGCGCGCGTTTGAACGTTGGTCGTCATTTCAAATTTGATGATATCAGGTGGTCATGTACGTTGCGGAAGTGGCCAGATCTGCTGATCACAATTGATTTTGCTAGATGCGGACTAGTTCGTTTTGCATGAGGCCGGTGACTTCGGCGCGGCCGGGGCGGGTGATCATGTTGATCTCGTTGCGGACGCCAAATTCGCCGGGAAAGTAGAGGCCGGGTTCGACAGAGAAGCAGGTGTTGGGGAGGATGAGGCGCTCGTCGTGGGTCTCGAGGTTGTCAAGATGGGCGCCGTTGCCGTGGAGTTCGGTGGCGATGTTGTGGCCGGTGCGGTGGGTGAAGAAGTCGGCGAAGCCTGCGGCGCGGATGACGTTGCGGGAGGCGTCGTCGGCTTGCCAGCCTGCGATGGGGGTGTTGGTGGCGAAGGCTTGCTGGATGACGGCGATGGAGGCGTCGCGGGCGTCGCGGACTGTGTTGAAGATGAGGTGCTCGCGGTCGATGGGCTCGCGATCGACGACGCCGGTCCAAGTGATGTCGTACCAGACGGCTTCGGGATTGTTGGCTAGCTTGGCCCAGATGTCGATGAGGACGAAGTCTCCGCTGCGGATGGGCTTGGATGAGGCGCGGGTGGGTTCGTAGTGGGAGTCGGCGGAGTTGGGGCCTACGCTGACGTTGGGGCCGTGCTCGGTGATGAGGCCTTCTTGTTCGATGGCGCGTTGGAGGAATTCGACAATGGTGTATTCATCCGTTGCCGACTTGCTAGACCGGACGCGGGTGCCGATCTCGCGCCAGCCTGCGGCGAGGATTTCGTCGAGGCGGTGCTGGGCTTCGTAGTGAGTGGCGATCTGGGCTTCGGTGAGGACGGCTTCGAAGTGGCTGACCAGGTCGGCAGAGGTGACTACTTCTTTGTTGAAGGAGCGGAGAAGCTCGACGGTGCCCGCGTCAACGAGTGAGACGTACATGATGGCGTTGCGTGGGGAGTACTGCATGGCGATCTTTGTCGCGCCGGTGAGCATGGATTGGAGCTTGGATTCGAGCTCTTGCCAGGAGGAGTATTCGGTCTTGGGGCCGGGGAGGGTGTCGAGCTTGTGGGACTCGATGCGGTGGACTAGTTTGCGCGGCTCGCCTTGTGCGGGGATGAAGTAGTACCAACGGCGGGTGATGTGGCCGCCGGGGATGCCGAGGATGCGGTAGGCGAGGTGGTCGCGGTTGTGGTGGTCGTAGAAGAGCCAGCCGTCGAGTTTGTTTTCGCGGAGGGCGGTTTGGATGGCGGAGAGGTCCATGGTTTTGGTCTCGATGTTGGTCTTCTCCATGGTACCCCCTACCGGTACTTAAAGTATGCAAAGTATTCAAAACAGGAGACATGAGTCCGGACTTCGGGGACATGTGTGCCTGGCTTAAATGCGAAGGCCCGGCGGTTGGCCGGGCTTCTTCTCTAGATTTAAGGTTATCAGGCGTGTCAAGGATTTGGTTGTGGAAAGGTGTTTTGGCTATTCCCACAGTTGGGAGACCAGCGAGGTGCATCTGTTTTGTCTCATTAGGAATGAGAAGACGTTCCAAGTTTGGACATTCAGACAACTTGGGCGTAGTGTGTCTGATCAAGGTTTTAAAAGGCACTCGATTCTTACCGTATCCCGGAAAATTTCTGCGTTGGTTATGGTGAATACCGCGCTGTAACTGGGTTCCCAGGACGATATAAAGCTGAAGATAAAGGTAGTGTCCGCAGCGGAGAAGCTGCGCATAGAACCCTCGCGCGGTGACCTGAGTGCTGCACTGGTCGTGCGCAAACGACCAGTAATTCTGTCAGTAGAAAAGCGCCTTATGTCCTAGTCCAGCGAGTAGGAACGGTTCCTCAAAATAAGGAGAATGCCGATGAAATTCAGGAGATTTAGAACAATCGCTACAGCCCTCGCAATGATTCTGCTGGCTGTCAATTTCGCAAGTGCCAAAGATTCCCCCGACAAGAAGCGGGACAAGACTCGCAAGATGGCTGATAAAACTCTGCAGGAACTGTACAAAATGAAACCCACAGCTCAGGGGGCTATCCAGAAGTCTGCCGGATATGCCGTCTTCGATAACATGGGGACGAATCTCTTTCTGTTGAGCACCGCGCGTGGCTCAGGCATCGCCGTCGACTCCAGTTCCAAGCAGGAAACCTTCATGAAGATGGTTTCGGCCGGTGCTGGTCTGGGTGTGGGTGTGAAGGATTATCGCGTGATCTTCGTGTTCGAAAACGACAAAGCGTATAACAACTTCCTGGAATCCGGCTGGTCAGGTTCGGCGCAAGCGGACGCCGCGGCCAAGGCGGGCGAGTCGGGCGGAGCTTTCTCGGGAGCGGAAGAGGTTGCCCCGGGGGTTTGGGTCTATCAAATTACCAAGAATGGTCTCGCCTTGCAGTTGACTCTGCAGGGTACGAAGTACTACAAGGACGACGACCTCAATAAAAAATCGTAGGCCTTGATCGCGAAGCGCGAAGCCACAAATTATGTGGGGCAAGTGTGCGCGGGAGACAGCGAAGGGCCTATAGATCATCGGCCTTCTCTCCGGCCTTCGGCAGTGGTGACCGTTTTGCGGCATCGAATACGGTACAGATGAAACTGTCCCCCTAAGCGAAAACGGATCGCGCTTCGCGCGATTGCCCACCTTAGCGACGATAAAGCCGTCGTGAAGATGGGGCACCCGATTTTGTGGTTAGATTCAAATCTGGGCCACCCAGTCTCGCCGCACTTCGGGAGACTTATAATCCCCCGATGGAAGACCCTCGCCCGCACAAGCGCTCGGATATTCCTGTCGTTCGTCTCGACCGGGAAAAGCCCTATCTGCGTCTTCTCGCCGCAACAATCTATGTTCGCGACCAGGATGTCAGCCTTCGCTTCTTCATCGACAAGCTTGGCTTTACGCTCACTCATGATATCCAGGTGGCACTGGACTTCCGCTGGGTCGCCGTGTCGCCTCCCGATGGCGACGCTTTTCTTGGCATCATCGCGCCTGCACCGGGTTCAGAAGAACACAAGTTCGTCGGTCACTCCAGAAACGTCGCCTTCATGGCTGAGGACGTCATTGCCCGTTACAACGAATGGTCCGCCCGCGGGGTCCAATTTTTGCATCCACCCGCCCCCTCCCCCTGGGCCAGCGGTGGCATCTTCACTGTCTTTAAGGATCCAGACGGAAACGGCTTCGCTCTCCTTGGCTTCGATGACGTTACGCAGGCGATCGAAGCGGAACGCCGCGCTCTGGCCGAAAAACTGGAAGCAGAACGCCGCGCTGCCCAGGAACTGGAGATTGCCAAGCAGGTGCAGGCAAGGCTCTTTCCCCAGATGCTCCCGGCCCTCAGGACACTGGACTACTCCGGCGCCTGTATTCAGGCCCACTCGGTCGGTGGCGATTATTACGATTTCATGGATCTTGGCCGTGGACGGATCGGGCTGGTCATCGGCGACATTGCGGGAAAAGGAATCGCCGCCGCTCTGCTGATGGCCAACCTGCAGGCGAATCTCCGCAGTCAATCCGCAATCGCGCTGGATGAGCCGCAACGTATGTTGCAGTCGGTCAACCGGCTCTTTTACGAGAACACAACCGACAGCGCCTATACGACGCTGATCTTCGCGGAATATGACGACGACCTGCGGCGACTGCGCTATGTCAACTGCGGGCATCTCCCGGCCCTTGTCCTCGGGCGCGACGGCACCGTCGAAAGGCTTCATTCGACAGGCACGGTGCTCGGGCTTTTCAACGATTGGGAGTGTTCGATCCGTGAATGCCAGCTGTCCTCGGGAGACACTCTCGTGCTCTACACCGATGGCGTCACCGAAGCGTGCAACGATGCAGGAGAGGAATACGCAGAACATCGCCTGATCGATGCATTGCAGCGGTACCGCGAGTTGCCTTCATCGGCGTTGCTCGCCGCAATTGCCAGTGACGTACAACAGTTCAGCCCGAATCAGCAACACGACGACATCACTCTCATCGTCTCCAGGTGCCGGTAAACTCGCTTCGTCCTTCGTACTTTCCGGTGCGCTTGAGGCTTCGCAAGAGCGGTAGGCTGCTTCGAGCGTCTCGAGTATGGCCGACTGAGGCTGTGCCATTAGTCAGTCTAAGCAGAACCGATCGCGCTTTTGCGCGATTGCCCACTCATGCGCAAAATCGCGTATGAATGGGGCACCCAGGTATTGAGCTCGTTTGATGTATGGGCCACCCGCCGTAGAGATCGCGTTTCGTGCGATTGCCCATTCATGCGATGAAACCGTACGAATAGCGCGCCAGCGTCCGGCATCTGTTTTATCTCCTTTTTATTACTCAGGAGTGAGAAGGTTCCAGGTTTGGACATTCAAACAACTTGGGCGTAACGTGTTTGATCAGGTTTTAAAAGGCCCTCGATTCTTACCGTATCCCGGAAGATTTCTGCGTTGGTTAGGCTTAATACAACGCTGTAAATGGGTTCCCAAGACGATACAAAACTGAAGATAATGTAGTGTCCACAGCGGAGAAACTGCCCATAGAACCGTCACGCCGTGACCTGAGTGCTGCACAAATCACAGAAAAAGCGCCTTATGTCCTGTTCCAGTGAGTAGGGAGGGTTACAGGAGACCGGACGTCGTGACGTACCCGTAAGCGGTTCTCGAAGATAAGGAGAGCGCCAATGAGATTTAGAACAATCGCTACAGGCCTCGCATTGATCGTGCTGGCTACCAGTTTGGCAAATGCCGGCGATTCCCCCGATAAGAAGCGGGACAAGACTCGCAAGATGGCTAATAAAACTCTGCAGGATCTTTACAAACTAAAACCCGAATCTAAGGGGGTTATCCAAAAGGCTGCCGGATATGCGGTCTTTGACAATATGGGGACGCACATCCTGCTGGTGAGCACGGCGCGTGGTTCAGGAATCGCTATCGACAACAGTTCCAAGCAGGAAACCTTCATGAAGATGGTTTCGGCGGGCGCCGGTCTGGGTATGGGAGTGAAGGACTATCGCGTGATCTTCGTGTTCGAAAGCGATAAAGCGCTAAACGAGTTTATGAATTCCGGATGGTCGGGTTCTGGACAAGCGGACGCCGCGGCGAAAGCGGGCGAGTCCGGGGGAGCGTACTCGGGAGCGACACAGATTGCTCCAGGCGTTTGGGCCTACGAGATTACCAAAAATGGTCTCGCGCTCCAGTTGACCCTGCAGGGTACCAAGTACTCCAAGGACGACGACCTCAACAAGAAATCGTAGGGCCTTGGTCGCGAGGCGCGAAACCACAAATTATGTGGTGCACGTGTGAGCGGGAGATCATCGAGCGTCAGAGTGCAAAGGCAACGCTAAAAGAAGTGAAGGCCGGGATTGCTCCCGGCCTTTGTGTGAATGGATTGATTTGGATTAGGCGTTGACTGAGTGCTCGGCTGCTGCGGCGGCTTCCTTTTCTTTGGCGGCTTTTTCGGCCTTTCGTGCTGCGGCTGAGTTCTGGCCTAGTTCGGCGGCGAGGGTTTCGGTGGTGAAGGATTCGATGATGTCGCCTACGCGGATGTCCTTGTGACCGGCGAGATCGATACCGCACTCGACACCCTGACGGACTTCAGAGACATCGTCCTTGAACCGCTTGAGAGAAGCGATCTTGCCTCTCCAGACCTCGTTGCCTTCACGAAGCAGGCGAACCTGCTGATCGCGTTTGATGAGGCCGTCGGTGACAACGCAGCCGGCGATCTGGCCGACCTTGGTGATCTTGAAGACGTTGCGGACCTCCGCGCGTCCGGCGTAGTTCTCCTTGAAGACTGGCTCGAGGAGGCCGTACATCGCCTTGGTGATCTCGTCCTGCAGCTCGTAGATGATGGAGTGCAAGCGAATCTCCACGTTTTCGCGCTCGGCGATCTCTGCGGACTTCCTGTCGGGCCGTACGTTGAAGCCGATGATGACGGCGTTCGATGCGGAGGCGAGCAGGATGTCGGACTCGGTGATGGCACCGACGCCGGAGTGGAGGACGCGGACGCGAACCTTCTCGGTCGACATCTTCTCGAGAGAGTCGGCGAGGACTTCGACTGAGCCCTGTACGTCGCCCTTGAGGATGAGGTTGAGGTCCTTCATGCCGGCCTGCTTGATCTGCTCGGAGAGGCCTTCGAGAGATACGCGCGAGCTCTTGGCGAGCTGGGCTTCGCGCTCCTTGAGCTTGCGGTACTGCGCGATGCCCTTGGCCTTGTCGCGGTCTGCCATGACGAGGAAGGTGTCGCCTGCGTCGGGCATGCCCTCGAGACCGAGGATTTCGACCGGGGTTGATGGGCCGGCCTCGGTGATGGCGCGGCCACGATCGTCGAACATGGCGCGGATCTTACCGAAGGTGTTGCCGACGATGTAGCTGTCGCCGGTGCGGAGGGTACCGTTCTGCACGAGGATGCTGGCGACGGCTCCGCGGCCGCGATCGAGCTTGGCTTCGATGACGGTGCCGACGGCGGGACGGTCGGGGACGGCCTTGGGGGCGTTGATGTCGGCGACGAGGCAGATCATCTCTTCGAGGAGATCGAGGCCGATGCGCTTCTTGGCTGAGACTTCGACGAACTCGGTGTCTCCGCCCTGGTTGGAGGGCTGGAGGCCGCGGACGGCGAGCTGCTGGATAACCTTCGCGGGATTCGCTTCGGGTTTGTCGATCTTGTTGACGGCGACGATGATCGGCACCTTGGCGGCGCGAGCGTGGTCGATGGCCTCGAGGGTCTGAGGCATGACGCCGTCGTCGGCTGCAACGACAACCACGACGATGTCGGTGACCTTGGCTCCGCGTGCACGCATGCGGGTGAAGGCCTCGTGACCGGGGGTGTCGAGGAAGACGATCTCGCGACCGAAGGCAGGGGAGTCGGGTTTGGTGATTTTGACCTTGTAGGCGCCGATGTGCTGGGTGATTCCGCCGGCTTCGCCTGAGGCGACGTCGGTGGAGCGGATGGCGTCGAGGAGCGAGGTCTTACCGTGGTCGACGTGACCCATGACGGTGACGACTGGGGGCCGGTTGATCTCGACCATTCCCGTGGTGTCTTCGAGGAAGCCTTCGATGGCCTCGTTTTCGAGCTGCTCTTCGACGGAGATGACCTGGGCGTCGGCGCCGAACTGGCGGGCGACGTCTTTGACCAGCTCGCCTTCGAGCGACTGATTGACGGTGACGAAGACACCCTTCATCAGGAGGGTCGCGATGAGGTCCTTGCCGCGTACGTCGAGCTTTTCGGCGAGGTCCTTTACGCTGATCCCTTCGGTGACCGTGATGGTCTTGGTGATGGGCAGGGGCTCACGAGAGAGCTGCACGCCGCCGAAACGCGGTGGCGGCTGGAAGCCCTTCATCGGGCCTTCTTTGGTCTTCTCGTAGCGCTGGCCTCCGCGGCGCTGGCCGGGACGTGCCGCGGGACGCATGCCGGTCGGGCTTTCCCCGGGACCGGGCAGGATGCCGGGGGCTCCGCCTGGTGCTCCGGGGCGGGCACCGAAGCCGGGACGTGCGCCGAAGCCGGGGCGTGCGCCTCCGGGGGCGAAGCCGGGGCGTCCGGGTGCTCCGCCGGGGCCTCCTGGACCGCCGGGGAAGGTACGGGTGGGGTGCATGGGGCGGCGTGCGCCGGGTGCCATTGGAGGACGTGAACCGGGTGCGCCGGGGGCCTGAGGACGTGGACGCTCAAAGATAGGACGATTGCGCGGCGGGGCTCCTGGGGTTGGCGGAGGAGCGGTGTAGATGGGGCGCGGACCCGTCTGCGGCATGATGACGCGCCGTGCCGGAGGGCCAGTGGGAGCGGCCGGTGCTGCTGGAGCTTCAGGCTGGACTGGGGGCGCCGCGGCTACGGGTTCTGCGCTGGCCGGCGCTGATTCAGCAGGGGGTGCAGTCGCGACGGGAGGCGGAACTGTCGCTGCGTGCTCTACGACTGGAGCTGGCGGGGGGGCAGTAACAGGCTTTGCCGGCGTCGGAGGAACGACAGCCGCAGGTGTGGCAGCGATAGGTCGGTCCGCTGGATGAGATGGGGCGTGAGGCGCCGATGCGGGCGGATGTGCTGGTGCTGCAACGACCGGAGGCCTCGCGATGACCGGGCCCACGGGAGGCTTGGTTGCGATGGCTGGCGCCGGAGGCGGAGCGACGATATTGGCTCCCTGGCGGGGTAGGGGAACGATACGGCGTGGGCCGGTCGTGGTTGCCTGCGCGGGAGGTGCTGGCGCCGGTGGGGGCGCTGCTGCCGCAACGCGTGGTGGAGTGCCCGCTGCGGGAGCGGTGGCTGGGGGCGCGACGACTGCAGCGGTGGGACGCGGCGGGGCGGCCTTGATGGCGGCCTCGGCCTGTTTGCGCTCGAGGATTGCTTTGAGGGCATCGCCCGGCTTCGACACCTTCGAGAGGTCGAACTTCGGCTTCACTTCGGCAGCCTGTTTGCTCGCACTGGTGCTGCGGTTTCCACCATTGAAATAGGCGCGCACCTTCTCGGCCTGGTCGGCCTCGATGGAGCTGGAGTGCGTCTTGCCGGTAATGCCGATGGCTTCGAGGGCATCCAGAATAGGCCTGCTCTTGACTTCCAGTTCTCGTGCCAAATCGTTGATTCGAACTTTGCTCATCCGTCCCTTTTCGCTTCCTTGCGCCCTTAGCTGTTCATATCAGCCTCATCGAGGTAGGAATCTCTATTGTAAGTATTATCCCTGAAATCGCGGTGAATGCGCTTCAGGGATGTTTGTCCTGCGTGGCTTTGGAAGCTAGCCACGATCGTTTCCGTCGTCAATGCCCTCGTCGGAGACTTCTTGGGCTTCGTCGACCAGGGTGTCTACGGCGTCGTTATTTAGTTCAATTCGTTCTTCGCGGGCGTCAGCTTCGCTGAAGGCGTCGCTGGCCGAGATTTCGTCTTCGGCGTCCACGATTTCTTCTGTGGAGAGGCCATGAACCTCTTCGGCGCGTCCAGTGCCGGCTTCTTCCGCGAGAATGGCTTCGGGTGTTCTGTCCATGGTTGCCTCCCCTGTTTCCTCAGATGCGGGCTCCGCAGCGGCGGTGACTGCAACGGCCGGGCGCTCCTCACCCTCTTCGTACTGACCGAAGTAGTGGCGAACAGCGACGGAGATCTTCTCGACGGTCTTTTCGCCGATACCGGGGACCTCTTCGAGCTGCTCGGGGGTCATGTCGGCGAGCGCTTCGACGGTGGTGATTCCGGCAGCGATGAGCTTCTCGAGGACGGATTCGCCGAGCTCGGTAACCTGCTCGATTGCCGTGGTCGGGCCGCCGGACATGGCCTGCATCTGCTGCTCGACCTCCTGACGCTTCTCCTCTTCGCTCTTGATGTCGATCTTCCACTGGAGGAGCTTGGCGGCGAGGCGGACGTTCTGGCCCTTCTTGCCGATGGCGAGCGAGAGCTGGGTGTCGTCGACGATGACCTCGATCTGCTTGTCGGTGAGGTCTGTGATGGAGACGCGGCTGACCTTGGCGGGCTGGAGGGCCTTTTCGGCAAAGGTGGTGATCTCGTCGGAGAACTCGATGATGTCGATCTTTTCGCCGCGAAGCTCGCGGATGATGGACTGGACGCGCATGCCCTTCATGCCGACGCAGGCGCCGACTGGGTCGACGTCCTTGTCGCGGGACATGACGGCGATCTTTGTGCGCTCGCCGGCTTCGCGGGCGATGGCCTTGATGCTGACGGTGCCGTCGTAGATCTCGGGGACCTCGGACTGGAAGAGGTTTTGGACGAGGCCTGGGGCGGCGCGGGAGACGATGACTTGCGGGCCCTTGGCGGCTCGATCTACACGCAAAAGTACAACCCGGACGCGCTCGCCGACGGCGAACTGCTCGAGGCGCGACTGCTCGCGTTTAGGCATGCGAGCCTCGGCTTTGCCGAGGTCGAAGATGACGTCCATGGGCTCGAGACGCTTGACGGTGGCGTTGAGGACCTCGCCGGCGCGGTGGTTGTACTCGTTGAATACGGTGTCGCGCTCGGCTTCGCGGACCTTCTGGAAGATGACCTGCTTGGCCATTTGAGCGGCGATGCGGCCGAGTGGGGTGGTGTCCTTGTAGAAGCGGAGTTCGCCGCCGACCTCGACTTCGGGGGCCAGTGCACGGGCCTGATCGAGGGTCATCTGATTGATGTCGTCTTCGATCTGCTCGGGGGTCTCGACGACGGTCTTGTAGACGTAGGCGCGGATTTCGCCGGTTTCGCGATCCATCTCGGCACGCATGTTTTCCTGCGTTTTGTAGTATTTGCGGGTGGCCAGGGCGATGGCGTCCTCAACGGCGCCGACTACGACTTCCGGCTCGATTCCCTTATCGCGGCTTAACGTCTCGATCGATTGATACAGAACACTTGCCATCGCTTCACTCGTCCTTCATGGGTTGGCCAGAAACGGCCGGTTTTGTTGCTGTCGCGTTGTCGTGCGGTTTTTGCGGAGAGCGACTAGATTTCCGCGACCAGATTTGCTTTTTCGACGTTGGCCAGGGGGATTTCGACTAGCTGCTCGGCTACGGTCTTCCTGGCCTTGCCCTTCTGCTTGACGGCAGAGAGGTCGATTGTTAGTACACCGTCTGCGAATCGGGTGAGACGGCCTTGCCACTGGCGGTTTTTGTTGATCGCCGTGAATGTCTGGAGTTTGATGAGGCTGCCCTGAAAGCGGGTGAAGTCCTCTGGTTTGAAGAGCTTGCGCTCGAGACCCGGAGAAGAGACTTCCAAGGTGTATTCTGCACCGGGAATAAGGTCTTCTACGTCTAGGACTGTGCCGAAGTCCTGGGCGAAAGTGGCACAATCTTCATGGGTTACGCCTGAGAGCAACTCTGCTGGGACACCTTTTGGAAGCTCTTCGGATGCGGTTTCGGCTAGTTTAGCGCGTTCAAGTGCATTCTTTTCAATAAAAATGCGCAAAGTGCGGTGTTTGGATCCGCCCTGGAACTCAATGTCGACGAGGTCGAGATTATGCGAAGCGGCAACGCGCTGGGCAGTGGCTCGGATTTCGTCTAACTGAAGTGCCATAGGTTAAGTGACTCATTTTGATGCTTTTACAGAGGGCCCTTTAGAGCAAATAAAAAGTGGGCTTTAGCCCACTCATCTCTTCCGTCAATTCGCCGGTGCGGTCACGGCACGTCCGTACGACGGAACAAAATCGTTGCAAATTGAATGATACAGCTTGTTGGTTTCTATTTCAATGTCCGGATTTTTTTGGTGGTGGGGTGTGGGGTTTTGTAGGCCTTTTTTGAGATTTTGGGCGTTTGGTTGTGGTGGATTTGTGGTCAAGTTGTGGTGGATTGGGTGGAGAAGGTGGTTTCAGGACGGGCAGGTTTTTGAGGGCTGTGGATTTTGTAGTTTTTTGAAGTTTATTTTGGGCTAGAACCCAGGATGACTTAGGTACCGCGATAAAGGAAGGCAACGGCGAAATACTGGAGATATTGCGTTTGCCAATAGTGGGGATAGAGAGAGCTTTTGGGGATGGATAGGACAGAGATTATCGGCTCGGGTTGCGATTATTGGGTTTAGTATCAGTGCATTCTCCAGCTTGAACGAACTCAACTGATCAGACGGATCAAGGGGATATCCATGAGAAGCAGCGCTTTGTATTCGTGTGTGTTGCTGGTTGGGTCGACTGCAGGGATTGGTTTTTGGAACACGGTGTCGGCGCATGAGGCTTCCAAGACACCCTCTACGCCTTCCAAGGGCTGGAATGCTGTGGCGGCGGCGGACTATCTGGATCGTCGTGAGGTTTGGTGGCAGAGTTGGCCGGCTGCCCAGAAGGATCACGGAACGCTCTGCATCTCGTGCCATACGGTGGTGCCGTTTGCGATGGCGCGGTCGGCGCTGCGACAGGAGTTGCGCGAGACACAGATGGCCGCACCCGAGAAGGTCATGCTGGACAGCGTGGAGAAGCGTGTGAACCATTGGTCCGAGATGATCCCGTTTTACTCCGACGCGGTCCACGGTCCTGGTAAGACGTCGGAGTCGCATGCGACCGAAGCGGTGCTGAATGCAGTGATCCTGACAAGCTATGACACACGGCAGGGACATCTGCGTCCGGTTACGCGGACCGCGCTGGACGCAGCCTGGACGCTGCAGGAGGAGTCGGGTGAGAAGGCCGGCGGATGGAAGTGGCAGGACTTCCATTTGGGCCCGTGGGAGGCGAACGAGTCCGCGTATCAGGGTGCGGCGCTGCTGATGGTGGAGGTGGGTGGCGCGCCGGATCAATATGCCGATGAGCCAGGGGTTCGCGAGCATGTGGAGCGGCTGCGGCAGTATCTGCGGCGGGAGTATGCGGCTCAGCCTCTGATGAATCAGATCTATGTTTTGTGGGCGTCGGGCAAGGTGTCCGGATTGTTGACCGAGGCCGAGCGGAAGGCGTTGCTCGCGTCGATCGAGGGCCTGCAGCAGGCGGACGGCGGGTGGAGGCTCTCGGCGATGGACCAGAGGAAGCGGCAGGACGATTCGGCGCAGCCAGTGGAGAGCGATGGTCTTGCAACTGGTCTGGCTGTACTGGCGTTGGAGAATTCGGGGGGTAGCGGTGGGGTCGCTATGCGGAGGCGTGGATTGAAGTGGCTGGAAGATCACCAGGAGAAAGACGGCGATTGGTATGCTTCGTCGTTGAATAAAAAGCGTGACCCGAAGAGCGATGTTGGGCGTTTTATGAGCGATGCAGCTACTGGGTATGCGGTGTTGGCTTTGGAGAGGGCTCGGTAGGGGTCAGGGGTGGATCTCTAACTCTAACAAAGGGAATGGCGAACTGTGGACTTTAGCTGGTGCTTGGGGAAACGGTTCGAGCTTCGCTCGAATGCCCAATCATGCGATAAGACCGCATGAATGGGGCACCCAGTTCTGTGGCGGGGACGGGAAGGCGGTTCGCGAGTGGCGCGAATACCCCACCCTTCGCCCAATCACCCCAACGAGCAAATACGCTCGTCGGGGACCCCGATAGCGCGAAGGATGGGGCACCCGGTTGTGGTGGAGGGAAGGTGTTGAGGGGAGGAGGGTTGCATCCCCAACCTTCGCGCGGTGAGGCGCGCTCAGATGGGGCACCCAGTTGTTTTGGGTGTTTTCGGAGGATTTTGGTGGTTTGGATTTGCTCTAGAGGGAAAGCAACTCTACAATCTATCAAACCCCGTGGCAATCATGCCTCGCTTGGACACCTCCTCAAGATTGATACCTATTTATGATCGAAATACCTGTACCTGAAGCTCTTACCTTTGATGACGTTCTCCTCGTTCCCGCCTATAGCGAGGTTGTGCCTACCCAGGTCAGCACGCAAACGCAGCTGACACGCCAGATTACGCTGAATACACCGCTGATGTCGGCTGCCATGGATACCGTTACGGAGTCGCGTCTGGCGATTGCCATGGCGCAGCAGGGCGGCATGGGTGTGGTGCACCGGAACCTGACGATTGAGCAGCAGGCAGGTGAGATCGACAAGGTGAAGCGGTCGGAGAGCGGGATGATCGTGGACCCCGTGACGATTGATCCGGAGCAGACGATTGCCGCCGCGCTGGATGTGATGCGGCGGTACAAGATTTCGGGCGTGCCGGTGACGAAGAACAAGAAGCTGGTGGGGATTCTTACGAATCGCGATCTGCGGTTTGTCTCGCGGACAGACCTGCCGATCGATTCGGTGATGACGAAAAAGAATCTGATCACGGTTCCGGTGGGGACGACGCTGGAGCAGGCGGAGCAGATTTTGCATCAGCATCGGGTGGAAAAGTTGCTGGTGGTCAATGACAGCTATGAGCTGAAGGGTCTGATTACGGTCAAGGATATCCAGAAGAAGCTGAAGTATCCGAATGCTTCGAAGGACTGGCAGGGGCGGCTACGGGTTGCGGGCGCGATTGGGGCGACGGGCGATTTTCTGGAACGGGCTGCGGAGCTGGTGAAGATGCGGGTGGATGCGCTGGCGATCGATTCGGCGCATGGGCACTCTTCGCGGGTGCTGGAGGCTGTGGCCGAGGTGAAGCGGAGGTTTCCGGAGATCGATGTACTGGCGGGAAACATTGCTACTTATGAAGGCGCGGTGGCTTTGATTAAAGCCGGTGCGGATGCGATCAAGGTGGGGATTGGGCCGGGCTCGATTTGTACGACGCGCATGGTGACGGGCGCGGGCATGCCGCAGATTACGGCTATTTCGGAGGCTTATAAGGCTGGTAAGGAGTATAGGGTTCCGATTATTGCGGATGGCGGAATCAAGTACTCGGGCGATGTGACGAAGGCGATTGCGGCGGGCGCGAGCGTTGTGATGATGGGTTCGCTGTTTGCGGGTGTGGATGAGAGCCCGGGTGAGACGATTCTGTACCAAGGGCGCAGCTTCAAGGCTTATCGCGGGATGGGTTCGCTTTCGGCGATGGCGCAGGGTTCGGGCGAGCGGTACTTCCAGGGTAAGGAAGATATGAATGATGCGGCGAGCACGGAGCGGCCATCGTTGACGGCTCCTGAGGCAGGCTCGCAGAACCGGCTGGCAAAGTTTGTGCCGGAGGGGATCGAGGGGCGTGTGCCCCATCGGGGACCTCTGGAGGGGATGGTTTACCAGCTTGTGGGCGGATTGCGGTCGGGTATGGGGTATTTGGGATGTGCTTCGATTGCGGAGTTGCAGACGAAGTCACGGTTTATCCGGATCTCAAATGCGGGCTTGCGCGAGAGCCATGTGCATGATGTGATCATTACACGTGAGGCTCCGAATTATCACGTTGAGTAGGTTTGATTTAGTCGAAGAGTTTGTGCACTCCCCAGCCGGTTTTTGTGCCAAAAGGCAGGTGACGGCGTCTAACACGTAGGTGGGGGACCCCGATGGATGAGTTGAGAATGTCTATGACGAAGACTCGACAGATGGCTGCGCCGATCAACTGGGTACCTGTGTTCTTTGGGCTTAGTGTGATCTGGATGGAATCGACCGTGACGATGGGCTCCGCAAATACGAGCCGGTGGCTGCTGAGTATCTGCCATGCCTTGTGGGGACAGACGGATACTCCTTCGTTTGAGATGGTGCACTTTTTCCTTCGGAAGCTGGGTCACTTTAGCGGCTATGGAATATTGAGCGTGCTGTTCTACCGGGCCTGGTATGTGACGGTGGATCTCTTCTGGAAGGGGACGCGGTCTGGGCTGCGCCTGGAGGCTGCTGGGCTGGCGGTCTTTTGCACGTTTCTTGTTGCTTCTCTGGATGAATGGCACCAGAGCTTTCTTGAGGGGCGGACGAGTAGCTTTCGCGATGTGATGATCGATACTTGCGGGGCACTCGTGTTTACGGCGGTAATGGCGTTGGTGGTGCGGCGGCGGGGATTGTTGGAGATGGTGGAGCAGGAGTAGGTTTGCGGGGCCGGTCCGGGCCCCGGGGTTTATGGTGGGGAAGAGGCATACCTCAGGGGCTAAAGCCCCTTTTTTTGCGGCCCCTTTAAGTGCCTGGGCTGAAGCCTCGGCCTACCTCAGAAACAACGGCAAAGGCAAAGGCAAAAGCAAAAGCAAAATACAGGGATCCTTCGCTGCGCTCAGGATGACGACGTAAAAACAGACAACGACAAAAGCAAAGGCAACCGCAGATCCCTACGGGATGACAAACAAAAAACAACTGCAACTGCAACAGCAACAGCAACCGCAACCGCAACCGCAACTACAAAAAACAACGGCAACCGAAGCTACAAAGACAACAGCAATCGCAACTACAAATGCAAAACATCTGCAAATTAGTGAGGGTGGTTCATGGCGTCGTTGAATTGGTGGAAGAAGGTGGTGTATTTTTCTACGCCGTTGTGCTCGGCGAACCGGAGGGGTTTTACGCGCTCGACGAGGATCTCGGTGGCGTTGGGTTGGGTTTTGATGAGGTTGATGGTCTCGTCGAGGAACTCTTTTAATGGCATGGCGCGTGGGTCGGCGGCCTGGGCGCTGCCCATGAGCTCGGTTTGGACGTAGGGTGGGACGATCTCGATGACTTGTATGTTGGTGGATTTGAGCTGGTAGCGGAGGGACTGGCTCCAGGAATGGATGGCGGCCTTGGTGGCGTTGTAGGTGGGGGTGATGGCCATGGGGATGAAGGCGAGGCCGGAGGAGACGGTGAGGATGGCGGCGTGGGGCTGCTTCTGGAGTTGGGGGAGCATGGCCGCGGTGAGGCGGAGGGGGCCGAGGAGGTTGGTGGCGATGATGGCCTCGGCGTCGGCGAGGTCTGGTTGCGGGGTTAGGAGGTTTTCGGGGCGCATGATGCCGGCGTTGTGGATGACGGCGTTAAGGGTGGGGTGGTCGGTGGCGAGCTGGGCGGCGACTTTGCGGATGTCGGCGGGGTCTTCGATGTTGAGGGCGATGGAGGACATGCCGGGGTTGGCGGCGGTGGTGTCGTCGAGGACCTGCTTGCGGCGGCCAGCGATGATGACCTTGTTGCCGAGCTGGTGGAAGGCTTCGGCGAGGCCGCGGCCGATTCCGGAGCCGCCGCCGGTGATGAGGATGGTGTTTCCGGTGGTTTTCATTGGTTCATTTCTCCTGAAAGAATAGTAGGATTGTTTGTATCCATTGGGAAGTAGGCACCTGAAATATCTATACTTGCCTAAAAGAGAGTGAAGGAAAATATGGAAAAAACGATGGTTTCGCGGAAGAAGGCGGTGAGAGTGGGGCCTCCTGCGGTGACGGACCCGAAGTTAGATGCGCTGGTGCGGGAGATTATCGAGCGGGTGGCGGATAAATGGACCATGCTGGTGCTGGAGGTTTTGGAGGAGCACGGGGTGGTGCGGTTTACGCGGCTGGGTGAGCTGGTGGGTGGGGTCAGCCAGAAGATGCTGACCAAAACGGTGCGGCAGATGGAGAGGGATGGGTTGGTGACTCGGACGGTGCATCCGGTGATTCCGCCGAGGGTGGAGTATGAGCTGACGGATTTGGGGAGGAGTTTGGGGGAGGCATTTTGCGGGGTTTGGATTTGGGCGGAGAGGCATGGGAAGGAGATTGAGCGGGCGCGGAGAGATTTTGATGGGGTGCGTTTAGAATCGGAGGATTACCGCAAATGAAGAGAGATGCATGACTGCGATTGGTGGAAAGAAGAAGGCACTTACGTTTCAGGAGCTTTTGTTCAGGCTGCAGACGTTCTGGGCGGAGCAGGGGTGTGTTTTGCAGCAGCCTTATGACGTTGAGGTGGGCGCGGGGACTATGTCTCCGGATACGTTTTTGCGGGTGCTGGGGCCTAAGCCGGTAAGGATTGCTTATGCGCAGCCTTCGCGGCGGCCGGCGGATGGACGGTATGGGGAGAATCCGAATCGGCTGTTTCGGCATACGCAGTTTCAGGTGATTCTGAAGCCGCCACCGGTGCGAATTCAGGAGTTGTATCTGGAGTCGCTGGAGGCGATTGGGATTGACCTGAAGGAACATGACATCAAGTTTGAAGAGGACAACTGGGAGTGGCCGGTGGGTGGCGCATGGGGCGTTGGCTGGCAGGTGATGATGGATGGCCAGGAGATTACGCAGTTCACGTACTTTCAGCAGTGCGGGGGGATGGATCTCGACCCGATCTGTGGGGAGATTACGTATGGGCTGGAGAGGATGGCGCAGTTTCTTCAGGACAAGGAATCGATTTACGACATTGTTTGGGCAGTCGAACCGGACACTGGCCGCGAGGTGACTTATGGTGATATGCGGCTCTCAGAGGAAGAGCAGTTTTCGGCTTACAGCTTTGACTATGCGGATGTGGGGAAGCTTTGGGAGCATTTGAATCTGTATGAGGCGGAGTGCCTGGCTTTGTTGGAGAAGGCTAAGGGCTTCGAGGATATGGATGCTTTGAAGCTGAAGCGGTTTCCTGTGCTGGGAGCTTATGAGTTGGCGTTGAAGTGCTCGCATGTTTTCAATTTGCTGGATGCACGCGGGGCGATCTCGGTGACGGAGCGCGTGGGTGTGATGGCGCGGATTCGGACGCTGGTGGTAGGCGTGGCGAAGGCTTATGCGGCGCAGGGTGAGGCTTTGACGGCGTTGGAGACTGAGGTTGTGGCGGGTTGACGGTGTACTTTCCCACTCATGCGATGAGACCGCATGAATGGGGCACCCGGTTTTGTTTAGTCAGATTAGAGATGCGCCTTGATGGCGGGATTTGAGTTGAGAGCGATGGCTGAGTTTTTGTTTGAGATTGGGTTGGAGGAAGTTCCGGCGCGGATGGTTGCAGGGGCGCAGGCGGAGCTTGAGCGGCGTGTGGTGGGGATGCTGGAACGTGAGCGGCTGGTGTCGGCTGGTGTAGAGAGCAAGAGCTTTGCTACGCCTCGGCGGCTCGCGGTTTGGGTAGGTGATGTTGCGGCTCGGCAGGAGGATGTGGCCGAGGAGTTGGTGGGGCCTTCGGTGAAGGTGGCTTATAAGGATGGAGCGGCTACGCCGGCGGCGTTTGCGTTTGCGAAGAAGGCTGGGGTGGCCGTTGAGGATTTGAAGACAGTTACGAATGCCAAGGGTGAGTATCTGGCGGCGACTACCGTGAAGGCTGGGCGTGGTGCGGCTGAAGTGATTGCTGCTGAGTTGCCTAAGGAGTTGGCGGGGATTTATTGGGCGAAGAATATGTACTGGCGCGCGGGCAGGCCGGAGCGGTTTGTCAGGCCGGTGCGGTGGATGGTTGCGTTGCTGGGTGGGGAGACGGTGCCGGTGGAGTTTGGCGGATATGTAGCTGCGAATGTTACATATGGGCATCGGGTTTTGTTTGGGGATATGGCGATTGCTTTGAGTGCTCCGGGTGAGTATGAGGGCGCGTTGCTAAAGGGGTTTGTGGTTGCGGATGTAGAGGTGCGGCGGCAGAGGATTCGCAAGGCTCTGGATAAGGTGACGCGGACTGTCGAGGGTCTGCGGTGGCGTGAGGATCATGGGCTGGTGGATAAGCTGACTCATCTGACGGAGTGGCCTTCGGTTGTGCTGGGTGGGTTTGAGCCGGAGTTTCTGGCGCTGCCGGAGGAGGTTCTGGTGACGGTGATGCGGGATCATCAGGGTTACTTTGCTTTGGAGGATAAGGACGGAAAGCTGGCTTCGCATTTTCTGGCGGTGTTGAATACAGAGACGGATGCTGCGGGTGAGGCGGTGATTCGGCATGGGAATGAAAGGGTGCTGCGGGCCCGGTTTAATGATGCGCGGTTTTTCTGGGAGTTCGATCAGCGGGTTCCGTTGATGGAGCGTGTGGCGTTGTTGAAGAACGTTACGTTCCAGAAGGACCTGGGGAGTTATGCGGCTAAGTCGGGTCGGGTGCGGAAGGTGGCTTCGGCACTGGTGGGATTGGTGCTGGCTCGTGGATGCGAGCTGAATCCTGTGGCTCTGGATGAGGCTGCGGTGCTGGCGAAGACCGATCTGACTACAGAGCTGGTGAAGGAGTTTACGGAGCTACAGGGTGTGGTGGGTGGGCTGTATGCGCGGGCTCAGGGCTACGCGGCTGCGGTGAGCGATGCGATCTATGACCAGTACAAGCCTGAGTCGATGGAAGACTCGGTTCCGCGAACGGTTGAGGGCGCGGTGCTGGCGATTGCGGATAAGGCCGATACGATTGCCGGGATGTTTGGGCTGGGACTGGAGCCTACGGGATCGAAGGATCCGTTTGCGCTGCGACGTGCGGCGAATGGGATTGTGAAGACTCTGGCGGAGAGCGGCGTTGTGCTGCCGCTTACGTTGAGTGAGGTTGCGGGTTCGGCTTGTGGGCAAAATGATGCGCTTGCGGCGAAGGTGCGTGGATTTTTAGAGGAGCGGTTGGAGTTCTATCTGCGCGAGGCTAAGGGACAGGCTTATGACGTGGTGAAGGCTGTGCTGGCTGCGGGCGCGGATGATGTTCGGGATGCGGTGGCTCGGGCTGCTGCGGTTTCGGCGGTTCGGGGTTCGGATGACTTTGCTGCGGTTTCGGCGGCGTTCAAGCGGATGAAGAATATTCTTTTGCAGGCGAAAGAGAAGGGCGAACTGTTGGAGGCCTCTAGTGGAGTGAAAGAGGTGCATCCGGCGCAACGCGATTTGATGACGGCGTCAGTAAGCGTGGGGCAGAAGGTGGATGAGCTGAAGGCTCGGCATGAGTATGGAGCGGCGCTTGAGCAGGTTGCTACGTTGAGGCCGCAGGTGGATGCGTTCTTCGATCAGGTGATGGTGATGGATCCGGATGAGACGGTGCGGCGCAGCCGGTTGGCGCTATTGGGTTCGATCGTGCAAAGCTTTTCCGGGATTGCGGACTTTTCGGAGATTGTTGTGGCTGGATAAAGGGCGGATGTTGCAAGAGAAGGTTCGAGCCGCATATCTCAGATTCGAGATATGCGGCGTTTGTTTTCCTGGCGGGTCATACGATCTAACTTCTTCAATCCTATGGGCAATTGTTTATGGTTTGAACTTGCAACTAAAACCGATGTATAAGGGATACCGCCTCATTTCCCGCCATATCGGGCCATATGAAGAAGGAGCACCAATGATCTCTCGACGCACATTTCTTGACGGCTTAGCCGTAACGGCCGCAAGTGCTGCAATCAGTTCCACTGCCAAAAGCTACGCTCAGATCATGGGCTCGAACGACCGGCTCAACTTTGCCATCCTCGGACTGAACGGCCGCGGCTATGCTCATCTCTCAGCGCTTAAGAACAACGCTGCTTCCGCGCGTGTCTCGCACATTTGTGATGTTGATTCGGCAGTCCTCGCCAAATTCGCCACTGAAGCTGAGAAAGAGCTGGGCTACGCTCCGATGGCCGAAGGGGATTACCGGAAGATTCTCGATGCCAAGGATGTTGACGTTATCACGATTGCGCTGCCGGACCACTGGCACGCTCCGATGGCGATCCTTGGCCTCAAGGCGGGTAAGCATGTCTATGTCGAAAAGCCCTCCAGCCATAATCCTCGCGAGGGGGAACTGCTGGTCGAAGCGCAGAAGAAATATGGCAAGCTGGTGCAGGTGGGAGATCAACAGCGTTCTTCTGATTACACGATCAAGGTGATTCAGCAGATCCATGACGGTCTCATTGGGGATCCTTACTATGCGAAGGCCTGGTATGTGAATAAGCGCAAGTCGATGGGCTATGGGCAACCGGCGGCGGTTCCCGCGACACTCAACTGGGAGCTATGGCAAGGGCCTGCGCCGCGCAGTGAGTACAAGGACAACATCCATCCTTACAACTGGCATTGGCTCACGCGCTATGGCACTGGCGAGTCTCTCAATAATGGAACTCACGAGGTGGATGTTTGCCGGTGGGCGCTTGGTGTTGAATATCCCAATCGCGTTACTGCTGCCGGCGGACGCTATAACTTCAAGGATGACTGGCAGTTCTACGATACGCTCGACACTAACTTTGAGTACGACGGCAAGATGATCAACTGGGAGGGGCGCTGCTGCCAAGGCATGAAGATCTACGGTCGCGACCGTGGCTCCTCCATCCTTGGAACGAAGGGCTCCATTCTCATCGACCGCGATGGTTATGAGCTATATGACTGGAACGGAAAAAAGACCGATGAATTCAAGACCGGCAAGCAGACTGTCAGCACCGACACGATCGGGCGCGACTCCATGACAGACGCCCACTTTCTCAATTTGATCAACGGTATTCGGCATGGCGATAAGCTGAACTCGCCTATTCCTGTAGCGAATGTGAGCGTGACCCTGCTTCAGCTATCGAACATTGCGTACTTTACAAAGCATGAGCTCACGCTTGATCCCAAGACTGGTCATGTTTTAAATGATCCCGAAGCGATGAAGCTCTGGGGGCGTACGTACGAAAAGGGCTGGGAAGTACACGTCTAATCACAGACCATCATGAGCAATGAAAAGGGCCGTTCGATTGGACGGCCCTTTTTCATCATTACTGTTCGGGAGCGGCTCGCCGCCGGCGTCCACTGATCAAATACGATGCAGCGCGCAACTCCAGGAGCGGATCATCCGATGGCTCAATTCCGTCGAGCCGCGGAATCGGATCGAAGATGATGGTCTTCTGTTCGTGAGCATCATCGGCGACACGATCCGTCAACGTTAGCGTGCCTAACTCAACCACTTTGCGCTCCGATGGCCAGTGTATGGTGGCATCGTTTACGTTATCGCCATCTTCGGCTACCTGCACCGTGAGTTTGAACTTGATAGGCCCCTTCGCGATCCTTTCTGCAAGGTCGTCGAAGAGATAGCTTGCACTCTTTGCTTTGGCCGCTTCAGCATCGAGATGTTCTTCTCCTGCTTCGGGGACGAAGGTGTAACGCCCGAACCGGCTGACGCCATCTTTGTTTGTGAACTTCATTGCAGTCAATGCAAAGTAGCTATCGCGCGCAAAGCTCGATGGAAACTTCCCTACCAATTGCACAAATGCCAACGCCTTTGGGTGACTGCCTACAAACTCCATCACCTTTGCCTTGTCAGGCTGCGTAACGCCTCGCAGAAATTCCAGGAACTCCTGCCCTGTCGTTGCGGGGAATCCATTCGCGGAGTGAGCGACGATATCGGTGTGCACATGCTCGGCAAGGTGGAACCGCACAGCAAAGCCGCGTGGATCCGCATTCTCATCGTTGTCCGGAATCAGCGGTATGCCTGTGAAGTCCGACAACCTGACTGTCACTGGCGTAGATGGCCGAGTCGCATGGGCGGCTCGCGTCAGCCACGTTGCCTCGCTTGAAGGGGTAAACGTCCCCGTCAACAAAACGCCTTTGGCATGCACCGGCCGGAATCCGGGATGCGGCCCAAACATTGCTTCAAACAGCTTCAGCAGTTCCTCACTCAGAGCAAGAATCTTCTCATCGGTTGTAAGCGGCATAGATGTCTCCTCTGAACAAACTAATTCATCTCGATGAATTTTCCCGTTACGCTGGACAATTATGGTCGGTCCGATCTACCAGGCTCCTTGCCTACCGCCATACCACCACACCAGTCCTACTGTGAGTGTGTCCTGGTTCGCCGAAAGGACTCCCGGTCTGTTCGTTAAGAAGAAGGGCACATTGCTCCAGTCACGCCGATACTCCAGACGTGACAAGAGTCCATCCGCCACTTTGAATTCATAGGTCCCCGTAAACTCCTTCAGCGCCTGAGTCGTCCCGCTGAAGAGGCCACCCCGATCCGAAAGATACTCCGCCCGTCCGGCCACAGCCATGCGCGGGGTCCACTGATACCGCGCATAACCCGCTCCGCCGATTACATGCTTTGGAGCCGAGGACATTCCAGGTCCGGCCTGCGCCCACGTCCTCGAAACCACATAGTCACCATCGAGCGCCAGCGTCACCTTTGGCGTTACATTCCACGTCGCATAAGTATCGAAGATGTGCAGTTTGCCATCTGGCGCCGGAGTGATCGGAGCCAGACACAGCCCCGGCTGCACCGGAGTACTGCAGCCCTGCACCTGCGTTACATCCGGATTATCCTGTCCGAGGTAATAGTTCACCGTCCACGAAATATTCTTCGTCGGCTGCAACGCCAGCCCGAACAACTCATCCTTGAACGAGTTCGTAGGCTCCGACTGCTGCGTTCCATTCACAATCCAGTAGTTCGCCGACACCTTATCGTTGATCTTGTAGTTAGCCCGAACCCCCATGTGATAGAACGGCAGATAATTGAACCAGAACGATCGCGTGTAATTCATCTGGTCCTTCGTGTAGTTGCCTTCAATTCCAATCGAGCTCGCCCACTTCCCGAAGTCGACATTCAGGCCACGGCCCACGGGAAACACATACGTCCCATACGCCTGAAAGATATTCCTGTAGATCTCCGGCCGAGGCTCATTCGCAGGATTTCCCTGCAACGTTTCTGTGGCCTGCCCGAACTGAAGATCCAGCCGAACGCCGTAACGCCGCCCTTCTGCGACATTAGGATCAAGCGCCAGCACAACCCCCGCTTGATTCAGACTGAAAGCATTGCTGAGCACATCGTAAGCACGAAGGTACTGGACGCGCCCGATGGGATGATTGAAGTCGTACCCGTAATAGCCGTCGACGAAGTAGTTCAGCGTCGCTCCACCTGGCAGCTGCGCGGGGAGCGCATCTCCCAGAGCAGGATGTGCGCCGGGCTCTGTGGCGGGCAGTGGTGAGACGCCGGCTGTTAGCGCTGGGGTTGGCGCGGCATTTACCTCCGCCACTACATTGCTTAGAGGCCTGGAAAGAGAACTGGAAGAAGCCGTCGGCTCTCCTGCTGCGTCTATAGGTGCAGTCAGAGGCGGGGGGGCCACCGCCGCGGTTTGCTGGTTCTGCAACTGCTTCTCGAGTGCTGCCACCCGCAGCGCCAGATCTCGTACCGTCTGGCGCAACTCTTCTACTTCACCATTTTGCGAAGAGGGTGCCACTTGTGCCCCGGCGGAGGCAGCGGCAAACTGTAGCGACAGCACAACGGGAACGATACAGTGAAAAAATCGATTAGATGAGCGCATCTTTTTGCCTTTCAGAACAAGCAGACCACAGACTCCGTATGTTTTCCGTAAAGGTCGCTCATCCTCGCAGAGCTAACGCCAATGGGAAGGACGCACAGGTTTTAACCTGCGTGGTTCTGGCCGAGTCTGCCGCTAACGACCAAGGCCGATTTGGCAGTTGCTATTTAGTTGAGGCGCTGGAGGCGGTCGATTAGTTTTTGGGCGAGGGGTTCGCCGGATTCGGTCCAAAGGAGGCGGCTGGAGATGCCGCAGTTCTTTTCGACCGAGAGGGTGAAGGCGAGGAGCTTTTCTACGTTCTGCTGGATGTGTTTTGCGGCGTCTTCGTCGAGTTCTTCGTCATCGAGGGTTTCGGCCAGCCATGGGGTGTCGAGGCCGAAGTCGATGCGAATGTGACCGTTTTGTTCGAAGCTGGCGTCATCGAATTGAGGGCCAAGGCCGAGGAAGCGGACGGTCGCGGGCTGCGGCTTCCAGAGGGTGTCGAGGGCGGCGTAGTTGTCGTCCTGGTCGATATCGGGGTCGAGGTCAGGGTTGGGGATGCGGTTGGGATCGACTTCCGGGGACCATAAGTTCCACTTCATCTCGAATTCGTAGGCCATGTCGTCGTGGAGTTGCTCGGTGGCTTCGGCTACGGCGTTCTCGATGATGGAGCCGGAGGTGTCTTCGGAGCGGTCGTCGTTGACGTAGATGCGCTGGTAGGTGGGGGCTTCGTTGAAACTGATGGGATAGACAGTGGCTGCGGCGACGCGTTTGGCTTCCGGGCCTCCACTGACAAGGGCGAATTGACGCATGACCGAGACGAGAGCGTCGGGAAGGGATTCAAGGCGGAAGTTGGGGAACCAGAGACTTAGGTAGAGCTGATCGGCCATGGGGATAGTCTAGTCGTTTCGAGGGAAGAGGGAAGAGGGGTAGGGAGTAGAAAGCATGCAGTGGTGAGAAGATAGATGTGGATGGGCAAGATCGTTTCTATTGAGAGATTGCGGATTTGGCTGCTGGTGGGCGCGGGCCTGCTTGTGATGGTGGTTGTTGGTTTTCTGGGATATGCCCACTATCGGGCGCACCGGTTTATCAAAGACCTGCCAGCCAGGCTGGGGATTGATATCAGCCAGGAGACGAATGCGTTTACGTATTCGCAGACGGTCAAGGGCAGGACCATATTTACGATCCATGCGGCGAAGGCGGTGCAGCGCAAGGACGGTATCGTGACGCTGCATGATGTGGGGATTGTTCTCTATGGACGGAAGCAGGACCGTGCGGACCGGATCTATGGCAAAGAGTTTGAGTATGACCAGAAGGCGGGAGTGATTCGCGCGGCTGGCGAGGTGCATATCGATCTGCAGGCGCCGATGGCGACGGATGCTCATGGGAAGGCGGACTATGCCGCTGGGAAAGATCTGCATGGCGAGGGTGCGGTCGAGCAGGGAAGCGAAGATAGCCGGCTGATCCATGTGAGGACGAGCGGGCTGGTTTTTATGCGCGAGCTGGGAGTGGCGGCGACAGACCAGGATGTCGAGTTTGAGTTCAAGGGGATGAATGGCTTTGCCAGGGGCGCTGACTATAGCTCGGATACGGGGATACTGGTGCTGCACTCGGCGGTGAAGGTGAATGGGCTGCACGATGGGCGGCCGATGGTTTTGACGGCGTCGCGTGCGGAGATGGACCGGACGAACAATCGGGTGACGCTGGCGCAGGCGAAGTATGTGTCGGTGGGCGACGGGAAGTCGGGTGTGACGCAGACCGCAGCTGCCCAGAGGGCGGTAGTGCATATGCGGAGCGATGGCGGGGTTGAGAGTCTGGATGCCGATGGAGATGTGACGCTGGAGCAGGGCGGTGGAAGGATCGTGGCGCAGCGGGCGAATGTTTTGATGAATGCCGATGGGCGGCCTCAAACGGCACGGCTCTATGATGGCGTTCGGTATGTGATGGACGAGTCGTTGCGGCAGGTTCAAGGGGTATCGGCTGAAGGGCGGACTGCGTTTGATAAGAAGGGTCGGCCGGAGCAGGTGGTTTTGACGGGAGCGGTGCACTTCAATGAGAGGGTGAGGGCTTCAACTGCGGCGCGCGATCCCTGGAGTGAGCGTGAGCTGGGCGGAGATAAGGTGGAGCTTGCGCTAGGCGCGGATAGTGCGGGGAAGACGCAGTTGCGCGATGCGAAGGCTAGTGGAAACGCCAGGCTAAAGATGGTGGATGCTGCCAGAGATAAGGGGGGGCCTGTGAGCAGCGCGCTTGCCGGGGATGTTTTGACGGCAGATTTTATGCAGGTAGAGGGCGTCACTCGGATTGCAGATGGGCATGGAGTGGGACATACGGCCTTGCGGCGCATGAGCGACACGGGGGTTGAGGATACGAGTTCGGGCGATACGATGGATTTTCGCTTCAAGACTGCGGCGGCAGGGAGAACCGAGGAGATCGCGACTGCAGAGCAGCAGGGCAATGTCGTGATGATGCATAAACCGGTTCGTAAGCCAGGCGATGCCAATGCACCGACGGAGCAGCGGGCTACGGCGCAGAAGGCTGCGTATGACGGTTCGACAAAATGGATGACGCTGACTGGGGGCGTTCAGGTAAAGGATGATTCCGGGAGTGTGCTGTGGGCGGATAAGGTGGCGATGGAGCAGGGATCGGGCGATGGGGTGGCTGAGGGATCGGTGAAGGCGAGCTACATGCAGACTAAAGGTGCGCAGGGTGATGTGGTGCATGTTCTGGCGTCGCGGGCGGAGCTGAAACGGGCGACGGATCAGGCGATCTTTTATGGAGGAGCAGGAAAGCAGGCGCGACTTTGGCAAGGTGGGTCGCAGGTTGAGGCTCCGGTGCTGCAGTTTGAGCAGAGACGGCGGCGGTTGACGGCGCATGGCGAGGGGCAGGGTTCGCCGATGGCGGTTCATACGGTGTTGGTGGGCCACGGCTCGGGGAAGAGTGGGACGGGTAAGGCTGATCCGAGATCTGAGCAGAGAGTTGATCTGAGAAAGGAGGGGGCTGTGCGCGTCGTTAGTCGGGAGCTGGTGTATTCGGACGAGACGCGGCAGGCTGAATTTAGCGGTGGCGTTGCGGTAGAGAATGCATCTGGCAAGATGCGTGGGCAGGATGCTGTTGCGTATCTGCAGGCCGCAAGTGGAGGGAATAAGCCTGCTGCCGCGACAGGCACCGCAGGGCTGCCGGGAGGATTCATGGGCGGCAGTGTAGAGCGCATTGTGGTGACAGGGCAGGTGGAGATGGAGCAGCCAGGACGGCGGGCAACAGGGGAACAGTTGATCTATACGGCCAGCGATAGTTTGTTTGTTTTGACAGGAACGGCAGCGTCACCCCCGAAGATTATGGACGAAGCGCAAGGCATGGTGACGGGCGCGTCCTTACAGTTCCATTCGGGGGATGAGAGCGTTGTGATTTCTAATGGAGAGAACGCTGGCGCGGGACAACGGGTGCGCACAGAGACGCGGGTGAAAAAGAACTGATGAAGACATTGTCGACGGAGGAGATTGCCAAGTCGTACGGCGGCCGGCAGGTGGTGCGAGGTGTGAACCTGGAGATTGAACAGGGCGAGGTGGTGGGCCTTCTGGGACCGAATGGTGCGGGCAAGACGACGAGCTTCTACATGATCGTGGGACTGGTGCGGCCTGACGAAGGACGAGTCCTTGCAGACGGACATGACATCAGCCGATTGCCGATGTATCTACGTGCGCGGAACTATGGGATCAGCTATCTGCCGCAGGAGCCTTCCGTGTTCCGCAAGCTGACAGTGCAGGACAATATTCTGGCCGTGTTGGAGACGCAGGAGCTGAGCTGGGAGAGTCGACGAATACGTACGGAGAAGCTGATTGAACAACTGAACCTGGGGCATGTGCGGCACACACGGGGATATGCGCTGAGCGGCGGCGAGCGACGGAGGGTGGAGATTGCGCGCTGCCTGGCGATCGATCCGGCATTTATTTTGCTGGACGAACCTTTTTCGGGTATCGATCCGATTGCGGTGCTGGATCTTCAGGAGATCATCTTCGATTTGAAGAAAAGCGGAATTGGCGTATTGATTACCGACCACAACGTGCGCGAGACGCTTTCGGTGACGGACCGGGCCTACATCATCAATGAAGGAAAGATCTTCCGGGCGGGGACGCCTGGGGATCTGGGGCGCGATCCGGAGGTGCGGCGAGTGTATCTGGGTGAAAAATTTTCGATGGACTAG